>JAAYUV010000027.1 GCA_012517475.1 Peptococcaceae bacterium | reverse complement strand
GATTGTTGTTGCAGGCCACTTAACCGATATGAGCCCGCTTTCCACAACCGGTGCGGTATTTATCTCCGGTGCGCCTGATTATATCGACAGAAAACCGCTGTTCAAAGGTATGATGATCTGGGGTATCTCCATGTCGTTTGTTGGTGCTATTCTCTGTTGGATACTGTTCACCATTTTGAGACTTCCCTGATATAGCTTGGAGAAGGAGTTGTCATTAACGAATGGATTTCACCAATATAAGCTTCTGGAGCAGTCTTTTAAGTATTATTGTTATCAATCTGGTTTTAAGCGGCGACAATGCGGTGGTTATCGCCCTTGCCACCTTAAACCTGAATGAAAAGGACAAAAAGAAAGGTATCTTCTGGGGAACCTTCGGAGCTGTCGCTTTGCGTATTATTTTAACAGCGGTTGCAGCAGTACTTCTTAAAGTTCCGTTTGTTCAAGCCGTAGGCGGTATGCTTCTCACCTGGATCGCAGTAAAACTGCTCAAAGATCAGGGAGGGGAAGAGCATCATTTAGAGGCTTCCGGAAATCTCCTGGGTGCTATCAAGGTCATCATCTTTGCCGACCTGCTCATGAGCCTGGACAACGTTCTGGCTGTAGCCGGGGCAGCAGGCGGGAATATTCCTCTTTTAATCTTCGGGCTTTGCCTTAGTATTCCAATTGTTATATTTGGCAGTACACTCTTATCCAGTCTAATGGACAGATGGCCCTGGCTGGTCTCGATCGGTGCGGGTCTCTTAGGATACACTGCCGGAGAAATGGTTCTTAATGATACATCCTTCAAGTTCCTTCATAACTACCATGTGCTTGAATACGTTATCCCCTTTGGTCTTGCCATACTGGTAGTCATCATCGGAAATTTGGCTAAAAGTGCTGCGAAGAAAAAGGTGCTTCAAGAAACCGATCATGTTAAAGAAGGTGCTAAATAATGAAATTTTTCTTGCACTGGGAAGAGTTGATGGAAAGATCGTTAACCAAATTGTGAGAGAGCTCCTGGGTAATTAACAAATTTTATAAATTGGACAAAAAGAAGGGGCTGTAACTAAATAAAATGTACCCTGTAAAATGGACAATAAAAAAAGAGGCATGCCAAACGTTTCATCCTGAAACAGTGTTACGTTTTAGAATATTAGGATTGTTTCAATAAGTAACTTGGGCAAAATCCATTTTCAAAAATAGTACAAAAACTTATGACTATAGGAATCTAATTAATAGCAAATTAATGGATATATTGTAGAACTGATACTAATATTGTCATAATCACCACCAAATCTATGATTTGGCATGAAATATGCGATAGCAAATGTTAACAGTTCTGTAACACCATAAACACAAAGTCGCTTTGTTTTCATTTCTTAGTTTTTCATTAATCAGAAATTAATAGAAAAATTAGACTAAGCGTTTTTTTGTTGGATTGGTGCTTCAGAAATAAGAAATATTTATTTTAAAGGGAGGGTTTATTCAGATGCGAAAAAGTAAAGGCCTGATTCCCATCTTGACTGCAGCAATACTCTTACTGAGCACATTTTTAAGCGGCTGCAGCACAGCAACTTCGCCTGCGTCACCATCCGCGCCGGCAAAAAGCGAAAGTCCATTTTTGGAGACAAGTATCCAAGACCTTCAGAAAGGCTTATCTGAAGGAAAATACACCTCTGAGGAAATTGTAAGGTTTTACCTCGATAGGATTGAGAAATATGACAAACAGGGACCCAAATTAAATTCTGTTATTTTAGTTAACCCTAAGGCTATAGAAGAAGCAAAAGCACTTGATCAAGAAAGAAAAAGCAAAGGTGCAAGGGGGCCGCTGCATGGTATTCCTATTGTTTTAAAAGATAACTTTGATACTGCCGACATGCCTACATCGGGTGCAAATAAAGCAATGGCCAAGAGCCAGCCTTTAAAAGATGCTTTTCTTACAAAAAAACTACGTGATGCAGGGGCAATAATAATAGCCAAGGTAAATTTGCATGAACTAGCACGTGCCGGTACAACGATGAGTTCTTTGGCCGGACAAACCTTGAATCCCTATGATCTGACACGTACGCCGGGCGGTTCCAGCGGTGGTACGGCTACCGCGGTTGCTGCTAATTTTGCTGTTGCAGGTATGGGAAGCGATACAGTTAACTCTGTTCGATCCCCGTCTTCTGCTGAAAGCCTTGTAGGAGTAAGACCTACTTATGGGCTTTTAAGCCGAACAGGGATTATCCCCGCTGCATTGACTCAAGATATGGCAGGTCCCATAACCCGCTCAGTTGCTGATGCTGCTGTCCTGTTAAACATCCTGGCCGGGGTTGATCCGTCCGATAAGATAACCGCAGCAGCACAGGGTCATATCCCTTCTGATTACTCCGCCTTCTTAAAAAAAGACGGTCTTAAAGGAAAACGTTTGGGCGTAGTAAAAGCCATTGTTGGCCAAGATCCTGAAGTAACTAAAGTCTTTAATAAAGCTCTTGAAGATATGAAAACTCAAGGGGCCGAGATTATCTACATTGATGATCCTAATTTTGATACTAAAAAGATATCTGCAGAGTGTGATGTGCAAGTTTGGGAGAGTAATCCCAACCTCGACGATTATTTCAAAACGCTTGGGCCAAACGCTCCGATCCATAACAGTAAAGAGTTAATGGAGAGCGGAACATTGGATAAATCCATTCAAAAACTGATTAACGATTCTCAGGCACTAATGCCGAACAACTTAAAGGATCCTAAGTATAAAAAAGCTTTGGAAAATGGAGCAGCACTGAGAGAATTAGTTAAGAAAACGATGGACGACAATAAGCTTGATGCCTTTGTTTATCCACATCAACAAGTGCTTGTGGCAAAGATTGCCGATGGAGGTCAACCTGGACGTAACGGAATCCTCGCTTCGATTGCCCAAACCCCTGCTATTACTGTTCCTAGCGGTTTTTCGACTCCCGATACAAATGCCCCTCAAGGAGTGCCCATAGGTGTTGAATTTATGGGGCGTCAGTGGAGTGAACCAACTCTTGTTGAAATAGCTTATGCATATGAGCAAGCCACTCACCATCATAAACCCCCAAAGGTTACTCCGTAATTTAGAAGAGGAAGCCACCAAAGTATCTTTACAGAAAAAGGGGACATGACAAAACTAAGTTTCGTTACGTCCCCTTTAACGTCCATGGAAGGACTAATGCCGCGGTGCCACGGATGGCAAGGAGCGGCAAACGTCCATAGAAGGACTAATGCGCGACGGACACGATGTCTAGTGCAACGTTCTTTAAATAAATAAGCACATATATGTAGCCCATAAGTATCTGGGATTGGTCTGGGTCCCACAATTCCGCTTTCGGCAGATAGCGCCCTCCATGGCCGCCGTTTTTTTGCCATCCATGGCATCACGGCACTAGGCCATCCCGTGAAGGCTATTAAACGCCTTCACGCATCGAAACAGCCGCGCTCCGCATCCCGTTACGCATGCGTAACGGGATGCGGAGCGCGGCAGATTGCGCCACGGACGGCGCAATCTGCCGAAAGCGTCTATCCATTACAGAGACTTGCCCGGATAAAGCGAATTGATGTCATCATGGGCTTCATATATTAACGCGATTTACGAATCGATCTACTAGTGCAGGGATGCTATGGACGCAAAGAGCTGCCGATGAACTTGGACTATTCTTCCCTTTTTATGCATAGACATGCTATGGAAGGGAGTGGTGCCTATGTTCAAGAAACTGCAAAAACAGGCCGGGGAAGTCCTGGAATTTCCTTCGGATATCCTGGACGGCGGACCGAAAATAACATTAATGGGGCGTTCTGAAATGATCGTTGAATATTTTCAGGATGTCATCCTTTTTTCGAATGAAGAAATTATCCTGAAAACCCCCCAGGGGAAACTGAGTATCAGAGGGAAGAGCTTTGTGCTCACAACAGTGCTGGATACCGAGATTCACTTGCATGGTCAGATCTCCCAGCTCAGCTTCGGGGAGGGATAAAATATGTTCAGCAAGATTTTTCGCTATGTTCAAGGGCGGGTTTACATTAAAGTTCGGGGAGAAGGGGTATCTGCATTTCTTAATCAAGCACTGAAAGACGGAATTATTTTTTATAACGGAAGGGAATTACCGGATTCGTTTGTCGCGGAAATCAATACCCGGGACTTCAGTACTTTGCGCAAGGCAGCCAAGGAGAATGGAGTGAAATTAAATATCCGGGCAAAATATGGTTTCCCGTTTGTAGCTTTGCGCTGGCAGCGACGGAAAGGACTTATGATCGGGCTTTTTATTATTTTTGCAGCACTGGCTGTTCTTTCCCAATTTGTCATATCCGTTACTGTCGAAGGTAACGAACGGGTGCCAGAGAGTAAGATCATCGCGGAGGCCCAAAAAGTCGGGCTAAACAAATGGACTTTAAAAAATGGCCTCAATCTGGACCAAATGAGTAAACAGCTTCAGGAAAATATACCGGACCTGGTGTGGGTAACAATGGAGGAACGGGGAACGAATATCCGGATCCGGGTTGTCGAAAAAACCCTGCCTCAAAAGGTGATTTACAAAGGAGATTTAATTGCAGCCAAGACGGGCTTTGTTGAAGATGTTATTGTAATTCAGGGGATCCCGGTTGTAAAAGAAGGACAGATCGTTAAAAAGGGACAAGTCCTGATTAAGGCTTCGGGCGGTATGACCGAATATAGTTTTGACGTAGGCGGCAAAGCCGGAGCGAAACAAAACGCTGTTGATGCGCCTGCAGCAAAGGGTTTTGTACGGGGCAGAGTCTGGTACAGTTCTGAAAAAAAAGTTCCCCACACAGAGGATATTACTGAGAAAACTGGAAATGTTGCTCATGGCTGGGGTATAAAAATAAAAGATAGAGTAATAATGATAACAAACCAAAAAAGTCCATATTCTGAATCAATTCAAGAAACAAAGAGTTATGCGCTGCCTGTTTGGAGGAATTGGCGATTCCCTGTCGAAATTATACAAATACAGTATGAAGAAACGCAAAGAGTTCATGTTGAACGTACAGTATCGGTAGCTAAGGAGCTAGCTGAAACCTTAGCCAGGGAAGAGCTGAAAGGGAAGATACCGCCGGAAGCCAAAGTCCTTCAGGACAAAGTCCGGGTTCTTTCTTCCGAAAAAGGAGTGGAATTCATCAGGGTTGAGATTGAAACCTTCGAAGAACTTGCAGTCTACAGGCAGTAGCGCGACTTCATGTAGCAATGGGGGAAACAGATTGCGTAGTGAAACCAAATTAAATCTCAAAGACGGCGATGAGGCTTTAAATCTATTAGGTTTAGAAGATGTCCACTTGCGTTTTCTGGAGGAACGGTTAGGCTGTCAGATTGTTGTCCGTGGAGAAGAAATGACAGTTTCGGGTGAAGACCTTCATGTTAAGCTGGCTGAGTCTGTTTTGGAGCAGCTCCTGACCCTGATCAGGAAGGGGAATAGTCTGACCTTGGCAGATGTTACCTATGTGGTTTCTAAAGTGGAAGAAGGCAGTGAGCAGGATATGGCTCAAAGCCTGACCAGAGTCATTGCAACCACCCAAAGAGGCCGGCCGATTAAACCAAAAACAATGGGGCAATCCAAATATGTAAAAGCGATTGAAAAAGAGTCTCTGGTTTTTGGCATAGGTCCGGCGGGAACAGGTAAGACCTATTTGGCTGTGGTTATGGCCGTTAAGGCTTTAAGGGCAAAAGAAGTTAACCGGATCGTTCTTACCCGTCCTGCAGTGGAAGCCGGTGAGAAACTCGGATTCCTGCCCGGTGACCTTCAGGAAAAAGTGAATCCTTATCTGAGGCCGCTTTATGATGCTCTGTTTGATCTTCTCGGACCAGAGACTACAGGCAGGTATATCGAAAAGGGAACCATAGAAATTGCTCCCTTGGCCTATATGCGCGGGCGTACCCTCGATGATTCCTTCATTATTCTGGATGAGGCCCAAAATACATCCCCCGAACAAATGAAGATGTTTTTAACGCGTCTGGGATTTGGGTCAAAAGCTGTGGTTACAGGAGATATCACCCAGGTGGATCTCCCTCGCGGCCATTATTCAGGGCTTATTGAAGTACAGCGTATCCTAAAGGGTATATCCGATATTTCCTTCCATTACTTTACCGTCGACGATATTGTACGTAACCCGCTTGTGCAAAGCATTATTCATGCTTATGAGGAGAAGGGTGACCATCCTTCCAAAAAAGAGGACGAGTAGTCAGGTAAGGATTGATGGATCTTGGATAAAAAAATTAAAAAATTACTTTCCCCGAAAGTACCGTATCAGAATTCAAAATTCAAATATCAGGTATCTGTTTTCGTTTTGTTTTTTTTGCTTTTTACCTCAGTGATCTCTTCCGGACTCTTTGGTTCAAAGCTCAATGTGGAGCTGGGCGAACCAAGTCCGCAATTAATTACTGCACCCTATACCTTAGAGATTACGGATCTCACAACCTATTATGAAGAACAGGAATCGGCGGCTAATTCTGTTGCCTCTGTATATACTCCCGATGAAACCCAGATTTCTTTTTTATCCGATAATTTAAGCCATTGTTTTCAGCTTCTAAAACAGCAAAGCAATTCAAAAATGGATACTTCTCAAAAAATTGCGGAATTAAGGAAAACACCCCCATTTTCCATCTTGACCGACAATACGCTGCAATCCATGCTGAGTCTCTCGGAAAATGATATGGAAAAATCCGAACAGATCATCAGCAGGGTTATCTTGGGGATCGCGCGGGATCCTAATAGCGGTGCTAAATCCAAAACGGAAGTCCCATTGTTGAAAGACAGGATGAAAGAGCAAATCAACAAATCCAGTTTGACACCTGTGATGAAGACTTTTTCCCAGGACTTCATTGAACTATTGGTGTCTAATCCCACGCTGATTGTGGATCAGGCTGAAACGAAAAAGCTAAAAGATATTGCCAGTTCCAGGGTAAAGCCTTCGGTTCATACTTATGTTGCCAACGAGAAAATCGTTGGGCCCGGGGAGATAGTGGATGAAAGGGTATCCCAGGTATTGCTGGCTTACGGGTTGATTAAAGTAAAATCTCCCTGGAAACCAACGGCAGGAATTGCAATTCTTGTCTTGGTTTCTATGTTCATTCTTTTGGTATTCTCATACCAGATAACTCCGGATATCTTCGAGAAATGGAAAAGGCTTGTTTTGATAGGGATCCTCATGTTTCTGGTCCTGGCTTTAGGCAAAGCCTTTTTGGCCATTAATCTCGGAAAAAGTGATTTAAATAATTTGACGGCCATTCTTATTCCGGCAGCATGGGTTACTATGACAGTAACCATTCTCTTGGGCGTAAAGATTGCTATTGTCGTTGGAATTATTCTCGGGGTTTTTGTAGGGACCATGGCCGATCCCGGCTCGGTTGGGGCTTCAGGATCTCTGGCCGGGTTGTTCGCTTTAATTGGAGGACTTATTGGTATCCAAAGTGTTGCCAAGCTGGATCAACGATCTGATCTGGCCAGGGCAGGTCTTTACCTTGCTTTGGTTAACGTTGCTTTAGTCAGTGCAGTGGCGTTAATCCTGGGCCTCAATCCCACTTACTGGCTTATCGGCTGTGTTCTTGCTATATCCAACGGTTTTTTTGCATCGGTCTTAACCATGGGAACCTTGCCATGGTTCGAATCCGGGTTTAATATTACTTCTGCAGTCAGGCTCCTGGAGTTATCCAACCCCAATGCGCCTTTGTTAAAAGAATTGTTGATGGAAGCTCCGGGAACATATCACCATAGTGTTTTGGTAGGGAATCTTGCCGAGACAGCCGCCGAGGAAGTGAAAGCCGATCCTGTCCTTGTACGGGTCGGGGCTCTTTATCATGATATCGGCAAATTGAAACGCCCCTATTTCTTTATCGAGAATCAATTTTCAAAAGACAATCCGCATGACAAGATTGCACCTACTTTGAGCTCTCTCATCGTGATTTCTCATGTGAAAGACGGTTTGGAGATGGCTAAAGAACATAAATTACCGGAAAGCATCCGGGATATTATAGCTCAACATCATGGTGACAGCCTCGCATCATTCTTCTATCATAAGGCGCTTGAAGAAAATCCGGATATCCCTGAGGAGGCATTCCGTTATGACGGGATACGTCCTCAATCCAAGGAAGCTGCACTGGTTCTTCTGGCAGATAATGTGGAAGCTGCAGTTCGTTCCCAAAAAGGGAACACTCCCGGCAGGATCGAGGGATTGGTAAGGAAAATTATTAAAGAGAAATTTGATGAAGGTCTTCTTGATCAGTGTGATCTTACTTTTAGAGATTTGGACAAAATTTCCATTGCCTTTGTAAAAGTTCTTAGCGGGATTTTCCATTCCCGCGTGGAATATCCCGAGCTGCCTCCCTCTAAATTAAAGGTCATTGAATCAGCCCGAACTGCACAAAGCGAAGAAGAGATTATGAAAACGGATGAAAAAGATCATAATAATAAGGAAGAAGATAAAGAAGAAGTCAAAAAGGATGAGGCGCAAACCCTGAGCGAACCTGAAGAAACAGAAAGCAAAAAGAATACTTCCAAATAGAAGAATGATATAAAAGGGAGGGAGGAGCTGTTGTTTTGCAACAGCCCCACCGGTATGGAATTAGATATTACCTGGGAAGAGAATTCAGTGGGACAAAAAGAAAAAACTTTGCTTCAGGAGCTGCTGAAAAAAGGAATCTATGAAGCGCTAATAGTCGGGGGAGGCCCGGACGATGCAGAGATTGGACTTGTTCTGGTTGATGACCAAACCATCCATGAACTCAATAAGTCCTACAGGGGGGTAGATCGCCCAACCGATGTCCTTTCTTTTGCGATGATGGAAAAAGGAGAAGGAGAACCGGAAATCTTTATTGAAGATTTCTTAGAAGAAGATGCTGCTGAATTTGAAGATGTAATTAATGATGTAGAGAGTTTAGCAGTATATGAGGACCCTATTCTGGGTGATATTGTCATTTCTGTAGAAAGGGCGCGTGCTCAGGCAGAAGAATACGGGCATTCCTTCGAAAGGGAAATCCTATATTTAGCTGTGCATGGTACTTTTCACCTGCTGGGATTTGACCATGATTCGGAGGAAGAAGCCGTTGTCATGAGACGGGCTGAGGAACAGGTAATGGAAAAGCTTGAACTTTCCCGCTGATTTCCAGGGAGGAGTTATGAGTCAATTCAAGGAAAAACCGTCCTCTTTTCTTAGAAGCTGTCAAGGTGCTTGTAAAGGAATTTTTCATTCGTTAAAAACCGAAAAACACTTGAGGTTTCATTTTTTTGCCTCTTTTGTGGTGATTACAGCAGGATTTTACTTGAAAATTTCCGGAATACATTGGTTGTTTATTACTTATGCTATTGGAAGCGTTATAGCAGCGGAGTTATTTAATACGGCACTGGAGAGGGTTGTTGATTTGGTTCAGCCGGGTTATCACCCCATTGCAGGTATTGCCAAAGACATTGCTGCAGGGGCGGTACTGGTAACGGCGATTCAGTCCGTGGTTATTGGAATAATGATATTTGGGCCGTATTTCTATTAATGAGTATATATATTATTATAAATAAATGACCTTACGTTGAGGGGTTGTGGGAAAATGGATGAAAAATATCAGGAATTATACCGCAGGGCGGCTGAAGCATATGAAAATGCCTATGCACCTTATTCCAAGTACAGGGTAGGGGCAGCGGTTTTATGGGAATCCGGAAGAATCACAACCGGTTCGAATGTAGAGAATGCCTCCTATGGATTGACTGTTTGTGCTGAACGAAATGCCGTATTTACCGGGACCGGATTAGGAGAAAGAAAGATCAAGGCAATCGCGATAGCGGTTCCCGCCGGCGATTTTCCCGCCCCTTGCGGTGCATGCAGGCAGGTAATCAGAGAATTTGCTCAAAACTGTGATATCCTTTTGTTAAACGGTAAAGGGGAAAAGAAAATAACTACGCTGGTTGAGCTTTTGCCAAATTCATTTGGACCGGAGTTTTTGCCTGAATCAGGGCTTAAAGCTTAAATGGGGGAGGTGTGACACTTGAATCAGGAAGGAAAAAAGGAATTCCGCTCCGGCTTTGTAGCGGTAATCGGAAGGCCCAATGCCGGTAAGTCGACGTTACTGAATACGCTTCTCGGTCAAAAAGTGCTGATTATTTCGGATAAACCTCAAACAACCCGAAACCGGATTCAATGTATCCTGACCGAAGAGAGGGGGCAGGTTATTTTTTTTGATACCCCCGGAATCCATAAGCCGCAGCACCGGCTTGGAGAATATATGGTCACCGCCGCCAAGAGTACATTAAGAGGGGTGGATTTCGTTGTATACGTAGTTGACGCATCGGTTCCGTTGGGAAGCGGTGACGAGTATGTTATGGAAATAATCAAAGAAAGCGGGATTCCCTGTATTTTGGCTTTGAACAAAATAGACTTGCTGACGAAAGATGAAATTCTTATAAAAATTGCGGAATTCTCCAAATTGATAGATTATAAGGAAATCATTCCTATCTCTGCGATACAGGCGGAGAATACCGCAAAATTATTGGACCTGATTTTCGACGCTTTACCGCCTGGTCCCATGTATTACCCCGAAGACGAAGTTACTGATCAACCTGAAAAATTTGTGGTGGCGGAAATGATCAGAGAAAAACTCCTGCATTTGACAAGGGAGGAAGTACCCCATTCTTTGGCTGTTATCGTTGAGCGCATGCAGGAAAAGAAATCGTTAATCAAGATCGGAGCGGTTATTTTAGTAGAACGTGAGTCACAAAAGGGTATTGTAATAGGAAAAAACGGGAATGTATTAAAAGAAGTTGGCCGTCTGGCCAGGGAAGAGATTGAAGAATTGCTCGGAAGCAAAGTCTTTTTGGAGCTTTGGGTGAAAGTCAGAAAGGATTGGCGTAATCAGCAGGCCCATCTTAAAGAATTTGGATATAACTTTGATGATTTGAGGGAATAAGTTACCTTCTTACAATTTTCTGAAGGGAAAGAATCAACATGGAACTGGCAGGAAAAATAGATCATACGCTTTTGAAGCCTGAGGCTACGGAAAAAGATATTGTCACCCTTTGCCATGAGGCGGTAAAACACGGATTTGCCTCTGTGTGTGTAAACCCATCCTATCTTTGTACGGCTGCCCGTTTATTGCATGGTACGAGTGTCGCCCCCTCAACGGTAGTAGGGTTTCCGCTTGGGGCGGCTATTACGGAAATAAAAGTTCAGGAGATCCTGGCGGCAAAAGCCCATGGGGCCAGAGAAGTGGATTGCGTAATGAATATTGGAAGGGCCAAATCCGGGGATTGGAAGGCAGTGCAAAGGGATATAGAAATGATGGTACAGACTGCCCAAAGCTGTGGACTGAAAATCAAAATCATCATTGAAACCAGCCTGTTGGATCCGGAAGAGAAGAAAAAGGCATCGGAAATTGTAAAAGAATCCGGGGCCGATTTTATAAAAACGTCTACAGGATTTTTTGGAGGAGCAACGGTGGAAGATGTCCGAAACTTAAGGGAATGGGTCGGTCCATCCCTGAAGGTAAAGGCGTCAGGCGGAATCAGGACCAAAGAATTCGCCCTGGAACTTGTTAAAGCGGGCGCGGACAGGTTGGGAACAAGTTCAGGTTTAGCTCTTCTTGAATAATTTTTTATAGAAGGTTTGTTGGGTGGGGATAGAGAAATGCCGGTCTACTCGGCTGATGCCATTGTAATCCGCAGTCGGGAATATGGAGAGTCGGACAGGTTAATTACCCTTTTTTCCAGAGAAAAAGGGAAGATTGAAGCTGTTGCCAAGGGTGTGCGCAAACCCAAAAGTACCCAAAGAGGAGGCACCCAGCTTTTTACCTATGCCGATTTCCTTCTCTACAGGGGGAAAACCCTGGATACGGTTAGTCAGGCACAGCCAAAAGAGAACTTTATTCACCTTTGGGATGATTTTGACAGGACGATCGCGGCCTCCGGCATAACCGAGCTTCTTGACGTTTCCACAATTAAAGAACAGCCGGAACCGGAAGCGTTTACCTTAACCTTAAGTTTTCTGTTTTTACTGAAACATTTAGATCCTTACATTGCCCAAGCTTCCTATTCCCTTCGGCTCATGCATCTTTTGGGATACCTTCCTGCCCTGGATCGATGTGCTGAATGCGGCAGGGATTTGAAAGGGGAACAGGCATTTCTCAGCGCTGAGGCGGGGGGGCTGCTATGTGCCGCATGTAAAAACAACAGGCCGGTTAAAACGTTAAATCCCGGAAGCCTGGCCATTATGGGACAGCTTTTAGGAGCCGAACTTAAAATATTGGACCGCTTGCGCTGGAATAAAAAAACCAAAGAAGAAATCCTGGGGTGTCTCTGCATCTATTGCGAAGAGAAATTTGAAAGAAAACTTCAGGCCTGGAGACAGGGAAGCGAGCTTTGGACTTAAAGGTTTGACATCGTATCCTTACCGGAATATAATATTCTAGACATATTTTCTACGGATAAAAATGTTGGATCGCGTTGATGGGAAAGGATGTCTGTCAAGTGCTCTCAAGAGAGCCCGGGATGGTGGGAACCGGGCGGGATACAGCAGACTGGGCGGCCCGGAGCGGGTGTTATTTGAAGCGGATTCCCGTTACGGGAATCAAGCAGGGTGGAACCGCGGGAGAACAGCTCTCGTCCCTGCAGCATGTATATGCTGTAAGGATGGGGGTTTTTTATTTAGCAGCAAGTTGGATAGTTTGATTGTATTTATCTTTACTTTTTGAATGAATGAAGGAGGAAACGGCATGAAGTTTCAAGACATGATCCTGAGCCTCAACCAGTTTTGGGGAGAACAGGGATGTATCATTGCTCAGCCAT
Source organism: Peptococcaceae bacterium (assembly GCA_012517475.1). GTDB lineage: Bacteria > Bacillota > Desulfitobacteriia > Desulfitobacteriales > Syntrophobotulaceae > Dichloromethanomonas. The sequence continues at coordinate 70,371 of JAAYUV010000027.1, read as the reverse complement.
ACGACATGGAAAAAGGCGCCGGAACCATGAACCCGGCAACTTTCTTACGGGCTTTGGGCCCTGAACCCTGGAATGTAGCTTATGTAGAGCCTTCCAGAAGGCCTGCTGACGGGAGATACGGAGAGAATCCCAATCGTTTGCAGCATTATTTTCAATATCAAGTCATTATGAAACCTTCACCGGATAATATTCAGGAACTGTATCTGGAAAGTTTGGAGAGATTGGGCATCAATCCAAAAGACCATGATATCCGTTTTGTTGAGGATAACTGGGAATCCCCAACCCTCGGAGCCTGGGGGCTGGGTTGGGAAGTATGGTTGGACGGGGAGGAGGTTACTCAGTTTACCTATTTCCAGCAATGCGGCGGAATTGACTGTAGACCTGTTTGCGCTGAAGTAACCTATGGAATTGAAAGATTGGCTAAATTTATTCAACGAAAAGACAGTGTTTTTGATATCGAATGGGTTGGAGATATTCGATACGGGGATATTTACCTTCAGAACGAAAAAGATTATTCCCGGTATAACTTTGAAGTCGCTGATGTAGAGGCTTTAAGAACTTGGTTTGAAATGTATGAAAAAGAAGCGGAACGGACTGTTAAATACGGGCTGGTTGTACCCGCTTATGATTATGTACTGAAATGCTCCCATACCTTTAATCTTCTTGAGGCCAGGGGGGCAATCAGTGTAACAGAAAGAACGGGTTATATCGCACGGGTAAGAAATCTGGCCAGGCTTTGCGCCCAAGCCTATGTAACCCAGAGGGAAGAATTAGGGTTCCCGCTCCTAAAACAGAAAGGGGAATGATGATGAGCAAAGATTTCTTGTTCGAGATCGGTACAGAGGAAATGCCGGCGAAGTTTGCGCCTGGCGCGGTTTCCCAAATGGAGAGCAATGCCCGTAAACTTTTGTCGGAGCTCCGCCTGGAGTATAAAGAGTTAAAAGGCTATGTAACCCCAAGGAGAATTGCCCTTTTTGTTCAGTCCCTGGCTGAAAAACAGGCGGATGTTCAGGAAGAAGCCAAAGGGCCGGCACGGAAGGCAGCTTTTGATGCCGAAGGCAAGCCGACCAAGGCTGCGGAGGGATTTGCCCGGGGTCAGGGGGTTACCACCGAGGAGCTGTATATTAAAGATTTTAATGGCGTACCCTATGTCTTTGCGATGAAGTCCTTAAAAGGGGAAGAAACAGAAAAACTTCTGCCCAAATTTTGTCTGGACTTAATCAACGGGCTGAATTTCCCCAAACCGATGCGTTGGGGCGAGTATGATATCCGTTTTGCCCGTCCCATTCGCTGGCTGGTTACACTCTACGGGGATCAGGTTATACCCTTCGGTTATGCGGGTTTGCAGGCCGGAAGGACTTCCCGCGGTCACCGTACCCTTGGAGGATATGTCCGTCTGGTAAAACCCGATGAGTATCTTGAAGCATTGGAAAGCGCTTACGTATTGGCCGACCAGGATAGAAGAAAGGAAGCCATTTGGAAACAGATCGGGGCTCTGGTGGCTAAGGTTGGGGGGAAAGTAGATGAAGATGAGTCCCTTCTCACCGAAATCTGTCACCTGGTTGAGTATCCTACCGCTCTGATGGGAGAAGTGGATGTTAAATATATGGTGCTGCCGGAAGAAGTGATAACCACTCCGATGAAGGAACATCAGCGGTATTTTCCGGTCCGGGGGGAAGACGGCAAACTTCTGCCTTATTTTATCACGGTGCGCAACGGGGACAGCACTTCCCTGGATCTTGTGAAAGAAGGCAACAAGAAGGTTTTAAAGGCCCGTTTGGAAGATGCCTCGTTTTATTACCGTGAAGACTTGAAGAAATCTCTTTCTACTTTAGTCCCTCAGCTTGACCGGGTTGTTTATCACGAAAAGCTGGGTACGGTAGGACAAAGAGTTGAGCGGCTCAGAAAGCTTGCCGGTATCATTGCGGAGAAAATGGGTTTGAATGAGAAGGAAAAGGAACTGGTCGACCGTACTGCCTATCTGGCCAAAGCTGATCTGGTTACGCATATGGTCTATGATTTCCCCGAACTTCAGGGTATTATGGGCGCCTATTACGCCAAAAATAACGGTGAAGAAAAAGAAGTCTGCACAGGGATTGCCGAGCATTACCGGCCGCGTTTTGCCGGAGATGAGTTCCCTGCTTCCGTAACCGGAAAAACAGTAAGTTTAGCTGACCGCATTGATGCCATTGTGGGCTCTTTCGGGATTGGAATTCAGCCTACCGGTTCTCAGGATCCCTATGCCTTAAGAAGGCAGGCCTTGGGCGTTGTCGGGATGCTCATGCAGGATAACCGGAATCTTTCCCTGCCGTCTCTCCTGGAAGAATCCTATAACATCTTTGGAGACCAGGGGATTGTGCTTGAGCCATTAACAAAAATTATGCCCCTCCTGGAAGATTTCTTTAATCAAAGAATCAGATATCTGCTTCAAGAGACAGGGATACGCTATGATACCGTGGATGCGGTTATGGCGCAGGGCGCAGGGAAACCGTATGCAGCGCTTAAAAAGGCCAAATGCCTGTCCGAGCGGAGAGAAGAAGACGGTTTTCATGCTTATTTAAATGCCGCAGTGCGCTGTGTGAACTTAAGTAAAAAGGCAACAGGCGCCCCTTGGTCTTTATCCGATTTAACCGATCCGTCTGAGATTGAACTGGCCAAATCGCTGGCGGAAAAAGAATCTCTCATTAATAATGCCATCGGTTCAGTCGATTATGGCACGGCTTATTCTCAGGCGGCAGGGCTTGTGCCTTTTATTGAAAAACTTTTCGATTCCGTCATGATCATGATAGAGGATGAAAAAGTCCGGAATGCCCGGCTGGGGCTGTTACAGGAATGCGTAAAACAATTAAACTGTCTTGGTGATCTCACCTTATTGGCATAAATATAAGTTTAATTACCTGAAGATTGTCTATAAAGAAATAAACCGTTATGCCCGTCATCCTTTGGCAAGGGGAATGTTCATAACGGTTTTTTTATCGGTTGATCAGAAATAATATGACATAATTTCTAAATTAAGTTATACATATCCTAGGCTGAAAAAGAATAAACTGTCAATAAATTAATTAAAATTACCCCTTATTATCAATAGTATAAATATTATGTCAATTTGAATAACCCTATACGAATAAAAAATAATGTGATATTATTTAATCAAATGTGACATAATATTTCGCTGAAAAGCATAGAAATATATTATAATATTAATACTTTTCTTCCGGAGAGTGATTTTAATGAGGCTTTCTGAACGTCAAGAAAAGATCGTGGAGCTTGTCAAAAAATATAGTCCGATGACGGGAGAACAAATAGCCAGCCAGCTCAAACTGACAAGGGCTACTCTCAGACCGGATCTGACCATCCTTACCATGACCGGGGTCTTAGAGGCCAGACCGAGGGTGGGTTATTTTTATAAGGAAGACCGGGGACGTTCTCCCATAGCGGAAAGAATGCGTCAGCTTAGGGTAGGGGATTTCAAATCTATTGCCGCAGCGGTGAAAGAAAACATTTCGATTTACGATGCGGTCGTATCCATGTTCACGAATAATGTCGGCAGCCTTATCGTGGTAGGCGAGGGCCGTGAGTTGAAAGGGATGGTATCCCGAAAGGATATCCTCAAAGCTTCTCTTGGGAAAATTGAATTGCATCAGGTTCCGATCGGCGTGATCATGACCAGAATGCCTAACATTGTAATGGTTACGTCGGATGAGTCTGTTTTGGATGCGGCAAGGAAAATCGTCCAGCATCAGGTTGATACCCTGCCTGTGGTGGATAACTACATTAATGAGGATGGAAATGCTGTTTTTGAAGTAGTTGGCAGGTTTACAAAGACCAATGTCACCAATCTTTTTGTGGAATTAGGCTGTTAGCATCTTTAAATAGTGTAATTGAGAAAGTGAGGGGAATTTCCGGTGACAGAACAGATCCCGGTAATTTATGTTATTTCCGACGCGTTGGGAGAGACGGCAGAGTTTGTCAGCAGAGCTGCAGCTGCACAGTTTAACGGAATCAAGACCAAGATCAGAAGGGTTCCCTATGTTCAGGATGAAACACATATTGATGAGATTTTGGAGGAAGCGGTAGAGGAACAGGCCATTCTGGTTTATACCCTGGTTTTGACCGATCTCAGGTTATACATAGAGCGCCGGGCCAAAGAAAAAGACCTGATTACCATAGATATTTTAAGTCCTCTGATCTCAGCACTGGCAGAAAAGACGGGCTTACAGCCCAAAAATATTCCGAACATCACCTATCGTTTGGACGAACAATATTTCCGCAAGGTGGAAGCTGTTGAGTTTGCGGTGAAATATGATGACGGAAAAGACCCGCGCGGCGCTCTTTTTGCAGATGTTGTCCTGGTTGGTGTCTCCAGAACATCCAAAACTCCGCTTAGCATGTATCTTGCTCATAAAGGAATTAAGACGGCAAATATCCCGCTTGTCCCCGAAGTTACGCCTCCCCGCGAGCTTTTTATCATTCCCCCCAAAAAGATATTTGGGCTGGTTTTAAGTCCTGAAAAGCTTAACCAGATACGGAGTGAACGCTTAAAGACTCTGGGGCTGGGGGTTTCCGCGGATTATGCCAATCTTAACAGGATTATGGAAGAACTGGAATATGCCGAACAAATTATGAGAAAGATTGGCTGCTTTACAATTGATACAACTACCAGGGCAGTAGAAGAGACAGCCAGCATTATCATGCAAAAAATATATAAAGGGGAGTAAGAAAAGCAATGAAGAAATATATTTACCTTTTTCGTGATGGAAATTCCGGCATGCGGGATCTTTTAGGCGGTAAAGGCGCTAATCTTGCGGAAATGACCAGTATTGGGCTGAATGTACCGCAGGGTTTTACGGTTACGACAGAAGCCTGCCGGGAATATTATACCGCCGGGGAATCTTTTCCCGGGGGTTTATGGGAGCAAATTATTCCTGCCATCCAAGATGTTGAGAATTCAGCCGGAAAAAAATTTGGTGACCCGCTGAATCCGCTTTTGGTTTCAGTCCGGTCCGGAGCCAAGATTTCCATGCCGGGCATGATGGATACCATCCTTAATCTGGGATTAAATGATGAGACGGCGGATGGTTTGGCAAAAGCGACCCAAAACGAAAGATTTGCATATGATTGCTATCGCCGTTTTATTCAGATGTTCGGCGATGTTGTTCTCGGTATAGAAAGCTACCGGTTTGAAAATATTTTGGATGAAGTAAAAGAGAAACAGGGGGCAGAATTTGATTCCGAACTTACTCCGGATTCTTTAAAAGACCTCGTGAAAAAATTCAAAAACCTTATCAGAACAGAGACAGGGAATCCTTTTCCGGATGATCCGTATGAACAGTTAAAACAAGCGATCACAGCCGTTTTCAAATCCTGGAATAACCAAAGAGCCAAGTTTTACAGGAAAGTGAATCACATCCCGGACGATATCGGCACGGCGGTTAATGTTCAATCCATGGTTTTCGGCAATATGGGCAGGGACTCCGGAACCGGTGTAGCTTTTACCCGTAATCCTTCCACGGGGGAAAAAGTTCTGTACGGCGAATTTTTGATGAACGCTCAAGGTGAAGATGTTGTGGCGGGTATTCGTACTCCCCTTCCGATCAAGAGCCTGCAAAATGAAAATGCGGAACTGTATGAGCAATTTTGCCGGATTGCGTCGAGCCTGGAAAAACATTACCGGGATATGCAGGACATCGAATTTACGATCGAAAAAGGAAAACTTTTTATTCTCCAGACCAGAAACGGAAAATGTACGATTTCTGCTTCTATCCGGATCGCAGTAGAGCTTTGTAAAGAAGGGCTTATCACCAAGGAAGAAGCGATAAGCCGTATTGACCCGCATCAATTGGGTAAATTACTTCATCGCAGGATTGATGATGAAGCCAAACTGGATATTCTTGCTGCCGGTTTGCCTGCTTCTCCCGGCGCCGCTTCAGGCAAGATTGTTTTTGATGCAAACATTGCGGAAAAATTAGGACAGACCGGTGAAAAGGTTATTTTGGTCAGAACGGAGACCACTCCGGACGATATTCACGGTGTTCTGGCAGCCCAAGGCATACTTACCAGCAGGGGCGGGATGACAAGTCATGCCGCAGTCGTCGCCAGGCATATGGGAAAACCGGCTGTATGCGGTTGTGAAGCATTAAAAATTTATTACTCAGATAAAAAGTTAGTGATCAATAACGAAGAATATCCCGAGGGAGCCGAGATTACCATTGACGGCGGGACAGGCAGGGTCATCCGCGGAACGGTGCCGATGAAAGATCCCGATCTCAGTGAAGAATTCCGTACGATATTAAAGTGGGCGGATGAACTGAGAACGCTTAAGGTTATGGCCAATGCGGATAATCCGCTGGATGCGGCCAAAGCCAGGGAGTTCGGGGCTCAAGGAATCGGTCTTTGCCGGACGGAACATATGTTTATGGATCCTGCGCGGTTGCCTATTGTCCAGAAAATGATTCTGGCCCAGACTCTGGAAGAAAGAGAAGAGGCGCTGGCCCAGTTACTGCCGATGCAGGAAAACGATTTTTACGGCATTTTAAAAGCAATGTCGGGGCTTCCTGTTACCATCAGGCTACTGGATCCTCCCCTGCATGAATTCCTTCCTAATGCGGAAGAACTGGCGGAAGATATCTTAAGACTGAAGCTTACTCAAGACCTGGAAGACAGAAAAATTCAGGAAGACCTCTATTTGAAAGAGGTGCTCCTGAAAAAAGTAAAGGCCTTGCATGAAATGAATCCTATGCTCGGCCACCGGGGCTGCCGTCTTGGCATTACTTACCCCGAGATTTATGCGATGCAGTCCAAGGCCATATTTCAAGCTTCCGCCAGGCTGGTCAAGGAAGGTTATGAAGTATTCCCTCAGGTCAAAATTCCCCTGGTCGTGCATTATAAAGAGCTGGAGATTCTCCGTGAACAAACCGAAAATATTGCCAGGGAAGTTATGGAGTCTGAAGGAGTAGAAATTCCTTTTAAAACAGGGACAATGATTGAAATGCCCAGAGCAGCCCTTACAGCGGATGAGATTGCCCGCTATTCCGACTTTTTCTCCTTTGGAACCAATGACCTTACCCAGACCGTATTTGGTTTTTCCCGGGATGACGCGGAAGGGAAATTCTTGCCGGTATATATCAATAACAAAATCCTTGCGGAAAACCCCTTTGCCGTTTTGGACAGGGACGGGGTAGGAAAGATCATGAAAATCTGTGTAGAGTTAGGACGGATGAGCAATCCTGGACTCAAAATAGGAATCTGCGGTGAACATGGAGGGGATCCTTCTTCTATCGAGTTTTGCCAGGAGATTAACCTTGATTATGTTTCCTGTTCTCCATTCCGGGTTCCGATTGCCAGATTAAGCGCCGCACAAAGCCTGTTAAAATCAAGAAAATAAGAATAATTGGCAAGAAAATGGGAATAATTGGGCGGTGAATTAAGGGCAGCCCTGAAAACTACTTAAGAAGGTTTCCGTAATGTATAGCCGCTCTCGGCAGATCGTGAAGGCCGCTAGCCTTCACGCATCCGTGGCGAGCCGCTCATTGCCATCAGCCATTTATGCCTTCCATGGCATGGCTGAAATTAGGCACATCCTGTGCCGTTTCCATGGCATCGCGGCACTAGGTCATCCCGTGAAGGCTATTAAAAGCCTTCACGCGTCGAAACAGCCGCGCTCCGCATCGCGTTACGCATGCGTAACGCGCTTGACGCTGTCTATACATTACGGAAACTAGTCGTTTTGCCCCTAAGATATGCTACAATTTTATACCCAAAAAGAGGATTATAAAACTCTATGTTGAATATACTTACAAAGACTGAAGCTTGTACTCCGCCCTATGTGGCGGATTTCTCGACTCTTAGTCTTATTTGGTTCAGGATAAAAGTAGGAGATCTGCATGTCCCTATTAATCAGGGAAAGAACGGAAAAAGAAGAATACCAAAGACTTTCACCTTTCGCTGCGAAAAGTGCGGAGGCACGAAGGCTTCATGACGAAGAAGAATGCACCATCAGGACGAAATTTCAGCGAGACAGGGATCGTATTCTTCACAGCAAACCTTTCCGCCGGTTAAAACACAAGACCCAAGTATATATTGCGCCTACCGGGGATCATTACCGGACCAGAATGACGCATAGTCTGGAAGTCGCACAGATTTGCCGGACGATTGGCAGAGGTTTAAGGCTCAACGAGGATTTGATTGAGGCCATTTCCCTGGGCCATGATGTGGGGCATACACCATTCGGACATGTGGGAGAAGAAGCCCTTGCTTCCATTATTGGCCGTTTCGAGCATAACGAGCAGTCTGTAAGGGTTTTAACCGTGCTTTCCAATAATGGAAAAGGACTCAATCTGACGGAGCAAGTTCTCGATGGAATTCTTCATCATACCGGCAGCGGTATACCCAAAACATTAGAGGGTCAGGTAGTGAAAACCGGAGACCGGATTGCTTATCTTTGTCACGATTATGATGACGCTTTAAGAGCCGGGCTGCTGAGCAAGAATGACCTTCCGGCAGAAGTAAAAAGGGCTATTGGTACGACGACAAGCGAAATGATTACGGCCATGGTTATCGATATGATCAGTTCATCGGAGAGGAAGGAAAGTATCTCCCTTTCCCGGGAAATCTGGAATGCCATGAACGAGTTTCGCACGTTTATGTTTGAGAAAGTGTATTTATCTAATGAGCTGAAAGAAGAACGCAGCAAAGGACGTTTAATCCTGGAGATCTTGTTTGACTATTACCGGCATCATCCGGAAGTGCTTCCCCCCGAATATCTGGAGTGGTCGGAGGGGGACGCCGAGAGGGCAATTACAGATTATATTGCAGGATTAACAGACAATTATGCGATCAGCATATTTAAACATTTTTTTATACCAAAGGAGTAACGACTCCAATACTTCAGTTTATCAAAAAAAAATAAAATTTAACATAACCTAAAGAAGGAAAAACTAAAAATTTATCGAAAAAGATAAAGGCCTGTCAGAAGGTTTGATGTAAATGTGTGTCCAAAGTGTTTAGGGATTAAAGGGCGTGCTAAAAGTGGACAATAGGATTTCTGAAGATTTTATTGAGGAAGTGCGCCGGCAAGCGGATATTGTTGAAATCATATCAGAGCATGTTGTATTAAAACGTACGGGCAAAAACTTTCAAGGGCTTTGTCCGTTTCATTCTGAAAAGACACCGAGTTTTAATGTCAACCCCGATAGGCAAATGTTCTACTGTTTTGGATGCCAAACCGGCGGAAATGTTTTTTCTTTCCTTATGAAGAAGGAGAATCTTTCTTTTATTGAAGCGGTCCGGCGCGTTGCAGAAAAAGTAGGACTTGAGCTGCCGGCAAAAGAGCTTTCTCCTCAGGAAAAAAAGAATGAACGCAGGCGGTTGCGATTTAAAGAAATTCATGAGTTGGCTGCTGCGTATTTTCATGAGCTGCTTCTCCACCGACCTGAAGGGCAGGCCGGATTGGAGTATCTTAAGGGCAGAGGGATAGAAGAGAAGACGATCAAAGATTTCCGCTTAGGGTATGCTCCCGACAGATGGGACGGCCTGCTTTCAGAACTGGCAGGTAAAGGTGTTTTGCCGGAAGAATTGGTTGACTTTGGACTCGCTATCCAAAAAATCAACGAGGATGGCGGTAACAGTTTTTATGATCGGTTTCGGGGGAGGATTATTTACACCATATTAGACCTTCATGCATCACCGATTGCCTTTGGCGGCAGGGTACTTGACGGGTCCTTACCCAAATATCTTAACTCTCCGGAAACAGCTTTTTTTCATAAAGGACGAAACTTATATGGCATCCATTTTGCCTCCCGGGGTATCAGGGAAGCGGGCTATTCTTTACTCCTTGAAGGCTATATGGATACCATTGCAGTTTATAAAGCAGGCTTTTCCAATGCCGTTGCGTCACTTGGAACTGCTCTGACCAGGGATCAGGCTAAAATATTAAAAAAGTATGCCAACCGGATAATTATCGGTTATGATTCCGATGAAGCCGGTATTCAGGCTGCTTTAAGGGCCGGAGAGATTCTCCTGGAAGAGGGCATGACTGTTGGGGTATTGGTTTTGGAGGATGCCAAAGATCCGGATGAATTTCTGAGGAAACATTCCCCGGATGAATTTCGGCGGAAGCTGGAAAATACCGTTACTTTTATCGAGTATAAATACAAGGTTCTGGCGCGTGCGCATCCTCCCAGAACGATTCCGGACAAGGCGGAATTAATCAGGAAGCTGGCGCCCGATATCCTAAAAAATCCCAGCCCAGTTGAGCGGGAAGGGTATGAACGGTATTTAAGCCTTGAACTTGGACTTACCTTGGAAGCTGTACAACACGAAATTAACAGCCTAGACAAGAAAAGCAGAGATAACAAAGGGAAACAAGAAAATTTTTCACAAAAACAGGATATTTCTGTAAAAAAAAGAAATACTATAGAAGGGACAGAATTTGACTACCCCTTGGATTCTTTTGTTCCTTTAGGAGTATTTCGTGCAGAACAAATCATTTTGAGACTTGTTTTAGAGTACCCCCATTTAAAAGCCCGGGTACTGGAAAACTTAAAACAAGATTTTTGGAGACTGCGGGAACATCAGTATATTTTTACTCATTATCCGGAAAAAAATTTGGATTATACGGAAAATGATGATTCCTGGTATGAACAGATCCAACGGAGGCTTGCGGAAATTTACCAATTGGATATTGATACCAATCACGCGGAAATATTACTTCAGGATTGTATAACTTCGATTCTTGCCGCTAAAAACAGGGAGACCGTCGAAGACCTGCAAGCTAAAATGATAAGATTAGAAAAGTCCGGAGATATGGCCGGGGCGCTGGCCGTGCTTCAGGAGATAGGAGAGCGGTTGAAACGTGGCGAAAAATAATACCGGTGGATTTGTTACGAGTTACCCGCTGGAAGGGGGAAATTCCATGATGGTTGATGAACAGAAAAAGGAAAATGTCACCAACCTGATTGAATTGGGGAAAACAAAAGGAAATCTTACTTATGATGAGATTGCCAATGCCTTGCAAAAAGTAGACCTTTCAGAGGAGCAAATCGAGGAAATCTATGATCAACTCAGCGGTCTCGGCATTGATGTGGTAGATGACAACGTGGATGTAGAGATAGACAAGGAAACCAAAGAGCTGGCAGACGAGATCGCAAATGAGACCGATATTGATCTTTCTATCCCTGAGGGTGTAGGGATTGATGACCCAGTCAGGATGTATCTCAAAGAAATCGGCAGGGTACCCCTTTTAACAGCGGAGGAAGAAATCGATTTGGCGTTAAAGATGGAAGCAGGGGATGAGATTGCCAAACGCCGTTTGGCGGAAGCAAACCTCCGGCTTGTCGTGAGTATTGCCAAACGCTACGTAGGCCGCGGTATGCTCTTTCTGGATCTCATCCAGGAAGGCAACCTGGGTCTGATTAAGGCTGTGGAAAAATTCGACTACCGGAAGGGATTCAAATTCAGCACCTATGCAACCTGGTGGATCAGGCAGGCGATCACGCGTGCCATTGCGGATCAGGCCAGGACCATCCGTATACCTGTCCATATGGTGGAAACAATTAACAAGTTAATTCGCGTAAACAGACAGCTCCTGCAGGAACTGGGAAGGGATCCGACCCCTGATGAGACGGCAAAAGTGATGGATATACCGGAAGAGCGGGTGCGGGAAATATTAAAAATTGCTCAGGAACCTGTTTCACTGGAAACCCCGATTGGAGAAGAAGAGGATTCTCACCTGGGAGATTTTATTCCCGATGAGGATGCTCCGGCGCCCTCCGAAGCTGCTTCATTTATCCTGCTGAAGGAACAGCTGGAAGAAGTCCTTGAGACACTGACTCCCAGAGAAGAAAAAGTATTACGCTTACGTTTTGGTCTTGACGATGGAAGAACGAGAACTCTGGAAGAAGTCGGACAGGAATTTGGCGTAACCAGGGAAAGGATCAGGCAGATCGAGGCAAAAGCCCTGCGGAAACTGCGTCATCCCAGCCGCAGTAAAAAACTGAAAGACTACCTGGATTAACATGCAATAACTAAATTTATTAATTTTATAATGGAAACAAATTCATATTGAGCTTTTTTCGATGAAAGTTTAAACTACAATTAGTGAATGCGTACAAAATTCGACAAATGGAATAAGCAACATCGGCAATAAACATTTGATGTTTTTTGATATGTCAATTACATTAATGAACATCTTTTCTTTTGCAGCCTTGTATCGCTTCACTATTTTAGATTTTAATGAGTCATCTATAAAATGCGATAAAAAATCGTTTTAAATACTTGACCATCCAGAAATAATTCCGTATAATAAACGACGCAGGCTTTCCTCGATAGCTCAACGGTAGAGCAACCGGCTGTTAACCGGTAGGTTGCTGGTTCGAATCCAGCTCGGGGAGCCATTTCATTGGGCCTATAGCTCAGCGGTAGAGCGGCCGGCTCATAACCGGTTGGTCCCTGGTTCGATCCCAGGTGGGCCCACCAATCTATTACTCAATTGAAAAAGACCCGGAACTCCGGTACAAAGTGCCGGAGTTTATTATTTTACGACTTATGGTAAAATAATGATAGTCATTAAAACCGGAGGCGGAAATGAATAATCATCCGATAACCCTGGGTACCCGTTTGCAGACGATTGCTTCGTTTATAAAAGAAGGATCGGTTTTGGGGGACATAGGAACAGATCATGCTTACCTGCCGGTTTACCTGGTGCAGCGGGGAATCATCAACAGGGCATTAGGGGTTGATATTCACGAAGGACCATACCAATCTGCCTTGGAAACGGTTAAGGCCTATGGTTATCATCAGAAAATCGACATTCGGAAAGGGAATGGCCTGCTTCCGATAGAACCGGGGGAAGTGGATTTTCTGGTTTTGGCCGGAATGGGTGGAAACACCATCCTGCAAATTCTTGGTGAAAAAAAGGATGTCCTGCAGGAGGTGAATGAACTGGTTTTGCAGCCTCAAGGGGCTGAAGGAAAGGTCCGGCGTGAATTATTAAAAGCAGGCTGGAAAATCAAAGATGAGCTTCTGGTGGAGGAAGATGCAAGGATTTATTCGGTTATTCACTTCTCCAGGACAGAGGGAATTACTTTTGACGATGTGGAAAGTCAGGTTGAGGACCTATACCTTAAAATAGAGCGGCATTGCAATGCCATGGGCGAGAAACGTGTTAAGATGATCCTGGGTAAAGAAGTATGGGGTTTTGGCCCCCTAATCCTTAGAAACCATAATTGTTTATGCAGGCAATTATTTGAAGCGCAGATGGAAAGAAGAAAAAAGGTTGCTCAGGAAATGCAGCAGACGGACAGAATAGAGGTAAAAGAAAAAGCAAAGGAACTTTTTGAGGAAATAACCGTGATGGAGGGAATTCGATGTCTGTTTCAGTAGGTCAGGTTGAACAATTAATAGAAAAGGTTGCGCCCCGTTCCTGGGCGGAAGAATGGGATAATCCTGGGCTTTTGGTAGGAAGCAGTGCGCAGCAGGCATATAAGATTTTGCTTTCTCTGGATGTTACCATGGCAGTGGTTGATGAGGCGATTAAGGAGAAGGCTGACTTGATTGTCTCCCATCATCCCCTTATGTTTAAACCCCTCAAAAACCTGAGAATGGACAATCAGGCAGCATTATTGCCGTTAAGCCTTTTTCGCAACGGGATTTCTTTTTATGCTGCTCATACGAACCTGGACCAATCTGTTCTTTCTTCGGGACTCTCCTTCGGAAAACTATTGGGGCTGCAGAAATCAGAATTTTTTCATGTAACGTCCTCGGAGAAACTGATCAAAATCGTAACTTTTGTTCCGGAAGAACAAGCTGAAGATGTCCGCAAAGCACTGGCCGCTGAAGGCGTAGGCTCCGGGATCACAGACGGGGAGCATAGCGACAATTATTCCGATTGTTTTTATCAGACCAAAGGGGAGGGAATGTTCAGGCCCCTTTTGGGATCGGAACCGGTAATCGGTCAAATCGGTGAACTAACCCGTGTGCCGGAGATCAGATTGGAGAGTATTATTGAGGAAAAATCCCTGGGGAGAGCGGTTAAAGCCCTGCATAGAGCACATCCATATGAAGAGCCTGCCTACGACCTGATTCCCCTCATGAATACCGGGAGAAAAAGAGGGTATGGGGTGATCGGCTATTTGCCTGAAACCATGGCTTTGGGTGATTTATGGGAAAAATTCCTGTCGTCCCTTTCCTCGAATAACCCCAAAATTTTCCCGTATGAATATGATCTCTCATCAATGAGGTTTGCCGGTGATCCGCAGCAGAAAATCAGGAAAATTGCGATCGTAAACGGCAGCGGGAGCAGTTTTGTTCAGAAGGCCCTCAGCAAGGGGGCGGATCTTTATATAACCGGGGATATTGACCATCATGGCGTGTTGGATGCTCTGGAAGGAGGCATGGCGGTAGCTCAATTAGGGCATTTCCTTAGCGAAATTCCTATGATTCAGTCGCTTTATACCTACCTGAGGGAGGATAAGTCATTGGCAGGGGTAGAATTGGTGATCAGTTCGACGAATACAGTTCCATGGCAAAGTCGTGGATAAAGTTATCAACATGATTAAGAATGCCATATATGATAAAATGACTTAAAAAACAGCAAAACAATCATAATTATCCACACGTTATCCACAATTTGTGCATAACTATTAACATAAAGAAGAAAATTGAGAGTGAAAATTTGCTTAGATTGTCAAAAATTGATCCTTGAACTTTTATTTTGTAGTGTTATGATAGTAAAACACTAAATTTTATATAAATCATTACTAAATTTTTTGCATGATTTATTTGACCAAATCCAGGATATTTAGTAAGATTGTGTGGCGAAGTCAACCGGATGATCGCGGGGACAAGTACCGAAAGGTCGTCTCTGAGGAAAGTCCGAGCTCCATAGGGCAGGGTGCCGGGTAATCCCCGGTGGGGGTAACCCCAAGGAAAGTGCAACAGAGATATACCGCCGCTGTAAGCGGTAAGGGTGGAAAGGCGAGGTAAGAGCTCACCGGCAGTCAGGTAACTGGCTGGCCATGTAAACCCCACCTGGAGCAAGACCAAATAGAGGAACAATGGAGCGGCCCGCTCTGTTCCCGGGTTAGGTCGCTAGAGGCTGCCGGTAACGGCAGTCCCAGATAGATGATCATCACCTCGCAAGAGGTACAGAACTCGGCTTACAGGTTGACTTCCAAAGATAAAGAACCCGGCAGTTACATGAGGTAGCTGCCGGGTTCTTTGATTTATTGAAGTTTCACTTTATCTGGGGACAAACAGAGAGTTCGTCTCATACAATACATAAACAGTTTATCCGATTATGGGAGGAACTCAATATGTATCATTTTTCGATGATCAAATTAGTGCGCCGTCATCCTACCAAGCTTGACAGGGAACTCAAAGAGGCATTTATTAACCTTTATCGTCCGTTTCGCTGGGTCCCTTGCTTTATGCATAATTTTTTAGAAAAAACCGTAAAAAACGTAAAAAAGCATTCCGTTATTATCGAGTTTCATGATGATGCTTTGTATGATGATAAAGTATCGTTGGCAAGTTCAGTGATTAAAAAGAAATGGCGATCCGAAATAAAACACCACTATCCCAGTTTTTCCAGTTGCTCTGCTGTTTTAACCCCTGCTGCAATTGAAGCCTTATTGGATAACCATGGGTCTGTAAAAAAGATTCACACTGACAGAAAAGTCCGAGCCTTACTTGATATTGCGAGGTCCGCTATTAAAGCCGATGTTTTGCATTCTCAAGCCATAAAGGGTGAGGGCATCACCATAGCTGTTGTCGATACGGGTATCTATCCTCATCAGGACTTACTGGGCCGGATCAAAGCGTTTAAGGATTTTGTCAAGAATAAGACGAATCCTTATGACGATAATGGACACGGAACACATTGTGCAGGGGACGCAGCGGGAGACGGCGCAGCTTCCAACGGACTGTATACCGGCATTGCTCCTAAAGCAAGTCTTGTCGGTGTAAAAGTACTGGACAGAATGGGTTCAGGCTCATTATCCAGCGTCATGTCCGGTATCCAATGGTGCATTGATAACCAAAAACTCCTTAACATTAATGTGTTATCTTTATCCCTGGGAAGCAGTGCAACTGTCCCGGCAGCAGACGACCCAATGGTTAAAGCTGTAGAAGCCGCTTGGGATGCAGGAATTATTGTTTGTGTCGCAGCGGGTAACGAAGGACCGGATGAAAAGACGATTTCCAGCCCCGGAATCAGTCCGAAGGTTATTACAGTGGGGGCTATGGACGATGAGAATACGAAGGAACGTGTTGATGACCAGGCAGCGGACTTTTCAAGCAGAGGTCCAACCGTTGATGGATTGGTAAAACCGGATGTAATAAGCCCCGGAGTGAATATAGTATCCTTACGGTCACCTAACTCATACCTGGATAAATTAAACAAAGCAAATCGGGTAGCAAATAATTATTTTTCCTTATCGGGAACATCCATGGCGACACCGATATGTGCGGGTGTTGCCGCACTGATTCTTCAAGTGCATCCTGATCTGCTCCCTGATGATGTGAAGAAAAAACTGATGGAAACAGCGGAAAATTGGAAACTATCCCCTTATGTACAAGGAGCCGGCTATATTCAGGCGGAAAAAGCAATTTGATTTATTTCATCCCTAGTACAATGTTCTTTAAGCAAATATATGCAGCCCATAAGTATCTGGGATTGGTCTGGGTCCCACAATTTCGCTTTCGGCAGATAGCGCCCTTCATGGCGAGCAGCTCCTTGCCCTCCTTGGCATTGCTGCACCGTGAAGGTCACTCAGACCTTCACGCTTCCATGGCCGTCGTAACAGCCGCGCTCCGCATCCGGTGTGCCCAGCTAAGCACGCATTATCTAACTGGTGAAGGTCCAGTTGAGGTAAGTACCAAGACGCCTCGTAGCTAGGATGCCTGTGTAGGGAGAAACCCCCGCACTGAAGCGTATCGACGGAAGTACCTTTCAGAGAAAGGGCGAGCGAGTTATCAGACCGTAAAACTTGCATAACCGAATGCTCATAAATGACGAACATCGGAAAGCCGTATGAGGGAAAACCTCACGTACGGTTTGATGAGGAGGGGCTGATAATTTTCAGCCTTTCACTCTACTGAATATATGTATTTATGAATTACTTGTAATCAAAAGAGCGATCGATTTTTTCGTTTTAAATATGTTATCAAATTAATTATGGTAAAATATGTAGGAAATTATGGATATATGTAGAACAATATATATTCAGTAACTTTAAGATTTAGATGTGGCAATGACTATACTTAGAAGTTGATTTTTGGTCTTATGACAGAGATTCTCAATAAAAGGAAGAATTGTTACTCGTAAAGGTATTAAGGAATGGATACAAAATCAAGTAAATGAAGGGGAAAGCATGGAGAAACAAAACTTCCAGGACTATCTAAGACAAGAGATTACTAATCAAAATTTTAATAAGCTTTGGAAATTTACTTATTTTGTTTTCGTTATTGGTTTAATTCTTATCATTAGGGATTATTTTTTCATGGGGAACAAGACCCCTGATTATCCATCATTGTTTTATGAGCATATAGCGATGGAAATTCTTTGTATAATTTTTCTTATTTTACGGTTAACCAAAATCAGAATAAGCTTTTTACCTAATTTATTCTATTTAGTATTATTAAATATAACTGCAGTAATCTCCGGTTATAGTGACCAATTGGGGCACGGTCAGATTATTGTTTTTTTGATGATATGTTTTTTTGCAGCTGTATTGCTGATTCAAAGTGTTAGAATGATTGTTTTTATGTATTTTCAAACTGGGATTGTTTTTCTTGCATTATTGGCAAATACTCAAAAAAATCCTATCCTTTTGAATGTTAACTTAATAAACGGTTTTTCTTTTACCTTTCTAGCGATATTTGTATCAGTTTTATTTTTAAAATTGTTCAAACATGATATTTATGCAAAATTCCATCTTGAAACTTTATATAGAAAGTATAAAGAAGATTCATTAAAGGATCACTTAACAGGCTTAAATAATATAAGAAAATTTGAACAGGAGATAAAAAAACTACATCAAGACCTAATCGATAAATTAGTTGTTTCAATCCTTTTGATTGATATAGATCATTTCAAAAATATTAATGATTCTTTTGGGCATAAAAGCGGTGATAAAGTTCTTGAGGATTTGAGTAAATTATTATTAAATGTTTGCCGAAATTCAGATATTATTTCAAGAAACGGCGGAGAAGAATTCTCAGTTTTATTGCATAATATCCCTGAAAATGAAGCCTTAGAAATTGCAGAAAGAATTCGAGAAACTATCGAAAAAAATGAGTTTAATATCAATGAGGAAAAAATAATAAAAATAACTGTATCAATTGGTGTAGCTACTTACCCAGATACAGTTGATAATATTAATTTACTATTTGAAAAAGCTGATTCGGCTTTATATACTGCCAAGAAAACAGGAAGAAATAAAGTTGTTCTTGCATCTTAATAATTTTTAATGGTCTAAGGGATAATCAAAAACCTGATTTCATTAAGTTCTACTTAAGTTAATGGTCGTTTGTAGGTAATTATTCAATGAAACGAAATGATTTTTATTGGGTCTAATTCGGATTTCGAAATAAACCCTAAAATCCTTATTAATAAGGTTTCCAGGGTTTAATAGTGATATTTACCATCCACTCATTCTAAAGGAAACGAAAGAAGTGCTTCGTCGAGGTGTAATCCTAGTTATTTACTTTGTCTAAATAGATGAATTGATTTTTTAAACATGTCATTTAGAACTTAATCTAAAGTAACTTTTTATCTATTTTCCCCATCTCGTTTTTAGGAAGTTTTTCCACAATAACAACTTCCCTGGGGCATTTATAATTAGCCAATAGTTTACGGCAATAAAGGATAAATTCTTTGGGTTCGGCATCCATTCCAGGTTTTAAAACAATAAAGGCTTTCGGGATTTCCCCTCTGTCTTTATCCGGGATGCCGATCACTGCCGCTTCCAAAACTTTCGGATGCTGACATAAACACTGCTCGACTTCTGCGGGATAAACATTGAAGCCTCCTACCAAAATCATATCTTTTTTTCTTCCAATAATACTTACATAGCCGTCTTCATCGATTTTGGCCAAATCCCCGGTATGGAACCATCCCCCTTTGAGGGCTACAGCATTCACTTCCGGAAGATTTAGATACCCTTGCATGACACTAGGTCCTCTCACGCAAAACTCTCCAACTTCTCCGGGGGGAAGGGTTTCTTCATTTTCGTCTATAATTTTTACCTCAACGCCTCTAAAAGGCAGTCCGACAGTACCGGGTTTGTTGGCTTCCGGTAGTCCTAAGCAAGCCACAGCTTCGGTCGGGCCGCTTCCTTCAATAATGGGAATACCGTATTTCTCATTGAATATTTTTGTTATTTCTATAGGAAGAGGAGATCCGCCTGAAACACACAGTTTTAATGAAGAAATATCAAAACTCGGGTCTTGGGAAAGAAGGGACAATAAGGCCCCGTACATAGCAGGGACAGCAGCAAAATACGTAATTTTCTTTTTGCTGATTTCATTTAAAACCAATTGCGGGATAAATTGAGGGAGAATGGTGAAAGTTGCACCCAAGTAGACAGGAATTAACATATTTACCAACAGAGAAAAGATATGAGCGAGAGGAATGAAGCATAAGCCGGAATCATCTTTACCAATACCCATTCTTTCCCTGCAGGTTTCGGTTAAAAACATCAGGTTACCGTGAGTAAGGAGGGCGCCTTTCGGTTTGCCGCTTGTCCCGGATGTATAAAGACAGGCGGCAATATTATTTCCGTCAATAGGGATATTTACGGGGGCAGACTGGTTGTTGAGGAGCTCTTCGTAAGGAATAATATTTTTTTCCTTCGTTCCTCCTATGACGATTGCTTTTAATGCTGGAAACTCTTTCAGGAGCTTCTCTAAATCCGTCAGATTATTTTGATGGATCACCAAAAATTGAATATCTGCGTCCTTTAAGATATATTTTATTTCTTCTTCTTTATAAAGAAGGTTTAAGGGAACAATGGCTCCTCCTGCCCGCATAATAGCAAAATAGATCTTCACAAAAGCGGAACAATTCCCCAAAATAACAGCGACCTTATCGTTGGCTTTTAGCCCGTTATCTATGAGACCCTGGGCCAGGTTATTAACCTCTTGGTCTAATTGGCCATATGTAATACTTTCATTCTCAAAGAAAAAAGCAATTTTCTCCGGATTGGCCAAAGCAGACGCTTTTAAAAATTGGTCTATACCCACTTATTTTTCCCCCTCTAAATGATTTTCAAGCAAAGAGATCAAATCCCCAAGTGTCCGTAAACCTATCATTTCTTCAGTACTTATGATCAGGTTGAAATGGTCCTCCAAGGCATTCAGAAGAACCGGAATATCAAAGGAATCAGCCCCCAGGTCCTCAATAATTCTTGTAGACTCCTTCAATTCCCCTTCATAGATAAACTGAGCATCAATCAACGGTTTTATCTCTTCTAAGGTCATTTTTTACTCTCCTCAAATCGTTCTTAATTTTTTATTATAATTGAAAATTAATGGAAATCCAATAAAAAATATAATTTTAACTTCTCTTTATTATGTAGAACCCAATCATCACAATCCAACAAGGAGATTTCTTATTTGCGTCGAACTAGGGAAAAGTAATTACTTGGAATCTGCAGGAAGACCAAAAAAATTGATTTCACCGAGGAGAATAAAATATGGCGTTTGAAACCTATCCTCTTACCGGATCCCAACAATCTATTTTGATTATTGAACAGTTTTATCCAGGTACAAGTTATGTAAATCTTGCAGCCACCCTAAGGTTTCAAGGATCCTTGGACTATGAGCGATTAAACGAATCAATCAATTCTTTAATCAAAAACAATATTGCTTTGCGTACAAGGATGTTGAATAAAGACAATCATATCGTTCAGTATTATGCCGGATACCGGAAACAAGAAATTGAGCTGTTTGATTTCAGTCATCCTAACGGCAGGGAAGATTATTCCAGGTGGACACAAGAAAAAACACTCAGTCCTTTCTCCTTTTACGAGGAGGATCTATATTATTTTGCGATTATACAATTTAGTCTTGATGAATTCGGTATTTTTCTGAAATGTCACCATGTTATTGCCGATTTTTGGTCGGTTATTCTCTTAGTGAATCAGCTTGTGGAGAACTATCAACGTCTCATGGAAGGAAGCACTTTAAAAGAAAGCACCTGCGGTTCTTATATTGACCATATTCAGAGCGAACAGAAGTATTTGGCTTCTTCCCGTTACTACAGGGATATGGAATATTGGGATAATAAAATCAAAAAAATCCTTCAGACTACATTATTTAATAAAAGAAAAAACAATAGTATAGCGGCCAGAGGAAAGAGTTATTACTTGACACCCGACATCTCTTCTAAAATAAAAGAAATCTGTGCAGATTGGAAAATAACGCCGTTTATTTTATTTAGCGCTGCGGCGTCCCTGTATTATTGGAAAAAATTGGGCAGAGATATCATTGCGATTGGAACAACGGTTATTAACCGGTCATCCATTCAAGACAAAAAAACCTTTGGGGCTTTCTTCAGTAACTTGCCTTTTATTATTGAAGTCAATTCTAGTTTGAGTTTTAAAGATTATCTAAAGTATTTGAACGCCGAATGGCTTGAATTATTAAGACATAGCAGTGTTCCCTATGTAAATGTCTTAAAAAATTATCGGGATTTTCATAAAGTCAAAAATGAATTATTCGATTTTTCTCTGGCCTATCTGAATGCGTCCTTGGAGCAAGATCGAATATCTGTCACCATTGAACACCACTTTATTCAACAAGAGGTAAATACTTTACGTTTAAATATTGATGATATGCACAATGAGGGGGCATTTCATTTTGACTATTTTTATGGCGATGAAGTATTGTTAGAAGATGATATCCAAGCAATGCATGAAGGTATGCTAAACCTTATTGCCCGGGCTATATCCAATGTTAATATCAATATCAGTGAGCTTAGTTTGCTGTCCGAAGAGGAAGAACGCCTTATTCTGAATGAATTTAGTAGCCCAAATTTTGATGATAACCCCGGGAAAAACATCATTGATCTTTTTCTTGAACAAGTTAAAAGGAGCCCGGCAGCCATTGCCTTAGTGTTTGAGGACCAGAAATTAACTTATCAAGAAGTGGATGATAAGTCCAATCAATTCGCAAGGTTTCTTCTAAAGAGAGGGACAAAAAAAGAGGAGATTATTGGTTTCTGCGTGGAACGATCTCTGGATTTGGTAATAGGAATCCTGGGGATCCTGAAGGCCGGGGCAGCGTATTTGCCTATTGATCCGGGTTATCCTGAGGAAAGAATCGCTTATATGCTCAAGGATAGCCATTGTCGCTTTTGTGTAACGAACTCCAATCTATCCTTCAAAAAAACGAAAGATGGAGAAGGAGTCGAGATCATTAATATGAAAGAACCTACCATATGGGCGGAAGAGACGAAAAGCCTGGTTTGTTATTCTAATCCATCTGATTTAGCTGTTGTTATTTATACGTCGGGCTCAACTGGTTTACCCAAAGGAGCCATGATTGAACATAGGGCGCTTTCCAGTTATGTCCAGGCAATTACCTGTAAGTTAAATTTACAGAATAAAACCATCCTTTCATTAACTACGTTATCTTTTGATATCTTCTTTACAGAAAACATCTTGCCTGTACTGGCAGGGATGAAAGTAATTATTGCCAATAATATGGAACAAGCGAATCCAGAAATGCAAACGAAATTACTGGCCCAACATAAAATTGATGTCTTAGGGACAACCCCATCTAGAATAATTGCATTGCTTAATAATAGTACATCTTATCTGGATCAGTTATCTATCCTAATCATAGGTGGTGAAGTATTTCCAGTATCTCTACTGACAAAACTTAAGAAATATACAACTGCCCGGATTTATAATGCTTACGGTCCCACAGAAGCAACAATTATTTCTTCTATGAAGCTGCTTGAGTATCCTGAGGAGATTACAATCGGCCGACCCCTTAGCAATACCCGTCTTTATATTTTGGATGAAAGTAAGAAACCGGTTCCAATAGGAGCAGTAGGTGAAATCTTTATCGGGGGCAACGGGTTGGCCAGAGGTTATGTGAACAAACCTGAATTGACGGCAGAGCGATTTGTACCGAATCCTTTTATCCCAGGAACAAGAATGTATAAGACCGGAGACCTTGGAAAATGGCAGAAGAATGGGGAAGTAATCTATATCGGCCGCAATGATCATCAAGTAAAATTACGGGGTTACCGGATTGAACTAGGCGAAATAGAAAATGTCCTTTTACGAAATAACCATATTGAACAGGCTGTTGTCACCAGTAATTCGAATACAGCGGGGAGGGTATTCCTTTGCGCTTACCTTATTGGTGATCAACAGATGTCTGTAACGGAATTGCGCCATTATTTAGCGCAATATTTACCGGATTATATGATCCCTCATAAATTTATCTGGCTTTCTGTCTTACCCCTAACTTATAACGGGAAGATAGACCGGAATTCCTTACCCGACCCCAATATTTATGAAGAATGCGATGAAAATGAATATGTTGCACCCCGGGATGAAATCGAACAGTCTTTAGCTGAAATCTGGAGTAAAGTGCTTGAAATCCCGAAAGTAGGTATCGAGGATAATTTCTTTACTCTAGGCGGCGACTCCTTGGCAATTTTAGAGATATTATCCTCTACCTTGTCAAAGGAATGGAATTTATCAGCACAGGAATTCTATGAATACCCATGTATCCGGGAGCTTGCCTCTTTAATCAAAGACAAAACTTTAAAGGAAAAAGAGAAGGTTGACGTTACAAATCCTTATTCAGCCCTTGATTGGGAAATATCGGAAAGATATTATCTCCCGGGAACCTTGAGAAATGGCAATGTTTTATTAACCGGGGCAACCGGCTTTTTAGGGATGCATATTCTTGCTGAGCTTTTAGAGAACTCCTTCGGAAACGTGTACTGCTTGGTAAGGGGACAAGACTATGAAAAGAGGTTTTGGGATTTAGTCCAATTCTATTTTCCGAATTTACCGTTAAACGTTATACAAAAAAAGGTTGTGTTAATTCCTGGAGATATTTCGGAGAAGAGATTTGGCCTTTCAGAACAGGAATATGACCAGCTTGCAGAAAATATTGAGGCGGTCATTCACTCCGCCTCCCTGGTGAAACATTTCGGTTTTTACTCGGATTTTGATCGAATCAATGTTCAAGGTACCCGGGAAGTGATCAACTTTTGCCTGAATGACGGCAAACACCTGAGCTACATTTCAACCCTCAGTGTTTCCGGAAATTACATGAGGTTTGAAGGACATACTTTCGCTTTTACTGAGAAAAATTTGTACAGCGGGCAGAATTACCGGAGCAATGTCTATGTAAGAAGCAAAATTGAGGCGGAGTCCTTGATGATCAAGGCGGCAGAAAATGGTCTGAAAGCAACGATCTTCAGGGTAGGAAACCTAACCGGGCGTTTTTCTGATGGTCAATTCCAGTTGAATATAGAGGAGAATGCATTTTATCGCAGATTAAGAAGTATTTTTTCCATAGGGTGCCTTCCGGAAAGTGTCCTGGAAGATACCATTGAGTTCACTCCAGTAGATGCTTGTGCGAAAGCGATTGTATCCATACTAAGTGCCCCAAGAGAACAGCTTATTTTTCACATTTTCAATCACCATACTATTAAAATAGGGGACTTTTTAAAATTGTTAAGAGCGAATGGGATAAGTATTCAAAGGGTATCCGGTGAGAAGTTTTCCTCAGTCATCTCTACACTTCTCCAAAGTGAGGAAGGCAGGGAGATTACCGCCGGTATTGTGAATGATTTAGCTCTCAACGCTAATTTGGATTTCCGTACAGGGGTTGAAGTAAAATCCGCATTAACAGTTGAATTCTTAAAACAATTGGGATTTGAATGGCCTGACATTGGTGATCAATATTTAATGCAAATAATTTCTTATATGAAGAAAGTTGGATTTCTGTCCGAGCGAAAAAATATTTATAGTTTATAGCCGAAAATCGACAAACAAAAAGGAATTTGCATTCTATTTGTCAAATATTATAACGATACAAGTCTGCGGTATTTGTCGTAATAAGTATTTGGAATAGGGTGAAATTTAATTCCATGCTCAAGAAATTTCAAAACTATAATATTCCGGAAGAAAATAAACCGGAGTTCCAAAGAGAACTAATCGAGTCAAATTATATACGATCCAGGAACTTAAGTTTTTTATTGTTTTTTATTTTTATTATTTTACTTTTTACCGATTATATGAAATATCGTCAAGGACTTTGGCAAGAAAATGGTGGCTATAGGTTTCTTCTTTACTCCCATTTTTTTTATGTACTTTTGTTATTTTTATTATATGGGTATCTATTTGTCAGGAGGTCTTATTCTCAAGCCTTAACACTTCAACTTAAACAGCACTTTGTTCTAACGTTTAGCTTTATTATATTATTAGGCGCTTCCTTCACTACCATTGCAGATCAATTGATTCATGGGGAAATAACGATTTATGTTCTTTGTATATGGCTTTTTGCCATCATAAACTATCAAAAACCGTTAAGTAATCTTGGAATGTATGCCATTTGCCATATTGTGTTCCTTATAGGGATTACTTTTACCCAATCTAGTCCTGCAGCCTTAAGTGCGAACTACTTTAATGGTACGGTTTTAGTGATACTGGCTGTGTTTGTTTCCCGGATTCTCTTTATAGCCAAGGTAAATGATTTTAATAGCAAAAAAACGATTGAAATACAAAAAAGTGAATTGGAGAAAAAGAATCTCGAACTTTCAGTAGCCAACGCAGAGTTACATGATTCTTTATTGGCTTTAGACGAATCCCAAAATATTATTTTCTCCCTGACCTTAGCGCTTGAATCCAAAGATACCAACACTCATGGGCATTCGGAGAGAGTGGCGCAGTATGCCATGGCCATTGCCAAGCATCTGAATTTGAATCAAAAAGATATGGTTGACCTTTGGCGCGCGGCAATCCTTCATGATATCGGAAAGATCGGCATTCCGGATGCTATTCTGAATAAACCATCGGCATTGACGGAAGAGGAATGGGTCATTGTGAAATCACATCCGCATCGGGGAGAAGTTATTTGTTCAAAATTGAAATTTGCCCATGAAATTTTGCCGATTATTCGGTATCACCATGAACGCTATGATGGTAAGGGATATCCTGACGGTCTCCAGGGCAATGATATCCCATTTCTGGCTCGAATCGTCAGTGTAGCTGATACGGTAGATGCAATTACTTCACCCCGTACCTATAGGCCAATGTCAAGAACAATGGAACAGGCAGTCGAAGAATTGAAGATTAATTCCGGTACCCAGTTTGATCCCTTACTGGTTGAGGCATTTGAAAAGGTATATCTTGCAAATGAGCTTAACACGATTTCTGAGGCTTTAGGTGATCTTTATGACATTAAAAGCTAAGTGCAAAGCAAGTAAGGCAATTAAAAATCCAACAGTTACGAAGGGTAGCTGTTGGGTTTTATGTATGTATAATCAAAATACATCTTTAATGACTTTAAATACTATTCCGACAACCGAAAGCGTCAATACATTACGTAGCCCTACCTTGAGATGGTTTATTAAGTCATACACTTTCAATGGGTCTGATTTTTGGTTGTTTGGGAGAGGAGTGATGAGATGAATTCCAGCATTGTAAACCTGCATGAGGTTCAAGACCAGTTGGGATTAGATGATGATACAATCAAAGAGTTATATCTTGTCTTTGTGGAAGATATTAAGGTTGAACGGCAAAACATCGAAGAGAATTTGTTATCCGGAAATCTGGAACGGCTTGAAAAATCAACGCATACCGTAAAAGGGATTGCCGGGAACTATCATGCGTTGAAGGTATATGAGCATGCCGTCCAATGCGATATGAGATTTAAACAGAGAGATTATGAAAATATGGACGGCAATATGTCTGTACTATTAGGCCTTATTGATGAAGTGATCGAGCAGCTTTACGCTTATTTTCAGTGGGAACAAACAGGTTGAAACGTAAAAATAAAACGAGGAGAGTTTACTATGAAGAAAAAAGGGTTTCTGTTATGCGTAACTCTAATTTGTGTTTCTTTTCTCCTGATAAGCTGTGCGAAGAATCCCACTCCGGCTGCAACCGATAATACGGCCAAAAGTGAGCAGAAAGAAAATTCCAATGCGGCGGGTTCGAAAAAAAATATAGCCCTTGTGATGAAAACGCTGACCAATCCGTTTTTTATTGAAATGGAAAAAGGCGCGCGGAAAGCGGAAAATGAATTGGGGATTAATCTCATTGTAAAAACCGGTGCCAAGGAAACTTCCATTGACCAGCAGATTGCGATTGTTGAAGAGTTAATCAATGCCAAAGTTGACGCCATTGTGATTGCTCCGGGCAGTTCCACGGATCTGATTCCGGTTTTGAAAAAAGCACAGGATGCAAAAATCCAGATTGTTAACATCGATAACCGTCTCGATCCCAAAACCATGAAAAATATCGGCCTGCTCGATGTGCCGTTTATCAGTGTGGATAATGAAGCCGGGGCTTACCAATCCGCTAAATACATCAGCGATAAAATTACCAAACCCACCAAAGTGGCAATTCTGGAAGGAATACGGTCCGCTGATAATGCTGAACAGCGCAAAAAGGGAGCATTAAGGGCTTTCAAAGAGAATAAAAATATTCAGGTTGTTGCCATGGAGACCGCCAACTGGAAGATCGACGAAGCGTATAATGTAACTTCTGAGATCTTTTCCAAAAACCCTGATATAGGGGCGATTTTTTGCGCCAATGACATGATGGCCTTAGGGGCTATCCAGTATTTGGACAGTGTAAAAAAGAAGAATGTATTGGTTGCCGGGTTTGATGCCTTGGAAGAAGCTTTGAGGGCCATAAAAACCGGTAGAATGCAGGTTACAATTAACCAGCAGGCAGATGTTCAGGGTTATAACGGAATAAAATTTGCTTTTGCAATGCTAAACGGAGAAAAACAAGCCCCCGAAACCTATGTTCCGATGAAGGTGATTACTTCCAGCGCCTTAAACCAATAGAACATGAGGCGCAGCCTGGAGATGAAAAGTTCGTTCATGTTTAAGAAGCCTTCTAAAATCACGATAACCAAAAAATTTTTAATTTATCTCGTATTGGCCAGCGTCGTTCCCCTGGCCTTTTTAGGAATGGCATCATACAGCAAGTCCAAAGCAATCTTGAAAAACGAAATCAACAATGCTTCTTTGCAGCTGATGGAAGAGAAAAAACGTTATCTGGAACTGATCATGGAAGAAGTTGAAGGACTTGTTGCCAATTTATCCAGCATCGAAGATATTCAAAATGTTTTGGCCAATACGGAAAATGACGTCAGTGATTTTGAAAGGTTAAACACCCAGGCCAAAATCGGGTATATCCTGAGTAATTTCACCAATCTGAAAGGACTTGTGTCCATTGATATCTACTCTCTGAGAGGGGACCACTATCACGTGGGGGATACTCTCAATGTCCAGGATATCAATACCAAGACTAAGGATGCCATTTACCAGGAAACATTGGGCTCGGGAAAAGCTGTATTGTGGGAAGGCATTGAAGATAACATCAATCTCAATTCCAAGAATAAAAAGGTTATTGTTGTTGCCAAAATCCTCAAAAAATTTGATCTGGATACTTTGCAGGAAAAACCCATCGGGCTGTTGCTGATCAATTATAATCTGGAAGTTTTTTATAATCACTTTGTTAACTCTTCGGCGGATGATGCGGTCTACATGATCGTAGACAGGAAAAACAGAATCGTTTATCATCCCGATAAATTCCTCATTGGAAGTTTACTTGACCCAATACTGCTAAACAATCTGGTAAATGAATCCGGGAGTTATACCCAGAACATAGATGGTGAAGACAAACTCATTACTTATGATAAGTCAAATGATAACGATTGGCTGCTGATTTCTGCTATTCCGGAAAGAAGCATAACCGCTAAAGTTTTTGATATTAAAAAGAACACCATTCTCTTTTTGCTTGTTTCATTTGTGTTAATTTTTATTATTGGATTGGTCATTTCTCAAAAATTTGTAGATCCCATCCGCCAGATAACGAATTATTTTAAGGAGATCCAAAAAGGGACCATTAACTACAGTACCCGTTTACAAGCAACATCCGATGATGAAATTGGCGAATTAAGCAAATGGTTTAACGAATTCATTAAAAGCCTGGAACAGCAAAAACAGACGGAGCTGGAATTAATGCAGGCAAAGGAAGCTGCCGAAGCAGCCAATATTGCCAAAAGCCAGTTTTTGGCCAATATGTCTCATGAAATTAGAACACCAATGAATGGAATCATTGGTTTCATCGAATTGCTATCCGGCATGGGACTGGATAAAGAGCAGGCAAGTTATCTGCAGGAAGTAAAGAGTTCAACAGACGCCCTTATGGTTTTGATTAATGATATCCTGGATTATTCCAAGATTGAGGCCGGAAAAATGTTGGTCGATCATA
Source organism: Peptococcaceae bacterium (assembly GCA_012517475.1). Taxonomy (GTDB): domain Bacteria; phylum Bacillota; class Desulfitobacteriia; order Desulfitobacteriales; family Syntrophobotulaceae; genus Dichloromethanomonas. The sequence goes on along the minus strand of JAAYUV010000027.1, from coordinate 40,888 downwards.
TCCCGTTTGACCTGCAAAGGCTTGTGGAAGAAGTAGTTTCATTATTTTCTCCCAAAGCAGATGAAAAAGGGATTGAAATCTCTTCCTTTATCGCTGCGGATGTTCCTGAAGGTGTTCAAGGAGATCCGGGGAGATTGAGGCAAGTGTTAAATAACATTGTGGGGAATGCGGTTAAGTTTACAGAAAAGGGAGAAGTAGCTGTTCAAGTAAGGAAACTTCAGGAAAACCAGGAAAAAGTCCTTTTACAATTTGAAATATCGGATACAGGGATCGGTATGACGGAAGAGACCAAACAAAAGTTGTTTGAGGTTTTTGTACAGGCTGATGCTTCGACAACCCGCAGGTATGAGGGAACCGGCCTGGGCCTGGCAATAAGCAAAAAGCTTTTGGAATTGCTGGGCGGTCATATTGAAGTCTGGAGCCAGGCAGGGAAAGGCAGTACTTTTGTCATAACCCTTGAACTGGAGAAAAGTCATCTTGCCGCAGAGGAAGAGAAGATTAAGACGAGTCATTCTGAACAACTTATTGTCATGATTGTGGATGATAATTCCAGGAACCGGATGATCATCAAAGCTTATCTTGCGGAAACGGGCTGTAAGGTGCTTGAGGCGAAGGATGGGAAGGAATCCCTGCGTATTCTTGGGGAAAGCTTGCCCGAAAACTTGCCGCACATTATTCTTGTAGATTATCAAATGCCGGAAATGAATGGTGTTGACCTGGCTAAAGAAATCATGTCAGATCCGGGGCTAAAGGAAATCCGTCTAATTCTGCTTACTTCGTCGGCTCAGAAGGGGGAAGCAAAATTAGTCCGGAATATTGGTTTTTACGGATATCTATCCAAACCGGTCAGGAAAAAAGAGCTGATCAATGTAATTTCTGAAGTCAGCAAAAGAGATCTTCAGGAGGAACAAACAGAATTTGTTACCCGCTATACTGTTGAACAAAAACCTAATAAAACCAATGGTCAAAAGGTTTTGCTTGTGGAAGATAAAGAGGCTAATCAAAAGCTGGGAATGATCATGCTAAAAAGGCTCGGTTATGAAGCTGAGCTGGCGTCAAACGGACAGCAGGCTGTAGAAGTAAGCAACAAGAATAAATACTGTCTGATTTTAATGGATTGCCAAATGCCGGTAATGGATGGATACGAAGCAACCGCAGTCATAAAAAAATCATCCGCCCTGAACAGTCAGACTCCGATTATAGCCATGACGGCCTATGCTATGCAAGGGGACAAAGAAAAGTGTATCGCCGCAGGAATGGATGACTATATTACAAAACCGATTACCATTTCCAGACTGGAAGGTATTCTAAGTAAATATGTAGCGGCACTATAAGCAAGGGGCTGTGGTCCCTTGCTTTTTTTATTCCCGCAATAAATGTGCTGTCAGGAATATGGCATAAACTTATGGAAATAACTTTTGAAAGGATACAAACGACATTCCTCCGGAAATACGTACCCTCTTAAGTGTTAAGGGGTTATCACCCAGATGAACATTACCTGGTATTGTTGTAAACCCTAGTTTGTACCCCAATTGGGGCATTAACTCCAGGGTTCTGTTATTATACCGTCCGGAAGGAAAGCAAAAAGCCTGGACGTTTATACCAAGATGCTCGTCAAGAACTTGTTTTGACGCAGATAGCTCATCTTCCTGCCCGCCGGATGAAAGCTGCCTTAAATCATAATGGTTTACGGTATGGCTTCCTATGGAATTTCCATGGTCCTTTAAATCCTGGAGTTCTTTCCAGTCCATCATTCCGGGCCCAAGAGAACCGGTAACAATGAAAAAGGTTGCCCGGAAGTGATGTTGCTGTAAAACAGGCCACGCTGCACTATAGTTATCCAAATATCCATCGTCAAAGGTCAGCAGGATAGGTTTTTCCGGGACCGGAGCCTCATTAACCAAGGCCTCATAAAATTCTTCCAGGGACAGGGGATGATAATTTTGGTTGTAGAGCCATTGCATTTCTTCCTTAAATTGTTCTACGGGAATGCCGAGCGTATTATTGGGGATGGTGCTGATCGAGTGATACATCAAAACAGGTATTCCTTTTTCGGGGAATTTGAAGACATAGGGTGTAGTTGGGTGACCGAAATCATGAACCAGGGTGGTATCGGAATTAACCGGCAAGCAAAACAAAACTGAAATAAAATTGATAATAATGGCTATAAAGCCTGCCTGAAACAAATGATCGTTTAAATTTACGATTGCTTTCATAAAACATCACCCCAAAAATAATTCTTACCATAATATATGGGTCTGTTTTATCAATACAACCCGGGTGAATTTTTTTCTTCAGATATTTTTATGAAGAATCAGGAAATAAGTTATCGTTGAGGTATAATATCCTCTGACCAATTCCAATATTTTTGTAGATTAATAATGACCAAAATATTTCGGATGATAGTATTGAGAGGGACAGAAATTTTCGAAGTGTTAAGAAAATACAAGGAAAAAAATTCTTCGCAGCGAATTATTAGACAAACATAATAATTAGATTGTTTTGATTATTCTGGCATAATCCTCACAACTTAACGCAAATGGTAAGTACTATACATACAAGGTGGTGGCCAACATGGCCAGCATGGTCAACGAAGATATTTTCAATGCTAAAATTTTAATAGTAGATGATCATCAGGCAAATATTCTCCTGCTGGCAAAGCTGTTAAAGGTTTCCGGTTATCGAAACATGAAAACCATTACTGATTCGAGAGAAACGGTCCGGTACTATCTCGAATATCAGCCTGATTTAATATTACTTGACTATAAAATGCCTTACCTGGATGGTTTCCAGGTTCTGGAGCTTCTGAATGAAGTCAAAGGTGAAGACTATTTGTCTGTTGTTATCGTTACTGCTCAAAATGATCTGGAACACCGGATATTAGGTCTGGAAAAGGGTGCAAAAGATTTTATCAGTAAACCGTTTGATCATGCGGAAGTTTTGAATCGAATTCATAATATGCTGGAAATCCGTCTTTTACATAATCAGGTGAAAAGACAAAACCAGGAATTAGAAGATAAAGTTCAGGAACGAACCAAAGAACTTCGGGATTTGCAGCTTGAGCTGATATATCGTCTGTTACGGGCTGCAGAATTCCGGGATAATGAGACCGGCGATCATATTACGCGCATGAGTAAGTATTCTTTTGAATTAGGGAAAGCAGCAGGTCTTTCTGAAAAGGAAAACCGTTTGCTTTTGCACGCCTGCACCATGCACGATATTGGAAAGATCGGGGTCCCTGATGAGATTTTGCTGAAACCCGGAAAACTTAACGACAGTGAATGGGAAAAGATGAAATCCCATACGGTTCTGGGTGGACAAATTCTTACCGGAAGTTCCTCGGAGTTGATTCAAATGGCAGAGATTATTGCCCTATCTCATCATGAAAAATGGGATGGAAGCGGTTATCCCAGAGGGCTTAAGGGAGAAGAGATTCCATTGGTTGGGAGGATTACGGCAATCTGTGACGTATTTGATGCGCTTATTTCAGAAAGACCATATAAAAACGCCTGGGGAGAAAAAGAAGCGGTTGAGGAGATAAAAAATGGAAGCGGAACCCACTTTGACCCGTTTATTGTTGAGGCATTTCTGAAGGCTCTGCCTGCTATATTAAAAATAAAAGAAGAGCACGCATGAGAATGAAGTACCAACAAAGGTGTGAAACAAAAGACATTCCGGTGATTGCCATTAGTGCCAATGCGATGGAAAAAGACATTGAAAAAGCACTAAAAGCCGGGTTTGCAGAGTATATCATTAAACCAATTAATGTTGTAAAGTTTTTAGAGGTTGTCTCTGTCTATCTTAAAGAAAAGGAACAGAATTAAGCAATCTTTATGTACATATGAACATATATCAATACGAAGGTTGTCCGCAAATGCCGGCAGAAGAAAGGAACAAGTACTATAGTGGCTGGCAAAAAGCAGTAGCCCGGGTCAGAGAGTGGGAATCGGAAGCTTAAAGACAAATAGCCCGATAGCATAATCAAAATCAAGCTATCGGGCTTTTTATTTGTATTGTGATTTTAGGTCAGCATTCTTTTTATGGTACTCAGATAATGGGAGAATACAATTCCCGGTTCTTCGAGATCCATGTTCCACCTTTTGACCCATTCCAGTACCACAAAACCGGAGAAGTTGTCTGCCGCCAGGAGTGATACCGCTTCAGCTACCGGCACATCACCGTAACCCAACATGCAATACTGAATCTTGCCCTGGGAGACGACCGAATCTTTCACATGGACATGTTTGATCCAGGGTTTAAGGGTATTGTATGTCTCTGCAACCGGCTCCTGGAAAAAACGGTATGGGTGATGGATATCCCATAATAAACCAAGGTTTGGGTGATTAACTTTTTTCATTAAAGTTATGATTCGGGGTGAGGAAGCGTAAACTCCGTTTGTTTCCAATAATAATACGACATTCCTCTCTGCAGCCAGGGGCAGCAGGAAAGCCAGATTCTCTTCCAAAAGATCTTCATCCACTTGACCAGGTTGGGGATTGGCATCTCCCAGAACCCGGATATAGGGTGCTTTCATATCAGCAGCTAATTCTAAATAAGCGATTACTTCTTCACGGGCACTTTCTTTTCTTTCCGGATCAAATAGAAAGGCCCCTGTGGTGAGACAAGGAATTGTAAGGCCCATTTTTTTCAGCCTGCTGTGGATGTGAGGCAGATTATCCCGGGCAAATTCCTTGACATGAGGCAGATACATTTCACTCCCAATTCCCCTTAACTCGATACCATCATAGCCTAAATCGGCAGCGGAAGTGATAATTTCTCCCCAAGGCCAACCCGGACAACCTAAAGTAGAAAATCCAAATTTCATTTTTACCCACCCCTTTACCTTGGATTCAGAATGTTTTGCTCAGATATATTACATGCGTGAATAATCTTTTTGATATGTTCAGTAATATTATAATAACTGTTTTCATGATAAGTTGCCAGATAGGATATTGATCCGGCATTGGTTGATATTAAAATATACAATTATTATTTATTTATTGCGGATAAAATAATTCCTTAATGAAAAAACTATTTCTAAATGATCTCAAATCATTAAGGAGGCGAGCCGAGAGTGAAGAGGAAATACTTGATTTTACTACTATGCTTCATCTGTGTAGTAGCTCTTGTCGTTGTGGGCTGTCAAAAGACAACGCCAACTCCGACACCCACCCCAACCCCTACACCTACAACAACAGCAGCAAACTATGTAGGGAGCGATGCTTGCAAAACTTGTCATGCCCAAGCATATGAGGGATTTATGAAAACGAAGCACATGGGCACGTTTAAACCCCTCTCAGATTACAACATAGCTGATTTGCCCAAAGAAATAACTATCTTCGATGCAGATACTCCGGACAATCCCAAATCTACAACCATTGATCTTTCAAAAGCCTACGGAGTCATGGTGAATGATTATATTATTGCTCCTGTTCCGGCAACAGCCGGATTTAAGAGTCAAACTTACAGGGTTGCCGCTGTTAAAAAGCAAGGGGATAAATGGACCTTGCAGGCTGCCCGCACAGGTGATTTCAATAAGGACGGTACGGAGGACTGGGGCGGGTCCAGTTATACATGCGGCAGCTGTCATAGTCCGGGATTGGGAAAATCGGATAAGGAATTAACGATAGGCTGCGAAAGCTGCCATGGTCCGGGAGGAACTCATGTCGCGGCCGATAACAAAGCAGGTACTATGAAAGTTGATCAAAAAGCCTGTATGGAATGTCATCCCAGTGTTCCTACCAAAAATACCACGACAGGCATATGGGAAGCCGCTAACCATTATGGCACAAGAGACTATTTTGCCAGTAAACATGCTGCAAGCAAACAAACCAACAACTGTCTTTCCTGTCATTCCCCGCATAATGTAAACGACAGCGGTAAAACGGTAATCGGAAATGACCCGGTTAAGGATAACTGCAGCAAATGCCATAAAGGGGTCAGTTTTGATCTCGAAAAACTAATGTGGAAGAACCCCACCGACTTACGCGACCATATCACCCGAGATCATAGTTTTGGCGCTATGCCTTATGATAAGTTGGGTGACGATAAAGCCACCAAACAGACTGAGATTACCAATACAGATTATGTGAAAAACATAGAGGCAAATGTCAAAAAATAAAACAAGCAATATGAAAGTAAGGGCAGACGCTTTTTGTCTGCCCTTATTTTTTCATCTATGAAAATAAAATAAAGAATCGCTGTTTTAGATTGGATAATTAAACAAGAAAAGGAAAAAATAAAACAGGTTAAAATGAAAAGAAAGGAGAAAATGGATTGAAAAAGGTTTTTTTTCTAACGGTATTTCTTTGCGTTTTTTCTTTGAATGTTGATATAGCCCAAGCCCAGCAGGTAACTCACTCCAATACCATGGATAAAGAATTATGTTTTACTTGCCACCAAAACCAGAATCTAACGGTCACACGGAATAATCAAAAGATTTCTCTTTATGTTGACAGGGCACAATATGAAAAGTCAGTCCATGGAACCAAGCAGTGTGTTTCCTGCCATAATTTTAAAGAGCCTTATCAGACCGGCATGTCCACCGACCCGTCAAGAATGTCTGAACAATGCGGAAGCTGCCATTACCAGGCTTGGTCAGGTTATCGGGACAGTGTTCACGCCGGAAATAATATGAGTGCAAGTTGTGCTACCTGTCATGGCGGGCATAACATTACCAAGGTAGCTGGTGCAGACTCACCGGCCAATAAGAAAAACCAGGTTCAGTCCTGTGGAAACTGTCACCAAAAAGTTGCTGTTCAGTATCAGGAAAGTTTTCACGGAAAAGCCGTAGCACTTGGCGCAACTACTTCTCCAAGCTGCACGGACTGCCATGGTGCGCATAAAGTTTTAAGTTCTAAGAATCCTGGCTCTCAAACCAGTGAAGAGAAGACTCCTTCCCTGTGCAGTAAATGTCATGGAGGAGCCGTATTGGGTCTCAATGCAGTAGAGCACTATGCCATGACCCCACAGGGATTTGGCGCTCCCATGTATTGGGTTAAAAAAATATTTATGTGGCTGATATTGCTCGTGGTTGGTTTCTTTTTGATTCATATTCTGCTCGACCTGTTTCATAAATTACGCACAAGGCGTTCCTAGGATTATTTGGTTTAATTTCCTTCGGCGAAAAAGGAGGTTCAGGAAATGGATCTTGATTCTGCAAAAGTATATGACCGTTGGGACTTCCACCAGCGCTTTCAACACTGGCTCATCATGTTAAGCTTTACTTTGCTGGCAATAACGGGCTTGCTCATTAAATTTGCTTTTGAACCATGGGCACAAAGTTTGGCTAAAGTATTTGGCTCTTTTGAAGTACTGTTTAACATTCATTTGATGGCAGCGGTTATCATGATTGTTGCTGCAGTGTACCACATCGTGTATCTGATTATTAAATTTTCCCAAGGGAAGCTGCGGGGAACCATGTTTCCACGGTTTCAGGATTTAAAAGACCTTTATGCCAATATTGGCTATTTGACCGGAAGAACCAAAGAAGGCCCGCGTTTTGGAAAATACTCTTATAAAGAAAAAGTCGATTATCTGGCGGAATACTGGGGGACACCGGTCATGGTTTTAACCGGCTTGATTTTGTGGTTTCCGGGAACAGCCAACACCTTTCTCCCCAGATGGGTTATCGAGAGTTCCCATTTTATGCATCAGGGGGAAGGGCTTTTAGCCATATTGGTTATTTTTACCTGGCATCTTTATGCCGTTCATTTTGTTCCTGATTATTTCCCGATGAACAGGGTATGGCTGACAGGAAAAGTCAGCCGGGAAGTCATGGAACATGAGTATCCGTTGGAACTTGAAAGAATGGAGAGGGAGGAAAAATAAATGCTGGGAAGATACCGAAAAAATCTTCTATTAATTATCGCGGAAATAATTATTTACGGTGCGTTGTTGGTTTGGCTGATCTGGTTCTTTTTGCCCCAGGCCTTGGCCTGAAACTGAACCTGGCATGGTTATCATGCTATACAGTATTTTATGTCCAGAATAAGGAAATACTGTTAGAAATATCTCCTAAGGGGTTTTTCGTATGCAAAAAAGTAAAAGAACTTTTCAGAGTAGGCAATATACGGGATGAGAGGGGAAAATATGATTCTAATTAAGAAAACTCAGCGTTTTTTGCGTTTCATGTCTTCCATGAAAATTGGCCTTTCTTTACTGGCTGTGATAGGACTCTTAGCAGCAATAGGGTCAGGTATTTCCACGGATAAATATTATCAGGCTTTACCCTTTAAGGTTATTCTTGGTCTTTTACTATTGAATATGGCATTGTGTACAACCAATCAAGTCACAAAATTCTTTAAGCACGGGCTTAAGGCAGAGAAGAGCAGTCAAATACTTCTACGGCAAATCGGGATGATGACATTACATGCCGGCGTAGTATTCATCCTCATTGGAGGATCTGTCTATTCCTTTCAGGGAGAGAGTACACAAATTAAAATTGACCAGGGACAAACTGTGGATATGAAAACCATATTCAACCAGACGAAACCATTTATGATTAAACTTGACGACTTCAATATTGATTTTAACGCAGATGGGTCCCCTTCTCAGTATTTTTCCCACATTAGCTTAGTGGAGAACGGAGCTGTAACAGGGGAAAAAGATATCAGTGTCAATAATCCCTTCGAATATGCCGGAATAAAGGCGTACCAGTCATCTTTTGGTTACGGGGTTGAACTGCAGGGAGAATCAAATACCGGATGGAAAGAAAAAAAGACGCTTCAGGAAAGCGAATTTTTGCAGATACCCGGAACAGATAAGGCAATTAGGATTTATAAATATATTCCTAATTTTGATCCGGAGTACGGCATGCAGTCCAAAACCCTTAGACCGGATAACCCCAGAATTGTATATTCCTTATACCAAAAAGGTTCCTTATTGGATGTGGGGGCAGTATCTTTCGGGGAAAAGGTTGAAATTCAGCCGGGAACAACAGTTCAATTTAATGGTGTCAAGCCATTTTCTGTTCTCACCGTCAAAAGGGACCCGGGCTTATCCCTTGCTATGGCAGGGATGTTAATGTTAATGGCAGGGACATGTCTTACTTTGTTCTTAAAACAGAAAAAAACGGGGGTTGTCCAATGACAAACTATATTGAGGATTTTGTCTATGTAACACTGGTATTGTATCTGCTTGCCGCAGGGTGCTACTTCCTGGGAAATAAAAATAAAAGTATTGCCAGAACGGGTTTGCTCATTGCCATTGCCGGAATAGCCACAAATCTTATGGCACTCATATCCCGTGCCCTCTTAGTCAGCAGGCTCCCGATTACCAATGGCGCGGAGTTTATCTTATCGTTTTCGGGTTTCACTGTGATAGCCTATGCATTTTATGAGCTGAAAAGCCGGAACAATAACGCCGGAGGGGTTGTCCTCATGATTGCGGCTATGCTGGTAGGGTCTATCGTTACCCTGATGCCGGAACAGCTTGGAGATGTCAAACCTCTCATGCCTGCATTGAAAAGTCCCTGGCTTACAAGTCATGTTCTGACTGCAATTTTCTCATACGGGGGCTTTGCCCTTGCTGCCGGGCTTGCGGCTATCCAGCTGTGGAGAGCAAATTCCTCCAAGGGAGAGGAATGGATCTACAAAATCGTAGCAGTCAGCTTTGTGATGCTTACCGTAACGATTGTCCTGGGAGCGATTTGGGCTGAACAGGCTTGGGGACGGTATTGGAGCTGGGACCCGAAAGAAACCTGGGCGTTGGTCACGTGGATTATCTATGCGGTATACCTTCACCTTTACCGGCAGAAATCGTGGAAGGGACAAAAATCCAATATGCTCGTGGTCGGGGGTTTTATCCTTGTGTTATTTACGTATTTTGGAGTAAACTTCTTATTATCGGGGCTGCATAGTTACGGTGGATAGAAAAACTCACGAGGATATTTCCCGATAGGCGGTGTTTCTGAGATGGCCAATTACTATCCTGTTTATATCGATCTGAATCATAAGCCTGTGTTAGTAGTAGGCGGGGGAACGGTAGCCTGCCGTAAAGTTGAAACCCTTCTCCGGTATGGGGCTATGGTCAGAATTATTTCGCCAGAAATCATTCCTGCTTTGCAGCCTCTGATAGATGGAGTACACTGTATATGGATTAACAAAACATATGAAAGGGAAGATATACAAAACGCCGTGTTGGTCTTCTCCTGTACGGAAAAAGAAGAAGTAAATGCCCGGGTAGCTCAGGATGCAAAAGCGCGCAATATATTGATTAACGTTGTGGACGATCCGGAGAAATGTTCGTTTTTTGTTCCTTCTGTTTTAAAGAGAGGAGATCTTTCCATTGCTGTGTCAACGGGCGGCAGCAGCCCGCTTGTTGCCCGTCAGATTCGGGAGGAATTGGAAAATTTCTATGGAAACGAAATGGCGGAATATCTGGAGCTCCTTCGAACATGGCGGCTAGAGGCTAAGAATAAGCTTCCCGGGATTAAACGTCAAAAGCTTTGGGCTCAGGTGACAGATGGAAGAGTTCTGCAGTTGATTAAAAAAGGACAGCTGGATCAAGCGAAAGAGGTGATCGAGAATTGTTTCCAGTCGTTGTTGGATTAAACTACCGGACAGCCCCTGTAGAAATCCGGGAAAAATTAAACATCCATCATTCGCAGATTGTTTCCTCCTTAAAGGAATTAAGCATATATCCCGAAATGAAAGGCGTTGTTTTGCTGAGCACCTGCAATCGAATGGAAGTTTATGCGGTTACAACCGATGTCGAGTTGGGTACGCGTTTTCTTCAGGATTATTTTGTCAGGAAATTTCAGGATGAAAGCCATAGCATCCACCGGTACTTGTACACCCATACTTTGTACCCGGCGGTAAGTCACTTGTTTAGGGTGGTTTCGGGGTTGGATTCTATGGTTCTCGGAGAATCTCAAATTCTGGGGCAGGTGGCTAAAGCCTATGAATTATCTTCTAAAGCGGGAGTGAACAATAAGATCATCCACGTCATGTTTCAAAAGGCTTTAGCAGTTGGGAAAAGGGTCAGAACGGAAACTTGCATTGACCGGTATTCTACCTCAATCAGCTATACGGCGGTGGAGCTGGCGGGGCAGTATATCCCAAGTTTTAAGGATAAAAAAATCCTGGTTTTGGGTGCGGGCGAAATGAGCGGACTTACCATGAAACATTTGGTTGCCAGGGGTGCAGCGACACTCATGATTTCCAATCGTTCTTTGGAAAAAGCCAGGGAATTTGCCGCAGGTTGCGGGGGAGAAGCCGTATCATTATTGGAATTAGAAAGCTGTCTGGAAGAAGCGGATCTTGTTTTCTCTGCAACAGCATCAAAAGGGTTTATCATCACGGCTGATTCTTTACGGAAAGCAATGAGGAAAAGACCTCACCGCCCAATGCTGCTTATAGACATTGCTGTTCCCCGCGATATTGATCCAGGCGTCAGGGATATTGAAGGGGTAACCCTCTATGATATCGATGATTTGCGCAGTGTTGTGGATCACCACCAGAGTGCCAGAGAATCTGCGGCTCAGGACGCAGAAATAATTATTGAGGAAGAGATGGCCCTTTTTAAGAAGTGGCATAATTCATTATTTGTCTTACCTACCATTTTAGCTCTGCAGCAGCGCGGAGAAGAAATTAAGAATGCCCAGCTGGATCAGGCCATGGCCAAACTCGGGGAGATTAGTCCTAAGCAGGAAAAAGTGATCCGCTCTCTGGCCAGTTCCATTATTAACAAATTCCTTCACGTTCCAATCACTACCCTCAAAAAGGTATCCGATACCCCCCAGGGTCATTTGTATACCGAAATATTGCAAAACTCGTTTAGACTGGATGTGAACGAAGACTTGATTTCTGTCGATATAAGAGAAAACTCAAATGGCGCCCCCCCAGTAAACCTCATATGGAGAAAGCAGAATGAAGACGATTCGAATTGGTACCAGAGAGAGTAAACTGGCTGTCTGGCAGGCGGAATGGGTAAAAAAACATTTATCCCTGCACCATCATGATATCGATTTTGTTTTGGTTCCCATGAAAACGAAGGGAGACAGAATCCTGGATACCCCCCTTCCTGAAATCGGTGACAAGGGGCTTTTTACGCAGGAATTGGAAAAAAGCCTTCTTTCGGGAGAAATCGATATGGCGGTTCACAGCCTGAAAGATCTTCCAACCAAATTATCCGGAGATTTAAAAATCGGGGCTTTTTGTGAGCGACAGGATCACAGGGATGTCTTCCTGGGTAAAGACGGGGCTCCTTTGGCTGAACTGCCGGAAGGCTCGCTAATCGGAACCAGCAGTCTCCGTCGTAAAACCCAACTGCAGTATTTCCGCCGGGATCTTACATTCACTGACTTGCGCGGAAATCTGGATACGCGATGGCGAAAGCTGCAGGAATCTGCTGCTATGGCCGGAATTGTTCTGGCCGCGGCCGGAGTACATAGATTGGGCTGGGAAGACAGGATTACCGAATATATTTCTGAGAATATTATTCTCCCGGCAGTTGGCCAGGGAGTTATTGCGGTTGAAATTGCCGCATCGCGTGCGGATATCACGCAAATTCTTGAACCGCTTAACCACCGGGATACAGAATATGCTGCACGAGCTGAACGCGCCTTTCTGAAGCAGCTTGAGGGAGGGTGCCAGGCGCCGATAGGCGCTCTGGCAGCCGTCCAGGATGGAAAGCTCACTCTGAGAGGAAATGTGACGAGCCTTGATGGGACCATTATTCTGGAAACTTCACAGGAAGGCATGGACCCGGAAACAACCGGAATTGAAGCCGCTGAGAAACTCAAAAGCTTGGGTGCAAAAGAACTGCTGGCAGATATCCGCAGGCAGATGGGAAGAAAACAGGAGGGGTTACATGAGTAAAGGTCGTGTTTTTTTGGTCGGTGCAGGACCTGGAGATCCAAAGTTAATAACGATAAAAGGCTTGGAATGCATCTCCAAGGCCGATGTCCTTGTTTACGACCGGTTGGTTTCCGGGAGTTTGCTCAAAGCGGCAAAACCGGAATGTGAAATCATCTATGCGGGTAAATCACCCGATGGACATACTTTAAGTCAGCTTGAAATTAATCAGGTTCTCGTAGAAAAAGCTTTGCAGGGAAAAATCGTTACCCGCTTAAAAGGGGGAGATCCATTTGTTTTCGGGAGGGGTGGAGAAGAAGCGGAGGCACTGGCAGAGGCAGGGCTTCCTTTTGAGGTTGTACCGGGAATTACTTCTGCCGTCGCTGTTCCGGCGTATGCCGGAATCCCCGTGACTCACCGGGATATTACTTCCTCGTTTACAGTGATCACGGGACATGAAAAACCGGAAAAAAACGATTCGGCAATTTGCTGGGAGTCTTTGGCCAAATCCGGGAGTACCCTTGTTTTTTTAATGGGGATGGAAAACCTGAACTATATCTGCCGCAAACTAATGACCAATGGACTTCATCCTGCAACTCCGGTTGGAATTGTTCAATGGGGAACACGGGCTGAACAAAGAGTAGTAACTGGCAGGCTGGAGAACATTGTGCATTTGGTTGAAAAAGAAAAGCTGCGGAATCCTTCTGTAATTATTGTAGGGGAAGTGGTACGATTAAGGGAAAAGCTGAAGTGGTTTGAACATAAACCTCTCTTCGGGAAGAGAATTGTGGTTACAAGAGCCAGGCATCAGGCCAGTGTCCTTTCTGAAGCAATTAAAGAGCTTGGAGGGGAACCGCTGGAATTTCCGGTCATTGATATTGTCCATCCGAGCGATCCCAGCCTTTTGCCTCGGGCCATAGAGGATATCGGGAAATTCACCTGGGTCATTTTCACCAGTGTGAACGGGGTTGAAGCTTTTCTAAACGAGTTATTCAGGCAGGAAAAAGACATCCGTGAGCTTGCGGGAATACAAATCGCCGCGATCGGGCCGGCCACCAAACGGTCTTTAGAGGATCGGGGTTTACGTGTATCCTTTCTGCCGGAGGAATACAGGGCGGAAAAGATCGTTGAGGGGCTGAGCAGTCTGATCCGGCCCGGAGAGCATATCCTTTTACCCAGGGCGGAAGAAGCACGTTCTTTCTTACCGGAAGCCCTGAAAATGATGGGGGCTGAAGTTTCCGACATACCTGCTTATAAGACTGCTCCGGGAAAGGCTGAAAAAAATGAGCTGCAGCAGTTACTCCTGGAAAAGAGGGTCGATGCGGTGACCTTTACCAGCTCTTCCACGGTAAAAAATTTTCTGCAATTGTTAGACGGCAGAAGGGAACTTTTATCAGGAGTAAAGGCCTTTTCCATTGGGCCGGTTACCAGCAATACAGCAAAAGAACTAGGGCTGAACATATTTTATGAAGCAGAAGAATATACCATTGATGGATTGATTCAGGGATTGATACAGGGGGTAGGGGCATGATCAGTGTAACCAAACTATTATTTGATACGGAATATTACGGGGATACCCTTCGTTATAGCCAAACAGGCCAGGAAACTCTCCATGGGGCAAATGGAAGCAGCGGTCCTGTTGTGGTCTGGAATTCAACGAGAACCTGTAATCTCCATTGTGTTCACTGCTACATGGATTCGGATTCCAAAAAGTATACGGGAGAGCTCTCTACCGGAGAAGCAAAAAAGTTTATTGATGATCTTGCTGATTTCAGGGTTCCCGTATTGCTTTTTTCCGGAGGGGAACCGCTCATTCGTCCGGACTTCTTTGAACTGGCGGAATATGCTGCTGCGAAGGGCATCAGGCCGACCTTATCCACAAACGGGACGTTAATCACCCGTGAGATTGCCGAGAGGATTAAACAGATTGGCATTGGGTATGTAGGAATTTCTCTGGACGGGCTGCGGGAAATTAACGACAGGTTCCGCGGTAAGGACGGGGCCTTTCAGGCTGCTATGGAAGGAATACAAAATTGTGTCGCTGCCGGCCAGCGGGTAGGGCTTCGTTTTACGATCAACCGGCATAATTATGAAGAGCTGGACAGTATTTTTGACTTTATTGAAGAAGAAAATATCGACCGTGTCTGTTTTTATCACCTTGTTTATTCCGGCCGGGGTCAGGGGATGATGGGAGAAGATCTTTCTCCCGAGGAGTCCCGCCTGGCCATGGATGTGATTATTGACAGGACCCTGGATTTTCAGCAGCGGGGGTTAAAAAAAGAGATTTTAACAGTAGATAACCATTGTGACGGGGTATATCTCTATCTTCGCACATTGAAAGAAGACCCGATCAGGGCTTGTAAAATTAAAAATCTAATCGGGCTTAATGGAGGGAACCGCTCCGGAATAGCTTTTGGCGAAGTAGATCCTTGGGGTTACGTCCACCCTGACCAGTTTACACAACACATTACATTTGGCAACGTCCGGGAAAGGAAATTCGGGGATATCTGGACGGATATGAATCATCCGATCCTGGCAGGACTACGGAACCGTAAGCCCCTTTTAAAGGGAAGATGTTCCAGGTGCCAATATGTGAGTTTTTGTAACGGCAATTTCCGGACAAGGGCGGAAGCGGCGACAGGTGACCTGTGGGAATCGGATCCCGCCTGCTATCTTACGGATGAAGAAATCACCACCAAGGAAGTGAGTTTTCTAAAATGATCGTATCCTGGAATACCACAAATGCCTGTAACATGTATTGTGACCACTGTTATCGGGATGCCGGCTGCAAAGCCGAAGAAGAACTGAGTACATCCGAGGCCAAAGCAATGCTTAATCAGATTGCCAAAGCCGGTTTTAAGATTATGATCTTCAGTGGAGGAGAGCCCTTAATGAGGGCAGATATCGTTGAACTGGTAGCCTACGCGAGAGAGCGCGGGTTAAGACCGGTTTTTGGAACGAACGGAACCCTCCTTACACTTGAGCTTGCACGTGAACTCAAAAAGGCCGGTGCTATGGGGATGGGTATCTCCCTGGATTCCCTGGATAGGGAAAAGCATGGTCGCTTTCGCCGTTATAAGGATGCCTGGGACGAAACCGTTCAAGGGATGAGAAATTGCAAGGAAGCAGGACTTCCCTTCCAGGTTCATACCACGGTCATGGAATGGAATTCCTCTGAGTTGGAAGCTCTGACAGATTTCGCAGTAAAAGAAGGAGCCGTTGCCCACCATATTTTTTTTCTCGTTCCAACAGGGCGGGCTGTTTCCATTGAAGAGGAATCCCTGCGGGCAGAGGCTTATGAAGATGTCCTTACAAGGATCATGAAGAAACAGCAGACCGTTGACATTGAGTTAAAACCGACTTGTGCTCCGCAATTTATGCGCATAGCCAAACAGTTGGGGATGAATATGCGCTTTAGCAGGGGCTGTCTGGCCGGAACAGCCTATTGTATTATCAGCCCTAAAGGGCAAGTACAGCCCTGCGCCTATTTGAATCTTCCACTCGGGGACGTTCGTGAAGTTCCGTTTGATGAGATTTGGGCCGGTCATCCTGTGTTTCGGGAACTTCGGACCCTGGAATACAAAGGCGGGTGCGGAACCTGCGGATTCAAAAAGGCTTGCGGGGGGTGCCGAGCCCGTGCCGCCTATTATCATGAGGGAGACTATATGGCAGAAGAGCCGTGGTGTTTATACCATGGCAGGAGGGGAGAATTAAGTGGATAATCTGGATCGTTTTATCCTGAACAGAATACAAGATTCCTTCCCCTTACATGAAAGACCTTATTATGTATTAGGGGTAGAGACCGGGGTTTCTGAAGCTGAGGTCTGGCAGCGTGTGCAAAACTTAAAAACAAAGGGAATCATCCGCCGCATAGGAGGGATTTTTGATTCGCGCAGTTTGGGTTATGTGAGTACGCTTTGTGCTGCAAAAGTTCCTTCTGAGAGGATTCAGGTTTTGGCAGATGTAATGGGCGGGATACAAGAGATCACGCATAACTACCTCCGTGACCATGCCTATAACATGTGGTTTACCATCATTGCAGCATCATACGATCGTCTTGAGCAAATCATTAAGCGGGTTAAAAAAGAACTAAACAGTAATGAGGTGTACAGTCTTCCCGCAAAAAGAGTGTTTAAAATTGAAGTGAACTTTCACCTCAATGATGTGAAAGTTGAACTTAATAGGGGAAAAAATCTAAACAGCAGGACTCCCGTTTCCAGCCGGACTGTTAATGCTCTCCGGGTGTCCCAGGTGACAGATATAACGGAAGAAGGCAAAGCACTTATTCGTTTGTTGCAGGAAGACTTGCCCAATTCTTTAACTCCGCTTTGCGATATGGCAGAGCAATTGCACACTGATATCCAAAAGGTAATAGATCAAACAAAAGGGTTTTTGGAACTTGGTGTGATGCGCAGGATTGGAGCTGTGCTTGTTCATCATAAAGCCGGCTTTACCGCAAATGCCATGGGAGTCTGGATTGTGCCTCCGGATAGGATTGAACAAACCGGAGCAAAAATGGCAGAATTTAAAGAAGTCAGCCACTGCTACGAAAGGCCCGCACTTCCTGATTGGCCATATAATCTTTTCACCATGGTTCATGGACAATCTGTCAAGGAATGTGAAGAAATCATGGAAAGGATTTCGCGGGTAACAAAAATCAGAGATTATTCCATGTTATTCAGCCAATTGGAGTTAAAGAAGAGCAGTATGCGTTATTTTGTTGAAGAACAGCCCCATAAAAATATTATTTAGCTTCTTTGTTGGCTTCACCAGATTGAATTCGAGTTTTTAGGGCAGCTTTCTGGTTCTCGTCCAGACGAGGAATCCCTGTACCAAAAAGATATAAAAACATCAAGATCATACTCAATAATAGAATGATAATACCCGGGACTTTTCCAAAGGTCACAGTTGCCCGCAAGAAGAAAAAAGTAATAAAAAATTCAGGAAAGCAGTAATATGGCTGAGGTGACCATTTTAGACAAACATGAAAAAATGAATGTGTCCATAGCTAAGCTGGTAGAGTAATACAAAATAAAAACAAATAAAAAATTGACGAACCTCCTGCAAAAAGGCTTTTTTGAACAGGAGGTTTATCTATTAAGAGTATAATAAAAAATCCATCATTTTTGAAAGAATGAATTGGATTTAAGACGGATAATCGGATAATAAAGCGATAAAAAGAAGAAAAAAGGAAATATTTGTTTATTTTCTTTATGAGTTAGAATATAATTTAATTAAAAATTTCTTTTATTTAAAGGTCATTTACTGAATGATATTGTTTGAACGATTAGGAGAAGATCGTTTAGATGAATAAAAAAAAGTATAACCAAGAAGCCAAGAAAATAAGTGTAATTTATTTGGCAGTAGGGGCAGTCTGGATTTTATTTTCGGATAAACTTGCCAATTTATTATCTGCAGATAAGGAAATGTTGACTGTCCTTAGTACGTACAAAGGGTGGTTCTATGTAATTATTACTGCTTTCATGTTATATTTTTTTGTTGGGAAATTGCTCAATACCATCGAAGAGGCGGAGAATAGAACCCTTCAAAAGAATGAGGAATTGGTTGCTGCACATGAGGAGCTTGAGGCTAATAATGAAGAGATTAATCAGCAATATGAGGAATTAAAGTCTTATTCCATTCAGTTAAAAATTAATGAGGATAGATTAAACAGGGCCCAAGCACTTGCGCATGTCGGTAATTGGGAATTGGACCTGCGTGGCAATACAATGTGGGCATCGACCGAGGCATTCAGGATTTACGGTATAAATCAGGAATCTGCCTTTCTGCCCTTGGCTAAAGCCCAAGCAGTTGTTAACCCGGAAGACAGAACGAATTTAGATTTGGCATTAAAGCACCTGATTGAGAATGAGCAAAAGTATGATGTGATATTCAGGATTAATAGGGAAGACAGCGGTGAAGAGCGTATTATTCATTCCGTCGGCATTCTGGAAAAGGATGAAAATGGTAATCCCCATAAAGTTTTGGGAGTAATTCGGGATATTACGGAGCAGAATGAAGCGGAAAGACAAATGAGATTTTTTGCGGAACATGATGCTCTTACAGGAGTATATAACCGTAGAATTTTTGAGCGCGAAATTTCAGGCAGTATAAAATATATGAAGAAAATAGGAATTTTAGTGTGCGATGTAGATGGGCTTAAGCTGATTAACGATACGTTAGGACATCAGGCAGGAGACCAATATCTTATAGCCTGCTCCCAAATCCTCTGCAAGTCATGCCCGCCGGGCAGCATAATAGCCCGGACAGGTGGGGATGAGTTTACCGTTCTTCTGAAGGATGTTGACCAGGATGGGGTTATGCATATTTGCAATCTAATCGGCAAAGAGGTGGAGCAATATAACTTTCTGAAGACATCCATCCCACTAAGTCTTTCGGTTGGATGTTCTTTCTGCAACGATTTTGACCAGGACAGGATTAATGAAGTCCTAAAAGAAGCTGAAGAAAAAATGTATTTTGATAAACTTTTACACAGTCAAAGCACCAGAAGCAGAACGGTCGATCTTCTGATGAAAACATTGGAAGCCAGAGACTATATTACAGAAGGGCATACCGACAGGCTGCAGAAAAATATTGAAGGAATGGCAATTCATCTGGGTTTGAGTGAAGTAGAAAAAAGCAGGCTGAGCCTTTTTGCCCGTTTCCATGATATCGGAAAAGTAGGAATACGTGATGCGATACTATTTAAACCTGGAAAACTTGATTCAGAAGAATTTGAAGAAATGAAGAAACATAGCGAAATTGGGTTTAGAATCGCCAATGCCTCCCCTGATCTGGCACACATCTCTGATTTGATCCTAAAACATCATGAATGGTGGAATGGAAAAGGATATCCATTGGGGATTGCCGGAAATGATATTCCCTTGGAATGCCGGATTCTTGCAATTGCTGATGCTTATGACAGTATGAGCAATGACCGGCCTTATCGCAAAGCGATGAGCAATACAGACATTATCCGGGAATTAAAAAGGTTTTCCGGAATTCAATTCGACCCCTATCTGATTACTGTTTTTCTGGAAACAATGAAAGAAGCATAAGAATAAGGCGGACAATTTGCATTCTTCTCTTTCTGGAATATATTGGATTATATATAGTCTTCTGTCTGGGTTCAAAAATTTTGTTATGGAACTTATTTAAGTTTCATTAACAGCTGTCCGGTTTTAACCGGCTGGCCTTCGGTAACAAAAATTGTTTCGATTTCCCCTTTAGCCGGGGCGATAACATTGGTTTCCATTTTCATGGCTTCTATGATCAGCAGACTTTGTTTATTGGTAATGGATTCTCCCTCTTTTACCAAGATTTTCGTGATATTACCTGTAATGGATGAGCCGATCTCCTTCGGGTTATTGGGGTCAGCCATCGGGGTAATATCCGTTTTAACCTTTTCTTCAAAACTATGATCCAAGATCCGGATTTCTCTTCTATTCCCGTTGACTTCAAAGACTACGGTCTTGCGCCCGTCCTCATCGACATCGCCGATTTCGACAAGCTTAACAATCATAATTTTGCCTTCATCCAGATCGATCTCACTGGTTTCCCCTTCTTTGAGGCCATAGAAGAAAACGTGGCTCTCAAGATTATGAAGTGGTCCGTAATCATTTAAAGACTTCAGATAGTCGCTGTAAACCCTAGGATAGAGCGCGTAACTTAACGCGTTGCGGGTATTGGCTTCAACCCCTAATTCATCTTTAAGTTTTTGTTTGATAGAGTCAAAATCGATCGGCTCCAGGATTTCTCCTGGCCGGCAGGTGATCGGCTCTTGTCCGTTAAGCACGAGTTTCTGCAGTTCTTCCGGGAATCCCCCTTCCGGCTGTCCCATCATCCCTTTAAAGTAATCGACTACAGAGTCAGGGAAAGCAAGGTTTTTCCCTTTTTCCAAAAGGTTTTCTTTGGTTAATCCGTTTTGAACCATAAAGATAGCAAAATCTCCTACAACCTTGGAAGTAGGGGTAACTTTTATAATATCCCCCAAGAGTTCATTAACTTCCTTATACATTTCTTTTACTTCTCTGAATTTATGACCTAACCCAAAGCTCTCAACCTGAGGTTTAAGATTGGAATACTGTCCTCCGGGAATTTCATATTTATAGATTTCCGCTGTACCGGATTTGAGCCCGGACTCAAATTGTTCATACACATTCCTGGTTTCTCTCCAGTAATCACAGATTTTCTGAATGTTCTCCAGTTTTATCCCGGTTTCGAATTCCGTATTTTCCAGAGCCGCAACGACTGAGTTCAAAGCAGGCTGACTGGTCAGCCCTGCCATCGGGTTAATCGCTGTATCCACAATATCCACTCCCGCTTCGGCAGCCATAAGCAGGGTAGCCAAGCCGTTTCCGCTGGTATCATGGGTATGGAGATGAATTGGAATGGAAATTTCCTGTTTTAAGGCTTTTATCAATTTGGCCGCGGCATATGGTTTAAGAAGCCCGGCCATATCTTTAATGGCCAGAATATGCGCGCCCATCTTTTCAATTTCTTGGGCCATACGGAGATAATACTTCAGTGAATACTTATCCCGCCGTTCGTTGAGAATATCCCCTGTGTAACAAACACAGACCTCGGCAATTTTACCGGTTTTCATCACTTCGTCAAAAGCAACTTCCATACCTTTAAGCCAATTCAAGCTGTCAAAAATCCTAAAAATATCGATTCCCTGATCTGCAGCTTCCCGAATAAAGGCCCTGATCAGGTTATCAGGATAATTGGTATAACCTACGGCATTTGATCCCCGAAGAAGCATCTGAAAGGGTATATTGGGTATTAGCTGTCGTAAGGCCTGAAGTCTTCTCCAAGGTGATTCCCTTAAGAAGCGGTACGAGACGTCGAAAGTGGCGCCACCCCACATTTCCAGTGAGAACAGTTCTTTAGCCAGAACCGAGGTAGCCTCGGCGATCCGGATCATGTCTTTGGTACGTACCCTGGTTGCCAGGAGGGACTGGTGAGCGTCCCTGAATGTGGTATCGGTGAGTAAAAGCCGATCCTGTTCCCTGATCCAGGAGACAAACCCCTGCGGACCTTTTTCCTGAAGAATTTGTCTTAAACCGGTTCGTTCCGAGGGGATTTGGAGTTTAGGAACCGGGGCAATATTATAATCGCGCTTGGTATTTTTGACTTCGTTGACGACTTTTTCACCGATATATTTCAGAATTTTGGTTTCATAATCTTTCTTCGGCTTAATATCAAACAGTTCCGGTGTATCATCGATAAAGTGCGTATCGCACTCTCCGCTTAAAAATTTTTCATGATTCAGGACATTGATCAGGAACGCTTCATTGGTCTTAACCCCTTTGACGTTCATCTCTTTAATCGAGCGGATTGCCTTTTTTGTGGTGTCTTCAAAAGTTCTGGACCAGGAGATGATCTTGACCAAAAGACTGTCATAATAGGGAGAGATGGTGGAACCGGTATAACCGTTTCCTCCGTCCAGCCTGATTCCGCATCCGGAACTGGTACGATAAATATCAATTTTCCCGGTATCCGGCAAGAAATGAGATAGGGGGTCTTCTGTCGTGATCCGGCATTGAATGGAGTAACCCCTTGTTTCAATTGATTCCTGGGAAGGGATACCGATTTCCGGAGAACTCAGCGGGTAACCCTGGGCAATCAAAATTTGGCTTTGGACAATATCGATCCCGGTAATCATTTCTGTAACGGTGTGTTCTACCTGGATTCTTGGATTCATTTCAATAAAATAGTGATTGCCGTTTTTATCCACCAGAAATTCTGCAGTTCCGGCATTTACATAGTTTACGGCCCTGGAAAGCTTCAAAGCATCCTGGTATAGCTTTTCCCTTAATTCGCTGGGGACAGCAAAAGCGGGTGTGAACTCTACGATCTTCTGATGCCGTCTCTGAACGGAACAATCCCTTTCGTAGAGATGTACGAGGTTGCCGTATTTATCAGCGAGAACCTGTACTTCTATATGTTTAGGTTTTTCCAAATACTTTTCAATAAAGATATCATCAATGCCAAAGGCTTTTCTGGACTCGTTTTTGGCATTGAAAAATTCCCTTTCCAGGTCTTTTTCGCTGTACACCACTCTCATTCCCCTGCCGCCTCCACCGGCAGCAGCCTTTAAGATAACCGGGAAACCGTGTATTTGGGTAAACTCCCTGGCTTCTTCCACAGAGGACATTGGCTTATCGACTCCGGGGATGGTTGGAACGCCAACACTCACGGCAAGTAATTTGGATTTAATCTTGTCCCCGAGGTTCTCTAAAGTGTGCACCGAAGGTCCTATGAATTCAATACCGGCCTCAAGACATTTTTGGGCAAACTCAGGATTTTCAGAAAGAAAACCGTATCCCGGATGAATGGCGTCGACCCCTTTTTTTAAGGCCAGATCAATAATTTCTCCCATACTCAGGTAAACGTCAATCGGTTTTTTCGTTTTTCCAATGAGATAGGATTCATCTGCTCTGGTTCTGAATAAAGAATATTTATCTTCTTCTGAATATATAGCGACGGTTCTGATTCCAAGTTCTTTACACGCCCTAAATACTCGGATAGCAATTTCTCCGCGGTTTGCTACAAGTATTTTATTAAAAGCTTTTACTCCCATAAAATCTCCTTTGCTCTATCCATAATATAATTTTATACCTATTATAATTCATGGAACCAGCCAAAAGAAGTTTAAAAAAAAAAAATACCGGATACATAATAATGTATCCGGTATTTTCAATCCCTATGAGCAGTTAGCCTTCATTCCAATTTGTCAAGCGGCGGGGTATAGATAAAAGTGTTTTTGATAAGTTCGCGAACATTATTGAGGTCAAAAGGCTTGCTTAGGAACAGGACTTTTGGATGAAATTCCAAGGCCTTATTCAACAGTTCCATTTCCGAGTAAGCGGACATCAAAATTACAGGGAGATCAGGATTTGAGCTTTTTAACTTGTCCAAAACCTCAAGACCGGTCATTCCCGGCATTTTAACATCCAGTAAAACCAAAGATAAATCAGAATTTGTTGAGTAAAACAATGCCTCCCGACCATTCGCTGCTTCCAATACTTCATATCCTTCAGTACTTAACAACTCTCTGAGTAAAAATCTTACTCCGCGATTATCATCAACAATCAGTAGGCGTCTATTCATGGTGTTCCTCCTGGGTACTATCAGGTAAAATAATGATTTGTTCGACAAGAGGGTTGAATAATAAATCATTCTACGTTTTGTTTTCTGTTCCTTCTCAAAAACGAAATATTATTAATTTAAATCATTGTTTTTTTATATGGACTTGAGGCAGAAGGCAGTAATCTCTTTGGAGGGGTAAGGTTAAAAATAAAATTTAAGCAAATACTAGTATATCATCAGCATAAAAGGATTGAGAGAATGAAGAAACAACAAGGGGTACTGCAACAAGCGCTTGCACTTATTACGTACAAGAAAACCAAAAGACCAAAGACTTTTACTCTTGCTGAGATGACAAAAGGACAGGACCAGGGCGTACCCATGAGTTCTTCCGGAGATAGCAGCAATAAACAAGGTCTGAGCAATAATCAAGAGGAAGACAAAGAACAGCAGCAAAGCGAAAACCGAAAAGGAAACCAATACGAAAGCCAAGATGAAAGCCAAAATGAAAGCCATAATAAGGAACAAGACAAACCCTCTCTCGGGACCCCGCGAAGGAGAAGAGCCAAAAAGCCCCTTTCAGCTTCCCAGGTTCGGTCCAACAGGACGGAGGGAGATAAGGTCAGAGCGGATATTGTTTCCAACCTGCAGCTGATCAAGCAGCTTTTTGGGGTTCCGCAAAATAAGGACCTGATTATCAGGGAGTTCGAAATTGGAAATAAAAAAAGAGCGTTTGTTGCCTATTTAGATGGGATGGCCGACAAGCAGATTATTAATAATTATATTCTGCGTCCTTTATTTAATATGGAAAGGTCAGATCCTCAGGAAGAAAAACGGCCGGGACAGCTTACAGGTGTGTCTTTGGGAAGCGTGATCGAAACCAACGACACAAAAAATCTTGACAGTATCGAAAAGGTAGCGGCAGAAATTTTAAAAGGAAATACTGCTCTTTATGTTGACGGTCTTCCATACTTTATTACCTGTGAAACAATCGGCTTTGATAAAAGAGGGGTAGAATCTCCCAAGACAGAAGGAATTGTCAAAGGCCCGCAGGAAGCGTTCAGTGAGAACCTCCGGACGAATATTTCCCTGTTGAGGAGAATTATCAGAAACAGCAGTCTGATTACAGAATTTTTTGAGGTGGGGGAAAAAACCAGTACCACTATTGCGGTTATTTACCTGAAAGATGTTGTTAATCCGGCCCTTGTCAAAGAAGTCAGCCGCAGGCTGACCAATATCAAAACAGATTTCCTGGTTAGCGCAGGTATGCTTGAGGAATTGATTGAGGATACCCCTTTTACCATTATCCCGACAATTCTCAGTACCGAAAGGCCGGACAGAGCAGCCTCGCATCTCGTGGAAGGAAGAGTCGTCATCTTCGTGGACGGAACACCTTTTTCCATGATTGTTCCGGTAACCATGAACGAGCTGATGCATTCACCGGAGGATGCCTCCTTAAAATGGCAGTATACTTCCGGATTGCGGCTTATTCGTTTTTTTGCTTTTCTGGCGGGTTCCATGCTGCCGGGAATCTATATCGCATTGACAACCTTTCACCGGGAAATGATCCCAACCGATCTGCTGATTGCAATAGCCAAAGCCAAAGAGAATGTGCCCTTTCCGACATTGGTTGAAATCCTGCTTATGGAATTGGGCTTTGAGTTAATTCGTGAGGCGGGAATCAGAATTCCCGGGATAATTGGTAATACGTTAGGTATTATCGGGGCTTTAATTCTCGGTGATGCCGCGGTCACAGCCAACATCGTCAGTCCTATTCTCATTATTATTGTAGCCGTCACCGGATTAAGCAATTTTGCCATTCCTAATTATAGTTTAGCTTTTGGAGTCAGGCTTTTAAGGTTTTACTATATCTTGGCCGGAACATTATTGGGTTTTTACGGAATTGCCCTGGCTTTGATTGGATTTGTTTTAATGCTCGTCAACCTGAAGTCGTTTGGAATTCCATTTTTCTCTATTATTGCGCCCAAAAATAAAAAGAGTAAAGATGTTATCTTTCGCTGGCCTCTTTGGCTGCAGGAGTCAAGGCCGGATTTTCTTAATCCTCTGGACCGGCAGCGCCAGCCTGAGATTGCCAGGGAGTGGGCACAACAAGACGCGGATGAAGCCTAAAGGAGCGTAAAAGATGATTAAAGAAGGGCATTTTGGTTTCTACGAAGCATTTAGTCTGATGACTATTGTTCTAATCACAAAAATTTTTTTCGCCAGTCCCATGGTGATCATCAAAACGTTAGGTACGGCTGCCTGGTTAGGGACCTTGGTCTCCTGCGCAACTTCAATCGTGTTCTTTTTTATCCTGTATTCCTTAATGAAGCGTTTTCCTCAGCAGGATTTGTATCAGATTTTCGAAAGCGTCACAGGGAAGATGGTTGGTAAGTCTTTGATTATAATTTTTGGGATCTTTCTTCTTTACAGTGCCGCGGTAAACCTGAGAGAGTTCATAACTGTTCTAAAGATATACAGCATGCCCTTTACTCCTCCCGGGGTCTTGATCTTTGCCTTTTTGCTTGTGGTAACCGCTTTGGCGTATGTAGGCTTGGAGGGGATCGCCCGTACAGCATTCGTCTTTTTTTATCCTGTCATCGGCTCATTATTTCTTATTATTATCTTATCGATTCCCAGTTACGATTTCGATTACCTGAAACCTTATTTCGGCTATGGATTAATGCATACGCTTTTTATCGGAACCCTGCGGAGTTCGGCCTATGATGAGATCGTTTTCTTAGCAGTGATCATCAGATCAATCCATGGGCTTAAGCTGTTCAAAAAAGCAGGTTTCTCCAGTCTTCTGCTGACAGGAATTGTTTTCAGCACTTGTTTGGCCTGTATTGTTGCAGCGTTTCAGTATACGGTGGGAAGTGAACACGTCTCAGGGATGTATCAATTGACCCGGATTATTTATTTTTCCCGCTTTTTCCAAAGGATCGAGGCGATTTTCCTGTTCATCTGGGTAATCACTTCTATCATCACTGTCTCATTTACTTTTTACCTTGCTCTCAGTTCCTATTGCAGGGCCTTTGAAATTAACAATCATAGACCCTTGCTGCTTCCTTTCAGCATTCTTACCTTTGTGCTGGCTCTCTATCCCAGTACACTTGCTGAGATTATCGAAGTGCATATTATGATCCTCCGGGAGTTCAGTTCGGTAATTCTGATGCTGATTCCGGTTATGGTTTTTATCCTTGCTGTCGTGCGGGGCAAAAAGGGGGTAATGCGTAATGCCAATACCAATTAGAAAGCTGATCGCTATAGGGATTGTTCTATGTTTCTTCCTTCCCTTGGGTGGTTGTTACGATGCGACAGAGATTGATGAAGAGGTCTATGCCCTGGTGATCGGGGTGGATAAAGGGGTAAATAATATGGTGAGGATCACTTTCCAATATGCAACCTATAAGGACGGAGGAGGCGGGAAAGCGGGAGGAGGCGGCAGTGACGGGGGAGGCAGTGAGGAGTCTGGTGAAGTAGATGGTACGATCGTTTCGACAGTCGAAGCTTCTTCCCTTCTTGGAGCAATCAATCTGCTGGATGCCGCCGTCAACAGGCAAATCTCCCTGATGCATGCCAAAATGCTGGTGTTTTCTGAAGAATATGCGCGGGAGGGTATAGCCAGATATGTTGAACCCCTTGCTCGTTTTCGCGAAGTCAGGGAATTCATGCGGGTCGTGGTCTGTAAAGGCAAGGCCGAAGATTTTATTATGGAGAACAAAACCTTTATCGGTACTAACTCGGCCAAAAACATTGAGCTCATGTTTGAGCAGTCTAAAAACTCAGGTTATTTCCCGGATGTTTTTTTTAATGATTTTTATATTGCGTTGCTTGCCCCTTATGGCCAGTCTTGTGCAATCTATGCAGGAGTAAATGATTTTCAGCATTTTCCGCAAGATACAGGGGGGAAGAATCCGCCTCTTAATACCAAGCAAGATATGGAGCCGGGGGATATTCCGAGGAAGGGAGGAACTAAAAATGAGTTATTTGGAACCGTAGTCTTTGACGGGGACAAAATGGTGGGCTCCCTGACCCCGGACGAGACGAGGTTTTTCCTGATGGGGATAGGGGAATTCCGAAGGGGCTTTTTTGTCCTGGAAGATCCGGAGAAACCCGGTTTCATTTTTGTCATTGAAGCAGAATTATCCAAGAGCCCTAAAATGAAAGGGAATATGGAAGGGGGGCGTCCCGTTCTCGATCTGGAATTAACCCTTGATGCGGATATTGTCTCTATTCAAAGTCGCAATAGTTATGAAAATTTGGATCATATCAAAGGGTTAGAGAAAATAATCGAGGATTATTTCACAACGGGGTTAACCAAAACCATTGAAAGGACTCAGCAGGAATGGAACTCGGATATTTTTCATTTCGGCAAAAAAATAGCCGGTGAATTCCAAACAATTCAGGAGTTCGAGCAGTACAACTGGCTTAGCCATTATAAGGAAGCAAAGATCAGTACCCAAGTCAATGTGAATCTAAGAAGATCAGGATATATCTATGAGGCCAAGCCGATAAGGGGTACCTCAGAGGGAGGGCAGGGAAGCACGTGATAAAATATATTTTGCTGTTGTTTGTTTTTGCCAGCAGTTATTACACATTCACCTTCGGAAAAAGCCTGTGGACAGATGATCAGAACAAAATTGGCGGCTTCGGAGCCGTACTCATATCATTTCTGAGTGCAGCGGCTACAGTTGTCTTTATGTTGACGGGGAATGAATAATCATGTTAAGTTTTTTTCAATGATTCCTCGAACGCGGTCCGGCAAAAGGGCCTCTTCCTCTTTGGATAGCCTTTTAGTAGAAATTGGTTCGGAGATAATGACTTCAACTTTTCCGGGTTTGATGATAAAACCCTGTTGCTCCATAATCCGATAAGAACCGCGAATGGTAACCGGGATGATTGGGGCTCCGGCTTTTAAGGCCAGCTTAAAACTTCCCGGTTTGAATTCTCCGATAGAATTTCCTTTGCTTCTGGTTCCTTCGGGAAAAATCACCATGGAATACCCTTGCTTCACATAATCTGCAGCTTGACTTATCGTCCTAAGAGATTGCCTGATATCGGACCTGTCCATAAAAACACATTTCATATGAGTCATCCAAGTCCGAATCAAAGGCATTTTAAGTATCTCTACCTTGGCAATAAAGGCTTTTGGTTTATCAATAAAACCCAGGAGGATCGGAATATCAAAATTACCCTGATGATTGCTGATAAAAACAACCGCTTCATGATCAGGGATGTGTTCCGAACCGCGAACGTCAACAGTGACACCGGCTAAGGAAAGAAGGGAACGTGCCCATTTCCGGACGATTTGAAACACAACACTGTCGTGTTTCTCTTTTTGTCCAAGTTTCTCCATTTTATTGACTTTCCAAAGGTCGGGAAGGATTAAAACAAGATACAGCCAAAAATAAATAAACCAAACGATTGTACGAACCATACAACACTCCTGTCTTTTTTAGATATTATACCTGAACTCTTTCAAAAATTGAATAATTGTATTGACTATCTGTGACATCAATATACACTTAAAGTATCAGGAAACATTCACGATGCTTACATCTTTGAACCCAGATACTGAAGTTGGATTGGAGTGACATCTTTGGCACGTGTACTCATTATTGATGACTCGGCCTTTATGAGAATCGCTATTAAGAATATCCTTGAAATGAATGGTTTTGAAATCGTAGGGGAAGCAGAAAACGGTTTTAAAGGGTTAATCAAATACAAGCAGTGTAAGCCCGATCTTGTTACTTTGGATATTACGATGCCCGAGATGAATGGAATCGAGGCTTTGAAAGCCATACTCGCTTATGATCCAAAAGCCAAGGTCGTCATGGTTTCTGCCATGGGGCAGGAGGCCATTGTAAAAGAGGCCATGTTATTCGGCGCAAAGTCATTTATTTTGAAACCTTTTAAGGAAGATCATGTTGTGCGGACATTAAAAAGAGTTTTTCCATAAAAAAACTTAGCGAATCTTTTTTAACCAAAAAATAGGGAATAAGGCACTCCATGGGGTTGTTGCAAAACGACTAGTTTCCGTAATGTATAGACAGCGTCACGCGCGTTACGCATGCGTAACGCGATGCGGAGCGCGGCTGTTTCGACGCGTGAAGGCTTTCGATAGCCTTCACGGGATGGACTAGTGCTGCGATGCCATGGATGGCATTGAGCGGCTCGCCACGGATGCGTGAAGGCTAGTGGCCTTCACGATCTGCCGAGAGCGGCTATACATTATGGAAACCTTCTTAGGTAGTTTTGCAGCAACTCCTTTTTTATGCAATGATTTGAAACAAAACAACCAATAATTAGCTCGTATTTATTTAACAAAAATGTAAAGATTACTAATAGAAATAATTGAAATTGAGGTGAACAACATGGCAAGATTCAGGCCAATTAACCCGGCTCAGGCAACCGGCAGTGAAAAACAAATGGGCGTTCAGTTCTTTGAAGGGGATGCCGGCGATATTACTTCGCGAGAAGCAGGAAATATGGTGAAAAGAATGATTGAGTTTGCGGAGCAGCAATTGAAGAACGGTGGGAAGCTCTAAGATCAAAACGTTAAGGAGTTGAGTTTCTTGTCCAAAAGCGGAATAGCACCTCACGAAAAATTTCAGGTGCATGAACTCTTACAGCTCAAGAATATTTGCGCGCTGAAAGTGTCAAGCTTGACAGGAATGGTGGATGATCCCAAGTTAAGAGTAATCCTGGAGACGGAACTTGAAAACTCTCAGACGCAAATCAAAGAGCTTCGGGAATTCATGCAATAAAAGTAAAAATTATTTGTGTTGAGGAGTCTGTCAATATGACGAATATAATTCAGAATGTGGCAGGTGTAGATTTCATGACGGAAAAAGATATTGTCACTGAACTCCTACTTACAACAAAAAGTGCATTGAGCAAGTACTCTTCCGCAATAAGCGAGAGTACTACTCCCGAAGTAAGGGAAACGATGAGAAGACATTTAAATACAATTATAGACGGCCTGGGACAAATTACTGACTATGCACTTGCCAAGGGTTACTACCATCCATTAGATCCGCCTGAACAGTTTAAAGACGACCTGAAAGGCGCATACATGGCCCTGGACCTTGAAGCCTGGAAGCTGCAGCAGGATGAAGAACTCTCAGGAAGAGAACAAGAAGACACTCCTATTCTGAGGTCATAATAGGAGTCAAAATGACCAAGAAAAGAACTCTTAACTTTCATTACCGTTGAGAGTTCTTTTTTGATAATAATGGAGTTGCCTTGTGAAACAAAGGAGGTTAAACTGATTTTAACTGTGTTCAACTTCCTATGAAGCTGGGTATAATAACCATATAAAGGAACGGATGAGGGAGAATTATGGGTAAAACGGTAATCGTGGCCATGAGCGGCGGTGTAGACAGCTCTGTAGCTGCCTTATTGTTAAAAGAGGCGGGATATAATGTAATTGGTGTCACCATGCAAATCTGGCCCCAGCAGGAGGATCAGGCCAAGGCCTGCTGCAGTCTGGATGCGGTCGGTGATGCACAGCGTGTTGCCTGGAAAATTGGAATTCCTCACTATGTCATGAACTTTCGTAAAGAATTTGAAGAGAAAGTAATTCAGGAATTTTGTAATGAATATCTGATTGGTAGGACTCCAAATCCCTGTATTTCCTGTAATCGGTTTATCAAGTTTGATTCCCTGCTTAAAAAAGCGCAGGCCCTGACAGCAGATTACATTGCCACCGGACATTATGTAAGACGGGAATTTGATTCCCTTTCAGGCAGGTTCATCTTAAAAACAGGCCTTGATCAAACGAAAGATCAAAGTTATGCATTATATCATATGACCCAAGCCCAGCTGGAACATACCCTTTTTCCTTTGGGGGAGTACCGGAAAACAGAGATCCGTGCTTTGGCTAAGGAAAAAGGCCTAATCGTTGCGGAAAAGCCGGAAAGCCAGGAAATTTGTTTTGTGGAAGGTTCTTATGCTGATTTTGTAGAGAACTACCGTGACATTCTCCCGTCACCCGGCGACTTTGTCGATTCTCAAGGCAGGAAAATAGGAAAACATAAGGGGATTTACAGGTATACCGTCGGGCAGCATAAAGGGTTGGGCCTGGCGTTGGGTTATCCGGTCTATGTAATGCGAATAGATCCTGTGACCAATACAGTTCAGGTTGGCAGGAAAGAGGAATTATATCATTCTGCATTATTGGCAGAAAACTGCAGCTTTATTTCCGGGGATATTCCGGCTTCACCCTTACGCGTTACAGTAAAAATCAGGTATAATGCCCCGAAGGTCCCTGCCGTCGTTCATATTCTGGATAAGAATAGGGTCAGGGTTGAATTTGATGAGCCTCTCAGAGCCATTACACCTGGTCAGGCTGTAGTGTTTTACCAGGGTGAAGAAGTATTGGGAGGAGCTACGATTCATTCTTACGAGAATTAAAAAGTTTAAACTTTATTCCGGATTTAATAGGTTTTTATTGGATTTTGGAGTGAAGTTTTTTTGTTGCATCTATTGACTGCCACCTGATTTTTGCATTGATTTTTGCAATGCTTGCATATTGCTCAGAATAATTTTTCCTTTGATATCTACAAGTGCTTTGTTTTTCTCTTTTACCACTTTCTCAAGTTCATAAATTGAAAGATCAAGCTTCACCGCGTCTTCCTGCTGCTCTTTTCCTATGGTATTTTTCATCAAAGACCATAAAGATTTCAATTCTTCGGTATCTGAAGACACTTTGTTCCAGTTTTCGATTTTGGAATTTAATGTAATATTTCTGGAATAATAGATTACCCGTTTCAATTCCGGGGATGATTTGGTTTGGTAAAGGGAATAAAGTTCGGCAATATATTGATAAAGACTATTTGTTGTAAGGAGCACTTTATCTTTATCTTTGGTATCTGCTGTTTTTGTTAAATTGTTCAGGGTATCACTAAAACGGTCTATTAACTCCTTCTTTGCTCCTTTCTTGGTTGCCTCCGGCATTAATTCATTCCAACTTAAGTGTAAACTTTTAATTGCTTGAGAAACCTGCTGCCAGGGATCAGCGGCGGCCTGGCCTCCTTGCTGACCGGAAGCCTGGCCTTTTCCTGCAGTCTGATTATTTTGTTGAGCTTGACCTTGCTTATCTTCCTGTCCCTTTTGCTGTCCCTGATCCTGCCCCTGGCTTTGGCTTCCGGCAGTTTTATCGTCACTCTGCTTTTGCTCGCTATTTTTTTTGCCTTCTTCTGATTCTAATGCCGGTCCGCCTAAATCCGTAAATATCTTTTCGATGGTTGTTTCCATTTCCATTAATTGTTTCGGATTATCTTGCTGACTTTGCTGTTCTTGTTTTGGCTGCTGGCCGGTTACTTTTTTCAATAGACCGCATCCTGGCAAAATAATTACGGATAAAACGATGAGACCTATTAAACCTGCCAATAGTGTCTTTTTGCTCCAAACAGAATTCTCCATGTTCATCTTCCTTACTGCTATAGTATTGTCTAATATTATTTGTAAAGTTCCTACATAAAATACCCCTCAAAAAAACTGTACTTTTAAAGAAAGATACAATTTGATTTTTATACACTCTATTGTTCTAAAAACAGGCCAAAAGAACTAAAAGTGTTTGCAGATAACCAGCAGTACTTAAAATAAAGACAAAAATATTCTTGTCTTTTTAAATATTGTCGAAACATTTAAAGAAAAAAGGGCCGGGACCCTTTTTATTTCGACAACTTAGTTCTTCCTTTTTGGTAAAATTTTCATTAAAATAAGAAATACCCTGAAGTTTCTCGTTGTATAACCTGCAGATGAGGGGGTTAACCGATTAGTGGCAAAGCATTCCGTTATTCAATCGACGATGATCAAAATTACCATAATCATTTTTTGTATCCTGGTCATGCTCTATTTTTTTATTGCCAGAATTTATTGGCAAAAAGAGGTATTAAACAGACAGTTGGAATTGCTTTCTGTCGCTACCTCTGTTGAACAACGAGTTGAGCAGTACCTGTTAATCTATGAACAAGATAAAAATCTTACTGTTGAAGAAAAAACAAGAAACTTGCAGTCTTTACTCCAAATTTTTATAAAAGATTTGTCAAAGGAAAAGCCAAATGTAATACTAGGTTATTACGATAATAATCTGAAAACCATGCTTGCATCATCAACCAACATTCAGGATTCAATCGAATTTATCCCTACTCAAGGAATGACTGAATCCAGGGTTTCAAGCTTTATATCTGATTCCGATGTGGTAGATTGGGACGGCAAAGGAGTAATCGGGGTTAAAGTTCCTGTTATTTACAGAGATCAAATAATGGGGTATTCTTTAGCATTGATTGCTTCCGGGGATATCTTTTATAAGTCCTACCTTAACTACAGCCAGGTTTTTGTGCCGAGCATCGTTTTATGGATATTGGTGCTTTTATTAATTAAAAGGAATATTGATCAAATTAAAATATCACTGGATGCATTTGCGGAAACGATTATCCAGGAAAGTATCGATAATAAAGAAGAACTGGAAAAATTACCCGAATTAAAACCGGTCTACGACAGAATTCGAACCCATTTGGATTCACTCCAAAGACTCAATGTGGAATTGGAAGAATCCAATGATAAACTTGTAACGATTATGGAAGGAATCTCCGACGGGTTCCTGTCACTGGACAAGAACTGGTGTTTTACCTTTATTAACGAAGAAGCAAAAAGGATGACGGGAAAAGAGGAAATAGATCTATTAGGCAAAGATCTTTGGGAGGAATTGCCTGAGATTTTCAATTCGGAAACAATGGTCAATCTAAGACAGGCTATGAATGAGAATCAATCAATGCATTGGGAAACAAGTTCTGCATCAGGCGGAAGATATTTTGAAATTCATGCCTATCCCTTTGTCCAGGGCTTAAGTGTTTTTATCAGAGATATTACTGAATTCAAAAAACAAAAAGGAGAACTACTCAGGCTGGAAAGACTTAATTTAATTGGACAAATGGCTGCAGGAATCAGCCATGAAGTCAGAAATCCCATGACAACGGTAAGGGGATTTCTCCAGATGCTCGAATCCAGGTCTGATTCCGAGCAAAACAAAGAATATATGGAGATCATGATTTCCGAAATTGACAGGGCCAACGGAATTATTACTGATTTCTTATCATTAGCCAAGGCAAATGCAGAATGTACGAAGCACGAAAATATTAACGGAATTATTCACCGCATTTTTCCAATGATCCAGGCAGATGCTTTTCATTCCAGTAAAGATATTGATCTGAATCTAGGAGATATTCCTGAACTGGAAGTGAATGAGTCGGAGATTCGACAGTTAATACTGAATCTGGTCCGCAATGGATTGGAAGAAACACCGGAGAATGGCAAGGTATCCATCAGCACCTACCTGGAAGAAAATTATGCCATCCTTGCTATTGAAGATCAGGGCGGGGGGATACCTCAGGAAGTTCAGGATAAAATGGGGACACCTTTTATTACCACCAAAGAAACGGGTACAGGTCTTGGCCTGGCTATTTCCATTGGGATCGCCCAAAGACACAAAGCAAAATTTGAGTTCAAAACGGGGAGTGACGGAACCGTTTTTTATATAAAATTTCCTCTGGAAAAAGCCTAAAGGAAGAAATTGTTGAAATTTTAGGACAAAAGTATTATTTTCATTTTCCCTCAAGGATTATTGCTAAATATGTAGAATAAAATTAAGGATAAATATTCCAACGGAGGAAATGAATGAAGATACCTTTATTGGCTTTAATATTTCAGGGAATACCGGAACAAATCGCGGTTGCAGCTTTAGCCTTTTCTATTGCAAATATTACACAAAATTGGAAGAGGATTATTTTAATTGGAGCAATTTTGGCTTTTACTTCTTATATTTTAAGACTTTTGCCAATAACTTTTGGAATCCATACGGTTTTTATTATGGGTTTACTGTTTGTTTTATTGATTTTAATCGGTAAAGGAAATATTAACTCTTCCCTCATAGCAAGTCTAATCAGTTTTCTAACTTTGATAATTGTTGAGACTGCTTGTTTAACGTTACTAATGCCTCTATTTGGAATAACTTCAGAGATTTTGTTTTCTAATACTACTATTAGGATATTAATTACATTACCCCAAGTATTAGTTATTTTTGTTCTAAGCTTTATAATATTTAGGATAAGAGCAAGGAAAAAGCACATTAAGTTATAAATTTAGAAATTAATGCCATGCTTCTTTAAAAGAGATTATTATCTGATTACCACAGTTTTCTATTGGAATGGACCTTTAAAGATAATTGTAAGAGAGGTACTATGAAAATCCCGTTTTTGGCGTTGCTTTTTGGGGGTATTCCTGAACAAATAGCGTTGGTATACTTAGCATTTGTCATTGCAAATGTTCCAATTAAATGGAAAGAAATTGTTCCAATAGGACTGTGTTTGGCACTTGTTGCCTATGTATTAAGATTATTGCCCATCACCTTTGGGGTACATACTATCATTTTAATTGGATTATTATTTGTTATTTTAATATTTTTTTATAAAATATCGATTAGCACCTCAATACTAGCTTCTCTGATCAGTTTTTTGGCCTTAATCCTTTTTGAAACAACTTTTCTGATTTTGATCAAAGTTCTGTTTGATATTACTTTAATTACACTGGAAAATAATGTGCCGATTAGAATTTTTACAACTTGGCCTCAAATTATTTCTTTATTCCTGACAGCTTTTATTATTAATAAATGGAAAAAGGTAAAGGGTAGAAGATGATTAATTTATCGGAAATCAGTCAACGTTTATCTGATACAATCACAGAAGAACTAGATTACAGCGATGAAAAGAAAGAAATAGTAGCTTTTGGGCTTGAGTCTTTATTTTTATCTATAGTAGGTTTTTTTGCAATACTGTTGGTTGCGTTTTTCTTTGATGCCCTCATTCCTACTGCGATTTCGGCAGTTTTTGGTGGCTTGTTGCGTAAAGTTTCTGGTGGTGCACATATGAATACTCCTCTAAAATGTCTTACTTTCGGTGCGGTGATTTACTCTACTCTAGGTGTTATTACACAAAAGCTTATTCAACATAACTTATATAATTTCCATATAGCTTTTATATTGTTGTTTATGTCCTTATTGATTGTTGCGTTCTTAGCTCCCGTAGATTGTGAAGCAAAACCAATAATTTCACAAAAGCTAAAGAAGAATTTAAAGATAATTTCTGTTGGTTTTGTGACTTTTGCTATTGCTGTAATTTTTTTCTGCAATAATCAGTTGCTAAATACCAGTGTAGTGTTAGGAATCGGTTACCAAACCTTGACCTTGCTACCGGTATTTAATAAAAAGAAAAAGGAGGGTTAATTCAATGAAAAGGATTCTCTACACTCTAATCGCTTCTATGTTAGTACTCTTAGCTACTGCCGGTTCCGTTTTTGCTTGTGGTTACCTTGCTTATCAACCCAAAACACCGAAGTCATTACAAAAATAAGAATAAGGTGGGGGATTCCCACCTTATTCTTTTGTGAGGGAGAATATGTATCACGAAGATAAAAACAAGCAGGAGAAATATATTCTGGCTTCCCAGGTGATTTCCTTCTGTTTGTTAGCTATTGTAATTCTGGTAGCAGTTAGTTTTAAAAACCAGCTTACTTATCAAATCGGCTACTATCACTCCACCGTAATGTTTGCCGTGATTTTTCCCTTGATTATTCTGGTGAGGTTTTTGAGTGACCAATATAATAATATTATTTTAGAATATGTAGTTAATATTTTTTATTTTATTATCTCAGGAGTATTTTTAGTCTATTTAAACAACAGCTCTTTTGAAATTTTGCTTATTATGCCGGTTATTATCATGGCTTTAAAATATGGTGTAAAACATGCGCTAAGTACTGCTTTTTGTTCACTAGCAGTACTGTTCTTTGTTAGTTATCGAAAATTATTTACTTCCATCGATAGTGATATGATGTATTTTATTGTGTTTTTTCTGGTTGCCTGGCTTTTAGGGAATATGCGGGATACGGAAAAAGAAATCCACCGGAAACTCGAGCGGCTGGCAAGCTATGATGGTCTTACCGATCTTCATAACCACCGGTCATTTCAGCTGATTATGGACCGGGCAATAGCCCAGGCGGAAAAAAAGAAAGAACCATTAAGCCTGATTATGTTTGACTTAGACTATTTTAAAGTCTATAATGACTCCTTCGGTCATCAAAAAGGTGATTTCGTGTTAAAGTTGGTCGCCGGGATTCTTAAGGAATGTACGCCGGAACACTGTGAATGTGCAAGGTACGGCGGAGAAGAATTTGCCATGATATTGCCGGGAACAACCACGGAAACCGCCAAGACGGTAGGAGAAACGATTCGCAGTAAAATTGAAGATACCGTTATCCCAGGTATGGAGGTACTGCCAAAAGGGCGATTAACAATTTCCGTCGGGGTAGCTGAATATCCCCGGATGGCTAATACCAAGGAAAAGCTAATACAAAAAGCGGATGAAGCATTGTATAAAGCAAAATTCGTAAGCAAAAACAAGGTCGAAGCATATTACTCAGTGTTTGATGAATTGAGTCTTCGTTTAATGGATGAGGAAAAGGATATATTTAACTCGATCCGGACCCTTACCATGGTTATTAATGCCAAAGACCGCTATACGTTTGGCCATTCGGAAAGAACCATGCTGCTTGCCCGGAAGCTTGGGGAAAAGGTGGGATTAAATCATGAAGACATTAAAGAACTCTGTTACAGTTCCCTCCTTCATGATATCGGAAAAATTGAAGTGGCAAGGGAAATATTAAATAAACCGGCTAAGTTGAACACTCAGGAATGGGAAATACTCAAACAACATCCCCAATGGGGAGCAGATATTATCAGGCCAATGAAATCACTTAAAAATACTGTCGAAATTGTTCTCCATCATCATGAAAACTATGATGGAAGCGGTTACCCAAAAGGTCTAAAGGGTGAAGAAATCCCGCTGGGGGCCAGAATTTTGAGAATTATCGATAGTTATGATGCCATCACAACGAACCGGCCTTATAAGGAAGCAATGACGAAGTCCCAAGCTCTGGAAGAACTCAGGAGGTATTCCGGACTTCATTATGATCCTTATTTGTTGGAAGAATTTGTTTGGATTATGAATCATTAGCAATCGCGCAATTTATCCAGAAGTTTTTCAGCCAGGCGTTTTCTGGCACAGGCTTCGGTAGATAAGGAAAGAATGGTATGAATTAATACTTCTTTGTTATTTTGCTGGGCATCTATTTGGGCGTAACGGACAGCCAGCTCTTCATAAGCCGCATGCTCTATATCCAGAAATTTTTGATAGAATTCTCCTGTCAATTTATTAGCTTTTTCAACCCCCTGAAACAGTCTCTTGATATCCTGAATAGCAAGGACCAGTTTTAAATGATAAATCATAATAAGTTTCTTAACCTGATTTTGGTTATATTTCTTTTTTAGTGGTTTATCCATAATCCCCGCTTTGACATAATTATTAATCATCGCCTTGGTCAGGACGCTCTCCTTGGGGTCCCTTCGAAGAAAGCCATAAGAGGTATCAAAGAAGGTTAGTAATTGGTCCATGTAGATGTCAATGTTCGGGATTTCCGAGGAATCTACCCCCCGGTAGTCCCATAGAGTTTGTTCTCCGTTTTGATTCATAAGTATCCTCCGATCATATTTAAATAACCTAAAGTAAAGGCAATGGTCTCTTTTTGCAGGAAATAAAAATTATGGAAAATGATTAAGGAAAAGAGTTGTATTACATACATAATTATTTTAGTATATAGATATACTCTTACATATAGTTTTAAATACCATGTATAAGGAGATGGACATTATGTATTTGCGTGTTCGGGAACCGGTGAATTCTTTGACACATCTTTTGGGAGCAGTTCTGTCTATTGCAGGTTTAGTCTTTTTGCTGTTTAAGTCTGTTGAAGCAGGAAGCATGATTCATCTTTTTTCAGCAGCAGTTTTTGGGTTAAGTCTCCTTTTTCTTTATTCTTCTTCAAGCATCTATCACTGGGTTGTTTCCAGTACCGAGGTGATTCGTACGTTAAGGAAAATTGATCATTGCATGATTTATGTATTAATCGCCGGTACATATACCCCCGTTTGTCTTCTTACCCTAAAAGGAAAGCTGGGGATTGGGCTCCTAATTGCGATTTGGTCCCTAACAGTTCTGGGAATTATATTAAAACTTATTTGGTTTGATGCTCCCAGGTGGCTTTATACGGGCTTCTATCTGCTGTTGGGTTGGCTGGCCGTATTCTTTATCTATCCCATTTCCCAGGCTCTGCCTGGAAAGGGAGTTTTCATGCTTGTATTTGGAGGTATTCTATATTCTGCCGGGTCTGTTTTTTATGCGCTAAAACCTAAACGCTTGAAGCTATGGAAATTTGGATTCCATGAGATCTTTCATTTATTTATCCTGGCTGGGAGTATAGCCCATTATATCTTTGTTTATAATTATGTACTGGGGTAAGCGGGGTTAAGTTAATAATAAAATTATAGGCAAGACAGAGGGATAAGCATATTTTTATCCCTCTGTCTGCTTCCTTAGTGCCTGTAATTTTTCCATAAGATATTGCCCATTTCTTTTGTGCAATTCTACATCGATATGATTTAAAACCTCCAGATATTTTTCAAAAGACCACATGGCCATGTTTAAATCGTCATTATTTAAAAAGTCGATCGATTCGCTAAGCCAAATCACCGCATAGTTTGTTTCGTTTTCTAAGTTTATTCTTGTTTTTTCAAGGTTTTCAATAATCTCTTCAAGGTTGAAATCCAAGTTAACTCCTCCTAGGAAGGTTTATTTTCATTTATATAATAACTATCATAACAGAATATTAAATATTGGACAAAAAAACATTTCCACGAGCAGCATTTAAATGTAAAATACTTTTAGGTAGAATTATCATAATATATCATTAGCGTTGCATAAAAATAAAATTTAAATGTCAACTCTTGCTTAAGAGTCTAAAACGAAGAGATTGAACAAAAACAGAAGAAATTCCTGATTATTCCTGTAAAACCACAAAAAAATTCCTTATAATTAGTGATAGGG
>JAAYUV010000039.1 GCA_012517475.1 Peptococcaceae bacterium | reverse complement strand
TTTGGCATGTTAGCTGCGGATTTCTATTCGTAGCTGCGAAAACGTGCGAGCGAAGTATCTGTGCAAGTCTACATACCCCAGATAAAGAAAAGACGCCTCAATTGAGACGTCTGGATGGGGTGAGTTTAGATACAGCCCCTTCTTGTTTGCTTGGGATTAATTTATAATATATTCAACCGAACAAAATACAACGAGGACAAAATCCTAAAGGGCAAGCTCATGAAAAATTCTACAAGAAAATTGCAAATTATCCACGTTGATATGGATGCTTTTTACGCTTCGATCGAGCAGCGGGACAATCCCGACCTGCGCGGTAAACCCGTGGTAGTTGGCGGAAGACCGAACAGCCGCGGTGTAGCGTCTACCTGTTCCTATGAAGCCCGTAAGTATGGCATCCGTTCGGCTATGCCTTTGACAGAAGCCCGGAGGCGTTGTCCCCATGCAGTCTTTCTGCCCGTAGACATGCCCAAGTACGCAAAAGTGTCCTCTCAAATCCACCGGATTTTTCAAGATTATACCCCAATCATTGAACCCATATCTTTAGATGAAGCTTTCCTGGATGTAACGGACTCTACCCGTTTATTTGGATCTGCTCATATAATTGCTCTGGAGATTAAAGAACGGATCAAAAAAGAACTGGACCTTACTGCTTCCGTAGGTCTTGCACCCAACAAATTCTTGGCAAAGATTGCTTCAGATATTCAAAAACCGGATGGTTTTGTTATGCTTACTGAAGAAGAAATACAAGACTTCCTCGATCCCCTGCCTGTGGAAAAGATATGGGGGGTAGGACCCAAGACCGCCGAAAAGCTGCATATGCTTCATATCAAGACAATTCGGGAACTAAAAGCATTGGATCAAGTCACTCTGCGTAATCACTTCGGTACAGCCGGAAGCCAGCTGTATTATTTGGCAAGAGGAATCGACAACAGACCGGTGGAAACCGAGCGGGAGGCCAAATCTATCGGCAGGGAAACCACTTTCCCGCAAGACCTGAGTGATACCGAGGTCTTACAAACTTTTATCCTGGATTTATCGGCTGATGTGGCGAGAAAACTTCGCAAAGAATCCCTGAAAGCCAAAACAATCTCCTTAAAAGTAAGGTTTGCCGATTTCCGGACGGTCTCAAGGTCAAAAACCCTGGATAGCTATACCAGCCTGGATCAAGATATTTATGCGCAGGCGAATTATCTTTTTCAGGAACTGCGGTTGTCCCAACCCGTCCGTTTGATCGGGGTATCCGTCCACAACCTTGTCCCGGAAGAATCTCAGCAAAGCTTATTTGAAACCGCGAATCCCGAAAAAGAAAAACTGGCAAAAACAATGGACACCATCAAAGAACGGTTTGGAGAAAACAGCATCACCCTTGCGAGACTTCTTAACTTATACTCAAAAGAAAAAGAGTGATAAAACTATATTCAATAACAAAAGAGACCTGGCTTATATCGAAAGCCAGGTCTCCTGATCTCAAGAGCTAAAAAGAGAAAAACTTGAGCAATGCCAATACCACAAACGAGGTGATAATTGTCAGGATGATAGAGAAAACAAAAGCCACCCGGATTACACTATTCTCTTCACCCAATTTATCTATAGAAGCCGCGGCATTTTGAAGTTTTGCCGGGGATATCACGCTGGCAAGCCCGCCTCCGAAGGCAAGACCTGCTGTAACAATAATAATCCCGCCTAAGCCCCAATGAAGATTATTGGCCGTGGTCATGGTATACTTGGCGAACATGGCAATTGTGGAAGCTTCGCTTCCTGTAATAAAGCCTCCGAATAGTCCGATGAAACTTACTATTGCACCGTATGCCCCTTGAAAAACTTGTGCAGAATAATCAGCCAGAACCTGAACCATGCTAGGAGATAATAGCTTCGGCAATGATGGATTCGTATTGGATAGCATGTTATAGCCGGACATATTCATCACTTCGCCAATGGCAAAGAATATTGCCGCTGAGAAAACCGGCCTTGGTGCTCTTTTCAGCCATACTTTTATTGAATCCCTGACCTGGGAGGCAGATGGACGCATCAAAGGCATGGAAAGCAGGATACTGACAAAAATCCAGGTATATGCGTTCCATAAAGCGCGGGTTGCAATTGGCTTGCCGTCAGCGGCCAATCCTCCAATACCCAGGGTAAGTGTTCTGTAAAGATAATTGAAAGAGGCCTGAGGGAGGTTTAAGGCAAGAATTAAAACAATCAAAATCACCCAGGGCATAACTGCCTTCCATAAAGGGTAAGATTTTTCATAATCGAGTTCTTCCTGCGTAAGTTTGCTTTTATCGATAATTTTCTTGCCTGTAATTTTAAGGTAAGCAGTCATCGCAAGGATTACTGCGATTCCGCTCAGAACACCTGTAAGAACAACTAAATTATCATAGCGGTTTGTAAAGTAAGAAACGACGGTAATCACCAGCCCGGTTAAAAGACATGGAACGATGCCCTCTTTGACTCCCCGCCATTTTCCCACGATCCACAACATGCAGAAACCGATACAGGTAGAAACAATAGGCAAAAACAAGAAGAAAACTCCCCCGGCCTGAGATAAAGTAATCTCATGACCTTTTCCAAGAAAGCTATTGGCGATATCCACAAAAACTACGATGGGAGCTCCTAATAAAGCATAGGTGCAAAGGGAATCATAGCCGATTGCCGGTAAAGCGATTGCTACATAGGTGGAATATCCCATAGCAATGAGGATAGGAGGAAGCAGAGAAACCGGGGTGGCCCCTACCGCAACCATTAAAGTCCCGAAACCGATGTTAATCATCATAATTTGGACAGCTTTGTTCTCACTGGCAAGAGTCTTGATAAAGATAATAATTCTTTTTAATGCCCCCGTCTTTTCCATATATGCCATTTGTAACAGGGATGTGGCAACAATTAAAGATACTGAAAAGGATTTAATGAATCCGGCAAACGTAGATCTGATGATGACCTCCCCGGATGTTTGGAAAAATAAAAACGCTGCCAGAGACACAGCAAACCAGCCGACAATTCCGCTAAGATCGGCTGGTTTTTTAAATACAATCAGCATAACCAGTATGAGAGCAATAGGTAATAAAGTCACAAGCAGTAACAACATTTCTACCATCCTTCCGTACTACCATAATGTAATTAATATAATACCTGTGTTTATTATAATGCTAAGTTATTTTATT
The DNA here is from genome assembly GCA_012517475.1 of Peptococcaceae bacterium. Classification (GTDB taxonomy): domain Bacteria; phylum Bacillota; class Desulfitobacteriia; order Desulfitobacteriales; family Syntrophobotulaceae; genus Dichloromethanomonas. Next base: position 194 of record JAAYUV010000039.1, on the reverse strand, counting down.
TGGCAACAGAGAATTTTATTTTTTCACCTTTATACTTTATTCAAATCCATTCCATTTCATTAAAGTTGCATAAAGTTTTTTCTACAATGTCAAGTTAAGATATTTAAAGTAAACCAAATAAATTTAGAGAAAACAGCAGATATTCCTGATTATTCCTGTAAAAGTATAAAAAAATTCCTTATAATTAGAGTTAG
>JAAYUV010000059.1 GCA_012517475.1 Peptococcaceae bacterium | reverse complement strand
GACTCAGCTGTTGCCGGCAAATGCTCCGGAGCAGTGCCGCGTACCGGATCCACAGAGCAAATAGGACGAATGATTTTTATTCGACGGGGCCTGCTGGTTTACAGTGGGTTCCTTTTTTACGCCTGTGGAGTTTACGCTTACGTTATACGAAGCCGTACGCCCCTAGATTCAGAGGCCGCCACGGATGGCGGCCCCTTTAAACTAAAGAGCAAAGCTTATGCAAATAATAATCTACCTTTGGGTTTTGGAACTAATCTTCCTAAAGATTTTGCAGTTTCTATCCATTCATTAATAACAACTTCAACATTCTTTAAAACTTCTTGATGCGTTTTGCCATCGGCACAACATCCTGGTAATTCTGGCACTTCTGCAATATATGCCTCGTCTTCATCGCTCCAATATATGATTATTTCATACTTATGCATCAATACCACCTCCAAGTTTATATTTCAAAAGAATGTGTCTTACCTGTTTGACTTGATACGGCTTTGCTTTTGAGCCATTGGGTTGAATATTAATGATTTCATCTATACCGTCTTTATGAAAGATATGATGACTACCACTAATACGCTCCTCAAATCCAAAATGATGCAACACTTTACAGATATTGTCAAAATCAATATCTTTATCTTTTGTTCCACATAATATTTTTATTAATATCTTTTCAAATTGACCCACTTATCCGAGCCTCCTACAAAACCATTATACCAGTTTCTGTAATACAATTAAATTATATTCTAGTTCAATCTTAAAAGAGAAACCACCATAGCACAACTGGGAAAAATCCGCGCATGGAGGCGCGGCCAATGCGTAGGTTTCGTAGAACGTTCAGCCGTTCCCGAAGCGTCTTACTTCATTCATATATTCTAAGTTTCGGGAAAGGCGTGTTATACGCCGTAACGATGCCCCATAGACAGCTAAAGCGTTTCCTTTTTGATTGATGCTATATACTTACAAATAAAATTGATATACCCTCTAACGCAAATTCGACGAAACTCTTTGTAAGTCAGATTAATATCGTAAATTCTCTCTTCTCTACGTTTACGTTTAAATTCCTGAAAATTCTCCGCAAGCCTTAGGATATTCATCAATGGAACATCTCCATCAGAAAAATGAAACTCCCAAAAGTTTCCTTCATGAACAAATATATTCCTAACTTCATTTATCATCCTGGCAAATGTTTCGATACTAATCTCCGTATTGAAACTCCAGTCGATTTCCTCGGCAATTCTACTTTTATGTTCCTCCTGAGTTTCGTACTCTTCACGGAAAACGTTAAATCGAGAATCGGCTAAACTTCTCTTAATGTTTCCTAAAATATGCACTTTATCTTCTTGATATATTTGGTTCTTGAAAAAGTCGATAATCATTTCAAGTTTACTTTTGCCCTCTTCTGGGTTGGCTAGTACGTTTAATGTCTCAATACAAACTACCAAGAAGAAAATCTTCAAGCCATCCTTGCCCTTTCTAATCTGTTCAATATCGTCCGCAAGGGTGACAAGCCACTCAACTATGTTTACCATTCTTCGGGGGATATTAGTAGCCTGATAGAAAAGCGCTTCTCTTAGGAAACTTTCCAATTCCGTTTGGTCTTCAGTAAACTCCTGATAAAATTGAATAAGCTCAGGAAGTAGTTGCTCATTGGTCTCAATCTGGATGAATTGCCCATATAACTCTGACTGAAGCTCCTCATTATCCGATTTGATAACGTCATCTAGGTAGTCACTAGAGACTCCTAGCTTTGAAGCCATATAATCTTGGCTTATTTCCAAATCTCTTAATATCTTGCCTAAATCAAACATCTCTCTACTACTTCCTTTTATATCGTTATGGCGTATAACGTTCTGCGTAATCCCGACGCGTCCCAACCACTTTCATCCTAACTAAGTGTTGGGAATACGCTGTTATACGCAGTCCACCTCTTGTGAATTTGCTTCAACAACCCTTTTTTCGGTACTTAAATCCAATTTACATTTCTTAATTCCCGTCGGATTCCACATTTAAAACTATGCCTAGGATAGCCTACGACCATTGCAGCCAGAACCTCGTTTTCCGAAGGAATCTGAAACATTTTACGCAATAATTTATTCCTTTCGATTACGGGAGGAACAAGCCCTATTGCCGTAGCACCAAGTCCCAACGAGTGTGCAGCCAGTAATCCATAAGCAAGGCAAATATATAAATCCTCAGTATGGGACTCTGATGCTTTATCCGCATGAAAAATGAGCATTGCCGGTGCCCCTCTTGTAATTATATCGTCTCCGGTTTTCTCCATATAAGGTAATCCGAACTTCATTATTGGCAAAACGTGGTTCTTGATGGAATTAAAAGTTTCACGGTTTACACTTAATCGAATTATTGAGCGAATCATTGGATTCCTCATTCCTCTTTCCAAATCCTGATACGATTTAACCATGTATTTCAATGCTTCTTTAACCACACTTTTATTTTGGGCTACTGTAATTTCAGTTTTATGGGGCGGGAACCCCATCGGAGCCATTGATATGGCATGAATTATTTTCTCAAGTAATTCCCTTGGAACCGGTTTGTCTTGAAACAACCTAATGGACCTTCGAGTGGATAAAAAGCTAAAAAAACTATTTTCATCAACAGGTATTTCCGGCAACTTAAAAAAGTTTTCTTCATAAGTCAGATCTGCAACCTTAATAGATTTTGTAGGACACATCGCCATACAATGTCCACATTTGACACATAAACTTTGTTTATCGGAATTAATTATAACCTCACTAGCTTGACCCATTTCGATAATTTTGTTAGGACATACTTCAATGCAAAAACCGCATTTGCTGCAAGTCTGGTGATTAACCGTATTCCCTTGAAACATTCCTTTTACCTTCCTTATAAGATAGCTTTCAAGGTGGATTGCGTATAACGTCCCGCGTATTCCCGAAGTCTGGTTACTACTCCCATATTCTCTCAGATTTTGGGAATGCGCTGTTATGTGTAGTGTCCGTGCCCCAAATAATTACAATTAATTCCATGCACATCCGACAATAACCTTCTATATTCTAAAAAATGGACATAATATTTATTGAAACTAACTTGTTAGGGATGGTATGATATGGATAAGAAGTATAATCGCGAGGAGATGGATAATATGCCAATACCTCAAAAAAAAGAGGACACAACCTTTACTGACTTTATAAGCAAAAACAAAGATGTTATTGATAAGATTGCCAAATCAAATACCAAAATTAATAAATCCGGTCTTACTGTAATCTCAAAAGATGATACCTGGCTTGACGAAACAGAATGGGATGAGATGTATAAAGACCTGAAAAACAAATGATTATTAATAATGGTGACGTCTGGTTTGCAAAGTTTCCTCTTGAAGAAGATGCTTCTCAATTCCTCCCCCGACCGGTTATAATTCTAAACTTCGAACATCTTGAGGTCTTAGTAATCAAAGTAACAAAAACCCAACCCCGTGAAAATGACAAATATGATATTCCAATAAATTATTGGCAATATGCTAACTTAAGATTTAAATCTACCGCCAGAGTATCGAAAGCTATAATATTAAACCCCTCACAGCTTGACTTCAAGATCGGATCTCTTCATCCTGTCGATTTTGCAAATATTCAAGAAGCATTTATACAGTTTGTTAATCAGAATAACTGACGCATAGGGCTCCAAATGGATGCCCTATTTCTATTTTAACGACCCGAAAAACAACTTCGAAAACGGACATTACACATAACGTCCCGCAGGTTCCCGCCGCGCCCTAACCGCATGCATCATCCTCCAAGTGGCGGGAACGTGCTGTTCTCTGATGTCAGACGCCCCTATACTGAGAGCCGCCACGGATGGCGGCCCTTGAATTACAATTTAGTCAAAAATTCTTCAAGTGTTATTCCAGCTTGTTCAAGTATGCTCTGTAACGTACCCCTTGCAACTTCATAATGATTAGGAACAATAACCGTTTTTGCGTCCGAACCTTCTCTACGAAGTTTAATATGACTTCCCTTCTGAGAAATAACTCTAAAACCAAAATCATTCAAGGCTTTTATGATTTCATTCGGTTTAAGAACAGGATATTTCGAACCCATTAAACAGTTACCTCCAATGTGGTAACAAATGTCTGCCTTGGTTCCACAATTTCTGAAGGAATATCTTCATAATATAATTCTAAAGCTTCTTTAAGATTAGCAATTGCTTCTTCAACCGTCTTTCCCTGTGAAGCTACACTGTTCTCCAAGCACTTTGCAACATACCAGTCATCATCTTTCTGAACAATGACAGTTACTTTGTGGACCATGCTAATCACTCTCCAAACTAACTTTATATCTAATTTTACCACAAACAGAAAAAATAATGTCATCTAATAAATAAACTCTTCGAAGCCCTTCATTCAAAACCGAAGCGCATGGATGCGCTTCTCTTTGCGTCTGATTTCAGAGAACAGTTCTTACCCGCATCAGTTGCGGATTAAATCCAAATTATGGTATTTATTCCGCATGTGTTGCGGGTAAATTTTCTTTAGACACTTGGATTACTCCGGTTTTTCAGTTTCAAAATTCAAGGAATCAAGCGGACTTCGGATTCTGGCTATATCCTTTTTGCTTACATGTGTATATATTTCTGTGGTCTTCAAATTTTTATGTCCAAGAAGTTCTTGTATATATCTTAGATCGGTTCCGCCTTCCAATAGATGTGTCGCGAAGGAATGTCTTAGGGAGTGCACGGACACATTCTTCTTGATTTTTGCTTTTATGCAAGAAGCTTTAAATATACTCTGTACAGATCGCTCCGATATATGACTTCCTTCCTGTTCTCCGGGGAATAGCCAGGCATTCACCTTATATTGTTTCACATATAATCTCAGAGCATCGAGCGCAGATTCTGAAAGGACTGTAAACCGGTCTTTTCTTCCTTTTGCCTGTCTGATATGAATGAGCATCCTATCTTTATCTATGTCTTGGACTTTAAGATTTGTCACTTCGCTGACGCGTAATCCTGCCGAATATATAAGAAATAGTATTGCGCGATGTTTTACATTCTCTACGGTTTTGAAAATACTGACTATTTCAGCCTGACTTAACACGTCGGGAAGTTTATCTTCTTTTTGGGGCCTGGGCAGATATATGCGTATATTTCCTCTTTTTAGAACATGGAAAAATAAAAAATTTATCGCACTGATGCATTGGTTTATAAACGAATGAGAATAAGAATTTGGTTCCAGAAGCCTATGTACATAGGTTCGGATATCCTCTGGCCCCACCACGCGATAGTCTTTCCCAATGTCCAAGAGAAACCTTTGAATATGTCCGAGATAATTTTTTCTTGTATTGATACTGTATCCTTTTAAAATCAGTTCTTCTTCCATCTTCCTGATAATATCAGGAATGTGAACAGCGTTTTCGGCAATCGAATCCAGCCAGATCCTGCTTGGCAAATCCAGAATTAATTTTTCACCGAAAATTTTATAAAGATTTCTTATCGTTCTTTTGTTTTTGGGAACAACCCAATATTTTTTTACCGGATCCCATCGGCTGCCTGAAATCAATTTTATTTTTTGCACGTTTTCCCTGGAAAAAGTAAAAGTTACAAACAGCATTTCGGTATTGTCACCGCTAATAACCTCAATACTCATTATTACTCCCCTTTGTGCTTGCCCATAACTTTTTTATTCGACAGATTCCCAAATATTCCTTCCCTTACATTTATTTACATATATATTTGTATTAACGCAGCCCCCTCACCTGACAATTTAGTCTGTTTCCCATCTCTTTCAGCCAGGAATCCGGATACGCCTCATACTTTTGCCCGTCCAGGACGCCTTCCGGGGGATGGTGAAACTGTTGCAGAATCCAGGCAGTTTCTTGCCCCAGCAGCTCTCGAATGGCCGTCAAGTCCTCGTAGGTATGCCAAACAGGCATGACAGTCGTCCGGAATTCAAAGGGAATCCTGCCCTGCTTAATCCAGTCAACCGTTTCACTTACCCTCTCCCAGCTGTTCTTGCAACCTGTAAGCGCATCATACTTATCCGGGGAAGCCTTAATATCCATCGCGATATAGTCCAGATAAGGAGCTGCATCTTTCAGTCTTTCCAGATTACTGCCGTTGGTATCAAGCTTTACCTTAAACCCATGTTCCTTGATTTTCTCCGCCAGAGGAGACATATCCCTGGACAAAAGGGGTTCTCCTCCTGTTAAGCATACCCCATCCAGCAGTCCCTTTCTGGTTTGGAGGAAGTCCAGGATACCAGAAGGAGAAGTCAGCGACTTCTCCTCTACACTCATATTAGCGAGGGCCGGATTCTGGCAGTAGCCGCAGCGGAAGTTACATCCGCCGAAAAAGATGGTAGCTGCAATATGGCCGGGATAATCAACCAGGGAAAAAGGTTCCATAGCCATTAGCATCGTTTATCACCGCCGATTTTTTATACATCCTCATCTCATAAGTAATTGACCGGTTAAAAGAACTTCTTGTGGGTTACTTCCATACATTTCTTCTATAAGCAACAAATTATTTACTCCAGCCCTATTACTCTAGTCCGATTGGTTTATCTACTTCGCTACCCCGTCAAACAAACTGGGCGTTACACCTTGTATCTCGTACTTGACGGTTTCTCTCTTTTCTTCCTGTTTTCCGGGGTTCATAGCTGAAATCGGTCTGTAGAAGCCGGTTACTCTGGTCATGACCAAAGTCTCTCTGCCGCATATCGGGCAGGTAAAATGCTCACCCTTGATGTATTTATGATCTTCGCAGATACTGAAGGTCGGGGTAAGGGTAAAGTATGGAAGTTCAAAGTTTTCAAATACCCTGCGAACGACTGCTTTGGCCACCGCCAGATCGTCCAGGCTTTCTGCGAGATAACCGTGAAGAACGGTACCGCCGGTATAGAGGGTTTGGAGATCATTCTGCAGTTCAACCGCTTTAAACAAGTCGCTGGTATATCCAACCGGCAAGTGGGTGGAGTTGGTATAGTAAGGTTCGTTTTCACCTGCTGTTATAATATCGGGATAATGCTTTTTATTGATTCTCGCTAAACGGTAGCTGGTTGCTTCCGCCGGAGTAGCTTCCAGATTATAGAGGTCCCCGTCTTCTTCCTGGAACTCCTGAATCCGATCCCGCATATAGTTCAGGGTTTCCTTGGCAAAATTCTGACCGAATTCCGTGGTAATATCATCCGCATCGGAAGTAAAATTGCGAATCGCTTCGTTCATCCCGACCAGACCGATAGTGGAAAAGTGATTCATCCAGTACTTGCCGAAACGCTTTTTGATATCTCTCAGATAAAACTTGGTGTAAGGATACAGTCCGTTATCCGTAAGCCTTTCCAGGGTTTTGCGTTTTGTCTGCAAAGAGGCCCGGGCGATATTCATGTGGTGGTCTATCAGGGCAATAAACTGTTCCCAGTTCCCTTTAGACAGATATCCGTAAAGCGGAAGATTCAAAGTTACAACTCCAATGCTTCCGGTCAGCGGATTAGCGCCGAAGAGACCGCCCCCGCGCTTTCTGAGTTCCCTGTTATCCAGGCGGAGCCTGCAGCACATGCTTCTGGCATCTTCAGGGTTCATGTCGGAGTTGATAAAGTTCGCAAAGTAAGGAATCCCATATTTGTCTGTCATCTTGAAGATGGCTCTGGATACCTCGCTGTTCCAGTCAAAACCTTTGGTAATGTTATAGGTAGGGATTGGGAAGCTGAAAATATTGCCGTCCGCATCACCTTCCAGCATAACTTCACAGAAGGCAAGATTGATGGTGTCCATTTCAGCCTGGTAATCGCGATAAGCAGTATCCAAATACTTTCCGTCTACAATAACCGGTTCATCTTTGATGGCGGATTCATCAGCCCGCACATCCAGGGTGATATTGAAGAAGGGGGACTGGAATCCAACCCTGGTCGGGACATTGACATTGAAGATGAATTCCTGGATTCCCTGTTTTACTTGTTTGTAATCCAGCTTGTCCACCCTGACAAACGGCGCGAGGTAGGTATCAAAGCTGGAAAGGGCCTGAGCTCCGGCCGCTTCTCCTTGCAGGGTATATACGAAGTTAACGATCTGGCCGAGGGCTGAACGAAAATGCTTGGCAGGCTTGGAAGTCGTCTTCCCTTCCGCTCCCCTGAACCCTACCAGTAAAAGGTCCCTGAGATCCCACCCTACGCAGTAAGGAGCGAGGTCACCCATATCGTGATTATGTAGAGCCCCGGAATCATGGGCTTTACCCACTTCAGCCGGAAGCATGGATGACCAAAAGGCATTGGTCGCTTTACTGGTTACAAACCTGTTTAACCCCTGAACTGAGAAACCCATATTGGAGTTTTCTTTGATTTCCCAGGTACCGAGTCCAAGGTATTCGGAAAACAATTTATTATTGTCATTTTTGGCATTTTCCTGATTACGAATAATTTCGTGCTGGAAACGATAACGGATATACGCCCTGGCTACATTGGTGTTTCCCGTTTTCATCAGGGCATCTTCTACAATGTCCTGAATTTGCTCGATCTCAAATCCTTCATTTATCCCATAACGGTCTTCAAGCTCCACTACCACTTTGTCAGTGACAATTTTAGCCCATTGCTGGACATTAGGCGTTTCTGTGGCAATGAAAGCCTTTTCCACCGCTTGCAAAATCTTTTCCTGGTCAAATAACTCACGTCTGCCGTCTCTTTTCACTACATACATTTCGTGATCCTCCTTAAACCTTAATCATATATGTAAAAAATAATACTCTTTATAATAATTATTCTTATAAATTGATTATTAATTAGTTATTCTTCCTTTTATATTTATATTTTAATTAATGGTTAGATATTTTTCAACCACACAAAAACAACTTTCTAAGAATCACAGGTAGAATCTACTTGCGGCGCTTAACTATTTCATTTAATTCTTCCATAAACTTCTGAATATCTTTAAATTGCCTGTAGACCGAAGCAAAACGAATATAAGCAATTTCGTCCGTCTCAAACAATTTATTGATGACAGCTTCCCCAATCAGTTCACTTGGGATTTCTCTTTCATTGATATCCCGCAGCTGTCTCTCAATATCCGATACAATGGTCTCTAATTGCTCCGTTGAAACGGGACGCTTTTCACAAGCCTTTAACAAACCGGCCAGCAGCTTCTGGCGGGAAAACGGTTCTCTCCTGCCATCCTTCTTCACAACAATAAGCTGGAATTCCTCATACTTCTCATAGGTGGTAAACCGCTTGGAACAGACATCACATTCCCGCCTGCGCCTGATGGCTGTTCCGCCCTCAATTTGGCGGGAGTCAAGAACCTTTGTTTCATCACTTTGACAAAAAGGACAGCGCACGATCTCCCTCCATTCTAGATATTGTATGGATATATTTTACCAACACTATATATGGTAAGCAAGAGTCAATTCTCGCTTTCATGAAATTATCCGCAAATTCCTACTTAGGTCCTAAAGAACTTTCCCTTCCGTTCTATGACCGTTATTACCAAAGAATATTTGAACGTATGTTCGCATTATAGCATGAACTTCTCTATGATTAAAGTATCCTTTCAAATTTGCATGAACGAAATTCAGTCTGGTGGTATAAAAAATATTTGCGATTCGAAAAATAAACGTAATGAAATCCAAATATTTGGGAGGACAACATGGAAATAACCAAAAGAAATTCATCAATAGACATTCTCTTGGACAATGCTCAGGAAGCCCTTGCCCAGTACATGCAAATGACCCAGGACCAGATCGATGAAATAGTAAGGGCGATGTCTTTGGCAGGATTGGAAAATCAACTATATCTTGCCCAACTGGCTGTAGAGGAAACCGGAATGGGCATTGCAGAAGACAAGGTTTCCAAAAACATTTTTGCAACGGAATATATTTATCACAGTATTAAATATGAGAAGACCGTGGGAGTGGTAGATGAGAATGAATATGAGAATTATGCCGAAATCGCAGAACCGGTAGGAATCATAGCCGGGATTACCCCGTCCACAAATCCTACCTCTACCACCATGTTCAAATCCATCATTGCTGTCAAAACGCGCAATCCCATCGTGTTTGCTTTTCACCCCCACTCCCAGCGAAGCAGTTCCGAAGCGGCCCGGATCGTCCGGGATGCCGCTGTGAAAGCGGGCGCTCCGGCCTATTGCATTCAGTGGATTGATGAGCCCTCCATTGAAAAGACAAATTCTCTGATGAATCATTCCCAGGTCTCACTGATTCTGGCTACCGGCGGTTCTGCCATGGTCAAAGCTGCGTATTCCTCGGGAAAGCCGGCCTTGGGAGTGGGACCGGGCAATGTGCCCTGTTATATAGAAAAAACCGCCGATATTAAAACAGCGGTCACAGATATTATTATCTCTAAAACCTTTGATAACGGCTTGATCTGCGCTTCAGAGCAGGCTGTCATCGTCGATCAGTCTGTTGCCGAGATGGTAGAAACTTATATGAAAGAATTAAAATGTCATTTCCTCAGTCCGGAAGAAATTCTCCAACTGGAAAAAGCAGTTTTTAATTCTGAAAAAGGCGCCTTAAATCCTTTTATCGTAGGGAAAAGCGCTTCAACCATCGCCAGGACGGCCGGACTGGAAGTCGACCCCAATACGAAAATTCTTATTGCCCCGCTTCAGGGCGTAGGGCATAAGTATCCGTTGTCCGGGGAAAAGCTGAGTCCAATCCTGGCTTATTATAAAGTGCCGGATTATAAAAAGGGGATTGAGCTGGCCGACAAGATCGTCCGTTACGGCGGGCTCGGTCACTCAGCGGTTATCCACTCCAACAACCAGGAAGTCATTGATCTTTTTGGCAAGGCGATCAAAACCGGAAGACTGATCATTAATTCCCCGTCTACCCATGGAGCCATTGGAGATCTTTATAATACAAATATTCCTTCTCTGACTCTGGGCTGCGGTTCCTTCGGCAGCAACTCCACCACCGCCAACATCACCGCCGTCAATCTGATCAATAAGAAAAGGATGGCCCGAAGAACTGTCAATATGCAGTGGTTCAAGGTTCCCGACCGGATTTACTTCGAATACGGTTCCACCAAATATCTTGAGAAAATGCCGGACATCTCAAGGGCAGTTATTATCACCGACATGGTCATGCAAAAAAGCGGATACGTGGATAAAGTACTCTATTATCTTCGCAAACGGCCGCAATATGTACACAGTGAAGTTTTTGCCGAAGTAGAACCGGACCCATCCCTGGATACCGTAGAAAAAGGGCTTGCCGTCATGCAGACTTTCAAGCCGGATGCCATAATTGCCTTGGGAGGGGGATCCCCAATCGATGCCGCCAAAGCCATGTGGATGTTTTATGAACATCCGGAGGTTAACTTTGAAGCGCTGACCTATAAATTTATGGATATCCGCAAAAGGATCTATAAAATTCCCCGCACAAGCCAAAAAGCCAAGTTTATTGCAATTCCCACCACCTCGGGAACGGGATCTGAAGTTACATCCTTTGCCGTCATCACAGATAAAAAAAGGAATATAAAGTACCCCATCGCGGATTATGAACTCACTCCGGATGTTGCGATCATCGATCCCGAATTCACCATCACCATCCCGCCCGCCGTAACCGCGGACACAGGATTGGATGTGCTGACTCATGCCATAGAAGCCTATGTCTCGATTATGGCCTCGGACTATACCGATGCGCTGGCGATCAAAGCAATCCAGTTGGTCTTTCAGTATTTGCCCAGGGCCTATGCAAATGGCGGGGACCGGGAGGCCAGGGAGAAAATGCATAATGCGTCCTGTATTGCCGGAATGGCTTTTACCAATGCTTTTCTCGGCATAAACCACGCTTTGGCCCACAAGTTGGGGGGAGAATTTAATATCCCGCACGGAAGAGCGAATGCTATTCTTTTGCCTCATGTGATCCGGTTTAACAGCGAAGTTCCCGGCAAAATCACGGTCTTCCCCAAATACAAATACTATATTGCCCATAAAAAGTACTCCGAAATTGCCGAAGCCCTTGGCCTGCGTTTTAAAACGATTTCCGAAGGGGTCGAACAACTGACTGCTTCAATACTTGCCCTTCTTGAACAGCTCCATATTCCCCGTTCTATTTCCCAAACCGGTGTTAAAGCGGAAGAATTTGAGAGCAAAATAAAAAAGCTGGCCCAGGAAGCTTATCAGGATCAAACCACTACGACAAATCCCCGTATGCCGCTGATTTCTGAACTGGAAGAGATCTACCGCAAAGCTTTTTAATTTTTGGGGTACAAACACCAATTGAAATTAATCGCATATCTTTTTAATGTAATTAATTCCCACAAAAACCATAAGGAGGTAATCGATATGGACGCAACCCAAACCTCCTATCTTTTGCAAAAAGTTGCCCCTCTTGTCATGAGGGAACTTGGTCCAAGGGTAGGACCTCTCTTTGCTGAAAAGGTCGGTATCCCTCTCGCCAAAAAGGTAGGTCTCCCGATTGCAAGAAGAATAGGTATTCCCATAGCCCGCAGAACAGGTATGCTCCTTTTTAATAAAGTTGGTTATCCGTTAATCAACAAAATGCTCTTTAAATTAAATTTGGATACTCCCAGCAGCAGTCCGTTAAAAACTGTTTTGCCTGCTCAACAAGTTCAAGCTGCTTCCGTTAACCCTGCAGTTGAACCAAAGAAAAATTCATTCAGTATTAAAAACCTGTTTGCTTCAAGGAAACAGAAGAAAAATCAAAACATTGTACCCAATACCGCTCCTGCTGTAACTCCGGTGGTTTCTGTACCGGCGAATCAATTTACTCCCCAGTTCCCGGCTTCAACCCCTGTTCAGACTCCCCAGGTTGTCTCAAATACCTTGCAGGAACAAACCAATCCCAATGATAACTCCAATATGTACTACGGTACTTTATTTAACAGAAGAAGACAAAACTACGGTTATTATTCCGAGTAGCAAAAAGCGCAGATTCAAAAAAGCAAAATGCAATTCATTGTTCCATTCCCTTTCGCAATTCCTTATGCAATTTTGAATATATATCAGAAAGAGATCCCAAAACGGGATCTCTTTCTGATAATTTCTCATAAGCCATTAGCTGCCTATAGATATTACATATTACTGCGGCGAACGGTTAACGGCAAAAATTCCAACCGCTACCATAAACAGGGCTCCAATCATCATGATATTCAAATCTTCTCCGGGGATGAAGAAAGCCGAGAGAAGTGCGCCAGACACCGGAATCATAAACCGGTAGATTTCTATCTCCCCGGCTTTATTATATTTTAAAATGGCATACCAGAGCGAAAATGATGCTGCGGAAAGAAAGGCGGAGTATATTAAAAGTCCCCCGGCCAGAGGGGTCAAATCCAGTACCACTGTCCCTTTGGTCAGGAACCCTGCGCAAAAAAGAAAAGCGGAGCCGATAACCATTTGCCAGCCTGTTAAGGCGAACGCATTGATATTTTGGGTAAGATTTTTGGCCTGGATCATGGCTGCGGCACTGGCAATTCCCGCTAAAATGAGAAATCCTTCACCTGCCAGGGAAAATTCGAGGTTAAACTTCTGTCCCCAGTTAACCAGAATAATCCCGCCAAATCCCGTAACCAGACCAAATCCCTTTTTCCAGTTTAGCTTGTCATTTTGAAGAAATAGATGAGCAAAAATGACAACAAAAAAGGTACAACAGGATTGCAGGACTGCTCCCTTCATCCCGGTGGTATTTGCCAACCCGTTATAGAAAAAGAAATACTGAAGAGAAATTTGAAGTATTCCGGAAACGACTACTGCCGGCCAATATCTTCGTTCCACCTTGAAGGAAGATTTCATCCCGAACCGGACCAGGACCAGAAGCGCAATCCCGGCTAACATAAATCTCATTGCCGCAAGAATGATGCGGGACCCGTAATCACCGGGCAAAATGGCCATCTCCTGGTAGGTAACCTTCAAAACAGGAAACGCACTCCCCCAAAGAACCGAGCAAAATATCGCAACCAAAGCTACCCCATATTTATCCGAAAGAAAACCTGTTTTCATTTGTAAATTTCCTTCTTTTCTCAGTTCGGCAGACGCAATAGAAAATCACCGCATGCTGAAGATCCTGGCCTGAGGATGCGAGAAAACCAAAGCAGAAACGGAAGCTTCGGGGTCCATCATAAAGTTCTCCGTCAGGATAATCCCGGCATCCCGGGGATTCAGCAGCCTGAAAATCTTACCTTGATCCTCCAGAGAGGGGCAAACCGGATATCCCGGTGAAACCCGGATACCCTGATCCGGAATACCCCAAATCCCGCGCATGCTCTCGTGCAATTTTTCGGCCAAGGCCTCAGCAAGTTCCAAGGCTAGGACCTGAAGGAGAAAGGCTTTCAAGTATTCGCCTTTTTCCTGGAAGACTGCGGCTTTTTCCCGGATTCCCAGACCGGTTGTAAGGACAAACATTCCAACATAGTCCGTCTTATCGTCTTCCTTAGGCCGGACAAAATCGGCCAAACAAAGGCCGTTTTCCTTTGGTTGCCGCGGAAAAGCGAATTCTTCGAGCACAGCTTCCGTATTCCCCGGATCAAGGATCAGGATGCTGTTCCCCTTGGCGCAAGCCGGAAAGAATCCATATACGCCGTTAGCTTTTACCAGTTTTTTCTCCCGGATCTCGTCTATGAAATTCTGGACTATTTTACGGAATTCTTCCGCTTTATCCTTGTATTTTTCTACCTCTCTGCTAACTCCAAGATGACGGCTCATCAACCTGGGAATATGGATATATGGAATAATCTCTTCCAACGGATAATCCACAAGAAGCTGCCTCTCCGCCTGTTCCGGGCGGTAACAAGGAATATCCCATGAAATCAACGGGCCGGACATGGGATTTGGGCTGCTGTGAATCGTTTCATAACCTGGAGCATCCAAGAGATTCTTTTCCCCCGGAATCCCGATGACTTCTGCCTTCCCCTTTGCGGTGCTTTCTTTTTTCTTTAGAAGGTTATGCAAAAGTCCCAGGCTGTCCATTGCATCTTTGGCATATAAAACCTCTCCTTTATAGACAGGAGCGATTTTTTCCTCGGTAAATTTTCTGCTTAGGGCTGCCCCTCCGAGGATCAAGGGAATACTGATCCCCGCATCGCGCAAATCCTCAGCAGTGAGGAGCATCTGCTGCACGGATTTGACCAAAAGGCCGGATAGTCCGATGACATCTGGTTTTTCACGGATACAGGCTTCGATTAGTTGTTCGGAACTAACCTTTACTCCCAGGTTAACTACCTGGTAACCGTTGTTAACCAGGATAATCTCCACAAGGTTCTTGCCGATATCATGGACATCCCCCTTCACCGTTGCCAGGATAATCTTTCCTTTAAGCGCCTGGTCTTTCTTTTCCATATACGGTTCTAAGAAACCCACAGCTGCTTTCATGACTTCTGCGCTTTGAAGGACCTCGGCTACAATAAGCTGATTCTGGTTAAAGAGTTTCCCCACTTCCTCCATCCCCTTCATCAGCGGGCCATTAATCAGCCCAAGGGGAGTATATTTTGTCAAGGCTTCCTTCAGATCGTCCTCCAAGCCTTCTTTAGATCCTTCAATAATATATCCCGCCAGCCGGTCCTCCAAAGATTGATGGGACAGCTGTTTTTTGTCAGCCACTTTTTTCTCCCGATAAAAATCAGTAAAAGCTTTTAAGGTTTGGTCATTGGTATGAAGGAGCAGGTCCTCGGCCAGCTTTTTCTCTTCCGCCGGAATAGACGGATAGCGTTCCAGCTTCTCCGCATTGACAATGGCATAATCGAGTCCCGCCAATGTATTCATGTAAACGAAAACAGCGTTCAGCACTTCCCTGCCGGCTGCCGGCAATCCGAAAGAAACATTGCTGATCCCCAGGATCGTCTTGCATTCGGGCATCTTTTGTTTAATAAGCCTTAGACCCTCTATCGTCTCAACAGCAGATCCCAAATATTTGGCATCCCCTGTTCCAACCGGAAAAGTCAGGGGATCGAAAATAATGTCCCGCGGGTCCAACCCGTATTGGTGAACCAGCAGATCATAAGAACGCTCTGCCACAGCCAGCTTGCGTTCCCGGGTAAGGGCCATCCCCTGTTCATCGATAACTCCCACCACTACCGCAGCGCCGTATTTATGAATCAGAGGAACAACCTCTTCAAACCGTTCCAACCCGTTTTCCAGGTTAATAGAATTAATAATCGTTTTTCCCTGAACCAGGCGAAGCCCGGCCTCTATTACCGCCGGATCAGTTGAATCCAGCATGAGAGGCGCCTTGACTTTATTGACCACATGGGGAAGAAAGCCGGTCATGTCCTTTAATTCGTCACGATCCGGATTGGCTACACAGATATCAACGATCTGTGCACCTTTTTTTACCTGCGCCCTGGCAATTTCAGAGCCCTCCTCGAAACGTCCCTCTACGATCAAATCCTTGAACTTGCGGGAACCAATCACATTGGAGCGTTCTCCGACCAAAAGCGGTCTGTTTTCTTCTTCCAGCCATACCACTTCTATTCCTGAAACCGAACTTTCAGTATCATTCTTTCTGTTCCTCGGACGAATTCCGGATAAGGCCGCTGCTAAAGCCCGGATATGACCGTCTGTTGTCCCGCAGCATCCTCCGGCAATATTGAGCCATCCGTTTTCCGCATACTTTTTCATTTTTTGTGCGAATTCTTCCGGGGTCTCCCTGTAAATTCCCTCTTCATCCGGCAGCCCGGCATTGGGATAACAGCTGACAGCACAGGAAGCAATTTTCTCCAAAGTCCGGATATGATCGTTCATCAGACTTGCACCCGTCCCACAGTTTAAACCTACAGCAACAGGATTTAAATGCCGGATTGATACGTAAAAAGCCTCAATACTCTGCCCCGCCAGCATGGTCCCCGAGGATTCGATGGTGCAGGAAACCATAACCGGGATATTCTTCCCCAGTTCCTTTAATGCTTTCATGATTCCGCTTCCGGCTGCTTTGACATTAAGGGTATCCTGGCAGGTTTCTATTAAAAGGAGATCCACGCCGCCTTCTGCTAAACCTTTTGCTTGTCTGTAGTAGGCCTCTTCCAATTCAGCAAAGGTAATCCCACCTGTAAGCGCCAGCATTTTGGTAGTCGGTCCCATAGATCCTGCCACAAAACGGGGTTTGTCAGGGGTGGACCACGCATCAGCAGCTTTTCTGGCCAGCTCTGCAGCGATTTTGTTTAACTCGATATCCCGGTCTTCCAGATTGTATTCCCGCAGCACAACCTGAGTCGCCCCGAAGGAATTGGTTTCGATAATATCAGCTCCGGCATCCAGGTAAGCTTCATGAATGGAGCTGACAAGTTCAGGACGGGTTATATTGAGAATCTCGTTGCATCCTTCCCATTCCGTCCCCCCAAAATCCTCTGCAGTAAGGCCCTTCTGCTGGAGCATGGTTCCCATTGCTCCATCCAGGATCAGTATCTTCCTGGTTAACTCATCATAAAAATTCTTCTTGTGCATGAACTCACCGCTTCTTCTAAAATAATCACATTACGATGTTAATCATAATATTTTATCATAAATCCCGGGAATAATTAACTGTTCCCGGCATAAAAGGCATCATAAAAGGTAATTGTAAAAAAACAGCTAATGAAAAGGGGCATGCCCAATAAAAATTGGACTGCCCCGGTTGTCCTGATCATCTTGTTCTATTCTTTGCCTTCCAGCTTGGCATTCAGCGAAGCAAGTTTGGCTTCCATAGTAGCATTTTTGTCCCGGCGGTCATCAATCTTGATGGTTGTGATCACCCTGTCTACACCCGTAGCAAATACAGATTCCTGCATTTCCCGGATGGCTTTCATAATTTCGTCCAGATCCCCTTCTAAAGTGGTAAACATAGGTCCCACCTGGCGTTTAATCCCTGGACGATCTACAATAACTTTTTCTGCCGCTGCAACATATTTGCTTACGCTTGACCCCATGCCGAGAGGTACCATGTTGACTGCTACAATTGCCATCTGTATCATCCTTTCTTAAAATATGTAATAATAGCTATAATAACTATTTATGTTAAATTATATCACAATCTTTTTTAAGTTTCCTTTCAGCTTGATTGATTATGCTAATTTATATCCAAATCCAAATCAGATTCGGAGGGTTAAACATGTCAGGAATCCGGTTTAAAATTCTGGTCGTTGATGATGATATCTCTATCCGTCAGATGCTCAGTCTGGGGCTCCGGCAGGAAGGATATGAAGTTCAAACTGCAGAAAATGGTGAAGCAGCTTTAAAAATCATTCCGGTTTTTGAACCTCATGTGATCATCCTTGATATTATGATGCCGGTCATGGACGGCTATGAATTATGCGAAGCGATTCCGGAAATATCCGGAGCTTCCATGATTATGCTGACGGCGAAAGATACCTCCAAAGATATTGTCAAGGGATTAAAACTGGGGGCCAATGATTATCTGGTTAAACCGTTCCACTTTGAAGAACTGCTTGCCCGCATTGAAGTCCAACTGCGCAGCCGTTTTCCTGATCTCTCCGGCCAAAGAAGGATCGGCCGTTTCACTATGGATGAAATGAAAAAAACCATCTCCCTGGATGATCATGTTCTTCATCTTTCCCCGACAGAGTATAAACTTTTATCCTATTTTCTCTGGAATGCCAACCAAACGTTAAGCAAAGAAAAGATTCTGCTTCATGTCTGGGGTTATGATTTTGATGGCGAGGATAATATTGTGGAGGTTTACATCCGTTATCTCAGAGAAAAGCTTGGTGACTCCGACCACGATTTAATTACGACGATGAGAGGACTCGGGTATCGTCTGCAAGCCGAATAATAATTATGCAATACTGGAGATCATTTTATGAAAGGTTTTTTCAAGTTCAATCTACATCAATGGAAAAATTCCCTTATCGGGCAGCTCCTGCTCCGTTTTTGGGTTTGCCATATCATTTTTTTCACGGTGATTGGCTCGATCCAGTATCACTCCTTGCAGACTTCCCTCTATCAAAGTGCCCAGCAAAACCTTGTTTCTGACTATCAGTCTATCCGAAACAGTATGCTAAACTGGCTTTCCAACGACCTGCGCCCGGGCAGGTTCGCCGAGCTTCGTCCGGGTAATTTTGTAGCTTTTTATGAAACGAACGGGAAGCTTAGTTTTATGGTTTACAGCTATGGCAAAACAAATACAACAATCCCCGATTTTTTAAAGGGAACCCTGAACTTTAGCCTTTACGACAAAGCATTGAGTTCTCAGCCGTTTATCGTCGGTAAATCCAAGGACGATAACTGTATGATCCTTGTAAAGCCGATCCTGGCCGCCGGTATCCCCCCCACCTTCAATGGCCAGCCTCCAACTTACCAGCCGGGTTCCGTTACTCAAAGCACTGATTTACCTTTAATCGGCTATGCCGTGATTGGACAACCATTGGCAGAGCAAAATCAATTATTAGAAAAAAACCTTAGGGAGTATGTTTTTAATGCTCTTATTATCTTTTTGCTGAGTACGCTTTTAACGGCTTATGCCTTGCAAAAGCCCCTTGAGCCGCTCTTGAATATTTCATCGACCGCCCGCAAAATTGCCGACGGACGATATAATTTAAGGATTCCTTTTATGAAAACGGCCTCTGAGATTGAACAATTGCGGGAAGCCTTAAACCATATGCTTGGGCAGATTGAACAAGCCTTAAATACGGAGCGAACCGCCAAAGACCGGATGGCTCAATTTATTGCTGACGCATCCCATGAACTGCGGACCCCCCTGACCTCCATAAGAGGTTTTTTGGAAATTCTTAAGCGAAGCGGCACTACCGATAAAGAAACACTGGACTCCGCCCATCAGACCATGTTGATTGAAACGGAACGCCTTATCCGTTTAACGGAGGGGCTTCTCACCCTGAACCGTATTTCCGAAGAAGTTGATGATATCGAGGGCGCAGAATCCAAAAACGCAACCCTCAAGGATGTCCTTCCTGA
The DNA here is from genome assembly GCA_012517475.1 of Peptococcaceae bacterium. Taxonomy (GTDB): domain Bacteria; phylum Bacillota; class Desulfitobacteriia; order Desulfitobacteriales; family Syntrophobotulaceae; genus Dichloromethanomonas. The sequence continues at coordinate 32,276 of JAAYUV010000059.1, read as the reverse complement.
TTTAATACCGTTAATTTTACCGCTGTTGGAAAACCGTACATTTAGAATAAACGAACAAATCATAACAGATGGAAATTTGTCCATCCCGCTGTCACTGAATACCCCTGTTTTTCCTTTTAAACCCGATGAGCTAAAACAAATCCTTTATAACCTTTTGAATAATGCGATACAGCATACCGAAACAGAAGGAGTCATCGAGATATCCACTTCGGAAGAAGACTCAAGAATTATCCTTTCCGTGAAAGACAATGGGAAGGGAATTCCCTCAGAAGATGTACCGAGAATTTTCGAAAGGTTTTTCCGGGGAGACCGCTCCCGAGCCAGGGTTAAAGGCCAGGGAGCCGGCTTGGGTTTGGCAATTGTCTCGGAACTGGTCAAGCTGCGCGGGGGAGAAATCAAAGTTGAAAGCCAATTAGGACAAGGTACTGCCTTCACGGTAATTTTCCCGGCATCTCAGGCTTCGCAAATGCCGCTATGACACATATCTTCCCTCACCAAATTTCAGCACCCAAAAATCAGATTCCGTGATGTGATATTTTCTTAAAGCAGCCGCCAGATCCTTTTCGTGGGCATCAATCGTTTGTTCAGGATTATCCGCAAAGGTAGCATAATGAAAACCGATACTTTGCCCCGATTCCAGAAGCATATGGACTTTTACCGCATCTTCCGCATCCATATGTTGTGTTTCCATATACCATCTTTTTTCATAGGAACCTATTGGAAGGAGGGTTAAGCAAAATTTGCCGAACCTCTTTTTTATTTCATTAAACAGCTCGTCAAACCCGGTATCCCCGGCAAAATAGATTTTTTCTCCGGGTTTTGTATCACGAAACCGCCCCATAAGGTCCGGTTGTTGCTCATAAAGCCCAGTACCAAAAACAAAACCCAAAATATCGTACTCAATATTCATTTCACCTTCCGCTTATAGTCTGTTCAAGAAAAGAAATGAATATTTACTGATTTTGGATTTGAGTCAAATATATTATTACGATAAAAACAGAGAAATAATGAATCCTATAATAATCCCAACATTGGCAAATTCGCTGTGCGTACTATGACTTTGAGGGATCAGTTCATCACTGCTGATATAAATCATAGCACCTGCGGCAAAAGAAAGAGCCAATGCAATAAACAACGATGAAATCTGGCCGAAAATCATCCCCATCCAGGTACCCAGAAGAGTGGATAATCCGGTCATGGTTGTTATCAAAATGGTCCTGCCCCTGCGCACATTCCCCATGCAAAGAGGCATTGCCACACAAAGACCTTCTGCTATATTATGAATGCCTATGGTAATAGCAGTCATCATTCCCATCTGGCGGGATACCTCATTCGTAGCCCCAATTGCTATTCCTTCGGGCAGATTGTGCAGAGCTATTCCTAAGGCAATGAAATATCCCATCTTCGTATACTGATTGCCACCTGTCTCTGCCTTATGAATATGCGGCATGGTGATATCCACCAGAAAGAGGAATAAAGCACCGATGACAAAACCTACTATACAGATATAGGTATTCCCAAGCTTCAAACTGGCAGGAATTAGCCCTAATGTTGAAATCCCGATCATTACACCCGAGGCAAACCCCAGAGAAACCGATAATATTTTCGGGGTAATGTTACCGATTAATATGGAAATAACGGCGCCGGCTCCTGTTACGATACCGGCAATAAGCCCTAAAACGATGATTGAAATAACCATCACCTCCGTCCCCATTATTTTGGCGTTCTACATCATAACATTATTAGAAAATAATAACAAGTGTCTTTTTAGAGTGGACATCTGCAAAAAAGAGGCCGTTGCACAATGAATCATAAAAATTCGTAGGCAACGGCTCCTTTTTATGCCAGGAAATACTTAAAAAGACCACAGATTAAGTCTCCGAAATGTATGGATCGCGTTAAGCGGAGCACGATGCGGAGCGCGGCAGATTGCGCCATGGATGGCGCAATCTGCCGAAAGCGGCTATACGTTTCGGAGACCTACCTGGATAATAACGCTACTTTGGCATCGTTAACTAATTGAGTAGTTTTGCAACACCTCCTGCGATTCTTGTATTATTTGGTCGTAACCGCCCTTTCTAAAATGCTGTAAAGTCTGTTAACCATACTTCTGGGATCTAAGATAAGTCCGGCCGCAATTTGGGCGGTTTCCAGAACCTGCTGAGCTGCCGCAGCGGCAAACGGATCATTGGCTTTGCGCAATTCGTTAATCCCTTTAATAATCGGGGATCTTGTGTTGACTTCCAGTATTCCCGCGGGCACATTCCCAAAATCCTTATTCATTAACTGCATCATTTTCTGCATACTGTGGGTTCCATAAGAACTTAACACAACAGCGGGGCTATCGACCAGCCTTTTGGAAGAACGCACCTCCGTAACCTTGGTCCCCAAAGTCTCCTTGAACCAATCCAAAAAGGGTTTTTGTTCTTCCAGAGGTATTTCTTCATCCTCACCCTGCCGGAGATCAGCTTCCGGCAGATCCTCGCTGTCCTGTTCTGCAGCAACGATCTTCTTCCCTTTAAATTCATGCAGGTTATCCAGGATATAGTCGTCAACCGTTTCATAGGAATAAAGAACTTCGATACCCTTATCCCTGAAAATTTCCAAATAGGGTCCGGATTCAATGACCTCACGACTGGAACCACTGATATAATAAATTGCTTTCTGATCCTCTTTCATCCGTTCTACATAACTTTCCAGAGAAATGACCTCTCCTTGGCCTGATTGATTAGACTCAAACCGTAAAAGCTTGACCAGGGCATCCTTATGAACAAAATCAGTGGCTGCGCCTTCTTTGATAAAGTTGCCGAATTTTTCCCAAAACTCCTTGTATTTTGCCGGATCATCCTTCGCCTGTTCATCCAAAAACTTGAGGAAACGGCCTGTAACCACTTTGTTTAACTTGGAGACCAGGGCATTATCCTGAAGAGTCTCTCTCGAAATATTTAAGGGTAATTCCTCGCTGTCAATGACACCGCGGACAAACCTCATCCATTCGGGCACGATTGCTTCGGATTTTTCCTGAATAAGGACTTTTTTGCAGAAAAGGTTAACCCCTCTCTCCATCCTGCTGAAACCAAAACGTTCGTAATTTTCCCCCGGTACAAACAGCAGGGCCTTAATTGACAGCGGCGCATCCGAAGAGAAATGAAGCCGGTAAAAAGGTTCCTCAAAAGCATTGGCGATATATTTATAAAAATCAGTATATTCCTGGTCGCTGATCTGGGAAGTATTTTTTGTCCAGATGGCTTCGACCGTATTGGCCTTTTCGCCATTGACGTTTACGGGGTAAGGAACAAAACTGGAATATTGTTTGATAATCCTTTTGATATCCTCACCTTTACCGTAACTTTTGGCATCTTCCTTTAGGCTTAAAACAATCCTTGTCCCTCGCCTGGTCTCTTCACTCTTTTCAATGGAATAATTGCCGCTGCCATCTGATGTCCAAATCCAGCTTTCTGCACCAGGTGTGTAAGATCGGGTGTATAAGGTTACGCGTTCAGCAACCATAAAAGCAGAGTAAAATCCAACTCCGAACTGGCCAATCAGGCTCAAATCAATCCCTGAGGATCCTTCTTTCCTTGCTTCGGCCAAATGACGGATAAATTCTTTAGAACCGGAATGTGCGATTGTCCCGAGGTTTTCAATCAACTCCTCCTTCGTCATGCCGATTCCATTATCCGAGATCGTCAGGGTATTTGCAGTTTCATCCGTATTAATGAAAATCTCCAACGGCAAATCCGGATCATTGACCTCATTTCCGGAAAGCTTCAGGTAACGGAGTTTTTCGGTAGCATCGGCCGCATTCGATATAAGTTCTCTCAAAAAAATATCCCGGTCTGTATAGAGAGAATTAATAACAATATCCAGCAGCTGCCTGATCTCTGTTTGAAATTCCCGTGTTTCAACATGGTTATTCGTCATTACCAACCCTCCCATTTCCAATTATATTTTGACTTTTCATATTATACCATGTAGTGGACAAAAAGCTAATAAAAAAGCAACCGATGTTCGATATAAAGGTAATAAATATATTTTAACCATCAGGGGGGAGCATCATGAAAATTTGGAATAAGAGCCTATTTATCTTTGCTGTTCTGTGCATTGTTCTTTCGCTGGCGTTGTCAGGGTGTGGTGCTGATAAAACACAAAAAGGAACTGCCGGACAAACCCCCGCCAGTTCAAACGAAAACAAAAAGGTTCCTGATGACAAAGAAGTGGTTACCCAGCTTATCCAAAAGGGTAAAAATATTCAGGAGATGACCTATACCATGGTGAAGAATATCAAAACCGGGGCAGGTTCCGTTCCCAGTGACACGTTTACTCTTCCCCAGGGAATACAAGTAATGGATCTCAACGCCTTGATGCAGAATTCAGGCACAAAAAAACCCTAAAAGTATTTTTAGTAATAATAAAAAAGAAAAGGGGGCAGCCAAGACCATTTTCGGCTGCCCCTTCTCCAATAAAAATTTATTTGTTATTTCCTAACTTTCAATGTGCCGCGTTCGAAAAAGTTACTACCATGTTTACTTCACCGGCCTTTGTAGCTTCGTCAAAAACCTTTTTTATCCCTGACCACACTTGTTCATCGTTCCCATTAATATGGGTGCTGATAGATCCAACCTTATATTGAACGTTTTCCTGACCCAATCTCTGAATTGCGCCATCAATAACCTGGGTAGCATTATTGCTCTTTAAAGGATAGATCGAAACTTCCGCACTTAGCATTTTGGGGCCTCCTTTTTTGATAAATTCTAAAGAGTAGGATGCCCCGGATCAATCTAAAATATTAGAACCGGTTTTTAATAATAAAGTAAAATTTCAGTATCGAAAAATGCTTTCTAAACCAGCAAGAATTCCTTCTCCTTCAGCCTTTTTCCCGGCTGCTTCAGTTCCCCACTCTTTATTGGTCAGATAGGAATAGTCTTTAAATACTTCTTCGATTGATTCTAGTTCTCCCTTCAGGAAGGCAGCAGCCTTCAAAATATATGCACAAGCTTCCATCTTGCTTTCCTGGAAAATATCCAAAAAGGAACTGACGAATTCCTCTTCTTCATCCAAGGGGTGAGACCAGGGGGTTTTTCTTTCGTTTAAGTAATCCTCATCAAGCTCAGGGGAACACGGATATAAAGGACGGGGAAGTCTTATCTCTTTTCCCCTCATTTTTGCCAAAGCTGCAAACAGCTTTTTCTTATGATGATCCGGATCAAAGATCAATCTTACGCCCAGGGTCATATCCCGAAACGCTTTCCTGAGGGAATTCTCCTTCAGTTCCCAATCAAATAATTTTTGAATCATCTCCCGGTAAAACCTGTCCAGGCTCCCGGGAAATTTCCGATTAATCTTCAGCGACAGGTGGATTGGCTCGTAACAAGCTTCCCTGTTTCTAAATTTCTTCATAAGAAGACAATCAATTAAAGCTTCAAGCTTCTGATGCGCATAGGAGTTATACCCTTTTTCTTCTCCTTTTTCAAATGAATATCCAGTAAGCCGGTAAATATAGGGGTGAGCGTTTTTGTCTAAAGCAAAATGACAGAGACAACCGCACAGGTAAGTAAATATTGCCCCATAGTCTTCGTCACAGGTATTCGTCGCTTTCAGTTTTTTGAACCCTTCCGTGAAAAAAACACCCGTTTTCTCCACGTGCAACCTGTTGCCCAGCTTACTGAGACTATTTCTTCTTAACCAGGGCCAGAAGTTATGATAGTAGAAAACATCCGGTCCCTGTGTTCCAAAAAGAAAAATCTCATGATTATCAGCTATTGTTGTAAAAGAGAATTGGGCCAAGCTTTCTCCTTCACGTCCTATTTCATGCAAATATTCATGAACACTTTCCCCCATTATGAGGTGTGTAAGAATATCAGGCATTTGATCACCCCGAAAAAGTTCATTCTATTTTTCCTTCCTGATCCAGTACGGCTTTCTTGCCCTTTTCAGTCAGCTTCCACCTGACTCCTGCGGTATTGGTCTTATTCTGTTGAATCCCTCTGCTCTTTTTCTTCGTACAGCAAACTCCGCATTCATCACACCGGTCATCTCCGCAGGCCGGATTATCCGTAATAATATAGCCCATACTCCGGAGGTGGAAAAACATTTGTTTGACCATTTCCTGATCAAGGTTCAGCGATTTAGCCAATGAAGCATATGAATGAGTACTCGTAGCGGCTATTTCTCTCAATATATCCATTAACATTTTTTATATCCCCTTATTTTAGTATTACAAACCAAGCAGTTTCCCTGCCTGGTAGACCAATACGGCGGTTCCCCAGCCAATTGCCAGTGAATATCCTACTGAAAACAAAGCCCATTTTACGGAGTTAGTTTCCTTTCTGATAATGGCAAAAGTAGCGGCACAGGGCGAATAGAGCAGGGTCATTACCATAAAAGCGTAAGCCGAAAGAGCTGTAAAATACTGGCTGAGGATTGTCGTCAGTGTATCAGCCCCTGTCGCATAGACCATTCCAAATGTGGCGACAATCGCCTCTTTCGCTACAACTCCTACAATCAGGGCTACCGCTGCTTCCCAGGTTCCAAAGCCTGCCGGCGAAAGAACAGGGGCAATCAGAGCACCTATTCTCCCAAGGATGCTCGCAGCGCTTCCCGGCTCAACGCCCATAGGGAAAACAGACAAAACCCAGATTACAACAACCATACCAAATACAATGGTACCAGCTTTCTTGACAAATGATTCCGTCTTTTCCCACATATGAATCAAGAGGCTTTTTAAAGTCGGAATCCGATAGGGAGGTAACTCCATAATAAAATAAGACTTCTCCTGTTTAAAGACTGTTTTGCTCAAAATTTTTCCAACAATGACTGCTACAACGATCCCGAGTAAATAGAGGGAAAAGAAAACCAGTCCGGAAGCAGGAAAGATTCCAACTTTTTTATCCTTAAAAAACACTCCTGCGAAGAGTGCGTATACCGGCAGCCTTGCACTGCACGAAATAAAAGGGCTGATAAGAATCCCGATCATCCTGTCTTTTTTGGTATCCAAGGTTCGTGTAGACATAATTCCCGCAACATTGCAGCCGCTGCCCACAATCATAGCTACAGCAGTCTTGCCGTGCAGCCCTACCGCATTCATCAACCGGTCCATAACGTAAGCGGCTCTGGCCATATACCCGCTGTCTTCAAGGAAAGAGATCAGAAAATACATGGTCAACATTAAAGGAACAAAAACCAGCACCGAACCGACACCGCCAATGATCGCATCCGTTACAAATGATTTGATCAAAGGCGGAGAATATGCCATTAACCCTGACACGTATCCTCCCAGAAGTGCAAAAGCACTCTCAACATACCCTCCGAGAAATTCATTTCCAAACCCCATCGTAATCTGATACAGGAGAAACATGACGAAGAAGAAGAAGGGAATGCCTAACCATTTATTCGTCACAATCCGGTCAATTTTTTCTGTCATATCCCCGGCCTGAGGAATTTCTTTCCTAACACATTGTCTAATGATTTTATTTATAAATTGATATCTTTGATCTGCAAGATAGATTTCAGCTTCAAAACCAAATTCTTCTTTTATTTGTTTTCTGGCATCTGTCACAAGTTCCTTGACTGTTGTGTGTTGGCGCAGCCGGACAACCTCCTGGGCATACCCGTCATCTTCCAGCAGTTTGACAGCCAGCAGGTGGGATGTTTCCTCTTCACAAGCCCCTTCCACTACAAGAACATTGGCCAGACGAACGAGCAGTTCGTTGACAGCCTGTCCATAATCGAGCCGGAAAGGTTTTGTCTTTTCCTCTATTTGAATTGCAGTGCTTACCAGTTCCTGCACCCCGCTGTTTTTGGTGGCTACCGTTGAAACAACCGGAACTGATAAAACCTCCGACAGTTTTTTCCTATCGATGAAAATATGCCGTTTCTCAGCTTCATCCGTCATGTTCAGTGCCAGAAGTATCCTGCTGTTCATTTCCAGCAGCTGTAAAGTCAGGTACAGGTTTCGTTCTATATTTCCGGAATCAATCACGTTAACAACCACATCCGGTTTTTCTTTCAAAATATAATTTACAGCAATCACCTCATCTTCTGAAGAAGCCGAAAAGCTGTACGTGCCGGGCAGATCTATTACTTTAATATTTTTTTGATTGTATTTTACAAAACCTTCTTTTCGTTCAACTGTAACTCCCGGCCAATTTCCGACATGCTGTCTGGATCCGGTTAATACGTTAAAGAGACTCGTTTTCCCGCAGTTGGGATTTCCCACCAGGGCAATTGTAAACTCTCTGTCCATCTTCTCCAGCCCTTTCTAAGATTCTACAATTTTTTCTATTCCCTATGGTTGAAAAAAATTGCTGTTTATCATATCATTCAACAAAGCTTGTCCATCTACTCTGCTTTAGTTGTATTGATAATAATTATCATCAGATCTTGAAAAATTTTTCAGGGTGGTCCCTGATTACAATTGTTCAACCATAATATTTTTTGCATCGCTTCTTCGAATTGTAAGATTATATCCTCGAAGGTTAATTTTAATCGGATCCCCCAATGGCGCCTGACCATCTACCCGAAACTCCGTGCCCTTGACCAGCCCCATGTCTGTCAATTTTTTCTTCAATACATTATCAATATTGATATTAATAATACGTCCATTGGCATGAATAGGAATTTGATCCATACTTACATATTTCATTTGTTATTCACCTCTATTGATAATGATTATCACCTTCATATTTAACTATACTCATTTTTAAGGATAAGTCAATAATTTTAATCTATCCGTTTTATATTTTTTTAAAGAATATTTCCCCCTGCATGCAAAATAATTCTTCCCAAAGCCGAAAAACAACCTGTTACCATTTCCGATCTGAATCTTTTTTCATCCTACAAAGGATTAACCAGAGATCTTATCATGGATGGCAGCATATTAGAAGAGAATTTGCAGGGCGCACGTATTGAAAAAGAAGTGTTTATGAACCAGCTTCGATCTTACGGGATAAATCACGTCCAAGAAGTATTCTATGCAGGTATGGATCCTGCGGGCAAACTCTACATATCCAAAAAACAGGATGCTCCTGAACAGGAAGGACAGTATGGTATCAATTGAATAGGATATTTTGAAAACAAGATCTGAATAGGTTCTTCTTACATAGACAAATATGGAAGAAAGTACTATGATGAAATCAATATGACCTGTTGAAAGGGAGTGAACCCATGTATAAACGTATACTTGTACCCTCTGATGGTTCGGAATCCTCAAGACTTGCCTTTTTGAACGCCTTGGAGATAGCTAAGATTACAGGAGCAGAGATTTTTCTCATTCATGTAACATTTACACCTCAGGCTTATTGGGGAAATAATCTTGCTTATGGTGTATCCATCAGTGAGGACGAACTCCTGAATCTCGGGAATGAAATCATTCAGGAAACTATGAAAAATATGGATATTGGGAATGTTAAAATCATTTCTAAGATCGTCTTCGGTTCCCCGGCACCTACCATTATCAAAATAGCGAAAGACAGCAATGTTGATCTTATCATTATGGGAAGCCACGGGCACGGACCTTTTTCCGGCGCCTTTTTGGGAAGCGTTTCACAAAGGGTTTTATCCAAGACTGCCTGTCCGGTTATGGTAGTAAAAGATTCAAACAGTGTGGACGAAGAAATGTAATTCTTCTATGAATTAGCTTTTATACTGCAAAAGACCTCTCATAGTGCGTAATTAAGTTTAAATTTGCATTAATGAGAGGCCTTTTTATTCATCTGACTAACTAGAAACCCCAACCCGGGCCATAACCTGGGCCAAAGCCACAGCCACCCCAGCCGCAGCCACCCCATCCCCAGAACCAGAAGAAAAAGAAGAAGATGATGATGAGGATAATCCACCACCAGCCCCAACCCCAGCCCCAGCCACCACCATAGCTGCCGTAGCCAACTCCGTCGACACCGCCGACACCACCGTAATATGCTCCGGGTCCTCCAAGAAGAGACATGAATATCCCCCTTTCCGCATGGAAATATTTTCCTGATGTTATTCTATGTAAGGATGTTGCAAGATGTTTAATCATCAGCAAAATAGAATATAGGGGCCCGGTATTTTGCGCCAAAAATAAATGAACCTCAAAAAAAGGTTCATTTTAAAAAGCACATAATATAATAATAGAAAAAAATGATACAATGAAGATGATATATTAGGAGAGGTCTGTTTTCTTGTCCAAATAATTCAGGTATTTTCTATACCGATGATCCTGTTCTACTTTCTTGCCTGATGAAAAAAAACAAATCTCACTTTTTCCGTTAGAATTGGTTATTTCCCTTTCGCTGAGTGTTTTTCTAAGATAATTGATTGTTCCGGTACTTCCGTCAATAATATCTGTATCACCGGAAAATAACTTCTGGAAATAACTTCGATAAAATTGAAAATGAGTACACCCTAAAACAACCGTTCCATACTGGTTTAATTCAAACCCGGATAGTTTTGCCTTAAGGTACTCCAGGATTTCATTTTGATCGAAAACAAATTTTTCAGCATAATCCACCAGCTCGGGAAGCGCAACCCCATCTACAATATGGGCATGATCCAATCTCGATACGAGATCTTGATACTTTTCTTCTTTTAGTGTTAACGGGGTTGCCGTAACCAATATTCGTTTGGAACAGTTTTTTTCTACTGCAGGTTTTACAGCGGGTTCCATTCCCAGTATCGGAAAACTATACTGTTGGCGAAGCTCGTTAATCGCAATACTTGTTGCAGTGTTACAGGCCACAACCAGCGCTTTCATTCCAACCCGGGCCATTACCTCAACTGCTTGAAAAACATACTGTTTGACTTCCTCTTTACTCTTTGTCCCGTAGGGAACATGATCAGTATCGGCATAATATATATAATTCTCATTCGGAAGCTGCCTTAACGCTTCATGGAGTACGGAGATTCCCCCTACTCCGGAATCAAAGAACCCTATTCTCATAACTTCCTCGCTGGCAAAGGTTTTTTCGATTATCATTATATCCTATTTATCTGTTTTCTCCAATTTGGTTTAAAAAATCTGTCCCCTGTATTATTACCATCTTTTTACATTAATTGTCAAACAAAGTTGAAAGATCAAGCATAAAAGTATATAATTTCTTATTGTGTTAGACAATGTGATTAGTAAAAACTATATGGATGTGATGACCATGAGAATCCAGCCCATTAATAAAAAACTTAAACTATATGGATTTAATAACCTGACCAAAACCCTGAGCTTTAACTTTTATGATATCTGCTATGCACTCAGCCAGGACCAACATAAAAAATATATTGCTTATATTGATGAGGAATATAATGCTGATCGCCTGGTTAAAATTTTAACCTCGGTAGCAGAAATCATCGAAGCCAACATCCTTAATGTTGCTAATCAAGACTATGACCCTCAGGGAGCAAGTGTAACCATGCTTGTTGCTGAAAATGAGGTCATTAACAATAGTCCGATGGAAATACAAGAAAACGAAACACCTGGTCCAACCTCCGATGCAATTGTTGGTCATTTGGACAAGAGCCACATTACTGTACATACCTATCCGGAGAACCATCCCGACAAAGGGATCAGTACTTTCAGGGCAGATATCGATGTTTCAACCTGCGGCCAAATCTCTCCGCTTAAAGCCCTGAATTATCTTATTACCAGTTTCGAACCGGATATCGCTATCATTGATTACCGGGTACGGGGCTTTACCCGTGACGTTAACGGTCGCAAGTACTTCATAGACCACAAGATCAACTCGATTCAGAACTTTATTTCTGAGGATACCCGCAATAAATATCAGATGATCGATGTCAACGTCTACCAGGATAATATCTTTCATACAAAGATGCTTTTAAAGGAATTCGATTTGGATCATTACCTGTTTGGAACAGAAAAGGAAGAACTGTCTCCAAGCAAAAGGCGAAGAATCAAACAAAGGATTAAGCATGAAATGCTGGAGATTTTCTCGGGAAGAAATGTTTTCTAGAATAATGGATTATCATTGTAAAGGTTGCCGCAAGGCAACTTTTATTCATTCCAATAATCTCTTAATTCTTTGGGATCCGGCTGCTCTGCATCAGTCAGCTCGTCATGGATAAATCCCTTTACATCTTCTATGACCTGAGATGCTGCCTCGCTCCAAAGGATCAAATGGCCGGATTTCGGATAAAATTTCAAGGCTTTATTTGAAGATGCGATATGGGTATAAAGATAGTGAGCACTGTTTTTTCTTACGGTATCATCTTCTAGGGCCTGGGCGACAAACACCGGACACTGTACCTGATTTAGCAGTTTTTTTGTTTTACCCAATAATATTCTGAAATGGACAAGTGCAGATAACGGGAATTTTATACTGGACTGAAGGTATCTTTTGGTATTTACCAATCTTCTTATCTTTATATCTTCCATAAGATTAAGGGCAATTCTTTTCAAGTCCCAGTAATAAATGGGTGAATTCAACGTGACTATCCCTCTCAATTGATACCTAACGCCCAAATTTAGGGCGATAAGACCCCCCATTGAAAATCCGATAACAAAAACACCTTCGTTCCTGGCCATGAGCTGTTGGAGTTCCTCTTCAGCAGAGGATATCCAGTCCTGATGTTTTACTCCTATAAAATCCTGACGTTTTCCGTTATGCCCTTTCAGAGCGGGACAGAGCACATCATAGCCCTGAGCCTGTAAACTTTGGGCTAACGGAATTACTTCCTGAATATTTCCCCCAAACCCATGAATAAGAAGACATCCGATTTTTTTCTTCATTTTCCACCTAATCTTCAGCTATATAAACATAGATTTAAAACCATTACTCCCTTTCAATATTCGAAAACAAAAATAAATTTCCTTCTTTTTTATTTTCTGAGAACAGATGTTCTTTACACCCATAATTTATCCCGAAGTGATTTTGGGCTTCTGCCAATCATAATATCGCTTTCTCATCATTAGCCAGCTCAACCATACCTTCGGTTGTTAAGGGGACATCATTGCCATGGTTATCATATAATAGCATATCCATCTGTTTCCATTTTGTTCCTTCTATTTCTTTTTTAGGAGGTGTTTTATTGGATCCGTTTCATGTTCACAGGTTTGGCAATATAACTTCATTTGATCATGGTCATACCCATAGGATGTTCGGCAGTTCAGGCCCTGAAATCCCCTCGGGCGGAAGCCATGTTCACGAATATCAAGGATTTACCACTCTTGATGACGGCCATACCCATTTTTTTCACGGGATAAGCGGTCCGTCTGTACCCTTACTCCGAGGGGGGCATACTCATCAATACACCGGTATGACTTCCGTTAACAGACAGCATCAGCATCATTATTCCGCTTTAATGGATTATGCGGAACATTCCCGTCTTTTCAAGCATTTTTATTAATTTTTCAATTACTAATTCCAAAACAATTACCCGGATAAATAACAGGAACCGGCAGTCCGCCGGTTCCTGTTCCATTTATGATTTAATAAACTAAGCTTTTCTTAGCCCCCCAGAGTAATATCCTGGTTATCGTACCAATTTAATGCGGCATAGAAATGATCGTCCTTAAAATCCGGCCAGTAATCATCGATTACATAAAAATCAGCATATACGCACTGGGCCGGCAGAAAACCGCTTAGACGCCTTCTTCCTCCCCACCGAATAAGAAGATCCACTCTGGAAACATCGTTGGACTTGATGGATTTTAAAATTTGGGTTCTCTTTTGTTCACTGGCGAGTAAATTTCCCAGATCCCACTCCCAGCCATAATTAACAAGAAAATTAACCTTTATTCCGCCTTTTCCGAAATCAGTCCTGCTGGTATAAGGCAGGAGTTCTTTAGGAAAGACCTTGGACTCTGTATTTCCGATTACGAGAAGAGAAACATCCTCATTCGCGATCAATTCTATGGCATCAATACAAGCTTGCACAAAAGCCTTGGTTTCTGTTACAGGCCTTTTGGTGTTGTCTACCGTAAATCCATAATAAGTTAGTTCCTTGACTCCAACTTCTTGGCATAATTTTAAAACTCTTAATCCGGGCTCCAGCCCCTCCCGATATCCCATCTCTTTGGACATGCCTTTTCCGACTGCCCATCTTCGATTGCCATCCGGTATCAAACCGATATGTTTGGGAATCCTCATGTAAGATGCTCCTTTAAGCTAGACTTTATATGTTTATTATTTCCAACAAATGTTCAAAAATATTACTTTAATAAGAAAAAATGCTTTTATCAAAAATAAAAGCATGTGAATAAGGATAAGCTAACATATAAATTCCGGACTATATTCTTAACCAACCTGCAGGTTTTCTTTCCCCAAGGATATAATATTTTCCGTCCTTAACCTGAAGCGTGTATTTTTCCCTGGTCACTTCCGAGTTTTGCTGGATTATTTCCACCCAATCCTTTCCGACTTCACAGATTAGTGCTACATGGCCGTAAGCACCATCTGAAAATACAATTAAGTCATCTTCTTTGGGTTTCATGTCTCCGCCGTTCAAATACTGGACCAGACCTCTTTGTTCATTGCGTTCTCCTTGTCCTAACATGGGATTAAAAAAATACTTCGCGTTGCCGGCTCCATCAGGCATCCGGTGTCCAAATCGTTCAAAGTAAAACCGCTTTACAAACTCAACACATTGCCATTTATAGCCGTAGTAATACCCGTCAATGCTGTAACTCAGTCCATGACTCGACATATAGTTTGATCCATTGGAATAGACCGCAACCCCTTTATATTCATCAATCTTAGTCCCTGGCGCAAATTCGCTTTGGCGGACTGCCAGGGTTTGTTTTCCTAGGTTGTTTACGGCAACCGATGGTTGAGAACCATAGCTCGGTGCAATTTGTTCCTTGCCAAAAATCATTTTAGAACCTGTAACAATCAATAAGGCAAAGATAATCAGGATTAGACCCATTGAAAAGGGATGACTGCCGCTCTTTCTTCTTCGCCCCGGTTTTGTGCGATCCTCAACAGTCCAATACCGGATTTTATCCAGCACCGGATCATTATTTGCGGAATAGTTCTTACTTTTACGCCAGTGTTTCATATGTTCCCCCTAATTGCATTCCGAACCTATCTAACCGGGATTACACAAAAAGAATTATATCTTTCTTCATTCAGATAAGCAAGAAATCAGGACTTCTATGAAATTGAACAGACAAATGGTAACAATTAAGAAATAGGGATTATTGAACACATATTAATTTGAAAAATTATTGAAAAGTATTATAATATTAAAGGTTGTGCCTTATGTAACTCCAGGTGAGAGATTTAATAGTTGTATTTTCGATATATTCTATTTTGAATAATATGAAATTATGAAAACTTTTTTGACGGGAGAAAATTTGATGCAAGCAGTAAATTTAAGGAACCTAGCGATTATTGCCCATGTAGACCACGGTAAGACCAGTCTGGTTGACGTGATGTTGAAACAAAGCGGCGTGTTCAGGGCGAATGAACAAGTTGAAGAGCGTGTAATGGACTCCAATGATTTGGAAAAAGAACGGGGTATTACGATTTTAGCCAAAAACACCGCTGTCAATTGGCAAGGAATCAAGATCAATATTGTGGACACACCGGGGCACGCCGATTTCGGAGGCGAAGTGGAGCGTGTTCTGAAAATGGTGGACGGGGTCCTTTTGGTGGTAGACGCTTTCGAAGGTCCGATGCCGCAAACCAAATTTGTTCTGCGGAAAGCCCTGGAACTGAATCTCAAACCCATTGTGGTTATCAATAAGATAGATCGCCCTGAAGCCAGGGCTTACGAAGTAGTCGATGAGGTTTTAGAACTGTTTCTTCAGCTCGGTGCCACGGAAGAACAATTAGATTTTCCGGTTGTTTATACCTCTGCCCGCCAGGGAAATGCCGGTTATGAACCCGGACAAATGACCAGCGATTTGGTTCCTTTATTTGAAACCATTTTAAAAGAAATTCCTGCTCCGGAGTGCGACCCTGACAGTCCATTGCAAATGCTGGTTACTACCCTCGATTACAATGATTATCTGGGTAAAATTGCAATAGGCCGAATCTTCCGGGGAAAAATGACCGCCAATTCTCCGGTAGGTGTAATTAAACGCGATCTTTCTCTGGAAAAAGTAAAAGTAGGCAAGATTTTTACTTTTGAAGGCCTGAACAGAGTCGATGTCCTTGAGGCAAGTGCGGGCGATATTGTAGCCATCAGCGGGATTCCCAACATTAATATCGGTGAAACGGTTACCTGTGCCCTTAATCCGGAGGCTCTGCCAACCATTGAAATTGACGAACCTACTCTGACCATGATGTTTATGGTCAATACCAGTCCTTTTGCAGGGACGGAAGGAAAACACGTCACATCCCGGAAACTTCGGGAAAGATTGTTTAAAGAAATAGAAACCAATGTAAGCCTGCGCGTGGAAGAAACGGACAATACCGATTCTTTCCAGGTATCGGGGAGAGGAGAACTTCACCTTTCCATCCTGATCGAGAATATGCGCCGGGAGGGTTTCGAACTCCAGGTTTCAAAGCCGGAGGTTATTATTAAAGAAGTGAACGGTGTAAGATGTGAACCCTATGAACATCTCACCTGTGATATTCCGGAATCGGCAACCGGAACGGTCATCGAATTACTTGGTTCCAGAAAAGCTGAAATGCTGAATATGATTAATATGCCCGGAGGAGTCACCCGCTTGGAATTTCTGATTCCGGCCCGTGGTCTGATTGGTTTCAGGGGCGATTTTCTTACTGAAACCAGGGGAGAAGGAATTATGGCTCATGTTTTCCACTCCTATCAGCCATACAAAGGGGAAATTCAGGGAAGAAACCGTGGAGCCCTGATCGCTTCAGATCCTGGCGAAGCAACAGCATATGCTCTGTTTCAATTGCAGGATCGCGGCAGGATGTTTGTTGAACCGGGAACCAAAGTCTATGAAGGAATGATTGTGGGGGAAAATTCAAGAGAACAGGATATTGACATTAATGTTACCCGCAAGAAACAACTTACCAATATGCGGGCAAGCGGCGCAGATGAAAGCCTAAGGTTGGAACCCCCTAGAATCCTTGGCCTGGAAGAAGCACTGGAATATATCAATGATGACGAATATGTGGAAGTAACCCCGACAAATATACGGCTGCGCAAGAAGTATCTGGACAAAAACGCCAGAGTCCGTTTTGAAAAGAACAGGGCTTTAGGCGGAAAATAATAATAAACAAAAAGACCGTTTCAAAAGACATTTTGAAATGGTCTCTTTTTATAGTAACAAATAATTTAAATTTCCCATAATATGGAATATCCAAATTATTTGTTTATAGGTGACGAATTATGATCTATGAGCTTTTGCTGGCGTTAAGCATCCGCTTTTTCTTTTTTGATTTTGTTTTATTTAAGAAAATAAGGGAATTTCTAAAGCAAAAAGGTTACTTCTTCCGTAAACTTTTAAATTGTCCATTCTGTCAGGGTTTCTGGTGCGGGTTAGGCGCGTTTCTTTATTTTCATTCTTTTCACCTTTGTTGGTCAGATGTCATCAGCTTTTTGAGCTTTGGTTTCATTTCCGCCTATCTTGGCCTTTCTACGGCAGTAATCCTGCATCCATTAATCCAAAGATATGAAAATGATTCCGGAATGCCCTTACAGTAACTTGATCTTCAAGAAAAAATTTAGCGTTTAATTATCTAAGTCGGATATGGTATGAAATTTCATGCCTTTTTTCTGGGCATATTGGATAATTGTTTCCAATCTATCCATATTTGTATTCAGACTTCCGGGTTTATTAGATAAAACATGGCCATATAAGACTAATATCTCGTGATTGTTGTACGCGCGGTCTATTCCCTGAAAAATCTCTTCCAAGCTATGCCCGTACCCGTTATCTATTCCAACAGCGCTGACTACCTTTTGATGTTTATTCTTTAAATATACCGAATCGAGGTCTGCAATCCTCTTATCCTTTTGGGGGTAAGACGTATATCTGACATTCTTAAAATATTTAAGCAGTTCTTTATCTAAGTCTCCGTTACCGGCTCCATACGGGTAAGCCATACTTTGCACATGAAAGCCTTTTTCCTTCATGAGGTTAAAGTCAGGAAAGATTTCGGATTTCATATAATCATCCATTGAATTTTGTTTCAAAAACCTTAAGGCATTAATATGGTTGGTGGTATGATAACCAATTTCATTATGGGCATCCTGCAGCAGTTTTAACTTGATTAATTTATCCAGGTCAAGCGTATGGAAGGAACTTACATAAAAGGTGGCTCTTACTCCGTATTTATTATTTAATACCAAAAATGAGTACCAGTCATCTACACTTTTATCATCAAACGTAAGAATTATCCCGGAATCGGAGTTAGAAACGGGAATACCTCCGGGCCTTTTCTGCGAATCCTGAATGACCGCCTGAACGATTCCATTATTTTGAATACGGTTCGCGGAATTCTCCCACCTGTTATTTCCGGCATGGGGAATTAACAGCTGGGAATGAAGAGAAATCTGCCCCGATACAGCATAACTCTGGGGCAAATCATTCCAGGCAACAAAACCTATTATCATTAATAATAGGAAAAATAAATAATAAAACTTTTTAGCCATGTTCCATCTCTTTTCTAGTTTGCTAAAAAAACACATTTTTCTTTAAGGATTATCGCAAACAGAATTATCCCAATTGAATAATATCTTATTATTCTATAATTAGAAAGACAAATATTAATGGAAATGAAAAAAAATAAAAGGCCCTTTATTAGGCCTAAAAGACTTTTCGTTAACCATTTTATTACTTTCATTTTTTATCATAAGACTTTTTAATTCAACATTGAAGAAGCCGTCTAAGATTCTTAAACGGCTTTCCTGAATTCAGACCTCGGATTGGTAACTTTACTTCTTTATAAAAGTAGCGCAATCAGTCTGATCTGAGTTAGAAGCATCACGCGGTTCAACCTGAATTTTTTCCGCTGTGCAGTGGTCGCCATTCATATAATAATAGCAAGTATTCACCACGCATTTTATACCCGTATTAGGACCCTGCATTTTATTTGCTTTCATTACATGTAACCTCCTTTAAAAAATTTCAATATTATTATCTTCCTCCCGGAATGTTTTATACTTGTTATTATTTGTTCATTGAAAAAAAATTAAGAACACCTGTATCATAGTGTTCTCCGGATCAACGCTATTTTTTCTGCCCTTGTCATTTGCTTAATACGATATTCCCTTCTGCAAGCTTGCTGTTTACTTTCAAGCTTTTCGAGATATTTAAGGACAACAGGGTACCTGGAACGGGTATATTTTGCGCCTTTCCCCTGATTATGCTCTGAAAGCCGTTTATCAATATCGATTGTCCATCCTGTATAGAGTGTTCCGTCTTTGCACTCAACAATATAAACAAAAAACATGGTATTTGATCCTAAACCTCATTTTTAAGCAATATGAAACTCTTATCTTGCTGCTTCTTCCTCTTTCCCGATGACAATCTTCCTGGTCGAAAAAAGATTTAGTAAGGCTATTACCGCGCCCCCCAGAAAAACATATTTGTATCCCTCCGGACCGCTGGAATACCAAACTAAGCCCCCTAAAGCCGGAACAAACATGGATACAATATGATCTATGCTAAGTCCTAACGAAAGGGTTGGAGATACATCCTCCGGTTTGACAGCAATCTTGCGTATATAAGTAGCCCTGGCCATACTGACAGAATTCATGGTTTGATCCATGACATAGCAAATACACACGACTACTACCGCCCAGGTCCCCGGGAACAGATCTTCAGCAAAGGCATAAAACAGGCAGATAACAAACAATAATGCTGCTTCCCCAGCAAGGACAAACCTCTCTCCCACCTTATCAATTAACCTCCCGATCAAGGGTTTAACAAAAATCCCAAGAACAGAGATCATAAAAAACAGCATGGTCATAATTGTTACCTTTTGTTTAAACACGTCTACCAGCACCCAGGGTGCAAAGGTGATAAATATTTGTTTCCTGGCGCCATATAGGATACTTAACCAGTAATAGAGCTTATATTCTCTCCGAAAGACGAATCGGTTGTGTAACTGAACCGTACGCCGATGATTCATGCGTGTGAGGACAATAGCGGCTGCCAGGAAAGCTAATCCCCCCAATGTAAACGAAAAGGTATAACTGATATGACAATATTTGAATAACAGCCAGAGAACAGCACTGCTAACGACAAGTGAAGCGGTATTGGCGGCGCTGATCTGACCGAGCTTTCTGCCATATTGCCCCCCCTGAGCAAATGTCATCCCAATGGTATTAAATAACGGCATGAAAAGGTGCTGTCCTGTACTGTAAATAAAGACTACGAGTAACATGATGAAGTAATTATAAGGGATTATTCCCAACAAGAACATGCCGACGGCTGCAGCTAAGTTGGCTACAGCTGCAATCCAGATATCTCCCAGGGCAAATAAAAAGGCGGTAAAGAGGAACGCCAAAAGGCCCGGCATCTCTCTCGGGATTTCCAGCAAAGTCCTCTGCATAATAAGAAAGTCGAACTTTTCTTTAAGAAAATTATTCAGCGTTGATCCATCAATACTTTGACCGATTCCAACCAATATCCCTACGAGCAAGAATAACAAAAAATCCCTGTCTGTTTCTTTTAATTTTGCTGCAATTGTTTTCATGATTTATTCTTCTTTCATAACTTATTATTTTCCGTATTGGTATCAAGCCATTTGATTTTGTCTACCCAAAGTTTACCTTTTTCAATATAAATATCTAATTTACGGACTGTCTGTTCTATCGGAACATACTCTTTCCCGATAAAGATCTTGACGTTCGGATGACAATATTCCGCAGTAAGATGTCCTGTTGAGGGAATTCTTACTACCGTATTTCCCCCGCCTTCCGAACTTCCTAATTCATGTGCAAAGATTTTATTCTCACTTACAAGACTACTGCCCCTGCAGGCCCCGTAAATCTTGATATTCCCTTCCACCCTGACATTGGAGTTATAAATGTCACTCCGGCAGACAAAGTCACCGGAACACTTGATGTCTGAGTTCTGAACATACCCCGCAACAAAGGTAACATTCTCCGGAACAATGGTCCCTTTATCCAAAAGGAATTTATGAATTTCTCGTAATGAAGCTACAAGATAGGTATTATCTTTTATTTCAAACGGGCCTATTCCTGCGACGAAATATTTAACCGTATGCACAGCCGTAATGATCTCCCTCGTAAAGAATTCCTCGTCTTCGACTTGAGTGAGATTGCTTAACTCCCTGGCCTTAATTGTGATATCATTATATTTTTTCTCCAGGACAGTTCGAAAGAGCTGTTTAAAACTAATGTTGGTTTTTGCTGCGGTTTTTTGGATCATGTCCAGTTGATCAAGAAATTGATTTAGTCTTTCTTCCATTTCGCTCAGTTTTTTTAAAAATCGCGAACGGAGATAATGTTTTTCGCCAACCGCAATGTGACTGTTAAAGACATTACTCCCTATACTCATTCCGCCTTCTGCCTTAAGCTTGGCTCCGGATACAAGTCCTTTGATATTGATTCTGCCGCCTGAAAAAACGTGAAAACCATCCAAAACATCCTTGGAAATAATCACATCCCCCGGAAATTCTATGCTTCCCGTACTTAAATCAACGTCTTTATTGTGTAAGTATACTTCTTCGATGGCGTAAGTATAATTCTTTAACCGAATTGGCGCCCCCGCACAAGCGGCCCTGACTTCGAGACCATCTTCAGTGATGTAGGTATTCTTCAAGGCCTTTAACTGAAAATCCTTCATTTTTTGAACTGGAATATCTTTCCCAAAGATATCCTTTCCCGGAATTCCCTCTCTGCCCGGTATTCTCCTGGCGACGAGTTCATCCTTTTCCAATATGTGGATCTTAGAGGCAAAATAATCAATTCGATCCCTTATTTGATCATCATTGTTGACCCTGGTCTCAAAATCCTCCAGTACTGCATGAATAGATTCTACGGGTAACCTATATTCGGCAATCAGGATTTCTTCCGTTCCATCAACATTCAGGACTTTTTCCCAGAAGTCCGGCAATATTCCGGAAACAATGCCGTGTTCCTTCAGTGCATTCCGAAAGAGCTGCTCCGTTTCCGGTTTGATAATACACCAGGGTAAGTCTTCCCAGTAGACATTCCTTTCTAAAAACCATTTCTTTTTCCAGGTTAACTCCTCATTAAGGACAAAACGTCCTGGCCTCTCCTGTGTCACCTTAGCGATGGCACGCTCTCCATTTTCATCTACTTTTATTTCCCAGGAAAATTCTCCGTTATTGACCACCGGATAAAACTCCAGGCTCTCATCTTTGGAAATTTTAAATTCCTCAAATAATTCTTTATCATGGTATTTCAACTTTCCGGCCATTGGAAACGGTACGACTGTTTCCACCTCATCTCCCGGAAAAATAAGGTACTTCATTCCGTCCCAGACGATTCTGGTTTCTCCGAATTTCTCGGGAAATGAGTTCCTCAATGTAATGCGAACAGTCCAATTCTTATTGACAAACCCTGGTTTTTCAAGGATTGCCATTTCTAATTCTTCCGGTAGACACTCCCATTTTTTTGCCCAGTTCTTGCGGAGTTCGTCCAGTGATTTCCCTTTAGCAATGATTTCTTTCATGATATCATCCTTTCTCGGGACCGAATGTCACTCATCATTTGTTTGAAGAAGCATGTTCAGTATGTTTTGTCGGTAGATCGCCAGGCAAGCATCAACTACCGCGCAATCATAAAGTACCCCTCTATTTCCGATTATTTCAGCAATAGCCCTGTGAATTCCAAGGGAAGCCCGATAAGGCCTATGAGAAGCCATGGCTTCTATTACATCCGCAACGGCCAATATCCTGGCCTCAATCAGAATTTCTTCTCCTCTTAGCCCATCGGGATAACCAGACCCATCTATTCTTTCGTGATGTTGAAGAATAATAGAGGCAATGTTCGATTTAAAAGGGATATTTTTAATGATCTCGTATCCGCTTCGGGAGTGAGTACGAACCAAAGCGGTTTCCAGATCAGTCAGCTTAGCCGGTTTGATTAATATTTCTGCAGGCAGGTTTATTTTCCCAATATCGTGAAGTATACCGGCAATTTTGATGTTATCCAGGGTTTCCCGGTCTAATCCCATTTCTTTTCCTATTATTACTGCCAGATCGGCTACCCTTTTTTGGTGACCGGCTGTATATAGATCCCTTTTCTCCGTGACTGTTGCCAAAGCATGAACTGTACCTTCCAACGTTTCTTTCAATTCCAAAATGCTTTGAAACAGCGCTTGTTCTGCCTTTTTTCGCTCGGTAATATCTCTTATAGTGCTTAAGAGCACGCGTTGATGATTCAAATCCACTCCTCTGGAACTTACTTCTACATAAAACTTGCTGCCATCCTTCCGCTGATGGATGGTCTCGAACCTGGTTCCCGAAGCATTAGCTTTCTCCAGTTGCGCCATGGCCATAGGATGGGTTTCCTTAGGCCTAAGATCAAACACCGTCAAAGACAGAAGTTCTTCCTTTGAGTAACCATACGCATCCAGTGCGGCTTGATTCGCTTCCACAATCTTTCCGTCCAACATAACATAAAGTACAATATCCCTCGTCTGGTTGAAAAGAATATTATAACGTTCCATTTGCTCCTGGGAGATTTTACTTTCGGTAATGTCCCTTATTGATTCAATTGCCCCGATAATATTGCCTTCTTTATCCAGGAGGGGAGTTGCTTTACACCGGATAAAGACCTTCTTCCCTTTTAAAGCAGGAACCAATCCTTCGTGCGCTTTTGCTTTTCCCTCAGTCATCACGTTTGGATAAAACCCTGCAACAATATCTGTCTTGTCCATGATCAAATCGACCAGCATCGGCCGGCGTTCGCCAAAAAAAGGCAACGCATACTGGTAATTCCCCTTGCCCAACATTTGTTGGGCAGGCATGCCTGTCATTTCTTCTATTGCTTTATTCCAGGCAGTAATCCGGCCATCCTTATCGACTACAAATGTTGGATCGGGCAAAAAATCAATGATTTCTTCAGTTAGTTTATCTTTAAATACTCCTGTACTCTGTGCATTTTTATTTTCCTCATCCATTTTCATTCTCCTCGAATGTTTTCTAGGGGAAATATTTCATATGTACTATTGGATAAATTATAAAACTTTTAATTCTAAAAAAATAGAAACAATTTCAAATTAAATCTGATATTTTTCTGTCCGTATATTTCTTTAGCATAATAAAAAGATACGGTTCTGCCTAGACCGCATCTATTATGCCCGTTATACTTAATATTCCGGAAACTTACGGGTTTTGATGATTCATTTCCAGGATATCTTTGATAACCTCTCCCGCCATAAGCAGCCCTGCAACAGAAGGGACAAAGGAAACACTTCCCGGAATTTGGCGCTTCTTAGAACAATGCGCGTCCCCACTGGGACAAATACAGTTGGTAGCGCAGCTTGTTTCCTGCTTAAGGGGTTTTAGGGCAGGTTCGGGCGAAAATACAACTTTAAACCCTTGGGTAATCCCTTCCTGCTTAAGAAGTTTCCGGACTGCCTTAGCCAAAGGGCACCCTTTGGTTTTGGAAATATCCGTTACCTTAAAGCTCAGGGCATTCAGCCGGTTTCCGGCGCCCATACAGGAAATAAACGGGATCTTTCGCTCGTAACACTCCTTGGCAAGACTAACCTTGCTTTTTACGGTATCGATAGCATCAACGACATAATCGGGATGATTGGACAGAAAAAAATCTGCTTCTTCCGAAGTATAAAACGTATGAAAAACCTCTATTTTGAGCTTAGGGTTGATATCCAAAAGTCTTTCTTTCATGACTTCAACTTTGGAGCGGCCGACTGTAGAATGAAGAGCATGGAGCTGCCTGTTGATATTTGTCAGGCAGATCTCATCAAAATCCACCAGCAAAAGACTGCCAATCCCGGCTCGTGCTAAAGCTTCCGCCGTGTATGAACCAACTCCGCCAAGGCCAAAAATTGTTACTTTACTCCGGCTGAGTTTTTTTAAACCTTCTTCTCCTATTAATAATTCTGTTCGTGAAAACTGATGCTGCATATTTGTTTTATTCCTTATCCTTTGTACTATTTTACCTCGTAACCCTGATCATCAATTGTTTCCTTAATGGTTTCTACAGTGATCTTCTCTTTTTCATATTCTACACTGACCGTTTTACCTGCAAGATCAACATCTACCTTCGATACACCCTCTAAAGCACCGACTGCTTTTTGAATACTGTTTACACAATGGTTGCAAGACATTCCTTCCACATTTAAAACAGTTTTTTCCATAATCAATGATACCTCCAATTTTTTTTCTAATTCTCCGAATTATATTATTGAAGATTTAATTTAAGCTTACGCTTCAATTTCAGATAGTAAATGATTAATCCTCTAAAATTATGGTTTGAACCTCTTTAAACTAAGGGAATTCGTGACAACCGAAACCGAGCTGAAAGCCATAGCTCCCCCCGCAATGATTGGACTTAAAAATCCCAAAGCAGCGAAAGGAATGCCAATAATGTTATAAATAAAAGCCCAGAAAAGATTTTGTTTAATCTTGTTCATTGTTTTTTTGGATAAGCGAATGGCTGCCGGGATAGACCTCAGATCCCCTCTCATCAAGGTTACATCCGCTGCTTCTATCGCTACATCCGTACCCGTTCCTATTGCCATCCCGATATCCGCTGTTGCCAGGGCAGGAGCATCATTAATACCGTCTCCTACCATCGCCACAACTTGACCTTGTTTTTTCAGTTTTTCCACTTCTTCCGCTTTATTCTCAGGAAGAACCTCGGCCAGAACATGAGTGATTCCGACTTGTGCAGCAATCGCATTGGCAGTCCGCAGATTATCTCCCGTAATCATATAAACATCTATTCCCATTTTCTTGAGTTCATTGATCGCTTCCCGGGAATTCTCCTTTACCGTGTCGGCAACCGCAATCACAGCTTCTATAACTTGGTTAGCAGCAAGCAACATTGCGGTTTTTCCTTCATCCTCCAGTTTTTGAATCACCGTTTCTATTGCTTCTATGTCAAGGTTCTTTTCTCTCATGAGTTTTCTGGTCCCAATACTTACCCTCTTATCTCCGATCGAGGCCTCGACTCCCCTACCCGGAAGCGCTTCAAAATGATCAGGATCAGGAATGTTCGAAAAATGCTTCTTGGCATTTTCATAGATGGCTGCTCCAAGAGGATGTTCCGATTTTTTTTCGGTAATAGCAGCGAGACTTAAAATCTCCTCTGCTGTCATCGTTCCGATGGGAAGTATATCTGTGACTTCCGGCTGCCCTTTGGTAATGGTACCGGTCTTGTCCAGAACAACGGTATTGATCTTGTAAGTTCTCTCCAGATGCTCTCCGCCTTTAAAAAGAATTCCGTTCTCTGCTCCTTTTCCTGTCCCAACCATAATGGCAGTTGGCGTTGCCAATCCCAGGGCACAGGGACAAGCTATGACCAGAACGGCTACAGCACTGATAATAGCCGGCGTAACTTCCGTTCCTCCACTTACACCGAAATACCATGCCAGAAAAGTAACCAGGGCAATCAGGAGTACTACCGGTACAAAAACCCCGGCAACCTGGTCTGCAATCTTCTGAATGGGGGCTTTAGATCCCTGGGCATCCTCAACCATCTGAATAATCTGAGATAATGCCGTATCTTTACCCACTTTGGTCGCTCTAAAGGTAAAAGTGCCGAACTTGTTAATGGTCGCTCCTATTACCATATCTCCGGTGTACTTCTCCACCGGAAGACTTTCCCCTGTCAGCATGGATTCATCCACAGAGGAGCTGCCTTCTGTGATCGTGCCGTCCACAGGAATCTTTTCACCGGGTCTGACGATGACAAGATCTCCCACTTCTACTTCAGCAATCGGGATATCCGTTTCTTTTCCGTCCCGTATCACCCTTGCGGTCTTGGCCTGAAGACCCATGAGTTTCTTGATCGCTTCTGAAGTTTTGCCTTTGGCTACCGCTTCCAGGTATTTTCCAAACAAAATTAACGTGATAATAACTGCCGATGCTTCAAAATATAGATTCTTCATCATCCCCTCGTGACCCGCGGGTACGAAGAAAGCGTTATAAACACTAAAGAAATAAGCTGCTGAGGTTCCCATGGCAACCAGAACATCCATATTTGCGCCCTTTGACTTCAGGGCATAATACGCATTTTTATAAAATCTGAAACCGATAATAAACTGTATCGGTGTAGCGATCAGAAACTGGAAATATTCATTATGCAAAAATGCGATATTCAGGTTGATAAGGGTGAGCACCATGGCCAGGATGAGGGGAGAACTAAGGACGGCTGAGATGACAAGTTCTTTTTTCAGCCTGTTAATTTCCTTTTCTCTCTGTTCCTTTTCCCGGTCCTTACCTGTTTCTTCAATCTGCTCGGCGTGATACCCCAAACCTTCAATCGTATTAATTAATTGAGATGCTGTAATTTTAGATGCTTCATATTGAACCACGGCTTTTTCTGCAGCAAGGTTAACCGCAGCCTGGGAAACCCCTTCCAGCTTATTCAGCTTCTTTTCAATTTTGGCGGCACAAGCCGCACAGGACATCCCGGAAATTGCCAGGCTTACTTTATTTGCCTTGTCCACAGGTTCTTCTTTGACATCATATCCGAGGCTTTTCACTGCTTCAGCTATTTTCTCCCGATTCAGGACAGTATCATCATATTCTACTACGGCTCTCTCCATGGCCAAATTGACATTTCCCTGCTTAATTCCCTCAAGCCTGTTGATTTTCTTTTCAATTCTGGCTGCGCAAGCAGCACAGGACATGCCGGTTATCTCAAAAGTTTCTTTTCTATTCATTGTTTCATCCCCTTGTTCACCATCAGTTACTATTGTTCTCCAAAAAAGATTGCCCATGCACGCAGTTGTTCATGACTTATATTATAATAATAAGTACATTTTAACATATATCCCCGTACATACATAGTTTTTATGGGTTATAAATTTAAATAACAAAAAAAAGATAACCTTTACGGAATACCTTTTTTGAGATATACTAAAAATATTGGTCACAAATAACCTATTTTATTACAGCTATCCATTCAGGATTATAGCACATTCGGAAGTATGTTGTCAACTGTATTAAGGAAAGGAGTTGGTTAATATGCCGGATCCAAGCGGACAACTGGAAGAAGAAAAGAACTATTTGGAGAGTACCCTTTCGTTTCTGAGAAAAACATTACATGCCCTGCTGGAAGATACCCTTGCCCACCGCAAAGATCTGATCGAAGCCAGGAAAGACATGGTGGAAAACACCACCCCTTTTTCCACTGATTTTGAGCGATTAACGGAGATCGTCCAATTTCTTTCTGAAGTAAACAGCCAAACGATAGGTTATACCAATATGGCTCAAAACGTAACCCGCTACAAAAAATTAATTGACTCACCTTATTTCGGACGTTTTGATTTTATCGAAGACGGGTTTGGGATGAGAGAAAAGATTTATATTGGTCCGGCCAATGTGATGGATCGCCAAACCCACGAAGTGTATGTCTATGACTGGCGGGCACCGATCTCCAGTATATTTTACAGATATGAAAAAGGAAAAGCGGATTATGCAACTCCGACCGGCATCAGTTCCGGTGAAGTCATCCTGAAGAGGCAGTATAAAATCAAAAAATCAATCCTTCAATACTTCTTTGATTGCGATATACGGATTACAGACGAGATCCTTCAAGAGATCCTGGGGCAAAATGCTTCGCCCCAGATGAAAAATATTGTGGAAACCATTCAAAAAGAACAGGATATCATTATCCGGGATACGGATAATGAACTATTGTTGGTTCAAGGTACCGCCGGGAGCGGAAAAACTTCCATTGCCCTGCATCGCATTGCTTTTCTCCTGTATGAAGGCCTCCGTAAAATTCGTTCCAATAATATTCTGATCATCTCCCCCAATGATGTCTTCAGCCAATATATCTCCGGTGTTTTACCGGAGCTGGGGGAGGAAAATGTTGTTCAAGCCACCTTCGATGATCTTGCGGCAAAATTACTGGGGGACAGATTCACACTTCACGACAGGGAAACCTATTTAGAAAACCTGATTGGCAACTATGATTCCCCGGAAGCTGAAATCAAAAGAAAAAGTGATTTATTCAAAGGGTCCAAAATCTTCATAGAAATCCTTAACCGTTGGATCCAATATTTCGGCCGAAAACTTATTCCCTTTGAAGATGTCTATTTCCATGGAGTTATCTTAGAAAACAAGCAGCTTTTAAAGGATCGTTTTCTTCGTAATGAAATTGATATCCCGATGGCCAAACAGCTTGAGCGGATAGAAAATATGCTGCTGCCTAAAACCCACCCCTTTAAAGAAGAACGGCTGGAAAGAATCGAAAAGATCGTTGCGAAAAGCGAAGGCCGCGATTTGGAAATCAAACAGTTCAGCAGACTGCTCGCCATTAAGGAATCGGAATCCTTTCGGAGAAACCTCCGAAGGTTTACATCAGTAGATTATTTCCAGGTCTATCAAAAGTTTTTTTCAGACCCCAAATATATTTACCTTCTGGCAAAGGATTTGGCTCTTCCGGAAGAAATCGAAGAGATTATCAAATTGACCCATACCAACCTGCAAAACGGGCACATTGCCTACGGCGACTATGCTCCATTGCTTTTTCTTAAGCTCAAAATTCACGGAAATGATTTGTATTCCGATATCCGTCATGTTGTTATTGATGAAGCACAGGACTATTCCCCGCTGCAATATGAAGTTTTCAATATTCTCTTCAGGCACGCAACCTATACTGTGCTTGGCGACATCCATCAATCCATTGATAAAAACCCGGGATATTCCATTTACGATGAGATTTCAGACATCATGAACAAAAAGAAAACCACACGGCTTTTTTTACAAAAAAGTTATCGTTCTACTGTGGAAATCAATCAATTCTCCCAAAGATTTTTGGGGAAAGAGCGTACAAATCAGCCTGATATCCTCCCTTTTGAACGCCACGGCCATAAACCAAGAATCGTACCGATTGAAACAGCGGATGAGATGGATAAAGCAATAGCCCGGGAAATTTCCGACTTCCTTCAAAAAGGATATAAAACGATTGCAGTGATGTGCAGGACCCAAAGACAAGCAGAGACCGTCTATTCAAAATTAAGGAAATTGTTGGATATTTATCTGATCCGCCCCCATGATAAAGATTATGTCAAGGGTCCGGTAGTGATCTCCTCTTATATGGCGAAAGGCCTTGAGTATGACGTTGTTATCCTGTATGGAGCCGGGAATGATTTATATTCCACGGAGCTTGACAGAAAGCTGTTGTACATTTCCTGCACCCGCGCATTGCATGAACTGGTAATTTACTACTCAGGAGAAAAAAGCCCTCTTCTTTGAGCTAAAGTTTCATGATTTGTTCATATATCCGTAACAAGTGGGGCATAATGATTCATTATAATGTTTTTTTAGGGGGTATTTTACAATGATGCGTGGTTGGTATGGTCCGGGAGACGGATGGATGATGGGAGGAAGTTATTCTTGGATGGGATTAATTGCCATGATCCTTCAACTGCTTTTCTGGTTAGCAATTATTTTTCTGGCAGTAAGACTAATAAAAAGTTATTTGGGCAGAGAGAATACTCCCAGTAAACCGGAAGACCGGGCGATGACTATCCTGAGAGAAAGATATGCCAAGGGAGAAATTGATCAGGAAGAATTCCATACCCGGAAAAGTGAGTTAGAGAAGTAAAGATTCCTAAGATAGGCCAAAAAACCTATGGCCAGAACACCATCAGTAAATATTAATGTTTATTATTCGGGTAGAAATAAACTTTTCTTGCTATAATTTTGTGTGATAAATATAAAATTTATTGTTTTTAAGAAAAAATGAAAGAAGAGGATGTCTTTAAAAACACCCTCTTCTTTGTTTACGTTTATACATGCTTAAGTTAACAGACAACTGGACAAATCAATTAGATTTTTGCAAGTGCCTGTTCCAAATCAGCAATAATATCTTCAGCATCCTCAATTCCGATGGAAAGTCTGATAAGATCAGGCTGGGCACCGGCTGCAAGCAAATCCTCAGGAGATAACTGTGAATGGGTAGTACTTGCCGGATGAATAACTAGGGATTTTGCATCCGCCACATTAGCCAGCAAAGAGAACAATTCCAGATTATCAATGAATTTTTTACCTTCTTCAACGCCGCCCTTAATTCCAAAAGTGAAGATGGAACCCGCTCCTTTTGGGAAATACTTTTTGGCAAGTTCGTGATATTTATTCCCCTTAAGTCCGGGATAGTTTACCCAAGTGACCTTTGGATGATTTATTAAGAATTCGACGACTTTCTCTGTATTCAGAACATGTTGTTTTACTCGAAGCGATAAGGTTTCAAGTCCTTGAAGGAATAAGAAAGAATTAAAGGGACTCAATGCAGCACCGGTATCTCTGAGCAATTGTACGCGTGCCTTAAGTATAAAGGCCGGAGCCCCTAACTGAGAATAGACAACCCCATGATAACTCGGATCCGGCTCTGTAAATCCGGGGAATTTTCCGCTTCCTGCCCAATCAAACTTGCCTGCGTCAATGATTAATCCGCCTATTGACGTTCCATGTCCGCCAATAAACTTAGTTGCTGAATGAACGACGATATCTGCCCCATATTCAATCGGACGCAATAAATATGGTGTAGCAAACGTGTTGTCGATGATTAAAGGAATCTTATTTTCATGAGCAATGTTGGCAACAGCTTCGATATCCACAAGGTTTGTTCCTGGGTTGCCGATCGCTTCAATGTAAAGTGCTTTTGTTTTTTCCGTAATGGCTTTACGGAAATTTTCAGGATCATCCGGGTTCACAAAGTAAGTCTTAATTCCAAGTCTGGGAAGCGTATGCAAAAATAGATTGTAGGTTCCGCCATATAACGTACTGGCGGAAACGATTTCGTCACCTGCACCTGCAATATTTAAAATCGAATAGGTAATAGCCGCGGATCCCGATGCAACCGCCAAGGCACCAACCCCGCCTTCAAGAGTTGCAATTCTTTGTTCTAAAACATCCGAGGTAGGATTCATAATTCGGGTATAAATATTGCCAGGTTCTTTTAGTCCAAAAAGGTTAGCTGCATGTTCAGTATTTTTGAATACGTAGGAAGTGGTTTGGTAAATCGGGACTGCGCGTGAACCTGTGGTAGGATCAGCTACTTGACCTGCATGCACCTGTAAGGTGTCAAATTTCCAGTTCTCTTTACTCATTCAGTAATAACCCCTTTCAAATTAAATCCATACCTGAATCCGTGATGAAGACAGCTAGGCAGTAATCTTACGCAAATTTGTCAAGCGTAATTCTCCGTATGTTTAAAATCTCAATCTTTTAGGTTTGGTCTGAGGGGCACAATATCGCTTTTCGGCTGTTGCGTCATCTATG
>JAAYUV010000102.1 GCA_012517475.1 Peptococcaceae bacterium | reverse complement strand
GTTGCAAAACGACTAGTTTCCGTAATGTATAGACAGCGTCAAGCGAAGCACGATGCGGAGCGCGGCTGTTTGCGCCACGGATGGCGCAATCTGCCGAGAGCGGCTATACATTATGGAAACCTTCTTAGGAGTTTTGCAACAACCTCTTTTCATGCCTAAAACCTATTGAAGCATGTGAAGAAGTCTGATTAGTTCGCCGGCGGAAGGAATCTTATAGGAAATTGATCCTCAATATGAAGAAAATGTAAAAAAGTTACATCATATTAACACAAATATAAAATTAAATTAATAAATCATTAGTATAATTAAGCTCACTTATAGACCGTAGGTTAAGAGCTAACCTATGTAGTAACTAGTATAGGTGGGTTTAATTATGTTTTTTAATGCTCAAGATGTCTCTAATAGTGTACAGGTGTTTGCGGATAATTCTTCGAATATAGCCAGAATAATAGGCGAGATTGCTGATAGCTCACAGGAGATGGCAGCAGAAATAAACAATCATCGTAAACTGTCCTCTTCCATAGCTTCGAATGCAGAAAGAATACTAGAAATTGCCAGTACCTTAAATAAGCTAAAAGGTAAATTTAAAATAAACTAATACCTTTCTTAACGGATTATTTTTTTTATTATTGTAAAAATAATGTTAAGTCTATTCTATAAATTTTTCATTAACTTAACATTAGGTTAATTTGTGATTAACATTGATGCTCTATGATTAGACTATAAAACTTTTAGGGGGTAACATAAAGTGACCAAGTGTAAACCATTCGTAATTGCTTTAATATTGGTTTTGAGTCTTTCCGTTGCTTTAGTCGGATGTTCAAGCAACACTCAGCCAACACCAGCACCTGCAGCAAGCGGCCCTTCAGGTTCAGCGACAGCAGTCGGTTCTTCAGCACTTCAGCCTTTAGCTGAGAAAGCTGCCGAAATGTTCATGGAAAAGAATAAAAATGCTAAAGTCCAGGTACAAGGCGGAGGAAGCGGCACAGGCTTAACCCAGGTTGCCCAAGGCGGAGCTGATATTGGAAACTCAGACGTTTTCGCTGCAGAGAAACTTCCTGCAGATCAAGCCGGGACTCTTGTAGACCATAAGGTTTGTGTAGTAGGTTTTGCAACTGTAGTAAACCCGGAAGTAAAAGTTGATAGTTTAACCGGCAAACAGTTAATCGACATTTTTACCGGCAAGATCACGAACTGGAAAGATGTAGGCGGACAAGATCTTAAAATTGTGATTCTTAACAGACCGGCATCATCCGGTACAAGAGCGACTTTCAAGAAATATGCTCTTAATGGAGCTGAGGAAGCCACAGGACAGGCCTTAACCGAAGATTCTTCGGGAGCAATCAAAAAAGCGTTAAGCGATACCAAAGGGTCCATATCCTACCTTGCTTTGTCTTATGTTGATAACAGTGTAAAAGCTTTAAAATATGATGGGGTAGAAGCTACAGTTGCCAATATCACAAGCGGAAAATATCCAATCTGGTCTTATGAGCATATGTATACCAAAGGGGAAGCAAAAGGCGTAGCTAAAGACTTTATTGAATTCATCATGAGTGACGCATTTAAATCCACCATTACCCAAATGGGATACATTCCTAATTCAGAAATGAAAGTTACCAGAGATAAATAAGACTTTCTTATAATGAAATAGATGCAAGGACTGGTTAATGTAAAATTGCGTTAGCCAGATCTTGCATTTCTATAGATCATACAACTGCTATATCACTTGGTCGTCAAAAATATTATAAATCTTCCGGTCGCTTAGGCTTTATTCGTGTTAGGGGGTACAGCGTGAATAGTAAAAAAACCAATACAGATAAATTCTATCAGGTAAAGCACGAATATCTTGGACGTAGTGTGGTAACTATTTTTGGAATCATGTTAATCCTTATCACAATCACTATGGTCTTATTTCTTTTTTCCAAGGGCATTAAGACATTCACTCAAAATCATATTCCAATCAAGGATTTTCTCTTTTCTACAGCATGGATGCCGGGCAGGGAGGAAGCTCAGGGCGGACCTGCAGTCGGAGCATTAATCTTTATCATAGGGTCTGTTTTCATTTCCGGTTTGGCCCTGTTAATCAGTACGCCCTTTAGTGTTGCCTTGGCCATATTTATGACCCAGATATCGCCCTCATTTGGAAAAAAACTTTTACAGCCCATTATCGAAATCTTTGTCGGTATTCCGTCCGTAGTATACGGCTGGATTGGCTTAAGCGTGCTTGTGCCTTTTCTCCGTCATCAAATCGGCGGTTTGGGGTTTAGCCTCCTGGCAGGATCTTTGGTTTTATCAGTGATGATCTTTCCTACTATTACTACCGTTGCTGCCGATTCCCTCAGTATTATTCCGGATGATTATAAGGAAGCATCTTATGCTCTGGGAGCAACACGATGGCAAACTATCAGAAAGATAATTTTCCCCAGTGCTCTTCCCGGTATCCTGACAGGGGTAGTTTTGGGTCTGGCTCGCGCTTTCGGCGAAGCCCTTGCCGTACAAATGGTAATCGGAAATACCATCAGAATCCCAGGTTCAATCTTGGATTCCACTGTAAATTTAACCAGTATTATTACGATGGACATGGGAAATACGGCAATGGGCACTACCTGGAATAATGCCTTATGGTCTATGGCCTTATTGCTTTTGATCATTTCATTTATCTTTATTTTTATTATCCATAGAATTGGCAGAAAGGGGAGTACGTCAGCATGAGAATCGATCCCAAGACTACCGATAAAGTATCTACCGGGGTGTTTTATCTTGTGGCCGCCGGGTTTATCCTTCTTTTAGTATTCTTTGTGGGATATATTCTGTATCAGGGCAGACTAAGGCTAAATTTGAACTTTATCACGTCTGCACCGGTTTTTATGAAAGCCGGCGGTGGGATTGCCCCTCAACTATTTAACTCTCTCTATTTAGTTTTTTTATCAATCCTTATCACAGTGCCGATCGGACTTTCTGCAGGAATATATCTGGCGGAATATGCCAGGCAAAATAGAATTACCAAAGCCATTCGATTCTGTATCGAAGCTTTGGCATCTTTGCCTTCTATTGTTATTGGATTGTTTGGTTTACTCGTTTTCGTCAGTATGACCGGCTGGGGATATACCTTAATGTCCGGCGCCCTGGCAGTATCCATATTGAATTTACCTGTTATTACAAGAATCAGTGAAGACTCCCTAAGAGGAGTACCGCACTCTTATAAGGAAGCCAGTCTTGCTTTAGGTGCAACCCATTGGCAAACAATAACCAGGGTTCTTATTCCGGTTGCTTTACCCGGACTGATTACGGGTATCGTCATGACTGCCGGAAGAGCATTCGGAGAAGCAGCGGCTTTATTATATACGGCAGGGATGAGCAGTCCCAAACTGAATTTTTCGAACTGGAATCCGCTAAGTTTTACATCTCCTTTAAATCCTTTCAGGCCTGCAGAGACGCTGGCGGTATATATTTGGAAGGTGAATTCGGAAGGGCTTATCCCCGATGCCAGACAGGTTGCAGACGGTTCTGCAGCTATCCTGGTGATCTCGGTTTTCTTGTTTAATATTTGTTCTAGATTTCTTGGAAGACTTTTCAGCAATAGGTTTTTAGGCAAAAGCAAATAGAAATTTTATATAAACAGGAGATCATCGCCTTCTTGGCTGCCGGTTATTTCCGCCCATCTTTGCGGGAATTCAATGATAAGATGTGAAATGCGAATAAACGGGGCAATCCTCCATGGTTGGAGTTTATCTACAATCTTGATGACCTGTAATTGCCGATTTATATACCAGACAGAAATAGGGTAACGCATTCCCATGGTATGAACTTGTTTGCAGGGTTTTAAAATAATGCCATGAAAAAAAGGTAATTCCTGAGTGCCTAATAGTCCTTTCATCCTGGAAGCAGTATCTTCTGCGATCGCAACTTTTCCTAGATAAGTATCGGTTCGTAAATTTTTTATATTGAATTCTTTCATATTGTTTTTCCTCTTTAAGCTAATTTATTTGCTAAAGTAATCCATAATTTGAATAAATGCAGGACCCAATATGATAATAAAAATACTGGGAAAGATAAAGAAAACAAGAGGAATCATAATTTTTACAGGGGCTTTCTGGGCCTGTTCCTGAGCACGCTGTTTTCTCTTTTGTCTAATCTGGTTAGACTGATTGCGAAGAACACTTCCCATTGAGATACCTAATTGATCGGCCTGAACAAGGGAAGCGATAACATTGCTTAAATCATCCACATTATTTTTCTTGGCCATATCCCGAAGGGCATCCCGGCGCGGTTTGCCCATTTTAATTTCTTGCAGGACAACGTTAAACTCATCGGATAAAAATCCTTTTTGTTTCTCGACTACTTTCATCATGGCGGCATCAAACCCCAGTCCTGCTTCCACACTAACCATAATAAGGTCTAATGTTTCCGGAAGAGTTCTCTGAATCTCCTCTTTGCGCTGCTTCAGTTTGGACTTTAACCATATATTCGGGTATAAATATCCCGCAAGAAAGCCCAAAATAGCTAGTTCTATCTTGATTAAGGGAGGAAGGGAAAATAAAAAACTTGCCGCGGCAGCAAGCAATCCGCTGCCAAAAGCCACTGCCTGGTTGAAAACTTTCCATTCGGCAGAATTCCAGCCTTTTAATCCCGCGGTTGCCAGTTCCAGGTCTTTTTCCTGGACCTCACTGTTTTTTTTTGCGAAAATCTGAAGAACAGTTCGTATGAAATTCCGGGGTGTTTGTTTGCTAATGGGTTTTACCCGTTCTTCGCTTTCTTTCTTTTGCTGGGATATCCTTCCGAGGGAACGGAGAACCCTGTCTTGGGGAAGTGAAAGATGGAGCTTTTTAGAGAAAAGCGCCAAAATAATAAAACAGATAAGGCTGGACCCGCTGAAAATAATCACAGATTCCATAGTCCAACTCCCCTAGTACTTAATATTTACGATTCGTTTGATTGCGATAAAACCAATGACTTGCAGGACCAATCCGCAAACCACCATGATAATTCCGATATTGCTGTGGAAAAGAGTTGAAAGGTAGTTAGGCTGCACTGCTGTAATCACGATACCAATGAAAAAAGGTAAAGCGCCAATGATATTGCCCGATAACCTTCCTTGTGCGGTAAGACTTTTGACCTCACCTTGGATGCGCAGACGTTCCTGGATTGTATTGTGAATGCCTAATAGTATTTCTGCAAGATTTCCCCCGATTTGGCGCTGAATAAGAATAGCAGTGATCATCAAATCCAGATCCCTACTTTTCACTCTTTCCGTGAGATGGATTAGTGCACCTTCCGTTGATTCACCGAAAGTCATTTCTTTCAGCGTTATCCGCATTTCTGAAGAAATTGGGTCGGGCATTTCCTGGCTGGCCATTTCCATAGCCTGAAATAAACTGAAACCGGCTTTAAGAGAGTTGGCCAGGGTTAAAAGAACATCGCACAACTGGTTGTTAAATTGCCGGATTCTTTTATTTCTTGAACGGATGACATAGAGCCGGGGAAGAATCAAACTGAGCAAAGGCAAAAATATTACTGCCAAATTAATGGAAGATAAGGTTAAGGCGATAAGAGAAAAAAGAATGAGCAAAAAAGCTTGTAAAATAATATATTCGCCCCCGGTCAACGGGACGCCGCTGTTTCTTAACTCTTGATCCAGCTGCCTTGTCCATCGGCGGGGGGTAAATCTGGATAAACTGGAAAGGGTTTTCTTCCAGGAGATCTTACTTTTGTCATTGGATTGAGCCTCCTTTTCGGCAGCCAATCGCTTGACTTTTTCTTCTATGCTCTCTTTTCTCGGTTTAACAGCCATTAACAAGGAGTAAACAAGAAAAAAACCCATAAATGAAGACAGAAATATCAGTTTTGCCAAGTTTTATTCCTCCCGTTTATTTTACAAAAATGTTTTCCGGCAGAATTTGACCCGTAGCGATAAGCGTATCCATAAAACGAGGCCTGATTCCTGTTGCTTTGAACCCGCCCAGTACATGGACATTAGAATCAATACCTGTCTGTTCAAACTTGAAAATATCCTGGGTAACGATTGTGTCTCCTTCCATACCTAGAATCTCGGTAATATGGGTTATCTTGCGGCTGCCGTCTCTTAGTCTGCTCTGTTGAACGATCAGGTCGATTGCGCTGGAAATCTGTTCCCGGATCGCTCTGATGGGAAGGTCCATTCCAGCCATAAGAACCATGGTTTCCAGACGGGAGAGCATATCGCGGGGTGTATTGGCATGCCCGGTTGTCAGAGAACCATCGTGACCGGTATTCATGGCTTGCAGCATATCTAATGCTTCTCCGCCGCGGACCTCTCCGACGATGATTCTTTCCGGCCTCATCCTTAAGGAGTTTTTTACGAGATCACGGATGGTAATTGCTCCCTTGCCCTCGATATTTGGAGGTCTGGTTTCAAGTGTTACCACATGGCTTTGATGAAGCTGGAGCTCGGCTGCATCTTCGATCGTTATAATTCTTTCATGTTCAGGGATGAACGAGGATAGAACATTTAAGGTAGTGGTTTTCCCTGAACCGGTACCTCCCGATACCACGATATTCAGCCGCGCTTTGACGCAGGCTTCCAGCAAAAAAGCCATTTCCCGGGTTAAGGTTCCAAAGGTGATTAAATCCTCAACCCCGTATGGATCGCGTGAAAACTTACGGATAGTGATAACAGGACCTTTTAAAGATAGAGGAGGAATTACGGCATTCACCCTGGAGCCGTCCGGCAGACGGGCGTCTACCATGGGTTGGCTTTCATCTATACGGCGGCCGATCGGGGCTACGATTTTCTCGATAATATGCTGAACATGCTGGTCGTCGTGGAAAGTAACATTAGATAGTTCTACAATCCCATGGCGTTCCACATAAACTTGATTCGGACCGTTAACCATGATTTCAGAGATACTGTCATCTTTTAGAAGGGGAGAGATGGGACCAAATCCTAGAATTTCATCCATCACTTCCTGAACAATTTTCTGCCTCTCGTTCCGGGGCAGAAGAGTACCGTTTTTTTCAATATACTGGTCAATAATTTTTTGGACAACCGGTTCAATTTCTTCTACTGCAATGTTTTCGTTTCCAATGTTTTTAATGGTCTCTTTGTGAATGATACTTTTCAGTTCCCGCCAAGGATCTGAGACCGGGGGTTGGCTTATTGCTTGTCTCACTTCAATGATAGGCTTTTCGGGTTTGAACTTTTCCTTTTCTTTCTCTTTCTCTTGCTGTAAACGTGATAGAAGTGACATCTTATCACCTGCCAAATCCTAGTATTTTTTGAAGACCGGAGCTTTTGCCCTTCGTGTTTTCCGATGAAACTTTTACCGGGGGCACGGTGTCCGTAAGATACTTTATCATTTTTTTCGTTTCCTGAGCCATTGCGGAACGGGGTAAAGCTTCTACAAAAGGAATGCCTTTATTGAGGACAGAGGTAAGCTGTTCCTCGTCCGGCAGAACGTAATTAATCTTCTTTCCAAGGCTGCTCTCGATCTCTTTGATTCCAATACCGATTCTCCGGTCATATTTGTTAAGGATTAGTTTTATTTTGGGGGTGTAATCAAGGCTATAGAGGATTTCCAGAGCCAGTTTGGTGTTTTTGATAGCAGGAATATCCATGCCTACAACCATCCAGATTTCATCGGCTATCTCAAGGGATGCCAAACTAATATCGTCGAAGCGGGTTGAGTTGTCACAAATGATAAAATCATAGTGCGGTTTCATCTCTTGCAAAATTTGTTCGATGTGTTCAGGACTTACCATTTCTGCATATTCCGGACGGGTAGAGGCTGCTAAAACGTCTGCCCCGGAAGAATGAGTAAGAATATGAAAGCGGATATCTTCTTCCTTGATGGTGTTTATCTGGACAAGGTCGCTGATTGTTTTTTTGGGAACAAGATTGAGAAAAGATGCGATATCTCCAAACTGAAGGTTCAAATCCATTAATAAAACTTGGAAAGCATGGGACTTTCTTAACTCAACGGCTAAATTTACAGCAGTGGTTGTTTTTCCAACGCCGCCTTTTGTACTGAAAATACTGATGATTTTTCCCGAGTTGTCTTTTTCAGAAGGTTGGGGAGTTGAAGGAGAACTGATGATTTCCCTTTTACGGGCTTCTTTATGGTAAACATTGAGGATGGTGCTGGTTACTTCATTGCCTGTAAATGGTTTTACAAGATAGGCTTTTGCTCCTGCCAGCATGGCCTTGGTCATATGATCTGAGTCTTTTTCAACTGACATGATGATAACGGAAGTGTTCGGCGCCCGAAAAGAAAGCAATTCTGACGTTTTGATACCGTCAATATCCGGCATGCTGATATCCATCAGGACAATGTCCGGTTTCAGTAATTCTGTCAGTCGTAAGGCATCTGAACCGCATCCAGCCTCGCCTACCACTTCGAAATCCGAGTCAAAGCTTAAAATCCGGCGAATGCTTTCCCGGGTATTTCTTACATCATCTACAATGAGGACGCGAATACTCGGCATATCAATCACCACCTCTATTTATAATGATTGAAATAGTTTGGATCGTAGTATACATTGGGATCTACAGGAGGTTCTGCCAATACCTCTTTATTTGCGGGATTTCTCAGGAGCAGCCGGATTGACCCTTTCTCGCTCCCTAAAGTTACGGCCATGGCCTGAGAAACATTCACGGCCAGAATATAGGAACCGCTTCCTTGAGTTTTTTCGCTTTCTTTGGCGGTTGTTTCGCCTGTATTTAAAACAAGAACATCCTGGGCTGCAAGCGAGGTGACGGTTTTAGAACCGCCCTCTGCTTTAATATCTATTGTCACCAGAACATCAACACGGTCTCCCGGCTTGACCTTATAACCAACACTTCCTACTTGACTTACAGGTATGGCAAGAGCCCTTTTCCCTTCCGGCACTGTAAGGGAAAAGCCGTTAAGCGGGATATCCGCCGCCGAACCAGCTTTAAAAGAAGGTTCCAACATCGGGCTGAGCAGGACATCCCCTTTTTTAATTCCTACCAGAAGCACCTTTCCGCTGACTTCCTGGATTGAGGAAGCCCCACCTTGGGGGTAACCATTACCAGGTACTTTTTTGATCTCAAGCTGATTGGCTTGAACAATGGTTCTCGCGGGTATATCCATAGCGGCAACAACCAAAGGTTTAAGCTCCAGGTTCGAGGAATTTTGCATATTTTTTAGGTAATAGAACAAGGAAAGACCGAAGATTAGCCCGGATAGAACAGCCATGATGACATAGAACTTTCGCTTCACCAGTATCCCTCAATTCATTAGTAATTTGACAGAATATAAGCCATAGTCATTGGAAGGATCATTTTCGGAAGATAGTATGGGGCTTGTTTCTCTCCCCAGAGATACAATTGTTTGCAAAAAACGTCCGGTAATGAAACAATCATTTCCGTTTTGGGTTAAGTTCTCAATAAAAAAAGCTGCAAACCCAAGGATTTTAACCTCCTGGATGGAAGTACTATCCCTGGTGATGATTTCAACGACGGGGATATAGACGATTTCCGGGGCATTGCTGTCATGATTTTCAAAAGTATTTTTGGGAACCCGGGTATCAGATTCGAGTCTGTCTTTTAAGCCTCTTCTTGTAGGACCGCTCATATTTCCGTGTTCGATTTGCAATACCTGACCGATAGAGAGGGGAGAGGTACATCCGTTCTTTAACGCATCTTCATACGTACTCGCACCTTGTCCATCCAGCCGGACAGGACCATACCAGCCGCTTTCACCGGCAGGGGGAGCATTCTTCAGTGTATATTCCTGGCCATAAACAAAATCTCTCATGGTAATACTTAAAGGGGCAACTCCTTTAATACTGTGAGCTGATAATACGGCCGCTTTGGACGAAGCACTTACTTTCTTAGATGTGATGCCGAAGAAACGGGCCAGATAGAGAGGAACTTCCTTTTGAGCAGTCACGGATAATTCTTTTTTATTGTTGGAGATTTCGACCGAGGAAAGGACGGTATGATTTCTGGAAGCATATTCTTCAGCAGCTGTAAGGGCACTTTGGGGTTTGCCGGGGAGTTCCTGCGCCCCTGCTAAGGCCGAAGCATCTACTGAATTTTGCAGTCGTGATTTTTCGACATAAAGAACTCCCATATCCGTTGACAGCGCCCCTATACCCAGGAGGGCAGTCAGCATCACAATTGTCAGAATTAATATACTTCCCTGATCTTTTTTCTTGCCCAATCTTCCTGCCCCCTTATTCTATCCTCATGGCCAATGAGGTGCTGATTGTCACAGGATTAGGTAAAACTTGACTAAGAAAAGGAGTATTCAGGTATACCGGATAAGAGGCGTTAATCATGACACTTGATCCGGAGCGGCGTGTTGATTCATTGGGAGTAATTTGAATGGTTATGGAAGCTCCGTCAAACAGGGGAGCCGACCCTTTGATCGTATTTTTAATATCATTGTCTAAACCGCCCAAACTAGCTACCCGAGCACCGCTCCGTACTGCGTTGTTTAGCGTCAGATAGGAATAGCCGATCCTGCTCATCTCAATAACGCCAAAAACCAATAAGAGGAAAATAGGGAGGACCAAAGCCAGTTCTGTTACAGCTTGACCATTGGAGGATTTGAAGAATTTTTTGAACATTACAATCTCCCATTTCCCAAAATAATAAAAAAACCTGTTCCTAAAGCGAGGGCAATTCCGTAAGGTAATGCGGTAATCTTTTTGTGAGAAGCAAAATTGTAGAGGTAAATCCCAATAGAAAAAATCCCTCCGACAATTGCACCCAATAAAAAACTGCCGATTACCAGATGAACCCCTCCAAAGCTGCCGATTACCATGAGGAGTTTGACATCACCTGCCCCAATACCGCCAAACAAATAGGGAATGATTAATAAAGCGAATCCTACGGATAACCCTGCAATCGACGATACGAAACCATTTACTCCCTCTGTAATGGAATTAACGGTAAGGGCAATCATGAAGAAGGGAAGGAGAAGGGAGTTAGGGATTAATCTATACCTCCAATCTGTCCAGGAAGCAGCACAAATGACAGCTACTAAGAAGTACATGGAAATAGTCATAATCAACAACACCCCCTCCTGCTTAGTTTAAGAAGGCCCTACTGCCAGAAACAGTAGAGCCTGATAATTAAACGCTTTGGTCCTGAATTATGGGGTAGTGAGTTTGCTCGTAATGCCCCCGAACGTCGCTCCAAGGCCGCCTGATAATGCACTCAAAGCACCAATTAAGAGAACAGCTATTAAGG
Organism: Peptococcaceae bacterium; assembly: GCA_012517475.1. Classification (GTDB taxonomy): domain Bacteria; phylum Bacillota; class Desulfitobacteriia; order Desulfitobacteriales; family Syntrophobotulaceae; genus Dichloromethanomonas. Next base: position 34,857 of record JAAYUV010000102.1, on the reverse strand, counting down.
CAATAATGAGTCCATATTCTGTCAGGGCCTGACCTTTTTCCTCTTTTTTGAATGAATTAATAGTTTGCAATATTGCTAACATGCAATCACTCCTTTCTTAAAATTTTATTTAATTTGCTAATGCTTGATCCTTTGTATATAAAAATTTACTCTACTCGGAATAGATTCACAATAACCTCAAGTCGCTTTTTCATAGGACTTGGGACTTATTGTGTTTTTGTGAATAATCGGAAACCAGTTGAGAATCATGGGTAATAATTTGTATAAAACCAAAAAAATGTTAAAAATGGTACCGAAAAGGCAATTTGTTTTCGAAATATATTATTTTGGAAGAGTTATAATGATTATAGAATTGTTAGGGCATTAAAAGGATTTGGCTAAGAATTGTGGAAGTATTATCTGGTCTAAGTTGATAGATTGAAGCTGGAGGTCTTTGCTTGGCTAAAAGAAAATCCCGGCGTGGAGTTCGTCGGAAAAAAGAAAATATTACGAATGCCATAAGAAATGAGATTCTTGGTATTACCATTTTGGGATTATCCTGCTTGGGATTTGTATTGCTTTATGCAAACAATGGGAATCCTATAGCGAATATGCTTGTCAAGTTTCTGAGAATCGGGACGGGTGACGGCAGTGCAGGTATCTTCATTGTCCTTGCGGTTTTTGGCATTAGTCTGATGGGAAAAAATAAGCGGACCATGAGAATCAGGATGATCGGAGTATTTTTGCTCTGGCTGGTATTTGTGGGGTTTAATCATATGAGCATGGGAAGTCATTCCTCATCCTCAACAATGCTGGCTTTGGGTAAATCCGGACAAGGGGGGGGACTGCTTGGCGCGGGGATATGTATCCTGTTAATCAATCTTGTTGGTGTAATAGGAACATACATCGTTTTGGTAGTCCTGGCATCCATAGGGGCGGTTTTGACCATTAACCGTTCTTTAGTTGAAACAATAAAAGAATTATTTGAGATTTTAGCTAGGGGTATTAACTCCGTTTTTCTCCAAATTAATGACTTTATTAAGGTTTTGGCTGATGGGGAAAAAGAAAAAAAAGAAAAGGCTGAGCGGTCCAGGCCATTTTTGGTAAAAAACCGGGAACCTGTACGGAATGTTCCGGAATATTTCTTTGAACCTCAAATCGAGAATCCGGTGTCAGATCAGGTTTTAGAAGAGCTTGATATCAAACCGGAGCCGCCAAAAAAGGATATAGAGCGGTTAGTTACCTCAAGGAGTGTTCCGGAATCCCCTGAAAAAGAACCGTCCAGAGCGATTCCCGGAAAATTAACCGGTACCCCTCTTTCACGTCAAACCGAAAAAAATGATCATTACCAGCTTCCCCCTCTTCATCTTGTTCATAAAGCAATGAAAAAAGGAAATAAGTCCAACAAAGATCTTGCGGAAAATGTAAAACTACTAGAAGATACCTTAGCTAGTTTTGGGGTAAAAGTGAAAGTGACCAGAGTCACACAGGGACCAACGATAACCAGGTATGAAGTTCAGCCGGCTCCGGGCGTCAAAGTGAGTAAGATCACCAATCTGGCTGATGATATTGCGCTAAGCCTTGCTGCCCGGGACGTTAGGATTGAGGCTCCCATTCCCGGAAAATCAGCAGTAGGAATTGAAGTTCCCAATAGGGAAATTTCTGTGGTTCATTTTCGTGAGGTATTGGAAGCGGATGAATTTCAACAAGCTTCAAGTAAACTTAGTTTAGCGCTCGGCAAAGATATTGCAGGGTCCCCTGTTATTGCGGATCTAAGCCGGATGCCGCATCTGTTGATAGCCGGTGCTACAGGTTCAGGCAAATCAGTATGTATTAATACGATTATTGCAAGTATTGTCTATAAGGCCAGACCCGATGAAGTGAAATTGTTGCTGATTGATCCTAAAATGGTGGAATTAGCTAATTATAACGGGATACCCCATTTGATTTCACCCGTTGTAACGGAATCCCAAAAAGCGGCCAGCGCCCTGAAGTGGATTGTTACGGAGATGGAAACAAGATATGAACTATTTGCTTCTTCCGGGGTCAGAGATATCGTCAGGTACAATTTTATTGCCGCAGAAAAAAAGGACAGCGAGCAAAAGGTGCTGCCTTATGTAGTTGTGATCATTGATGAATTGGCAGATTTGATGATGGTAGCTCCGGGAGAAGTGGAAGAGACGATTTGCCGTTTAGCTCAAATGGCCAGGGCAGCGGGTATTCACCTGATCGTTGCAACCCAGAGACCTTCTGTTGATGTCATTACCGGTCTCATTAAAGCCAATATTCCATCAAGAATAGCCTTTGCGGTATCTTCCCAAATTGATTCCAGGACAATTTTGGATATGAGCGGTGCGGAAAAATTGTTGGGCCGCGGGGATATGCTGTTCCACCCAATAGGAGTAAGCAAACCGATCAGGGTCCAGGGGAGTTTTCTGGCCGATAAAGAAGTCAAAAATATTGTCGATTATCTTATCGACCAGGCGAAACCGGAATATTGCGAAATACCTGAAACAAATTTGCAGAGTAACAGGAATGAGGAGCCTGAAGATGAATATTTCTATAAGGCGGCCAACATCTTTTTCGAGAATAATACCGCTTCCGTTTCTCTTTTGCAGCGAAGATTAAGAATTGGATATGCCAGGGCTGCCAGGATTATGGACCTTTTAGAGGATAAGGGGGTTGTCGGACAGTACGAAGGGTCAAAACCAAGGGAGTTGCTGCTTTCAAAAGGACAATTTGATCTAAAATTTGGTAAAATTGAAGAAAAATAGGAAAATTTAAAAATATATATATAATAAAGAAGGAATTGTTTACGATATTGTAGAATACAAAAACAACATGGGGTAATTATATGGTGCAGGAAATCTCAGTAGAAGAAATAACCAGTCTGGAGAATACGGTTTTTATAGATGTCAGGTCTCAAAAAGAATTTTTAGAAGGAACTATTCCCGGGGCCTACAACATTCCTCTTTTTGATAATGAGGAAAGGGCAGAGATAGGGACAATTTATACTCAGGAATCACCGAAAAAAGCAGCGGAATTAGGATTGCAGATTGCGAGCAGCAAACTGCCTTATTTGTATAAACAAGTAGAGGTACTAGCCGGAAAAAGTCCGGTTATGCTTTTTTGTTGGCGTGGAGGGATGAGGAGCAAATCTTTAGCCGTTATACTGGACCTTATGGGTTTATCGGTCTATCGTTTGCGCGGAGGATATAAGGCCTATCGGCATGCTATTGTAGAGTTTTTTGACCAGGAGTTTCCTTTTCATGTTGTCGTTTTAAAAGGAAATACCGGTACTGGCAAAACGGAAATCCTTAAACAATTAAAGGACGAGGGTTATCCTGTCATCGATCTCGAAGGTTTGTCCAATAACCGGGGTTCAGTTTTCGGGCACATCGGTCTGGGGAGTCAACCTACGCAAAAGCAGTTTGAATCATTGCTGTATCAGGAAATATCGGGGTATCTCAGCCGTTATTCCTATGTTTTGTTGGAATGCGAAAGTAAAAGAATTGGAAGGGTGACAATTCCTTCGGCTGTCTATACTGCCATGCAGGAAGGGACTCAAATCCTGATTTATGATTCTCCGGATCGCCGTATCCACAGGCTGGTCAAAGAGTATACCGATATGCTTGATCCCGATGACGATTTGAAAAAAGCCCTTGAGAGATTGAAAAAGAGGATCGGGAAGGCTGGCCTCGCTGAACTTTTAGAGATGTTGGAAAAAAAAGATTACGCGGGATTTTCCAGAAAGATAATTCTTGAATACTATGATCCTCTTTATGGCTATCCTAATGAAAATAGCGATAGTTATGACTTGTGTGTTCTTCATAATCCCAGTCAAGATGCTTTACAAAAAATCAAAAATTTTTTAGATGAACGATTTAACTTAGGCACAATACCTAAATAAATGAGGAAGTTAGGGTGGTTTAAAATGGCCGGAGAAGGGAAAATCTTACGGGAAGCCAGGGAAAAGTTGGGCTGGTCTTATAAGGATGTTGAAGACCAGATTAAAATTAGAGTAAGGTATTTGGAAGCATTAGAAGAAGAACAATATGAACTGCTGCCTGGTACTGCTTATACCAGGGGGTTCTTGAGAACTTATTCCAAGCACCTGGGGCTTAATTCCGAGAATATTATTGATGCTTTTAATTCATCTTTCCAGAAGGAAGCAGTACCTGAAACCCATCCTCCTTTGACTCCTATCCAAAGTACTCCGGTTTGGTTTAAACCCATTGTTCTTGTTGTTATGGGTTTGTTTGCAGTGGCCATCGTGATAGGAATTACCTATTTAAGCGGAATGAATGAAAAACCACTGGTTTCAGACTATAAACCGGCCCCTTTGCCTACAGCCCCCCAACCCCAGACGGTTCCGCCTCAAAATGAAACCACTCCTCCGCCCCCGGTTAAGGAACAACCACCGGTGGTGTACCAGGGTATTGTCGCTGAATTGACGTTTAAACAGGATTGTTGGCTAAAAGTAAGGGTGGACGGCGTAATTGTTGAAGATGGGATGAATGCCGCGGGCACAACCAAGACGTTACAAGGAACCAAAAAAATTGAATTCCTGAGTATAGGGAATGCCGGGGGAGTTCAATTAAAACTCAATGGGAAAGAAATTCCGCCTTTAGGGACATCCGGGCAAGTTATTTGGAACTATGTCGTGACTCCGGAGACAATTCAAAATTTATAAAAACTTAACATAAAGTTAACATAAGCCAAACTTGTTTTTAATTTTTATTTGGTAATATTATTAATGTCAGTGTGTCTTAGTCAATAAATTAATAAACAAGTTGGTTTTTCCATAAACGGATAAACCGTTTCTCAGGGGGATAAATCGTGTTAGAATATGACAACGGCGGAAATGGTAAAAACAATGATACAAAAATTAAAGTAAAAGATCTCAATCTTTTTTACGGCAATTTTCAGGCCCTGAAGAATGTCAATTTAGAAATTCCGAATAAACAGGTAACGGCCTTAATAGGACCGTCAGGTTGTGGCAAATCAACCTTTCTTAGAACCCTGAACAGGATGAATGATCTTGTCCATGGCGTTGTGATTAAAGGTAAAGTTGAAATAGATCACCAGGATATTTACGAAAAATCAATTGATATCGTAGAATTGAGGAAAAAAGTGGGTATGGTATTTCAAAAACCTAACCCTTTCCCCATGAGTATTCTGGAAAATGTAGCCTATGGCCCTAAAGCCCATGGGTTGAGAGATAAGGCAAGAATCGCCGAGATTGTTGAGAAAAGTCTTATTCAGGCTGCCCTTTGGGACGAAGTAAAAGACCGTCTGCACACGTCCGCTTTGGGTTTATCTGGCGGACAACAGCAGCGATTGTGTATCGCAAGGGTTTTGGCAGTGGAACCGGAAGTTTTGCTGATGGATGAACCAACTTCTGCGCTTGATCCTTTGGCCACTTTAAAAGTCGAAGAATTGGTGAATGAACTGAAGGAAATATATACCATTGTTATTGTTACACATAATATGCAGCAAGCAGCAAGAATTTCTGATATTACCTCTTTCTTCTTAAACGGCGAAGTGATCGAAACAGATACCACAAGAAGAATGTTTACGAATCCTACCAACAAGAAAACAGAAGATTATATTACAGGAAAATTTGGGTAAGACAAGTTTTAACCCCAAATTTTTGGGAGGAAAGGATAATAAAAAGCCATTTATACTGAGGCATATTTTACGGCTTCAGTTTTTTCGTTTTATCCTGAAAAAAGGCTTCAATAAAAGGAAGAATGATTTTGACACGTTACCAGAACTTGTTATATACTGAAGTGAATTAACATTGACTCTTTTCTGTTTTTGAGGTGGAAGTTGAAAAAAAAGGTTGCAGTAATCAATCTGGGCTGTCCCAAGAACCAGGTTGACAGTGAAGTGATTTCCGGTCTGCTGGCCGATCGATTTATCAATACTTTTAATCCTGAAGAAGCCAATATCATCATTGTCAATACCTGTGGTTTTATTGAGGAAGCCAAAGCAGAATCGATAGAAATGATTTGCGAAATGATCCAGTTAAAATCTGTTGGAAAATGTGAAAAAGTTTTTGTTACCGGGTGTCTGGCACAGCGTTACGGGGAGGAATTATTAAAGGAGATTCCTGAATTAGACGGTGTTCTGGGTGACGGGGACCTGCAGAGGATTCCTTTGGAAATAGAGAACGCCCGTCATCAAAGAGTACATACTTTCAGCAAGCAACAGGATTTTATCTATTCTCACGCTATGCCGAGAGTCCGGTTCGGTCCTTCGTTTTCGGCTTATCTTAAGATTGCAGAAGGCTGTGACAATCGCTGCAGCTATTGTGCGATCCCCATGATTAAAGGAAAGTACCGAAGCAGACCGATTGAATCCATTCTGGCGGAAGCGAAGAAGCTTGCCTCTGAGGGCGTTAAAGAAATCATTTTGGTTGCTCAGGATACTACCCGCTTTGGGATTGATCTTTACGGCAAGTTTTGTTTGCCGGGTCTTTTACATGAACTTGCCCAAATCGAAGATATTCGGTGGATTAGGCTTATGTATTGTTATCCGGATGTATTTTCTGATGAATTGATTGAGATCATTGCCAAGGAGCCCAAGATCTGCAAATATGTTGATTTGCCGCTGCAGCATGCGGATAATAAAATTTTAGCGAAGATGAATAGAAGGAATACTGCGGAGGAAGCTGAAATACTTATCAATAAACTGCGAACGTCAATTCCGGGAATCTTTATTCGATCAACATTCATTACCGGATTTCCGGGAGAGACCGAAGAGCAGTTTGCTAAGATGCTTCAGTTTATTCGTCAAGTACCGTTAGACCGGCTGGGGGTTTTTGCTTATTCTCAGGAAGAAAATACTCCTGCAGGAATGATGGAAGACCAGATTCCAACAGAAGTGAGAGAAGAACGTAAAAATGTCATGATGTCGTTACAGGCTGAGCTCGCATCTGAACTTCAGCAGCGAAGAATAGGGCAAACCCTTCAGGTAATTCTGGAAGAAGAGGTAGCCAAAAACAAATGGGTAGGCCGAAGTGAAGGAGACGCACCGGAGATAGACGGTCAGATTTATGTAACAGTACAACACGAACATAGCCCGGGAGATATTCTTCATGTTCGAATTTTGCAGGTTGACAGTTATGATATGCAGGGGGAGGGTCTGGAGTGAATCTGCCTAATATCTTGACGCTTATCAGGATCATCATGATACCCGTATTTATGGTGGTACTGCTGCTTCAACTCCCAGGAGGAAAGACGTATTTCCCTTCACAGGATTATGTCGCCGCAGCTATCTTTATTGTTGCGGCAGCTACGGATGGCTTGGACGGCTATATTGCCCGCAAATGGGGGCAAGTAACAAATTTAGGGAAGTTTCTTGATCCCCTGGCGGATAAACTGCTGGTTTCCGCTGCCCTGATTTCTTTGGTAGAACTTAAGATGGTCTCTGCTTGGATTGTTTGGGTTATCCTGGCAAGGGAATTTGCCGTAACCGGTATTCGCGCTATTGCTGCTGCTGACGGAGTAGTGATTAGCGCCAGCAAATTAGGAAAACTGAAAACCTTGACTCAGGTTGTAGCAATTTCTGCCTTAATCCTGCGGGATTGGCCGCTGTCCCTGATTGGCATTCGTATCGGAGAGCCGATGATTTATATCGCATTAGTACTTACGGTAATATCAGGGGTAGATTATTTAGTGAAATCCTGGCATTTATTCAGAGGTAAAAGATAGGAAATAAGTGTTGCTATAAATTGGAGCAATAAAGCCTTAGTTAAAGAGTTTTCCTGATGTGAAAGCTCTTTTCTTGTATAGAGATTCAATTCATAAACGAGAATCAACTATCCTACCATTTTGCGGATATGCGGATAAGGTTTAGTCCGAAGTGAAATAATGAGTGGGTATGAAAAATTAGGAGTGTGATCCCATGAATGCGGAAATTATTTCTTCAGGAACGGAACTATTGCTGGGAAAAACCTTGAATACCAGTGCTTTTTACCTTACGGGACAACTCTCAGGAATAGGAGTAGAAGTTCATTATCATACCACGGTTGGAGACAACAAAGAAAGGCTTCTTGGGGCAGTACAGCAGGCCCTGAGCCGCTCAGAATTGGTATTTTTAACGGGAGGGCTTGGCCCGACTGCGGATGATCTTACAAAAGAGGTTATTAGTCTGGTTCTTGATTTGAAAATGAATTTTGATCAGAAGAGTATGGTTTTCATAGAACAGTTTTATAAAGATAACAATGACCTTCCTCCAGGGTCCGAAAAACAGGCCTTTTTTCCTGAGGGTTCCCTAATCCTTCCCAATGATTGGGGAACAGCCCCCGGGGCAATTGTCAAAAAGGAAGGAAAGTATTGTGTCATTCTTCCAGGGCCTCCGGCCGAAATGAAGCCAATGTTTGAAAATTATGCCCTCCCGGAAATACAAAAAATTATCTCCGGTTATAACAGAATGCATGTTCGCACCTTGAAGGTTTTCGGGTTAGGTGAATCTGAACTGGAGCTTAAATTGTCTGACTTGATGAAAGAGACCACCCCCTTTTTAACCTTATTGGATAAACATACCTATATGGATGTAAGGGTATCTGTAAGAGGTCAGGATGAAAAAACTGCTGCGGAAATCTTGGACCGCACAGAAAAAGCAATACGGCAAAGACTACAAAATCAGATTTTTGGGATCAATGAAGAAACGCATTCTCAAATAGTGGGAAGGCTTTTGCGTGAAAAGAAACAGACTTTGGCAACGGCTGAATCCTGCAGCGGCGGTTTGCTTGGAGGAAGAATTACTTCCGAAGCGGGGAGTTCGGATTATTATCTGGGGGGAGTTGTGAGTTATGCCAATTCTGCAAAGGAAGGTTTAATTGGTGTAAAAAACAGCAGCCTGCTAAAATACGGAGCGGTAAGCGAAGAGGTCGCCAGAGAAATGGCGGAAGGAGTACGGAAAGCTCTTGGCGCTGATTACGGGTTGTCAACGACAGGAATTGCCGGCCCCGGCGGTGGTTCAGGTGATAAACCTGTAGGCCTGGTCTATCTGGCACTTGCCGGGCCCAATGGCACTCTTGTTGAAAAGAAACTGTTTTCCGGGAACCGGGAATCGATCCGAAATATGACTGTGGAAACCGGCTTAAATATGTTGAGGCTGGACCTCCAGAACATGAAGTAACAAAAGAATTGCAAATATTTTACAAAGGCCGATTGACAATCGGTCAAAAGAAAAAGTATAATGAGAATCGAACATATGTTTTGTTTGGAATGAGAGGGAGGCTAAAAGTAGATGGCAACTCCGGATAAATTAAAAGCGTTGGATATTGCCCTAAGCCAAATTGAGAAGCAATTTGGAAAAGGAGCAATTATGAAACTTGGAGAAGCTTCGGCAAGGCTGTCTGTAGAAACGATTTCCACGGGTTCCTTAGCCTTGGATTTGGCTTTAGGAGTGGGGGGTGTACCCAGGGGCAGGGTGATTGAAGTTTACGGACCTGAATCTTCGGGGAAAACCACAGTAGCCTTGCATATTATTGCTGAAGCTCAAAAGACAGGCGGGGTCGCCGCTTTTATAGATGCTGAGCATGCCCTTGATCCGGTGTATGCTCGGGCCTTGGGAGTAAATGTCGATGATTTGCTTGTTTCCCAGCCCGATACCGGGGAACAAGCTTTGGAAATCTGTGAGGCCCTTGTCCGTAGTGGGGCCATTGATGTCATTGTGGTTGATTCGGTAGCCGCACTCGTTCCGCGGGCAGAGATTGAAGGAGAAATGGGTGATTCTCACGTAGGACTGCACGCTCGTCTGATGTCCCAGGCTTTGCGGAAACTTACCGGCGCCATTAGTAAAAGCAGGACTTGCGTGATCTTTATCAATCAGATTAGGGAAAAAGTGGGGGTTATGTTTGGAAACCCTGAAACCACTACCGGAGGAAGGGCTCTGAAATTCTATGCTTCCATAAGAATGGAAGTAAAAAAACAGGATGTGATTAAACAGGGACAGGACATTATCGGGAACCGGACAAGAGTAAAAATTGTAAAGAACAAAGTTGCGCCGCCTTTCAATTTTGCCGATTTTGATTTGGTATATGGAGAAGGTATATCCAAAGAGGGAAGCATTATTGATATGGGAACTGAAACTGGAGTTCTTGTTAAATCCGGAGCATGGTACTCCTATAACGGTGAACGGCTTGGACAAGGAAGAGAAAATGTGAAAGATTTTCTTCGCCAACATCCTGATGTCTCTGCCGAAATAGAAAATAAAGTCAGAGAATTGATCCTTTCCTCTTTAAAAGATAAGAACCGGATTGCTGAGAATTCAAGAGATTCCATAGAATATGAAGAATAGCGGAAATAAAAATGCTATGGATATTGCCTTAAGCCGTCTGAGCAGGAGCCAGACAACTGTCTTGCAGCTCAGAAAATATCTGGAAAGAAAAGGGTTCGACCTGGGAAATATCAATGAGACCATAAAAAAACTTGTTGAATGGAATTATGTAAATGATAAAGAGTATGCTTTAGCATTTATCAGAACAAAAAGAAACAAATTCTCTAAAAAGAAAACCATAATTGAATTGCAAAGAGCCGGAGTAGATCAGGAACAGACGTCCACTCTTTTGGATGAGTATTATACCGACGAGCACGAATATCAAAATTGTTTACGATTTGCCCAAAAAATTTGGCAAACAGAAAGTATAAAATGGGAAAAATATAAAAATTTAGCAAAATATCAGCATATTATACGAGAGGCTTTTTTGAAAAAAAAAGTTGGCGATAAGTTATTAATGAGAGGTTTCTCATTTGACATAGTAAAAAATGTTCTTGCCAATGAATTTTCTGGAGACATTTAACAACGATTATTACAGTTTACTTGACATTATTTACACATTTCATTAAACTAATAATAATTGGACTTGTTTCTAGTAAATTTTAACCTTTAAAGGTTTTCTCTTATATAAATTGGCAACTGAACAGCGGTGTGCGCACTAGGCCTTAGTGTAGCTATTTTTAAGGGGAAAATTATGGGATTGAGGTTATAGTTTAACAGAACTGGTCTAACCAGTTTTTTTCTTTTGTATAAGTGATTTTATATTTGAAACATTGATAAGGAGGTGAACTATGTGGAATCATCAACATTATTTGCAATTATCATTGTACTGCTCGGATTAGCAATTGGCAGTATAGTCGGTTGGTTAATTCGAAAAACAGTGGCGGAAAAAACGATCGGATCTGCCGAAATAGAATCAAAAAGACTTATTCAGAATGCTGAAACTGAGGCTGAAGCCAAAAGAAGAGAAGCTATTGTAGCAGCAAAAGAAGAAGTTATGCAGATCCGCAATGATATGGAAAAAGAAACAAGGGAAAGGCGTAATGAACTCCAGCGTATGGAAAGACGTTATCTTCAAAAAGAAGAGACACTGGAAAGAAAGCTGGAGGCTTTAGAACGAAAAGAGGAAAACCTACAACGTAAGGAAACCGATGTTGAAAAACAAAAGAACGAATTAAATGAATTGATGGTAAAACAAGTAGCCGAGTTGGAAAGACTGTCGGGACTGACTCCTGAAGAAGCAAAACAACTCTTGCTGAAAAGTGTAGAAGAAGAAGTTCGGTATGAATCTGCAATCATGATTAAGGAGATTGAAACCCGAACCAAAGAGGAAGCCGAAAAACGAGCCAAAGATATCATTTCTCTGGCAATTCATCGTTGTGCGGCAGATCATGTTGCGGAAAGTACAGTATCTGTTGTGGCCTTGCCTAATGATGAAATGAAAGGAAGAATCATAGGGAGAGAGGGTCGCAACATTCGAGCGCTGGAGACGCTGACCGGTATCGACCTGATCATTGATGATACGCCTGAAGCGGTAATCTTATCCGGTTTTGACCCTATAAGAAGGGAAGTTGCCAGGGTTGCACTGGAAAAATTGATTTTAGATGGTCGAATACATCCTGCCAGAATCGAAGAAATGGTGGAAAAAGCGCAGAAGGAAGTTGAACAGAAAATCCGTGAAGAAGGGGAACAAGCAACTTTTGAAACCGGGGTTCATGGATTGCATCCGGAATTAATCAAGCTTTTGGGACGTCTGCGCTTTAGAACAAGCTACGGACAAAATGTTTTGAAGCATTCCATAGAGGTATCCCATCTTGCGGGTCTTATGGCCGCAGAATTGGGAGTCGATGTTCAAACAGCTAAACGGGCTGGATTACTCCATGACATTGGCAAAGCAGTTGATCATGATACGGAAGGAACTCATGTTGAAATCGGCGTAGATATCTGTAAAAGATATAAGGAATCCTGGGACGTTATCCATGCGATTGAGGCCCATCACGGAGATGTTGAACCGAAAACTATCGTGGCCGTTCTCGTGGCAGCATCTGATGCTGTATCTGCGGCAAGGCCAGGGGCTCGCAGAGAGACACTCGAAACATATATCAAACGCTTGCAGAAGCTGGAAGAAATTGCAGAAACGTTTGAAGGTGTTGAGAAATCCTATGCAATCCAAGCGGGCAGAGAAATACGAATTATCGTAAATCCGGATAAAATTGATGATATACTTGCACCCAGGGTTGCACATGATATTTCTAAGAGAATTGAAGAAGAGCTGGAATATCCGGGGCAAATCAAGGTGGTTGTCATCCGCGAAACCAGAGCTGTCGATTACGCAAAATAAAAAAGGCTTTCGATCATATCCTATAGAGTTTCCGCAACAAAGCAGGTGTGTTGATGCCTGCTTTGTTGCATATAATAGGTTATTATTACTAATCGGTTTTTTGAAGGACTTTGCATCTCTTTGAAGAATAAATATACGGTTTGTTTATTGTATAAAATATCTTCATTCAGGAAAGGATTAATAAGATGGCTGCATTAGATGTAACTGATTTAGACTCGAGTTACTTAAATTATAGCACCGGGCTGCTTGTTTCAATTTTACTAAGATATCCGGAAATTGGAACGATTAGTTGCTGTCAGAAACAACAAGCCTTGGTTATTAAATTTATCGTCTCAAAAGAATGTGGTTTTACGAACCTTAAAAATAAGCTTACCCAAGCATTAGAAATCTTTCACAAAATAGAAGGACGCAAAATGCAGTTATGCCGAATTGAAAAACTTGAGCAAGAGCTGGATTTACTGGTAATAACCCGGGATCTGCGAAGCGTTACGCAAAATGAAATGAACCTCATTGTCGGCATCATAAAGAGTGAATTAGGTAAACATTTGATTATAGATGAGAATAACCTGCTTGAAGAGGAAATCTTATTGCAGGAAGAAGTAATCAGCCATATGTTGGCTGCGATTCGTTCCAATGGTACCGAAAAGAGTATTACTGCAGTACGGGAAGATGGCAGGGTTCTGGTATTTAACGGCTAGAGCCGGAGCCGAAAGAAAATGATCATGGAAAAGGAGAGCTCCTGAATGCAGATTCTTTTTATTGGGGATATTGTCGGGAAACCTGGCAGAGAAGCGGTTGCTACCTTATTACCGGATCTGCAGAAAGAGCATCATTTTGATCTGATTGTAGCAAATGCGGAAAACGCCTCGGGTGGAAGGGGATTAACCAAGGAAGTCGCGAATGAACTTTTTGACAGTGGAATTCACTTTCTCACCATGGGTAATCATGTCTGGGATCAGAAAGACATCATTAAGTTTATTGACGATGAGCGCCGGCTTATCAGACCTGCAAATTATCCGAAAGGGGTTCCGGGAAAAGGTTATGGTTTTGTCATACACAATGGGATAAAAACAGGGATTATTAATTTATCGGGGCGAGTTTTTCTTCCCCCTTTAGAGAATCCTTTCACGATGGTTATGCAGTTGATCAATACCATATCTTTAGAAACCCCCATCATTCTTGTTGATTTTCATGCCGAAGCTACTTCGGAAAAAGTTGCACTAGGCTGGCTGTTAAACGGAAAAGCCAGTGCCGTATTGGGAACGCATACCCATATTCAGACTGCCGATGCCCGAATTCTTGATCAGGGCACGGCATTTATTACCGATGTAGGAATGACGGGACCAAGGGATTCTGTCCTGGGGATGAAAAAGGAAATCGTAATAAATAGTTTTTTGACCCAAATGCCTGCCAGGTTCGAAGTGGCAAACGGAGTAATTCAACTCAATGCCGTCATTTTAGATATTGATGAAAAGACCGGAAAAGCACGACGGATAGTTCCTGTCCAAAGGTTCAAAGGATAGCTTGGAATATAGGACAAAACGAACAAAAAAAGAAAAAACTAACAGGACTAAAAGAGGATTTTTTTTAAATTACTAGAATATTATATACAAATTAGGTGGAAATACATGTCAACAGGATCGATTAGGAGGTATTATTAATGGATGTCTTAAAAGTCTCAGCAAAATCAAGTCCTAATTCCGTAGCGGGTGCTTTGGCTGGGGTACTTAGAGAAAAAGGTGGAGCTGAATTACAAGCGATTGGTGCTGGTGCTTTAAACCAGGCTGTAAAAGCTGTTGCTATTGCCAGGGGTTTTGTTGCTCCAAGCGGTCTTGACTTGGTTTGTATTCCAGCATTTACCGACATTCAGATTGAGGGCGAAGAAAGGACGGCAATAAAGCTTATTGTTGAGCCTCGATAACATATTAGACTTTTAACACCTGCTTTAACAGGCAGGTGTTTTTTATTGGTAAGGGAGGAACATATGGAAAAAATATGGATTGCTGACGGTCACTGTGACAGCTTAGGTGATCTGACTGATGGAAAAAGAGATCTGAAGGGGAAAGCTGATTTTGGACACTGGGATTTGCAGAAAGCCAAAGTAGCTAATATCGGAATGCAATTTTTTTCAGCCTATATTGAAAGCCAATATAAGCCTTTTCTAGCTATGCAGAGAGGTCTGGAACAAGTGGAAGCAGCCAGAAAGTTCATCGATGAAAATCGGGACGATATTTTTTTGATTTCCGGTTTGCATGATCTAAACCGCCTGGGAAATAACGGAGAAATGGGAATTGTGCTGCATGTCGAGGGTGGAGAAATTTTAGCTGAAAGCTTATTTATGCTGGATATCATTTTTCGTTTAGGGGTAAGAAGTATTGGGCTTACGTGGAATGAACGTAATGCCATTGCTGACGGAGTAGGAGAGCTGCACAGCCGGGGAGGATTATCTAGGTTTGGGCTTGACGTGATTTCCAGGATGAACGAACTGGGTATGCTGGTTGACGTGTCCCACATTAATGAGGCCGGCTTCTGGGATGTTATCCGTCATTCCGATAAACCGGTTATTGCCACTCATTCTTGTGCTCAAGCCCTCTGCAATCATCCGAGAAATCTAAATGACCAACAATTAAAAGCCTTGGCTGAGAAAAAAGGTTTAGTTGGCGTGAATTTCTGCCCGGATTTTCTTAACGAAACCGGCCAGGCAAGTATGGATGATGTGATCAGGCATATCTGCTATATAGCTGAAATTGCGGGTGTTGACACAGTAGCTTTTGGATCAGATTTTGACGGGATCTCTTCCACTCCGCACGGGTTGGAAGATGTGTCTAAATTTATTGATCTAATAGAAAAACTGCACCAGAGTGGTTTTTCTTTGATGGAAATCGAGAAAATTTGCCATGGCAATTTTGTCAGGGTTTTAAAAAGTGTGTTAAAATAAACAAAGACATGAGTTTACCGCATTAAAAACTGCCTGCTCCGGAATAAGGGAGACCATGATGAAGAATAAATCAAAGTATGAAGCTGATCTTCATTGCCATACTTCTGCCTCCGATGGATCACTGTCACCGGAAGATACGGTAAAGCTTGCAAAAGAAAAAGGATTGCTGGCCTTAGCCATAACAGACCATGACACGATCGAAGGATGGGGAGAAGCGGATAAGGCGGCAAAAGAATCAGGCATATTACTGCTGAAGGGGATAGAAATAAACACAGATTGGGAGGGCAAAGAGGTCCATATCCTCGGCTATGGAATGAAGGATCAGGACCCTTTTTTCCTTGAGGAATTACTTGCTATTCAAAAGAAAAGGATATCCCGCATTGAGAAAATTCTTAAAAAGTTACGGGAACTGGGGTATGAAATATCTTTTGAAGAAGTTATTCCATATGCTCACGGAGAATCCATTGGCCGTCCGCATGTTGCCCAAGCAATGATGAGGAATGGCTTTGTGTCCTCGGTTAAAGAAGCTTTTGATCGTTTCCTTAGAATAGGCGCGCCTGCTTATGTGCCCAGATATAAACTTACCCCTGTTGAAGCAATCCATATTATCCGTCAGGCCGGGGGTGTAGCCGTTCTTGCCCATCCCGGGGCTTCGGGAGAAGAAAAACATATACAAGAATGGATAGATTCAGGGCTGCAAGGACTTGAGGTTTACCATCCGGATCATACATTTGCGGATAACATCCGTTACGGAATGATAGCGGAAAAAAACGGGCTGATTGCTACAGGGGGATCTGATTTTCATGGTGATATCAAGCCTGACATTGAGCTGGGTGAATGGGGCGTAGGATTGGATATTGTAGAGCAGATCATAAATCTGACAGCAAAATGATTTGTTCTTTCATAAGAAAGCGTATTCTGAATAACCTAAATGATATTTTTTACAAATAATACTAATGAAATTGGAGGAGGAGAATCTCTTGAAATTTGCACAAAGACTCAGCAATCTGCAGGCTTCTATATTTTCGCAACTGGCTGAATTGAAAATGGACGTAGAAAGATCGGGACATTCTCTGATTAATCTTAGTATAGGAAGTCCTGATCTTGCACCCTCCGCAGAAGTGAGAAAGGTTATCAGCGAACATTCTTTACATGACCATGCGTATTCCTATACCCTGACGAGAGGGAGTTCCGAATTTCGGGAAGCATGTGCCAAATGGTATAAAATAAGGTTCGATGTTGACCTGGACCCGGATACGGAAGTACTGCCTGTCATGGGTTCACAGGATGGACTTTCCCATATTTTTTGGGCGTTTATTGATCATGGCGATGCAGCTCTTATACCTGATCCTGGCTATCCGATCTATTCAGACGGGCTGGCCTTGGTTCAGGGCAGGAAAATTCCTTTGCCATTAAAAGAGGATAATTGCTTTTTGCCTGATTTTTCTTCGATTAATCCTGAAGATGCGGCACAGGCTAAGCTTATGATTCTCAACTATCCCAATAATCCTACTGCTGCTGTTGCTTCCAAGTCTTTTTTTGAGGAAACAGTGGAATTTGCGGCTAAGCATGGAATTGTTGTCTGCCATGACGCAGCGTATACGGAGTTAGCGTATGACGGGTATGTTCCGGCCAGCTTTTTACAAGCCGAAGGAGCCAGGGAAGTTGGCGTTGAGTTTCACTCCCTATCCAAGACATTCAATCTGGCAGGTATCAGGCTGGGATTTGTAGTAGGAAACGCTAACGTCATAAAGGCGTTGGAGACCATTAAATCCAATATTGATTACGGGACATTTTCCCCTATCCTTAAAGCCGGAGCGGCTGCGCTTCTTGGATCAAGGAATACCATCCTGGGAAACCAGGAAACCTATAAAAAGAGAAGAGACATCTGGGTTGACGGTTGTGCTGCGGCTGGATGGCATATGTTAAGGCCTAAAGGATCAATGTTTGTCTGGGCACCTGTTCCCACAGGGCAAGATTCGGTTTCTTTTGTTTTTGAATTAGCCAGAGAGGCGGGCGTCCTTGTGGTACCTGGAATAGCCTTTGGCGAGTACGGCGAAGGGTATGTCCGGGTGGGTCTTGTCCAAAATGAAGAAGCATTAGAAGAAGCTGTTTACAGAGTAAGAAATTTTCTATGCCAGAAAAGGACAATAAAGTGAATACCAAACGCAACAGCATCTAAAAAACGTCAAAAGCCCAATTTTTCTTCATAAGCAAGGATTAAAAAGAGGCATTCGGGTATAGAATAGTAACAGCAATTCTTATCCGGAGGATAAAACAGTGAATGCCAATGAAGAAATTGCATTTCTAAAAAAGAGGGTTAATGAATTAGAAAAACAGCTTGAAAATCTTCGTTTGAGCAGAAGGGTATTGATGGATCTCCTGGAACAAATAGAAAAAGAAAAAAATAATCTCAGTTCTCAACTGGAGAGAAAATCAAAACATCTTCAAAGATACAAAAAGCTCAATCACAAAAAATTATACTCTCAGGATTTTGAATTATACGAATTCAAAAACTATATAAGGGAATAAAAGAGCCGGATTTGAATAAACTCAGTGCCATTCGTTAATTTTGAATTAAAAATGGTGCTGAGTTTTTCATTCAGTGCCTGTTATCTGCCTGGAAGAGGACTTTTTCCATAGGACTGCCAGGCTGATGGTGATTTTCGATGAGAGTCTGAATTTCTTTGTCGAGTCCGGCTTTGGAGGCTAAACGTTTTCCCCAGGCAGGATGCTGTTGATAAATAACCATCGTTTTACCCAGAATACCCCGTTTACTTATATGATTTTTCCACTTTTCTGGAAGATAATTCACTGCAACAATAGCAACCCTTTGCCAAAGCCGAAGTCTAAACAGCGACTTGCCGCAGTCATGCAGGAGGGAAGCGTGTAAAAGGCAATGGTAAGAGACATCTCCGAACCTTTCGACTAACTCATTTTTTTGTTCTTCTATATCCATGGCCACATCTAAAGCATGTCTTTGCTCCGTCAATGTTTGCCTGTAAAAAATCGCTAGCTCTCCAGGAGTTAAAACAGAATTCAGCCAGACATATTCATCAGTTTTAATTTTTGGATATAAGGCATTGCAGAATTGGCCTATACGATAAAACATTGATAATTATCCTTTGCTTTTGTAATAGTTTAATTGTCTTCATTGTAAATAAAAAAAATAATTTTTTCTACTAAACAATTGTTCTTTCTGATATACTATTTAGAAAAGCATTTTTGGGGAAAGGAGTATGTCATGATGAACGAAAGATTTCTCAAAGAAGGGTTAACTTTTGACGATGTATTGCTCGTACCTGCCAAGTCAGAAGTATTGCCCAAAGATGTAGATGTGAGTACTTACCTTACTCCTGCCATCAAGTTAAACATTCCTCTGATAAGTGCGGGAATGGATACAGTAACAACTTCTCGTATGGCTATTGCGATGGCCAGAGAGGGTGGTATAGGGATCATTCACAAAAACATGACGATTGAAGAGCAGGCTTTGGAAGTAGACAAAGTGAAAAGATCTGAACATGGAGTTATTACGAATCCTATCTTTTTAGAACCAAATCATCAAATTCACGATGCGCTGGAGATCATGTCCCGTTACCGGATTTCCGGTGTTCCTATCACGGTTAACGGCAAACTGGTAGGGATTATTACCAACAGGGATTTACGGTTTGAAAATCGGACAGACCGCCTGATTGGTGAAGTGATGACGAAAGAAAACTTAGTCACAGCTCCGGTCGGCACAACATTGGAAAAAGCCAAGGAAATTCTAGTCAAGCACAAAATTGAGAAACTCCCCCTTGTTGATGAAAATATGAACCTTAAGGGATTAATTACGATTAAAGATATTGAAAAGGCAAGACAGTATCCCAACTCAGCCAAGGATGAACGGGGAAGATTAAGGGTTGGAGCGGCCGTTGGAGTGAGTAAGGAAACCCTGGAGAGAGCAACCGCTTTATATAAAGCCGGGGTGGATGTGATCGTTGTGGATACTGCTCACGGCCATTCCCAAGGGGTTATTGATACAGTTCGTTTGCTTCGTGAAGAGTTTAAGGATTTGCAGATTATAGCAGGAAATGTAGCAACACCGGAGGCAACCAGAGATTTGATCGCTGCCGGAGCAAATTCTATCAAAGTGGGAATCGGACCCGGATCAATCTGTACAACCCGGGTTGTTGCAGGAATCGGGGTTCCGCAGATTACGGCTATTCTGGAATGTGCAGAGGAAGCGGGCAAGAATCATATCCCGGTTATTGCTGATGGAGGAATCAAGTTTTCGGGAGATATCGTAAAAGCATTAGCGGCAGGTGCTCATGTGGTTATGATTGGAAGCCTTTTTGCCGGAACGGAAGAAAGTCCTGGAGATATCGAAATTTATCAGGGAAGAAGTTATAAAGTTTATAGGGGTATGGGATCAATTGGTGCAATGAAAGCAGGCAGTTGTGACCGTTATTTTCAGGATAAGGAACAAAAACTGGTTCCCGAAGGAATAGAGGGAAGAGTCCCCTATAAAGGGCCACTCGTTGAGACAGTGTATCAAATGATCGGTGGATTACGGGCAGGAATGGGATACTGCGGGACACCTGACATTGAATCCCTGCGCAAAAATACCAAGTTTATCAGGATGACTGCAGCCGGATTAAGGGAAAGCCATCCGCATGATGTGATGATCACAAAAGAATCGCCTAATTATAGTTAAGCATCCTATATTAGAAAGGTATCCCATATAATAAAGTATTCTATATGTTTTGTATAGTAAATAATTAATCGGGAGGAACAACGTGTCTATTTGGCAAGCTATAATGATGGGACTTATCCAAGGTTTGGGAGAGTTTTTGCCGATATCCAGTTCAGGGCACCTGGTCTTGGCACCTTGGATCTTTGATTGGGAAGTACCCGGTTTAACTTTTGATATTGCTCTCCACATGGGAACTTTATTGGCTGTCCTTCTATACTTTTGGAAAGATTGGGTGAATCTGCTTAAGGCTGCTTTTAGCCGAAGAGATAACGAAAACAGAAATATTTTCTGGTATCTTGTTTTTGGCTCGATTCCGGCTGCCATAGTTGGATTTCTATTTGATGACTTCATCGAGAATGCCCTTCGTTCCCCGCTTATCGTGGGAGTTATGCTGATTTTGTTTGGGATTCTGCTTTACCTTTCAGATAAAACGAGGCAAATCAGAAAACTGGACAACATGAATTTACGTGATGCACTTCTTATCGGGGCAGCACAAGCAATAGCATTAATTCCGGGAGTTTCCCGTTCAGGAGTAACGATCACGGCTGCACGATATTTTTCTTATACAAGAGAGGAAGCGGCCAGATTTTCTTTTTTATTGTCTACACCGGTTATTTTTGGTGCAGGGGTATTAAAGATGGTGGACTTGAGTCCCGCAGAAATTAACCTTCCGTTTATTGTGGGAGTTTTGGTTTCGGCAATTGTAGGTTTGCTCTCTATCTCTTTCCTGTTACGATTTGTAAAACGGTGCAGTTTTAAAGTGTTTGTTGGTTATCGGATTATTCTTGGTTTATTAATCATATTTCTGTATTTATTCTACTTTAATATGTAAATTAATTTTTAAAATTGCGTAAACATTATTGTGATTATGGAGTTAATGGGTTATTCTAATGCATATAAGGCTTGTGGCAAGGAGGGGATACTGTGCGTCATAAATTTGAAACTCAGTTAATGGAATTAAGAAAAAAAATTGTCGGCATGAGCGACTTGGTACGTAACGCAGTTGAACTGGCAATACAGAGTCTCAAAGAAAGGGACTTGGAGATTGCAGAAAAGATCGTTGCAAATGACGTCAATATCAATAATGCTGAACGAGAAATTGAACAACTTTGTACTCATCTCGTTGCTACTCAGCAGCCTTTTGCTTCTGACCTCCGAAAGATTGTTGCCAGCTATAAGATTATTGCCTCATTGGAGAGAATGGGCGATCTGGCGGTAGATATTGCAAAACTTTCTTTAAGAATCGGTCCCGTTCCTTTGATTAAGCCCCTCATCGATTTGCCGAAGATGACTGAAATTGTACTAAAAATGATACACACGGCAGTAGAAGCCTTTATTAATGAAGATATTGAGATGGCAAGATCTTTAGCGGATATGGATCACGAGGTTGACCACTATTATAAAAGGGTATTTACTGAACTCAACGAAATGATGGCCAAGGACGCTTCTTTAGCCGCTCAAGGGGTATATATTTTGTTGACAACCCGTTATATGGAAAGAATTGGGGACTATTGCACCAACATTGGTGAAGAGGTCATCTACATGGATCTTGGAGTCCGGGAAGATTTGAATATGTAAATAACGCAGCAGTCTGAACTCTGTACCGAAACGGTACAGAGTTTTATTTTTCTCAATTTATCCCAACCAGTCATTTCCAAACTTATTAAAGCGTATTAATAATCATATTCCAAAACACAGCTTGCGAGGGAGGATATCGTTTTGAGGGTTGACTGGAAGGAGATTTGGGATGCTAATCCGGAAATTTTTATAGGATCAGGATGGGAACAATGCACAGAAGAAAAAAGAAAAATTTGGCACCTGCCTTCTCAATTCAGTTATTTTAGTGCAGGGGATTTAAATTTGCGTGTGGGGATCGTTGCCTCTCAAGGAATCTATAAAGAAGATGAATTCCTGTTAGGAGGTATCCTGTTCGGTAATCGTCTTGGAAATGGCGCAAGGACAGTTATATATTTTGTTGCCCAAGATTTTTCACCTGTTTTTTTTGGTTCTATTGCCAAGCTCGGGGGCACATTAATAGCAAAAGCAGTATATTGGAGAGAGAAACTTACCCCCAGTCTATATCCTGTACAAGAAAAAGACTACCTGAAGAGTTTATATAAAATCAATTTTGGGGATCCCCGGCCTAATTGGGAATTCTGGGAAAGGCAGCTAAATCCGGTTGCCCGGAATCACCTAAAAATCATAAAGAATTACTTTGATAGTCTCTCCAAAAGACGGGTAAAAGCATCTTTTGAAAAAAGCAGAATACTCTACCGTTGGGGAAATATTGAAATAGCTGAGATTAAGCAAAAAGGAAATAAATTTGAACTTGCTACCAAAGTAAAGTGGACGAGAAATAAAAATATCGCTACCAAGTTTCTAAAATCAGGGTGGGTAGATTTATCAGGAACAATCAACGAAGAATTTTGCAGGGCAATTCTTGGAATCCTTGACCTTTTAGAAAATATGGAGGTTAATGGAAGCCTGGATAACCGTGATCATCTTGCAATTAAGTTATTGCATGATAAAGAATTTGTTCCGGAATTCTTCGGAACTCCCATAGAATTTCCGTGGCTGGCAAAGGAGCGAAGCGAATTTTCCGATACGGGACAGCTTATATATTTTGAGTTAAATCATCAGATCAGTGCGCTTAATTTTATCCTGGATAAACCAGTTCAAAGAATGGTTAGTACTCTTCTTGTTTATACTGCTTTAGAATACAGCATAATGGATGGAAAAAAATTAACACCGATTCAATGGAATCAGAAAATTTATGTGCTTACTCTTCCGGAATTAATGGACGAATTGCGTTTGTGTCAATCTTGGTTATTACAAACTGAAAAATTCCCTATTATCTTATTGCCTGAAGACTGGAAAACTGAAGGATTTAAAAAATATAAAGGAGTAACACAAATGGATTGGGAAGATTTTTTTACATACTGATATTCCAATTGCATTCATTTCAGCAACATAGTAAGATTAAATTGTCAGACATTCAGTCTGGCAATTTGACGTCCATGGATGGACTAATGCAGCGGTGCCATGGATGGCAAGGAGCTGCGAATGTGATGTGGAGGGTATTCGTGCGCTTATTTATCAGTATCAACCTTTGCGAAGCAAGCATTTCCGAGCTGGAGAACTGGCAGCAGAATCTCCGCTCTAAAGGAGTCAAGGGGTACTGGAGGAAAAAGGATAACCTTCATATTACACTGAGGTTTTTAGGAGAAATTGACCCGGTCGATTTACCTATGCTCAAAGAATCGCTGAAAAAATCGTCAGGGCAAATCGGAAGATTTGAGCTTGTGCTTGGAGGGCTAGGGGTATTTCCGAATTTAGCCAACCCCAGAATATTATGGACTGGGATAAAGAACGAGCCTAAATTATTTACTTTGCAAAAGAGTATTGAACAAAACACAAAGGATTTTGGAAAATTAGAGAATAAAAAGTATACCCCTCATCTGACTTTGGCGAGCGGAGGGATTCAAGGAATAGAAATGTCTACTTTAAAATGGGGAGAGAGTCTCGTTTTAAGGGAGAAAGTTACCGGGTTTTACCTAATGAGCAGCGTTGTGGAAAAAGGAATTCGAAAATATGTGGAAATAGAAAGCTATCATACATAGATCGCCTGATATTTTTTTGATTAAAATCAGAAGAATGATAACATGGAGGAGAACAAAATGATCAACTATAGAAATGCAAAGTTGAGTGATGTTGAAGAGATTATTAAATTGATTAATCTATATGCCGAACAAGGCCTTATGCTTCCCCGGACCAGAAGTACCCTTTACGAAGGAATCAGGGAATTTGTTGTTGCTGTTGAAGATGAAAAAATTATTGGTACAGGGTCTTTGCATATTATATGGGATGATCTTGCTGAAGTCAGAGCCTTGGCGGTAGACCCGGACCGTAGGGGGCAAGGGATAGGACGCAGAATTGTTGAAATTTTGCTGCAAGAGGCTGCGGATTTACATTGTCCTCAAGTATTTACCCTTACATATCAGGTTGAGTTTTTTAAAAACTTTGGATTTAACATTGTTGATAAAGAAAATATGCCCCATAAGGTTTGGAAAGAATGCATTAACTGTGTCAAATTCCCGAATTGCGACGAAAATGCAATGATCTTAAATTTGGGATAAAGAAAGTCCCACCTTTTTCGGAGGCTGAATGAGCACAAAAAGAGTAACAATCTATACTGACGGAGCTTGTTCCGGGAATCCCGGGCCAGGCGGATGGGGTGCTGTATTACGGTATGGGGAGCATATTAAAGAAACTAGTGGATTTGAAGAAATTACTACAAACCAGAGGATGGAGTTAACTGCCGCAATCGAAGCCCTTTTGCTGCTAAAAGAACCTTGTAGGGTAGACTTGTACAGTGATAGTGCTTATTTGATTAATGCTTTTCATCAGGAATGGTTTGTACGCTGGAAAAAGAACGGCTGGTTAAATGCGCAAAAAAAACCTGTCGAAAATCGCGATTTGTGGCAAAAGCTTCTTGAATTAGCTTCCAAACATCAGGTTAATTGGATTAAAGTTAAGGGGCATTCAGGTGATTCTTTGAACGAAAGGTGCGACATTCTCGCAAAGGAGGCCATTTCCAACTCCCTAAAGAAGGATTTGGAATAGACTTGAGTATAATATATTAAAAGATTGGCAGACTTGTTTTTGCAGACAATTAAGTTATAATGATCATGAGAAAATTAAGAATTATGTATAATTTTGGCGATAAGTATATTTTGTTTTATAAAAATTTTCCATTATGTGGATTAATAACAAATCTGAATATTTAGACACTTTTAAATACGGTTGACTATTTCAATAATTCGTTAGATAATATTAATAATGAAACTCTGTTTTAAATAGTGAAACAACATTTTCTACATTATTATTGTGTTATCGACACATTGCGGCTTTTTTGGTCAAAGGTCGTTATAATGATTTTTTTTAGGCGGCATTTGACTCAATGAAAAGCCCTCGTGGTGTCTATATCAATATTTTATTCATACCGGGTTAACGAAGCTGAACTAATAGATTTGACTGTTAGCCGCTTTATGCCGTCCTGGCATCGTCGCTTCACGCCATCCGTGGCTTCAGCGACATGTGCATCGCGGCACAAGGTCCCATGGCGGTCAACCGCTCGATGCCATCAGCCATTTATGCCCACTGTGGCATGGCTGAAATTAGGCACAACGTTTGCCGTTTCCATGGCCGTCGCAATAAACATGTCAACCTGGGTATGCTAATTAAATAAAGAGGGGGGGGTATACTTCT
Source organism: Peptococcaceae bacterium (assembly GCA_012517475.1). Taxonomy (GTDB): domain Bacteria; phylum Bacillota; class Desulfitobacteriia; order Desulfitobacteriales; family Syntrophobotulaceae; genus Dichloromethanomonas. The sequence continues at coordinate 9,303 of JAAYUV010000102.1, read as the reverse complement.
AAGTAAGGAATTATTCGACTTTTTGAGTTTGACAAAAGTTATGGAACAAAATTTCTTTATGGAAGGGATAATGCATGGCTAAATTTCTAGAGTATCAGGGTAAGGAATGGCTTGGAAAAGCTGGTATGCCGGTTCCAAAAGGAAGAGCGGCATCTTCCCCGGAAGAAGCTAAGCAAGTTGCGGAGTGGATCGGCGGTCCTGTTGCAGTAAAGGGCCAAGTACAGGCTGGCGGACGTGGTAAAGCCGGTATCGTTAAACTGGTTAACACTCCTGATGAAGCAGCTGCAGCAGCAGCCGAGATTATGTCAAAGACAGTAAAAGGACTTCCTGTTCGTCAAGTACTCATTGAAGAAAAACTTGATATCAAGAAAGAATTTTATTGTTCAATCGTTATTAACAATGCAAAAGAAGCACGCAGCCCAATGATGATGTTCAGTACCGAAGGCGGTATGGACATTGAAAGTGTTCCGGAAGAGTTAATTCATAAAGTAAATATCGATCCCATTTTTGGTTTCCAAATTTATGATGCAGTTGATCTTTGTGTTAAAGCAGGAATTCCTGACAAAGATATCAGCAAATTTGCATCTTTCCTCACAAAGTTAGCTCAGACTCATAAGAAGTATGACTGTCAGACCTTGGAAATCAACCCCTTTGTCATGACAGGCAGCGGCGCTTTGATCTGTGCGGACTGCAAGATGGAAATTGACAATAGTTCCGTTGGACGTCATCCGGAATTTGGGATTAAGATTGCCCGTGACCTTCCTGGTGAAGCTACTGAACTGGATATTATCGGATGGAGCATCGAAGAAACCGATGCGCGCGGTACTGGCTTCCTTATGAATATGAATTATGATGAAGTTAGCCCCGGTCATGTTGGTTATCATCCAATCGGCGGCGGTTCCGCTATGATGGGATTAGATGCTTTGAACCAAGTAGGGTTAAAACCGGCCAACTATGCTGATACTTCCGGAAACCCGGTTGGATCCAAAATTTATCGTGTTGCTAAATGCGTTCTTTCCCAGCCTAATCTTGACGGCTACCTTCTCGGTGGTTTCATGATGGCTAACCAGGAACAGTGGCACCATGCCAATGCAATGGTTAAGGTACTTTGGGAAGAACTTCCGAAGAAACCAGGTCTGCCTTGCGTACTGCTTCTCTGCGGTAACAGGGAAGATGAGTCTCTGGAAATCCTGCGTAAAGGCTTAGCAGATCTTATGACTCCGGACGGTCCTGGCAAGAGAGTCGAAATCTACGGAAAAGAGCATGTTACAGATACTAAATTCATCGGCGAAAGACTCGCAGCTCTGGCTAAAGAGTACAGAGCCGAGAAAGAAGCTCAAGGAAAGTAGGGAAATACTGTGCTGGAAATCAAAGAAAAAAGTATTACTGTTAAAGTAGATACCAGCAAGTGCGACACATGCGCAACCAAAGCGTGTGCCGATGCATGCAAGAAATTTGCCAGAGGCGTATTGCAAATTGTTGACGGAAAGCCATCCGTAGCCCATATGAGCGCTGATGAAGTTCTCCGTTTAGGTACAGAATGTCTGGCCTGTGAAATTGCTTGCAAATTTGACGGCAATCAAGCGATTCAAATCGATGTTCCTATTGAAGGACTCGATGCGTATCTCGCAAAACGCGGTTTAGCCTAATATCACTTGTCTAGTATCGAAGGATACAGAGCAAAAACTAAAATGAGGGATAAGTAATGGGCATATTGATTAATAAAGACACGAAGGTAGTTATCCAAGGGATTACCGGTCGTGAAGGATCCGTAAGGACCAAATACATGAAGGAATATGGTACAAAAGTTATCGGCGGAACCAGCCCTGGTAAAAAGGGTGAAGAAGTTCATGGCATTCCTGTTTACAATTCTGTAAAAGAAATCGTCAGGGAACAAGGTGAAGTTGATTTCAGCGTTATCTTTGTACCGGGCAGTGTATTAAAGACTGCTGTATTTGAAGCAGCTGATGCAGGCGTTAAAAATGTTATTCCTTGCGTAGAAGGCACTCCTATCCATGATATTATGGAAATGGTAGCTTACTGTAAGCTGAAAGGAACCCGCCTGATCGGACCTGGCTCCATCGGAATTCTTACCCCTGGTGAAGCCGTAGTTGGCTGGCTCGGCGGTAACAAAGAATGGGCAAACAAATTCTTCCAAAAGGGTAATATCGGTGTATTCTCCCGCAGCGGCGGACAATCCGGTACGATTCCCTGGGTATTAAGAGAAGGCGGCTTCGGTGTCAGCACGGTTGTTCATACCGGAACCGAGCCAGTTCTCGGAACATCCATGGCAGATCTTCTTCCTCTCTTCGAAGCAGATCCGGAAACCAAAGGTGTAGCTGTCTATGCTGAAATCGGCGGTTCCCAAGAAGAAGAGTGTGCAGAAGTAATTGCTGCAGGCAAATTTACCAAACCTTTCGTTATTTATGTTGCTGGTGCTTGGGCTCCTGAAGGTCAGCGTTTCTCCCATGCTTCCAACATTGTTGAGCGTGGTCGTGGATCTGCTAAGAGCAAAATGGAAGCTATCACCAAAGCCGGCGGTTTTGTAGCTCAAACTCCGACCGACATTCCAAAAATCCTCAAAGAAAAAATTAAAGCCTAATTGATAAGGTTAGATTAATTTAAACTGGATGAGTGTATAATAACTTTGGTAAAAAAACAAAGAGTAAACCAAAGTTATGGCCTAGGAAAAGGGCCAATAAAACGAAGGAGGCGTACCACAATGGCTGTAATGCGCTCTATTCTCTATGTACCGGGAAATAACCCTAAAATGGTGGAGAAAGCTCCGACTTTCCCTGCTGACATCATTACTTTAGACCTGGAAGATTCCGTTCCACCGGCCGAGAAAGAAAACGCTAGAAAAACTGTTGCTGAAAATCTTAAGTATGTAGGACAGAATGGTTCCTTAGTATTTGTTCGTATCAATAACTGGGAAACCGAACTGACCAATGACGACCTCGAAGCAGTAGTATGGGAAGGACTTTCCGGTGTTACACTTGCTAAAACCGGTCATCCCGATGATGTAAAGCGCCTTGACTGGAAACTCGAAGAACTCGAGCGCCGTCGTGGCTTAGAAGTTGGAAGTGTTAAAATTTCCATGCTTCTCGAAACTGCAAAAGGTATCATGAATGCTTATGAATGCTGCATGGCCAGCAAACGTAACGTAAATGCCATCTTTGGCGCAGTTGACTATTGCCGTGACATGAGAGTTAAACTCACTTCCGAGGCTGTTGAGCAGACTTGGGGTCGTGCAAAAGTTGGCGTAGCTTGCCGAGCTGCAGGTATTGTCGCTATTGATGCTCCTTTCGTAGCATTCCAGGATATCCCCGCTTTCGAAAGAAACGTTGCTGAAGGCAAACAAATGGGTTATGAAGGCCGTATGATTATTCATCCAAGCCAAATCGAACCTTCCAACCGTATGTATGCTCCAGATCCGGCTGATGTTGAGTGGGCTATCGGTGTTGTTAAAGTCTTCGAAGAAGAAGGTATTGCTAAAGGTAAAGCCGCTGTTTCCTACAATGGAAAAATGGTTGATACCCCTGTATACCTTAACGCTAAAGACATTCTTGCTGCCCAAGCTGAAATTGATGCTAAAGAAGGCAAGAAATAATCTTACGTTATACGATGTTAGGTCGTCTCAAGTGAGACGACCCAACATCTTTGTGCTTGTTACAGAAGGAACAAGCATCTAAGATTATTTTACCAGTACACCAACATAATAAATACCGAAGAAATACAAAGAATAAAACATATATATTATTATGAAAGGAAGATTTAGACATGTCACGTATTAAAAATCTTCGTGAAGAAGCTCTTGCATTTCACGCTGCAAAACCTGGTAAATTAGAAGTAAGAGTAACCTGCCCTGCTGCTAACAGGGATGATTTGACCCTGGCTTATTCCCCCGGAGTAGCTGAGCCTGTTAAAGAAATCGCTGCTGAGTATGCTAATCTTGATGTTTATACAAACCATGCTAACTATGTTTGCATCGTTTCTGACGGAACCGCTATTCTTGGCCTTGGTAACCTGGGCGGAGCAGCTGCTATGCCGGTTATGGAAGGAAAAGCGCTTCTCTTTAAAGCATTTGGTGATGTTGATGCTTTCCCCATCTGCGTTAGCACCAATGACACCAATAAAATTGTTGAACTTGTTGAGCTGATGGGACCTACTTTTGGCGGCGTAAACTTAGAAGACATTAAAGCTCCTGAGTGCTTCATGATTGAAGAAGCCCTGAAAGCCCGCGGAATTTTCAAAGGACCTATTTTCCATGATGACCAACATGGAACCGCTGTTGTTACACTTGCCGGTCTTTACAATGCTCTCAAAGTTGTTGGCAAGAAAATTGAAGATATCAAAGTTGTTGCCAACGGTGCAGGCGCTGCCGGTATTGCTATTATCAAGCTGCTCATGGCTGAAGGCCTGAAGAACGTTATTATGTGCGACACCAAGGGTGCTATCTATCAAGGACGTAAAGAAGGTATGAACCCCTGGAAAGAGCAGATTGCTGCTGCTACCAATCCTGAAAAACTTTCAGGCAGCCTGAGAGACGTAATTAAAGGCGCAGATGTTTTCATCGGCGTATCTGTTCCTGATTCCATCGACGAAGATATGATTAAATCCATGGCTAAAGATCCTATCGTTTTTGCTCAAGCCAACCCAATTCCTGAAATTTGGCCGATTGAAAGAGCTATCAATGCTGGCGCAGCTGTTATTTCTACAGGTCGTTCCGACGTTCATAATCAGATTAATAACGTTCTTGCATTCCCCGGAATGTTCCGTGGAGCTATTGACGTTAGAGCTACCGATATTAATGATGCTATGAAGATTGCTGCTGCTAAAGCAATCGCTTCCTGCGTAAAACCGGAAGAATTAAATGCAAACTTCATTATTCCTAGTGCATTCAATCCTGAAGTAGCTCCTGCAGTTGCTGCAGCTACAGCTCAGGCAGCCATGGATTCAGGAATTGCCAGAAATCCGATGGATCCAAAGGTAATTGCTGAAAACCTTAAGAAGAGACTTGCTAATCAATACAAATAAACATTTATAAACTTACGGTGCAGGATAATTTGCCAAAATCAGGGTCATCTTCCAGAGACCCTGATTTTTATTTTTTATTAACTCGCTTTATTCAAATGGAAATAGGATTTATTTATGTCTTGTATAAGGTAATTAAGGTAAATATGAATAATAAAGTAAAAAATATATTAAATTGGAATTGAATTTTCAAATAATTTATTATATGATAAGTAAAAAGGGTGGCATGGTGGTCAGACCGGTGATTTGACTGCGATGAAAGATTTTTAGGGAGAAGAGGTGTAATTATGGAAAGAATCAACCAATTATATGATAAGTTTAAAGGGAAATTTGAAGGAGTAAATGGAGAATGTTTTAGGGTCGCCAAGTCTGAGGAAATTGGAGATTTATTGATTAATATACTTGGTGCGAAGGGATCAAAGACGATTTCACTTTACGAATCCCCTATTTCTCAATCAGCCCGGCTTAGGGAAAAGCTGACTGAGGCGGGATTTATTGTTCATACGGATGATTTGTTTACAAACACTTGCACTGATCATGTTGGGATAACCGAAGTGAATTGGGGAATCGCCGAACTGGGAACTATGGTACAGATTGCGCCCGAGGTTGATAAACGACTTTGTTCAACCCTTGTTCCTATACATGTTGCCTTGTTAAAAACTGATTCCATTCTTCCGGAAATGGATGATGTGTTGGAGAAACTGGATAGCCTTCCCCAAATACCGGGGTTTGTCGGATTCGTTACCGGACCAAGCCGGAGTTCCGACATTGAACGTATCCTCGAGATTGGGGTTCACGGTCCTGAGCAGGTCATTTTAATTGTTACGGACCAATAAAGAATAAAAGAGAGGTGAGGAGTCATGGCAAATAGTGAATTAAAGAAAGAAATTGCAGGTGCGCTGCAAAACAATGTATTAAGAGGCGCCTTGGAACGTTTTTCACATCTTTATGTTATTGCCAGGGAAAAAGCCTATCAGGGATATGACTTTGAGGCCTTAAGAAATAAAGTTCAAGAAATCAAATCATACTCCGCATCCCACATTGATGAGATGATTGATCTCTTTGAAAAAAACGCCACGGCCAGAGGCGCAAAAGTATTCCGCGCAGCCAATGGCAAAGAGGCGAATGATTATATTAAAAAACTGGCTCAAGAGAAGAATGTTAAAAAGATCGTTAAATCAAAATCTATGGCCTCAGAGGAAATACATCTGAACGAAGCCCTTCGAGCAGACGGGGTTGAAGTTCAGGAAACAGATCTTGGGGAATTTATTATAGCGATAGAAGGAAAACATCCTTCCCATATGGTTTTTCCGGCTATTCATTTAACGAAAGAGCAGGTTGCGGATTTATTTACGAGTTATACCAACAAGAAAAATGATCCGATTATTTCCAAACTGGTTAAAACTGCAAGATCCGTTATGAGGAAGAAATTTATTGAAGCGGATATGGGTATATCCGGAGCGAATATCGCAGTAGCTGAAACAGGTACTCTTTTCATGTTTACTAATGAGGGGAATGCAGACCTTACTGCAACCATTCCTAAAACCCATGTTTACGTTGTCGGGATTGAAAAACTGATCCCTAAATTTAAGGATGCCAGTTATATTTTGAAAACCCTTCCCCGTAATGGCACAGCTCAAAATATTACTACGTATGTTTCCTTGTACACAGGGGCTACGGAAGCTTACCTTGAAAATGGAATGAAGGGAACAAAAGATTTTCATATTGTCATCCTGGACAATGGGAGACGCAACATCCTTAAGGATGAAAAATTCCGTCAAATGTTCAACTGTGTGCGCTGCGGCGGGTGTATCAATGTCTGTCCTGCTTTCCAACTGGTAGGAGGGCATGTATACGGTGGCAAAGCTTATACCGGAGGAATTGGAACTCTTCTTACGGCATTTTTAGACTCCGAGGAAACAGCCGGAAAAGTTCAGAATCTATGCCTGCAATGCGGAAAATGCACGGAAGTCTGTGTAGGAAAACTTCAGATTCCTGAAATGATTCTGGAATTAAGGAACCGCCATGGGCAAAAGACGGGTCTGCCTTTTACCCAAAAATTTGCCTTAGACGTTGTTTCCAATCGAAGATTATTCCACACTATGCTGAGGGTGGCTTCAGTCGCCCAGAAACCGTTTACCAGAGGTAAGCAAGTTATTCGGCATCTGCCAATGTTCCTTTCGGGACTAACCGAGGGAAGAAGCTTACCGGCAGTTGCAGAAAAACCTTTCAGAGATATTTTCCCAACCATAGAGCAGGATGTGAAGAATCCTAAAGGTACCGTTGCAATTTATGCAGGATGTTTATTAGACTTTGTCTACCCAAGGATAGGAGAAGGTGTTGTAGCTGCACTGAATGAGGTAGGGTACAAAGTTGTGTTCCCTGAGAACCAATCCTGCTGCGGAGCCCCCGCAACGTATATGGGCGACAGGGAAAATGCGGTTAAATCGGCCATTCTAAATATTCAAGGTTTAGAAGCGGAAAAGGTGGACTATGTTGTTTCAGCCTGCCCAACCTGCACACATGCACTGAAAGAATATAAAGAATTGCTTCATGATAATCCTGAGATGTTAAAACGTGCTGAGGAATTAGCCAATAAACTCTATGACTTTTCTAAACTGGTTACGATTCTTGGAGGATTGGAGAATAAAGGGGATGGAATTCCGCTGAAGGTTACTTATCATGATTCCTGTCATCTCAGAAGAAAAATGGGAGTATATCAGGAACAGCGTGATCTATTAAGCAATACGAGTGGTATTGAGTTAATTGAAATGAATGAATCAGATCGCTGTTGTGGCTTTGCGGGATCGTATTCGATTAAATTCCCTGAAATATCTGTACCGATCCTGGAAAGAAAACTCAGGAACATTGCGGATACCGGTGCTGAAGTTGTTGCTGTTGACTGTCCGGGCTGCCTGATGCAAATTTCGGGCGGACTCGATCAGAAAGACTCCTCAAAAATTAAAGTAAAGCATACCGCAGAATTATTATTGGACAAAAGAAAGAAAAAATAGACGTTATTCTTCGACAAACTTAGAAGTAAATAGAAAATATTCATTCAAGGAATTTATACCCCTGAATAGAATATATAGGGGGTAAAGACAATGATCTTTTTCTGTGGTTGGAATGACAATGCGTTGTCACGGTCTGCGACGAATCGCAAAAACCAGAAAAAGGAATTGTTAGTTTAGAAGATTGAAAGGAGGTATGCCCGGCATATATCATGCTTAAGACTTCGGATGCTTTTTTAAGGGTTTTTTCAATTAGTTAAAGGAATGCAATGGTGTTTTGTTTCCGGAGTTTAAGATCTTATGCTCGGCAGATCAATCTTCGAAAAATGTTTTAAAAATACTGCAGTATGGTATTGCCAAAAATTTAACACAGGGTTGCTTTTGGTATAAATACCGATCGGAAGCTGCAACCCTTGACCCGGAGCCATTTTAGGCTCCATTTTTTTCACAAGGTATCAATCTGATAAATTTGTTATATTAATAATTTTCGACATTATACTAAGCATATAATTATTTAAATCAATTAAATTTTTGCAATATTTCACTAGCTTTGCCATAAAATTCTGGTATAATGTCAATAGATAACAATAATAGTAGAAAATAGCCTATTTGTTATATATATTCTTTGGCAATCGGTGAATTTTGGATATAAAAAAAATGTCGAAATATCGAAAAAAGCTTTGACAGAATAGTAAAAATATTATTTAATTTAGGTAAGGGACTTATGCTTATCGCTTTTTCTTATGTGAATATTAGTATTTATAGGCTATTTTTTAATAATATTATCTAATGATATAACTGGCTTTATCGTGGTCGGACCATTTAAAGTTGGCAATGGTAAGACCATTTGGTCTGATCGGTATATTTCAAAAATTCTCTTTTATTTGTCTATCCCGTGAGAGTCACTTCAGATAAGGGGGGGAGTGCTCACACGATAGAATAACAACATTATACTTTTAGTGCAAGATAGAGAAGCGCTAAACAGTTTCATACAAAGAAGGAGGTAAAGACATGGCAAGCAAAACAGGGCGAGCAAAAAAATTGTCCAGGCGTTCTTTCCTAAAGCTGGTAGGGGGAGCGAGCCTGGTAGGTGTCTCGCTGAACCTGGCCGGCTGCGGGAACACCGCTAACAGCTGACAGAGCTGCCGGGGGGAAAGGGTGGATGCCTACCCAGTACAATATACCCGGCAATTGGCCGACCTTAGTAAGGGGTCGTGTACCTATTTCTGAAACCAATCCCTCTATCAAACGTGATGAT
>JAAYUV010000100.1 GCA_012517475.1 Peptococcaceae bacterium | reverse complement strand
GTTGCAAAACTCCTAAGAAGGTTTCCATAATGTATAGCCGCTCTCGGCAGATTGCGCCATCCGTGGCGCAAACAGCCGCGCTCCGCATCGTGCTTCGCTTGACGCTGTCTATACATTACGGAAACTAGTCGTTTTGCAACAGCCCCATTTAATAATATTCCCCAGTTTTTAACTTTTTATCACTTAAACACAAATCATAATTTTTTTAACGCCTCGGCAATTCTTTCGACAGCTTTCTCAATATTCTCTAAAGAATTGGCATAAGAAATTCTTAGGTAACCTTCCCCGTATATGCCGAATGAACTTCCGCCGAGGGTAGCAACACCCGCTTCATTCAGCAAATAGTCCGCCATATCACTGCTGGTTTTACCAAAGGCTTTCATATTGGGGAAAGCATAAAACGCGCCATGAGGTTTTTGACACTTTACTCCCGGTATGGCATTGAGTCCTTTTACAATATGATCCCTGCGGATTCGGAATTGTTCCGTACGAATCCGAACTTCATCCTGCGGTCCGGTTAAAGCCTCAATGCATGCCATTTGGGTAAAGCCTGCGAGACAGGAAGTACTGTTAATAACCAATTTAGTAATATGTTCGGCAATATTCTTGGGCATTACCCCATAACCGGCACGCCAGCCTGTCATTGCATAAGTTTTTGAAAAGCCGTTCAGAATGATGGTCTTCTCTCTCATTCCTGGAAGTGAAGTGATCGAAAAAGCTTTTCCATCATAAACAATTTTTTCATAGATTTCGTCCGAGAGGATTACAATATTGCGGTCGCCAATAATCCCAGCCATTTTTTCCAGATCGTCTTTAGTAAGCATTCCACCCGTAGGATTTTGCGGCGAATTAATAATAATCAATTTCGTCTTGTCAGTAATTAATGACTCCAGTTCATCAATGTCCATCCTGAATTCGTTCTCTTCACGCAGCGGGATAGGAACCGGAATACCACCGGAAAATTTAATAACGGACTCATAAATCGGAAATCCGGGATTCGGATAAATGACTTCATCGCCAGGATCAACGACTGCCAGGATTGAATAAAACATAATTGGTTTTCCCCCGGCGGTCATTACCACTTCATCGGGATCCACAGTATAACCCCTGGTTCTTCCAATATAATCTGCAATAGCCTGTCTTGCTTCAATCAATCCAGGGGACGGTGTATATTTAGTCATGCCTGCAAGCATAGCTTTTGTCCCTCTATCAATTACATTGGGAAGAGTGGGAAAATCGGGCTCTCCGATTTCTAAGTGAATGATTTCCCTTCCCTGTGCTTCCAGTGCCTTAGCCTTCGCCAGCATTTGAAAAGCGGTTTCGCTTCCTAATTGGTTCATACGATCGGCTAAAATAATGGTCATTTTATCTCTCCACCCCAATCCATTCTCATTGTTCTCATTTTAATGAAAGACCTGATAAATTGCAATATTTCTTATAAACAGTCATATTACCAGGATATTTCGCCTTTCCATAATTCATAACGGATATATGGATTTGCTGATCTTTCATTCCCTATGGTTGTACTGCCTCCATGGCCCGGATAAACCTTCACATCATCCTTTAAAACCAATAATTTGTTATGAATGCTGCTCAGTAAATCGTCAATGCTTCCTCCCGGCAAATCAGTTTTGCCGACTTGGCCATCAAAAAGTGTATCACCGCTAAATAAGCCCTGATCGGTCAAAAGACTGATACTTCCCGGGGTATGGCCGGGAGTATGGATGACCGAAATTTCCATATTTCCGATCACGATCTTCTGGTTGTCTTCAAGACAAATTTCTGCCGGAGAAAGTGTAATATTCGTCCCCCAGAACTGAGAACGGTTTTTTATGGGGTTAATCAGCATTTCGGCATCTTTCTTATGAACTGCAACCTTTATTTGGAGTTCTTTTCTAAGTTTTTCTACTGCACCAATATGGTCATGATGTCCATGTGTTAAAATAATCAGCTCGGGATCAAGATGTTCTTTCATTAAAGTCGTCATGATAGCATCACTTCCTGATCCGGGGTCAATAATTACTGCTTTCTTACTTGCATCGCAAGATAAAATATAACAATTAGAACTCTTTCCCTGTACCGGCATTTGAAATATCATGATGTCCACCTCATTTAAAAATCCCGCATAAAGCGGGATTTTCATTCACATTCTATTCCTGCTGTTGAGCTTTGAGCTGAGCTACCAAGGATTCGGATATTCTTGCAGGAACTTCCTCGTATCCGATAAATTTGGTGGAAAATGTTCCTCTGCCTTGAGTCATAGCTTTTAAATCAATGGAGTATCTCATCATTTCGGACTGAGGAACCTGTGCTTTAATAACCTGGAATTTGCCATCGGGTTCCATTCCCAATACCCTGCCGCGTTTCGTATTCAGATCGCCAATTACATCTCCCATGAATGCATCCGGAACTTTGACTTCCGCTTCAACGATGGGTTCCATAAGAACAGTATTGGCCATTTCAGCACCTTTTTTGAAGGCAAGCGTTGCTGCCAGTTTAAATGCCATTTCAGAAGAATCTACACTGTGGTAAGAACCGTCATAAAGGGTGAACTTGACATTGGTCATTGGATATCCGGCCAGAAATCCTTCCAGCATAGCTTCCCTTAATCCTTTTTCTACGGCCGGGAAAAAGTTTCTCGGTACAGATCCGCCAAAAACCTCTTCTGTAAATTCAAAATCCTTTTCCGGATTGGGCTGCATTTTAATCCAAACATGTCCATACTGTCCATGTCCACCGCTTTGTTTCTTATGTTTTCCTTCCACCTGAACCAGTTTTTTGATTGTTTCTCTGTAAGGTACTCTCGGAACTTCAGTTTCTACAGCTACTCCGAATTTTCTGGCTAATTTCTCCCCTACAATATCCAGCTGCATTTCACCAAGACCGCTGAGGATAGTCTGCTTGGTCTCCGTGTTTTTGCTTACACTGATAGTGGGATCCTCATCAACTAAACGGGCAAGAGCGGAACCAAGTTTATCCTCGTCCCCTTTACTCTTGGGACGAATAGAAAGCGGCAGACAAGGCAGAGGGAATTTGATGCCTTCCAGGGTAACCGGTTTGTCTTTTGCACAGAAGGTATCCCCTGTCTTCGTTTCTTGCAGTTTGGCAACCACAGCAATATCACCAGGCTGAACGTTAGGCGTATTTTCCTGGGTTTTTCCTCTTAAATAAAAGAGCTGGCCAACTTTTTCTTCAACTTCCCGATTTGCATTATAGATCGTGGAATCACCTGCAAATGTTCCGCCATAAACTCTAAAGAAAGTCATTTTGCCAAGATACGGGTCTGCAAGAGTTTTAAATACCAGCGCTGATTTCTTTTCAGCAGGGGTAGGTGCCGGAACATTATCTGCAATGAACTGAATCAGTTCTTTCACGCCGAGATTCTTCTCTGTAGAACCAAAAAGAATCGGGACGATCATATTTTGGGCTAAAGCTTTCTGCGTGATCGATTTTAACTCATCGTCATTTAAAGCTTCGCCATCCAAATACTTCATCAGTACTTCATCGTCAGCTTCTGCAGCCGCTTCGGCCAAGGCTTCTTTCAGCATGTCCACATCATCTTTATACTTATCAGGAATATTGCTCTGGAATATATCAATTACCCCTTCAAAGCCAGCTTCCTTCCCCACGGGAATCTGCATTTGAACAAATCTGGCATTGGGGAACACTGACTTTAACTGGTCCACAACTTTTTCCGCATTGGAATTTTCTCTGTCCAGCTTGTTTATGAAACAAATACGCGGGAGTTGTTTTTCATCCATAAGATCCCAAATGATTTCAGCCTGTACTTCTACGCCTCCTACCCCGCATAATACCAGAACGCCGCTCTCTACTACACGCAAGGCGCTGATAACTTCCCCGATAAAATCCGAGTAACCAGGTGTATCCAAAACGTTGACTTTCACACCCTTATGCTCTATGGGAATTAATGAAGTGCTGATTGAAATATGTCTTTGAATTTCTTCCTGAAGATAGTCAGAGACCGTATTTCCATCATTCACTTTACCGATTCGGTTAACCCCTCCCGCATTAAAAAGGAGTGTTTCTGCCAGCGAAGTTTTGCCTGAACCCCCGTGCCCAACAAGACAAATGTTGCGAATGTTCTTGGTGTCGTAGCTTTTCAAAAAATATCTCCCCTTTTGTTTTATTGTTAAAAAAATTTACATAATCTTTATACAATTATAACATTACTTAATTCTCTGTTGGTTTGTCAAATCCTTTTAAAAAAATAACCTTATAAAAAAACTTGGAGCATGAGCTTATTTCCTGTTGCATAAGTTTTAAAGAAATATTGCTTTTCCATTCCGGAGGTAACCCATGCGTTCCAACAGCCTGATCTATGGTGCAGTCATTCTTTTTGCGGCTAACCTGATCAATAGAATTTTAGGATTCGGTTATCAGTACTTAATCATGCACTATATCGGCAGCGAGTCTTTTGGTCTTTATTATATGGTTTTTCCGGTATACATGACGGCTTTGGTCTTAACAACTGCCGGGATTCCTCTGGCCGTATCCAAAATGGTTTCAGAAAAAGTGTCCGTTGGTTCTTACGGGGATGTTCAAAAGATATTCCGAATTGCTTTGCTGATTCTTTTTATAGCGGGCCTGGTTGTATCCGTAGCTTTATACATTTTTTCTCCGTTTATTGTAAACAGGTTCTTTCCTGATAAACGGGTTTATGACGTATTCAGGATTTGTATCCCCGCAATCTTTATCGTCTCGGTTGCTTCAGGTTTTCGCGGCTATTTTCAAGGTCTGCAAAATATGATTCCTTCGGCTTTAAGCCAGGTATGTGAACAAATTTCCCGGGTTGCCGTCGGATTTACCTTATCCTTGAAATTACTGCCCCTCGGAGCAGAATGGGGTGCAGCCGGACTTGCTGCGGGGATGTTATGCGGGGAAGCAATCGGTCTAAGTATGATCCTGTTTCAGTACTTGCTGCAAAGCAATAAAACACAACAAAACGGGTATAGCAGCCGGGAGAATGCCAAATCTATTATTTGGAATCTTTTTACGATTTCTCTGCCGGTAACAGGCGGTCGTCTCATGTCCACAGGATTATCCACTTTGGATGCCATCATTATTCCCAGACAACTCCAGGTTGCCGGTTATTCGGCGAGAAACGCTGCTTCCCTGTTTGGGCAGTTAGGGGGAACAGCTTTAACGCTTCTTACTTTCCCAAGTGTTTTTACCTTTGCCCTGGCAACCTCTCTGGTCCCCGCTATTTCGGAAGCAATTGGAAGAAAAGATTATAAACTGGCTCAAAAAAGATGTATCGATGCGATTCGTTATACCGTCATTCTTGGTCTTCCGTGTGTGATAACCCTTTATTATTATGCACAACCCCTTACCCAACTATTTAAGAGCGGTGAAGTAGCCTCTGTTTTAAGAGTTCTTGCTATTGGCGGCCTCTTTGCTTACCTTCAGCAAACAACAACGGGGATATTGCAGGGATTGGGGAAGACTTTTCTTCCTTTGCTTCATTCCATTATCAGTACCATTTTCCGGCTGCCGCTTCTTTATTATTTAACCGGAATATCCGGCTTAGGCCTGCTCGGAAGTTCTTTTGCCTATGTCTTTGGATTTTTTTGTTTGGCAGTATTAAACCTCCTGGCTATCAGACGGAACCTGAATATGACATTTGATTTGCGTTCCATTGTGCTGCAGCCGGTTTCTGCGGGACTGGGAATGATTCTCATGATAAAAGCTTTTATCCTTTTTACCCCGAGCAATTCAATTACAAATCTTACTTCTGTGATTTTAGGCTTTTTGATTTATTTTGTTGTACTATTGATTAATGGTGGGATCAACACCAAAGAGGTCAGAAAAATTCCATTGTTTAATCGAATTCTTCCCTAAATTGAAAATCCATAAAATATATCCAATTTATTAAATATTTTTTATCTAATCAATATTTATCTAAACCATTTTCGTATGGTTTCCCCATAGTGCCAGTATGTCATAAGAAATAAAACTCCCGTTATGAGGATCAGGAAAATTTTATAAATAAAATATATTTTGACTACCGACAGGAAAAAAATTAGCAGAGCCAAAACAGCAGGGATAATGAAGACAAATTTCAGATTTGTTTTCTCTCCCTTTTTCCTGCCGGAAAGAAACAAAATTACAAAAATACCAAAGTAAAATACAAAAATCCAACCCATTTTTCTCACCGTAAGGAGATAACAGTATTCCTTAACCTTTCAATTTTGTTGTAATCCGTTAAATCACTATGTAAAGGGGTAATCGACACAAACCCCTCCTGAATAGCCTTGACATCAGAATCAGGCTCATCATCATAAACCGGGGTTCCGGATATCCAATAATATTCCTTGCCAAAAGGCGCTTTTCTTCCCTCAAAAGTGTTGTCATAAACGGATTTGCCCAACTTGGTAAATCTTATTCCCTGCCAACAATTCTCGTCTGTTCCGGGAATATTGATATTTAATAAGCCATCTCTGCTGTTTACCAGATCCTGATGAGAATCAATCAGATCCTTGATAAAAACAGCGCTGGGTAAATAATTCCGGTATTCATAACTGGCAAGTGATACTGCAATGGACGGAATCCCTAATAGAACCCCTTCCATCGCCGCGGCAACAGTTCCGGAATAAAAAATGTCTGTTCCGACATTAGGTCCGTCATTGATCCCGGAAATAATAAGATCCGGTTTATAGGGAAGGATGTCACCCTGAATAGCCAATTTAACGCAATCTGTGGGAGTTCCATTGACAGCTAGCCCGGTATCACTCCCCTTTAAGTCGTGATTCGTGACAAACAAGGGCTTATAAATCGTTATCGAACGCCCGGTTGCAGATCGCTGACCTTCAGGCGCTGCAATGGTTATCTCATGCTGATGGTCAGCGGAGAGTACATCATAGAGCGCGGTAATTCCCGGCGCAAAAAAACCATCGTCATTGGTAAGCAGAATTCTCATGATAAGAGAAAACCTCCGTTATTCTACTTCATAAACTGAAATGACCATAGAATCGTTACTTTTTGTTAACCCAAACAATAAATGATGCTGCTTTAAATTGCGATTCAAAAAATCTATTACCTTATACATTTCACTGTAGTTTGTAAATTTTTGGGTTGCTATGAGTTCCAGTTTTCCCGGATTCATATTGCCAAGTTGTTGATCGTTTGTTTTATTATCCATCTTCTCCATCCTTATCAACATAATATCCATCACCCTAAAAACTGATTAGAATTAATGAACTAATTCCTTCCCATAATCAAGGAAAAAGCTTCAGCTCTTGTGGCGGCATTGGTTTGGAAAATACCCCTAACCGCAGAAGTTACTGTACGGGAACCTGGCTTTTTTATACCTCTGATTGCCATGCACATATGTTCGGCTTCTATCACAACAAGTACACCCCTAGCATCTAAACTGTTTTTGATCGTATCGGCAATCTGACTGGTCAACCGCTCCTGAAGCTGTGGTCTTCTTGCGTAATCTTCAACTACCCTTGCCAGTTTAGACAATCCTGTTACCCGACCGTGGCGAGGAATATATGCTACGTGGGTCTGGCCCACAAATGGAAGCAGATGATGTTCACACATAGAGTAAATAGGGATATCTTTGACAATTACCATTTCCTCATGGTTTTCGGAGAATTGAATTGAAAGGTTTTTGCCGGGGTCCTCCTGCAGCCCTGCAAAAGCCTCCTGATAAAATCTCGCTACCCTTTGCGGAGTATCCCGGAGTCCTTCCCTATCCGGATCTTCTCCAATTGCCTCCAAAATACTTCTCACGGCCTTTTCGATCTTTTCCATATCTATAGACATAAATCCTACCTCCTGAAATAAAGAGCATATAAAGTCATGATAAGGGTTTGATAGATGCTCTAATACAGCAATGACAAAAAATGTACATTAAATTGTATTTTATCATACTTTTACTTTATAAACTATTTTATCACTACTGACGCCGGAGGAGAAATCAAGAAGGGGCTGCTGCCGGCAAAATTAATTGCAGGCAGCAGCCCCTTTGATTAGCTTATTTACCTTTGGGCTTGTCTCCGTAATGTATGCCGCTTTCGGCAGATTGCGCCCTCCATGGCGCAAACAGCCGCGCTCCGCATCGCGTTACGCATGCGTAACGCGCTTTACGCTGTCATACATTACGGAGACTTACCTCTAAAATTTAAGCAGCTATCTCACCAGCCCCAGCGATTTATTAAAACAATCCACCGCCAGGGGATGTTTAGAAAGCTTTTCATAGACATTGCCCAGCAATGCCCAGGCATCAAAATTATTTTTATCATTGGTTGTAAGATTCTCAAGCGTATTTCTGGCTTCTTCCAAAAGTCCTTTTTCCGACTGGCATACCCCTAAATTATACAAGATAGTGCTGTCATCCGGTTTTATTTTTAAAGCTTCCTGGTAATATTCCATAGCTTTGCGCGCGCGTCCTAATTTATAACAAATATAACCGAGATTGTTTAAAAGAATCGGATCATTACAATTGACAGTATATGCTTTTTTAAACAGCTTATATGCTTGTTCATCCTTGTTTAAATTGTGATAGATGCTTGCCAGGTTGCATAGTGCTTCATAATCATCAGGCTGATTTTTTAATACAGTTAAAAGCAGTTTTTTCGCTTTTTTTAATTGTCCCGATTTTGCATAACAATATGCCAAACGGTTGGATAAGTGAAGTTCACCGTTAAACCTTATGGCTTTACGAAAGCTTTGGCAAGCTGCCTCAATTTGATCAAGATGGAGCAGCATTTCTGCTTGCATTTCCCAGTAAACGGGGTTAAATGGATTTAATTTGCAGCATCCGCTGAAGCAATTTAATGCTTCTCCATATTCCCCATGAAAAAGATAAATGCTTCCCAGTCGATAAATCGTTTCTGCATCCCCCGGTGAAGATCTCAGGGATTTATTTAAAGAATCAACCGCTGTTCCCCATTCTCCCAGCTCCAAATAACAATCGGCCTTCAAATTCCAGTAATCGTTATGATTAGGCTGTAGTTCCACCGCAAGATCCAAATAGGATAATGCTTCTTCAAGGGATCCAAGTCCATGATTACAGCGTGCCAGAAGATAATAAATTTGGGCCAGGGTTGCAGGATTATGACTATATTTCAATGCTTCTAAAAGATAATCCTGGGTTTCCACAAAAACATTATAATTGATCAATTTTTGAGTTTCAGCTAAAAGCAAGTCTTGAGGGAGCGTATCTTTATCTAAGATTCGTAACAAATTCTCAATTACTTTTTTTTCATCCCCCTGATTGAGCCACCAATTGAGTTGAAATCTTCTAAAAATATTGATTTTATCCCGATAAACAATTTTATTATGAAGGGTTGCAATAAAAGGATTGATCATGATAAAACACTCCTTATATCTAACTTATCCCATTTCTTTTTCTATGCCAGAGATATTCTTTTAACTTCCACTATTTTCCTCCCGGTATCCGGCTATTCTTATCATCAAATACTTTCCGTAATAGATAAATTTCAAAAGATATTATTTTTTTTCGTTTTTTATCTTCAAAAATATGTATAATAAGAAAGAAACTAATTAATCTTTTAAAGAGGTTATTGCTGATATGAGAGTCCAAAGGCCACTGGTTATATTGATAATCATTCTAAGTATTTTTCTTTTATCGGGATGTAATAAAATTCTCCCTTTATTTAAGGATAAAAAACCAGAAGTAATCTCCAACTTATCTGCAAGTTCCATTATGATGGATAGCAATGAAATCCGTTCTCAGACCATTCAAATCATTAATAATGCCAAAAAATCTATTTTCATTGAATTATCTGCAATTGATGACCAAGAAATCATCAATTTGCTTATAAGCAAATCCCGCAACGGGATTAAAGTCCATATTCTGCTTGATCAGTGGCAAAGGGAAAATTCCGAGACAGTTAAATACTTAAAAAATCAAAATGTTTCTGTTCAGTATTACCCTGCTCAAAAAGGACAGTACCAAAGAATACGCTATCTCGTAGCGGATTATCAGGTTGCTGTTTTTTACGGAAATGACTGGACCGCAAAAGGCTTTGCTACCCATACCATGGCTATTAAACTGACCGGCGACGCCGCCTGGACGATAGCCAAATCTTTTGATAAAGATTGGTCTTACACAACGACACTTTCTCTTGGCCTCCCGGAAACGATGAATCTTCCGCAGGATAATATCATCTTTACTTTAAGTTCGGGAGTAAAACCTCAGCTTCTGAAACAAATCAATGCTGCCAGTAAGGAGATTATTGCTGAAGTGGAACAGATTAGCGATCCTGATACGGTAGAAGCCCTTGTCCAAGCAAAGAAAAGAGGATGTACCGTAAAACTGATCGTAAGTCCTTCCTGTGCCGTAGCAACTCCAAATACCATTAAAAAGTTTAAAGAATCGGAAATTCAAGTTCGTTACTATAATAGTCCCAATAAGATTCCAATGGGGTTTAACCTTAGTATTTTTGATAATAAAACAATGATGATGACCAGTTCTTCCTGGACGTATTATTCTTTTGTTATTAATCATGAAGGAGCACTTATTATCCCTTCTCCGACGGCGTCAGAAAGCATCTCAAAAGTATTAAGCCAGGAATGGGAAAACGCCAGTCTGCCGTGAAGAAGCCGCTAACAAACGTTAAGCGGCTTCTTTGCTAAAGCATAAAGGCAGGGTTACCCCTGCCTTTATCCGCTTTGCCGTTCGACAACTGGTTTTCTGACCCTGCTCCAGCAAGGTGGGCACCTAGTCAATCGTTTCCGCCTTCTTTCTTCAAAGCCTGACGTACTCAAATTGTTACGATCGGTTCCCGTTTCATAAATAGGATCAAAACCAAGAAGGTCTTTACAAACAAAGCAGAATCATCTTTATTATAGCATCATCTCATAGAATATTCTTCAAGAAACGAATGGAAATAATCGATCTATTTATGTAACTTATCTTCAACTTCTGCCAATCTATCCAAAATGACCGAAATTGTCATCTCTTGCGTCCTGATTCTTTGTCTAAGCTGCTCAACGATACTCGACATTGTTTTCATTTGTGAAAGGAGTTGAACCATGTTGTTTTCTTCTCCGTCAACATTGTCCTTGTCTTTTAAAGTGCCTTGTTCCTTTGAAGCAGCTTCATTGTTATTTTGATTATTAATCAGATATTTGAATTTACCATAGCGGGTATTTCTTCCTTGACTCATAAGAATGATTCCATCCTTTTCAAGGATCTGCAGTGCCTTTTTTAAGGTAATACTGGCTACCCCAGTCTCGCGTTGAATCTCAGAGTAAGCAATTTCAAATTCAGAATCATCATATTTCTTGGAAATTTTATCAAAAAAATCTATAAACCTTTTGTACGTCTTATCTTTCAATTTCAAATACGTTCATCCTTTCCGGTTAACATAAATAAACGTTATAATGTTCTTGTATTATATCATAAACAAATGATTTTTTTCTCAAATAAATTAATAAAATTTAAAAAAAATTTTAATTCATTTTCATCTTGTCAATTAATGTCTAAAATTAAAGCATCATGAGGAGCTGCATAGCTTCCTTTCTAAAGATTTTTTTGATTTTTTTATTGTTTATGACATTGGCATATCCCCGTGAGGTCAGGCATAATTTGTACTATTAAAGATGGCAAATCACCTGGAAGGGGGTCTGAACAATGGGAAAGTCCTTTGAAATATTACGAGTGTGTAAAGGAATTCTGATTGCGCTATTAATTTCATTCATATTAACCATATTGCTTAGCGCTGTCTACTATTTTACCTCAATACAGGAATCAACGATTCATTCTCTTATTACAGCCGGGATCAGTGTATTATTCGCCAGCTTTTATATATCCTATCAATCCGGATCAAAGGGCTTGATTTATGGAATAAGTATAGGAGTGGGCTATTTCATCTTATCAATCATTATCTTTTATATTTTCTATGAGGGTAATCCCTCCCTCATTATATTGGGAGAAAAATTCCTGGCAAGTCTTGTTGCCGGTGGTCTCGGAGGAACGATAGGCGCCATTGTAAAAAGATAAAACCCATGAGCAAGCCAAACGGCTTGCTTATTCGTCGTTTACAGGAGAACTCTGTTCAAGGCCGTCAGGATGATCGGCAGCGGGACGGAGTTTATTTTTTTGGAATAGGATCAACATAATTGCCAAGGCTATACAGATCGCAACAGCACTGCTCCATTGAGCAGCGGTCCAACCAAATAGAAAGCGCGAACTATCTCCCCTCAGGTATTCAAGAAACAAACGGCTCAAGTTATAAAAGATTACATAGAAAAGAAACATATATCCCGGAATCCATTGACGTAGTTTTAAAAGGAGAAGTATAGCGAAGATGACTACGTCGATTTGTCCTTCCCAGACTTCTGCCGGCCATAAGGGCTGTTCTCCGAATGTTTGTCTGGCAATGGTTCCTTCAGGATATAGAATTCCGAAATTTCCGCCGGTAGGCCCTCCAAAGGCATCTCCATTCAATAAGTTGGCATTTCTTCCGATACTTTGGGCAAGAATCAGCCCCGGTGCACATAAATCAGCAAACACCCAAAAAGATATATGTTTCATTCGTAAGTAAATGATACCAACTACCAAGGCGCCTACGATACCGCCTTGTATCGATAATCCTCCATGCCAGACAGCAATAATTTCCTCAGGAAATTGCCTGTAATACTGCCAGTCAAAGAAGAAGACTTGCCAAAATCTCGCTCCGGCTAATCCGCCGAGCAACAGCAAAGGCGACAAATCCAGAATATGTTCAATATATTTTTCTTTTTTTTCAGCCTTTGCCAAGTAAACCGTAACACCTACACCGAGAATAAAAGCAAGCGCTACCATCGTTCCATAAGCCCTAATAGGAAAATTTCCTACAAAAAACCAATATTGATGCATCATATCCTCCTAGTATCCATATTGAACTCCCATACAAAAATCAACCATTCACCTGCCAAAAATTGCAATTAAGGAATATTTCCTGACAATCGTAACCTACGGGATTATACTAACAGATGTATACTCCTCTACCCTTTTCCACCTAGGCCGATGGCCTTAACCCCATTCCCAATGGGGTTTTTTTCTGTCCTTTTTTGTTATACAAAATCCTTTTAGGAATCTATCCAATTGAGAGAAATTCTGTCACCCTGGTTCAACTCTGTTGTGAATTCTGCCTTTTTTCCATTGACAAGCATCTCCAGCCTCCCGCCAGAGATCATACTATCTTGCAGGTTAACAAATTGAAAGAGTTCCGATAGAATTGGTTTTCTGAAAAAACCTTCTACCCTTAGTTCCATTCCGTCCAAAACAAAATCCTCATCTTTTAGTTCTTTCCCTTTGCACAAAATTCTTCTCCCCTGCGGGGGCAGTAACAATTCCTTTCCATTAACCTGAAAACACATCGGTTCAGGCTGCAGGGACAAATCTTTAATTGTTTTTTGCTTTTCAATCAAATCCACGCAATCTCCGTTTTGTAACACACAATCGTCTTTGACTACCTGGCCATTCACTTTGATTTCTACATCCGGAACCAATTCAATAATCTCAGAATTAACCGAGATCATTATTCTCTGCAGTTTATCTAAACTAAAACCTTTCATTTTCAACAGATCTGAAAGCTTGCTTATTTCCAGAAGCCGTACTTTACATCCATCTTTCAGCCAATCGTCTGCATCGGCCGGCTCCCCATTCAGATATATTTGAGGACTTATTATTTCTTCCTTCCCGTTCCAGATTAACTTTTTATAAGGCGGTATCACAATTTCATCTTGAATTCTGGCTTTGGCGTCCGATCCTGAAATACCCGGGATAAAAGTAACACAATCATCAGGATTTAACCTTTGCTCTAATTTAGCCGGTAGTCCGTTTACCAGGATCTGAGCAGGGTTCCCAAGTCCGCCTCTGATAGTATTGACTTTTCCATTGTAATCATATACTAAAGCATTTCCCGGACGACCCAGAAACGATCTCGGCTGAATTCCCGCTGCCAGCAGGGCTTCGGCGACAGTAGCCAGCTGCAGCTCAAAAAGCGGGATATCTATATTATTTACGGTTACGGAATAGTAATGCAGCCCTTTTCCATCAAGGGAAGCCATTCCGATACCGATCGGTGTGACAACATCCGATCCTGTCAGCAATTCTTCCTCGCCAAAAACGTGATGGATTCTTTCTCTAATTTGAATACCAATCCGATTTCGGGGTAACCCGATGGTTTCAGATAAAATATCTCCCAGCAGAGGGGTTAAACTTCCCCCGCCAACCAAAATAACAGCCTGAGGCTTTTCTTTATTCAGGGATAATATCTCGCCGCTAATTTTTTCCGCCATTTTTTGGACGGTCGGCATGATAATATCTAAGACTTCTTGTTTGGGAACTAAAGTCTTCTCCCCGAAAAAGTTAGTAATTTCGACTTCCTCTTTATCCTTTAAATCCCGTTTAATTTTTTCGCCCTCATGGAAATCGAGCAGGTAATGGGAACAGATACTCTCAGTTACTTCATCACCGGCCATAGGCACCATTCCATAGGAAAAGAACGAACCTTCTTTAGTCAGAGCAATATCCGCGGTTCCGGCGCCAATATCTACCAGTGCCAGATTCATCCTTCTCATATCCGGTGGTATTGCCGCCTGTCCGGCAGCAATGGGTTCCAATGTCAAATTGGACATTTCCAGATCTGCTCTTGTTAATACAGCGGATAGACCATCAACTACCGTCCTTGGCAGAAATGTAGCAATTACAGTTATCTCAGCTTTTTTCCCCCGCTGTCCGATCAAAGAACTGATTGGCTGATCTTCTAAAACATATTTTACGGTACTGTATCCTACACAATAAAACAAGCTGCTGTCCATCTCTTCGGAGCTAATTTTTTTCATGGCTTTCTGAACCGCTTCCATTTCTAAAGACAGAACTTCTTCTTTTTCCCAACGGATAGGAACAGGTTCTTCCCTAGAAGCTTTTTCAGATGTAGTGCATAAAGCGCGCCCAGCCGCTGCTACAGCAACTTTTTTATATTTCTCCCCGGTTTTTTCCTGAAGTTCGTTCTTGATTTTTATTACAGCCCTTGCCACTTCATCTACGTCATGAACTTGTCCATCATACATAGCCCTTTGATTATGTTCTGTTCTTGCACTGGCGATTATTTGATATCCTTGGTCATGTTTATTCATAATTAAGCCAATGACAACCCTTGTTCCAATATCCAAGGCAAAAACAGTTTCCATTCTTCCCCACCTCACCGGTAAACATGTGGCCTGGTTATTGACATCCAGGATTATATTGCAAGTTCGTTAGCCAAATCATAAAGCTTTTGATCAAATGGGTCTCTGGGACCGAAAGCGATACTGAGAGGCCTTTCTATTACCTGATTATTATAATAAGAAATCATCACTTCAGTTTTTCCTTCGATCAGCACCTCTACCGCTTTGCCCCCCATAGTCGCCCCAAGCAACGAATCAAGCGCTGAAGGAGATCCGCCTCGTTGAATATGACCTAAAATCGTTACCCGGTTGTCGAGCCCGGAAACCTCTTTCAGCTTCGAGGATATATCCCAGATATTACCCGCACCTTCAGCTACGATGATAATACTATGATTTTTTCCTCTGCGATAACCGCGTAACAGCTTTTCGCTTACTTCTTCCAAATCAAAGGGTATCTCAGGAATCAAAATTGACTCTGCCCCAATCGCCAAACCGGATCTCAGTGCAATATCCCCGCAGTTTCTGCCCATTACTTCAACTAAAAAGGTTCTTTCGTGCGAGGTCGCGGTATCCCTTAATTTACTGACAGCATCCACAACGGTATTCACCGCAGTATCAAAACCGATTGTAAGATCCGTTCCAACGATATCGTTGTCAATAGTACCCGGAAGACCAACCACGTTAATCCCTAACTTCGACAGGGATTGGGCACCCCGGTAGGACCCATCCCCTCCGATTACCACCAAAGCCTCGATTTCTTTATCCATTAACTGCTGCGCCGCTTTTTTCTGGCCTGACTCCGTGTACATTTCTTCGCTTCTGGCTGTTTTAAGAATTGTTCCGCCTCTATGTACGATATCTGCAACCGAGCCGAGCTTCATTTCATGCATTTCGCCGCGGATCAAA
This sequence comes from Peptococcaceae bacterium, assembly GCA_012517475.1. GTDB lineage: Bacteria > Bacillota > Desulfitobacteriia > Desulfitobacteriales > Syntrophobotulaceae > Dichloromethanomonas. The sequence goes on along the minus strand of JAAYUV010000100.1, from coordinate 90,598 downwards.
CCTTCATAACCATGAAAGACACCATAAACCTTTATATCGTGATATATGCCTTTTCTGACTACAGCCCTTATGGCTGAATTCATTCCCGGGGCATCTCCGCCACTGGTTAAAACCGCAATTTTTTGTATTTTGCTCATTGCATTTTCACTCCGATCAGGAATCTTATCTCGTGAGATCTTAACTCTTTGCATAGATGATATCGAGTTGATTATACAGTTTTTGACATAAGGTTTCAAATGTCTCCCGTTCTCTTGCTTTCATTTTGGTACATTCTTCCCGTAAATAATACAAATCCCTGTTAAAGTATATTGAAATATCTTGATAAGAAAAATGAAATATTTCATTCAGCAATAAACAGGCCATATATCTTGCCCTGACATTGCTGGAATTCTTGGACCCATTTCGTATTTTGACCTCATCTGCGCTGTAATATCCGCTGACTAAAGGCAGTACAAGTTCGACTTTATCCTTTATGCTTCCTAAAATATAAGAATTTGACTTTGTCATGGTTTCGTCTGAAGAATTTTTTTGACTATGGACATAATCAACAACTTGTTTCATATTTACCGCTTTACGTATAGGCTCCGGGTTTAGTACGCAATTTACCTGAGTTGACGTGATGTAATAAGTAAAAAAATCACATATTTCCTCAACTGTTGGATTTAAAATCCGGAGGATTAGGCCACTGCGAAGACGCGAAGCCAGTCTTTCCCCTAAATAATCAAGGCATAACGCATCGCCCCTTGAAGTAATTACTGCTTTCCCACCCTTAGCTAATATGTAATCCAGGGAATGAAATAATTCCTCAATGGTTTTGGTTTTACCTTTTAAAACCTGAATATTGTCAAGGAGCAGCAGTTTACTTGAACGTATTTTTTTACGAAAAGAGCCAAGTTCACCGTTCTGGGCTGCAAAAGAATACCTTACCCCAAATTTTTGGGCATCAATAAATACTGAAGAATCAACCGCATCACCTGTTTTACGGTACAAATACTCTAATAAGGTCGTTTTACCAATACCCTCATTTCCTATCATCACTGTGACGGCAGGGGCCTGAGCAAAACTAAAATGATCAGCAAATTGAAAAGCCAGACGGTTATAATCGCTGACAAACATAAATTAGATTCCCCCTGCTAAAATGGAACTCAAAAAGAACAAGGGTCCAGAATTCTATGTAAAATCCGAACCCCTGATTTGTTTGATTTAACAATTAATAAGTTTCAAGATATCTTTCAATCTCCCACTTATGAACAGCAATTCTGAAGCTGTCATATTCTTTAATCTTTGCCTCTACAAACCGATGATAAATATGATCGCCTAAGGCCTCCCGAATGACATCATCTTTGCCAAGTTCTTGCAACGCCTCATTGAGATCTCCAGGAAGGGAATCTATTCCCAATTCTTTCCTTTGAATATCATCCATAGCAAAAATATTTAAATCCACAGCAGGCGGGGGAGTCATTTTTTTCTTAATTCCGTCCAAACCGGCCTTAAGCTGAACAGCCAGTGCAAGATATGGATTACAGGATGGATCCGGGCTCCTTAACTCGATCCGGGTAGAAGGACCTCTCTTGGCAGGAATGCGGATTAAAGGACTGCGGTTTCTGCCGGACCAGGCAATATAACAAGGGGCCTCATATCCCGGGACGAGTCTTTTATAAGAATTCACTGTGGGATTGGTGACCGCTGTAAATGATCTGGCATGAGCCATCAGTCCGGCAATGTATTGATAAGCCACCTGTGAAAGTCCCATCGGTCCTTCCGGATCATAAAATGCATTCTTCCCGTCTTTAAATAATGACTGATTTACATGCATTCCGGAACCATTAATGCCAAAGATAGGTTTCGGCATAAACGTAGCATGAAGGCCATGTCTTTGAGCGATGGTTCTTACGACAAAACGGAAAGTAACCATTTTGTCGGCCATTTCCAGGGCATCCGAATATTTAAAATCAATTTCGTGCTGACCAGGTGCAACTTCATGATGGGAAGCTTCAATCTCAAAACCCATCTGTTCTAGGTTCAATACCATGTCCCTTCTTGCATTTTCCCCTAAATCAACCGGGGTCAGATCAAAATAGCCGGCTTTATCATGAGTAATTGTAGTCGGTCTTCCTTCGGAATCAACATGGAAGAGGAAAAATTCCAATTCCGGACCTATAAATAGTTTATATCCTAATTCTCCGGCTTCTCTAATTACTTTTTTTAACGTATTGCGGGGACAGCCATCAAACGGTGTACCATCCGGGTTATAAACATCGCACATGAGTCTGGCAACTCCGCCTTCTGCTGGCCGCCACGGGAAAATAACAAATGTATTCGGGTCAGGCTTTAAATACATATCAGATTCTTCTATGCGTACGAAACCTTCAATAGAAGAACCGTCAAACATCATCTCCCCATTTAGGGCTTTTTCGAGTTGCTCAATCGGAATTGCGATATTTTTTAATACCCCAAAGATATCGGTAAATTGGAGCCGGATAAACTTTACCCCTTTTTCATAAGCCTCTTTTAAAACTTCATCATTGGTAACCGTCACTGAAAACGCTCCCTTCAAAAAAAATAAACTATTATAATGGTAACATGCGATATAAAATATTATACACAATTATTCTGAATTTTTTTCTATAAACTTTTGCAGCGTAGGGTGAAGATATAACAATTTAGGGCTTTCCGCAATTTCAGAGAATTTATGTACATCCTGCCTGCCAAAGTTATGGGAGAAAAACAGTTTGATTAAAGATTTTTCATCCAGGGTTCGTAATTCCACTTTATCGGGGTATAACAAATAATTGTAAAATTCATCTCTCCAGCTCAGTTGGATATTTCCGGTGGATATCTTGATTATACCAAATTCTTCTACTTGAACATCATTAATTTGTGAGAAGCCCTGGTTAATATTTTCTGCTTCAACGGCCATCTGACCGGATTTATACTTTAACTCAAGGATATGTTCAAGAATCATTCTGGCAGGAAGGGAAATATCCTCCAAAATCCTTGCATATGCCCTGATTTCCTTTTCCCACTGCCGGACTCGTTCAGCGTGAATAGATTTTGTATCCCTCAGGTTCACAACCTCATTCTGAATAACCTGAAAAATTCTCTCAAAACTTTCTAAAAGGATAAGATCTTCTTTTATCAAAATAATCTCCCCTTTTTTTAGCCTACCAATAATTCTAAACTATTCTTCCGTTTTTTCACAGTCTTTTTTTTAATTTAACTATGGTACGTTATTACTATTTTTTCTTTCTTATTTGCACAGATAAATTCTGAATTAACATCTCGATTTCTTGCGTTTCGTATTTCATTGCCTTCGCGATCTCCAAAGCCCTCCATCCGCAGCGTAAAGCCGCCAGGTTATTCCCTTTTCGCATTAGGGTCTGCGCCAATTTCACCATAATTTCGTGTTTGGGGATTTCCGGGAATACATTTCTTCCGTTTAATAATTTATATAGATTCTCTTTAATACAAACATCATCGTATTTTATTAGATAAGTTAATTCCTCACTGATCTCCCCTATCCTGGAACCATCCCCGTAATACTGATAAAATTTTAAGGCATTATAATAAAAATTTTTAGCATCTTCATACTCTTTTTTAGCGATTGCAATAACCGCCAAACTTTGATAACGAACGGCTAATCCAAATTCAATCCCATTGTAGTATTGAAGTGAATATTTCAGACACGATTCTGCTTCATCCAATAATCCCGCATATTGTAAAATATTGCTGATAAGGTAATAGCTCTCGCTGATTTCCAATCTCTGATCATGTTTTAAATAAAGAGCCACAACTCTATATTGAAAAAGAAGAGCCTCCTCAATCATATTTTTTTCCCAGAGTATAAATGCCAAATAACTTAAGGCATTGGCCAATGACAATTCATCATCAATAATAGCAAATAATCTTGCCGACTTGGCGAACTTATCCTGTGCGAGCTGCGTTTTTCCCTGACTGTAATAGATTTCACCCAAATACAGATTGATTTCCGCTTCTCCTCTGCTATATCCTTGGTCTATACAGAAAGAGACTGCCTTAAGAAAAACGGATTCGGCTTTGTTCCATTTTTTCATTCTCCCATATACTTGCCCCAGATCAGAATAAAGAACGGCTAAACGCAATGGGGATGAATCCTGGGGATAAATACCGATAGCCTCTTTATAAAACATGACGGCCTGTTGGTATTCCCCTCTTACAAAGCACACACTGGCTAAACCCGCTTTTGCTTCTGAAATTCCTTTATTGTTATTTAGCTCCTGGCAAAACTGAAGCGCTCTGAAAAACCCTTTCTCTGCCTCATCTAACTTGTTATTGCGGACCTGCGCCGTAGCTAAAAGTCTTTGGGAAAAGGCTATGATTACCGGTACATCAAGTTCTTCGGCAACCTCTAAACTTTCTTTCAAATAGCCTTCCGCCTTCATCGAATTGCCTTCGCCTAAATATTTGATACCTGTTTCCAGATGAATTTGCCACTTTCTGAGAGAAGCCATGTTTATACCCCCTCCCCCAGGACTTTAAAAATATTGTTACTACGCCATAATACTCATAATATGCTATACTATATTTAAAGGCTAAACCGGAGTTTCATCATAGACATTCAAATCAATATATGTTAATCTTCCAAATGGAGGTGTATTAAGATGAATACAAGGCGGCAACCTGCTACCAACATCTGGACATTGATTTTAAAAATTATTGTTTTTATTGTTGCTTTATATCTGGCTTTCATCATTTTAAAACCTCTCCTGACTTTTCTTTTAGGAATTGGCTTCTGGCTGATAAAAGTGATTGTATTCATAGCGGCAACTTTTTTTGTTATACACTTTTCTTTAAAGCTTATTTTTCAGTTCGATTTAATCCACATGATTTTCGGCCGCAATTGGGGAAGATAAGCATAAAAGGATTACAACTAATAAAATAAAAAAACGGGTATGATTTACCCGTTTTTTTATTAGGCTCTGTATACTATTCCCCCGATCGGAATAAGAATTTCTGAGGAGGGATAATTTATGACGGTATTTATTATAAAGAAAAAAAGAACGATATTCCTTTTGTGTATACTGTTCCTTGGCCTGGTAATGGTTTCAAGACATGACCAGATTATTCATGTCGTTTCCAAGAATCTTAAACCAATATATTCAGTAAAAACTGAGACAAAACAAATTGCGATTACATTTGATATCAGTTGGGGGAAAGAGAATGTAATTCCAATATTAAAAATCCTGGAGGAAGAAAATATCCATGCAACCTTTTTTCTTTCATCCCCTTGGGCAGAAACCAAAGCCGGCTTGGTAAAAAGGATCGCAAACGCCGGCCATGAGATTGGATCTCATGGCAGAAGGCATATCGATATGAATACCATGAGTGAATCTGAACTCACCAAAGAGCTGGATCTTTCCAAAACCGTTTTAGAAAACCTTTCAGGCCAAAAAATTACATTGCTTCGTCCGCCCAATGGCGCATATGACAATCAGGTTATATCACTGGCCAGAGCAAAAGGGTACAGAATTATCCAATGGAGTGTGGATTCGTTGGATTGGAAAAGACCCGGGCCTGATGCGATCGTAAATAATATTATCAATGGTCGGCAAAAAAATAAAGGCGCTTCTCCTGGCGATATCCTTCTTTTTCACGCCTCTGATTCCGCACCCGATACCCCGAAAGCCCTTCCTGTTATTCTGAAAACATTAAAAGCCAAAAATTATGAACTTGTACCAGTTGGTAAATTATTAGAAAACGCGAAAGAGAGCTGGCCGCCAGGTTCAAGTCTTTAATGCCCTTTCCAGCTGGCAAATCCCTCGCCTACCACTTCGGAAACTTCCGCGATTGAAACGAAGGCATCAGGGTCATGCTTGTGGACAATTTCTTTCATTTGGGACAATTGAGTACGGTTTACAATGCTGTAAATAACTTTCTTTTTGGTTTGGGAGTATGCACCTTCGGCAGAAAAATAAGTAACTCCCCTCTCCAAGATTTTAATAATATCTGCGGCAATCGCCTCAGGCTTATCCGTTACAACCATAACACTTTTGGAATTGTCCAAACCTGCCTGCACAAGGTCAATCACTTTAGATGCAATAAACATGTAGATCATGGCATACATTGCCATTTCAGGCTTAAAAAGGACTGCAGCACCCAAAAAAATAATGGTATCGAGACCCAGAATGATTTGTCCCACACTAAAAGGTGTCTTTTTATTCAGGACGATAGCCAGGATATCAGTTCCCCCCAGGGAACCGCGTGATCGGAAAATAATTCCCATCCCGATTCCCGTCACCAGCCCTCCGAACACTACGGCTAAAAGTGTATCATTCGTTACGGCCGACAGGCCGCCTGTAAAACGTAAGGCCAACGTAAAAAAGCTTACACCGAGAATACTTAAAACCAGCAGTCTTTTCCCAATAGCCTTATACCCCAGAATAAACAGAGGGATATTCAGAACAAATACCGTCAGCCCCACATCCCATTGAAACAAATAATGGAATATAATCGCAATTCCAGTTATTCCACCGTCTGCAATCCGGTTTGGCAAAATAAAAGTATTAATACTCGTGGCAACAATGAGAGACCCGAGAATAATTCCCAAGCTTTGTTTAATTACATCCCACAGCAACCTTTTCTTAAACATTCAGATTACCTCAAAAGAAACTTTGAAACTATTCTTCTTACAGAAAATAATTATATTTTCAAAAGCTTTTGTAATATTTAGGTATAATATGCAAATTTCACTCCCGACATTTTTGAAGCATTTAAATTAATAATTGGTGATCAACGGATTGTTCTTGACAAAAAGTTTTCTTTCTAGTAAAGTAATGTAGCAGTTTTCTTGCGCTCGTAGCTCAGGGGATAGAGTGACGGTTTCCGAGGCCGGAGGTCGCAGGTTCAAATCCTGCCGGGCGCACCATATCTACATAAATTTTTATTATTAAAACGGCTCAGGCCGTTTTTTTATTTTTGAATAATAAAATGTTCTACAACCGACCGGATCTCATTTTCCACTATTTCCGGCTCACGTTCTCCATCAATTTCAATTACTTCCTGTCCGGCTGCAACCCATTCTTTGCATAATTTTAAATAATTATCAAACACCTGCTGCAAAATATCCAACTTTTCGAAAATCTCGGTTTGAAACCTGCTCCCGGTAATTCTTTGCAATGAAGTCTCAGGCCGGACACGGATAAAGATAGTTAAATCCGGTCTATACGCATATTTGTTAATTTCTTTCAGCCAACTGTCATCATTTTTTCTTCCCTGATAAGCATAGGTTGACCATAAATACCTGTCACAGATTACATAATCCCCTTTTTCCAAAACAGGTATAATTTTATTATTATTATGATCTATGCGGTCAGCCGCGAATAATAATGCCAGGGAGCTGTCGTTAATCCCTTGCATTCTTCCGCTTAAGACCTGGCGAATTAATGTCCCGACCGGACCTTCGCTCGGTTCTTTGGCAAGGATCGCTTTGATCTGATGTTCTGTTTCCAAATACGACCTTAGACGCCCGGTTTGCGTACTGATCCCGGAACCGTCGATTCCCTCAAAAACGATGAATTTTCCTTTTGTATTCGTCAATCATTTTCACTCCTTTTCGTTTTCATTTTAACCCATTTTTTACCCGGGTCAAATAAAAAAAATAAACACCTTTGCCTATGACAAAGATGTTTATTTATATCCGGTATTTAATGATCATCCTACCTTACTCATTACTCTTAGTTTATCTGCAAGAAGTGCTATAAACTCAGAATTGGTCGGTTTTTGTCTTTCAATGTTCATTGAGTAGCCAAAGATTCTTTTCAGGGTTTCCATGTGGCCGCGTTCCCAAGCCAATTCGATGGCATGCCTGATTCCCCGCTCAACACGGCTGGGCGCTGTATTATACTTTTTCGCAATTGCAGGATAGAGTTCCTTTGTTACAGCTCCGAGTAAGGAAACATCTTCAATCACCATGAGTATAGCATCTCTTATGTATTGATAACCTTTAACATGAGCGGGGATTCCCAGCTGATGCATCATGGTCGTCACTTCGACACTGATATTTACCCCTCTCCCGGCTGTAGCAACCAGAGAACTGGTAGGAGTAATTTGGGGATTTGACACTTCCACATCCTGAGTTAAGGTTCTAATCCGCTTTCCGAGTATTTCTAAGTCGAACGGCTTAAGAATAAAGTAATCTACTCCCATAACCATAGCCTGGTGTGTTAGCGTTTCATGACCAAAAGCGGTGAGCATAATGACTTTGGGTCTGGAAACGGAAGTTCTGGAGTTTATTCTTTCCAATACTTCCAGTCCATCAAGGTTAGGCATTACCAGATCCATAATGATCAAATCCGGATCATGCTTTTGAATTAACTCCCACGCTTCAAGACCATTGTATGCTACTCCTGCGAGCTCAAAATTGTCATCTCTTTGGATATACTCCTGAAGGATTTGACATAAATTTCGATTGTCTTCAGCTACAATAATCTTAACCTTTTTTGACATTTTAACATATCCCGCCTTATTTACATTTTTCCGGTTCACTTTTCCGGTGACTTCATTATAAATCAGCAGGGATGTCGAATTCTTAAAAAATAAGGAACAGCATCCATTTTTGGTAATATTTATGAAAGCTTGTATTTTCTAGGAATTTCTTAGGTAGACCAATTTTTTTTCATCGTTAAATTCACACATTTTTATTCATGTTAACGATAAAAAATCGAACTGCGGATGGTATTGATCAAAAAAACTAACCATTTGTCTTGTGATGACGAGAGATAAAACAAATACAATGGGTTCTTAAAACCATATCATTTTTTGCAACAATATCGGTTTTATATTCCATTGTATCTATTAATCTTGAATATTTAATTAACTTAGTACAATCGCTTCCGTCGGACAACTTTCTGCGGCTTCCTGGGCCGAGTCTTCAAGATCCTGAGGGACTTGTTCTTTCATCGATACCGCTAACCCGTCATCATCCATTTCAAATATCTCCGGACATATAGAAGGACATGCTCCACATCCGATACAGGCATCCTTTTCTACATACGCTATCATGATGCTTCACCTCATACATATTTTTTTAGTATTCTTCCCTCACTCACCGAAGATATACAATTTTTACTGAATCGTTTTTATCGATGTAATCCGGAAACCCTGAGAAGATTTTCCCACACTCATTAAGTAGCTTGCTTCATTTTTTTGGTCAATGACGGACCCTGAAGTTACCCTGGCCAAAAGGGTATTATTTTGCATGGTGGCTTCTATCTCGACATTCCTGATGCTTAAAAGAGGATGATCCATTAACACTTTTTGTATTTTGTAATGTTGTTCTAAAGCACTATCTGTTACCATTTCTCTGGTCAAATCAAATTGACGGTAATCCATCTTTGTCCAATAGTTTTTCACAACTTGATAGGGATCAGCGTAATCATTCATTCCAGCCATAGCCGATACCGCGGCTACCGGTTTCTGCCACCAAAAAATGATGCCGATAAAAAAGATACTGAACAATATCATAAAAAAGTGACGGTTCATTAACATAATTTCCCTCCTAATTCATTTATTATATAAATAGGAGGGAAATAAAAAATTATGTCACTTTCAATTTATTTATTCTTAAATACTTTTTTAATGACATTAAGTACCGGCTGAGGTAATCGAACATAATAGATTTTCATCGAATCACCCCCTTAAAACAGTTTCTGGAATATATCTATGCCTGATAACTTTCGTTATACGACGTGGTAACTTTTAACAGCCTCTTCCAGCTGTTTTACCAATTCAATTTCTTCAGCTGTCTTGGCGGTGAAATACAATTTACCTACAATAGCAGTCAGCATTTTAATAACATCCTCAAAAACCAACTTGTCTTTTAAAACTAATTTTTCACTGGTTTCAATCATTGCTATCCCAAATTGATGCCCTACTCCCTCCTTCATCATCTTGGTACAGGTTTTACCAAGCAGTTTCATCACCAATGCTGCTTCCTGAGGATCCAACTGTCTTACGGCATCAATTGTTGTATTGAGTCCTTGAACTATTCTTACTCCTATGTTCGACCAATCAATTGGCTGAGCCATAAAAATACCCCCTTAAACAAAATCACCTGTGCATTACTATATGCACAGGTCACTTCAGGGGTGAAATCCATGTTAAAAAGAAATTTCCTACTTTCCAAGTTTCGGCACCTGCAGGGAGGAAACCATCAGGACCGCCAAGACGGACATGGCTACGGGATAAACCTCCCAGGGTATTCTATCGAAAAACAAGAGAAGCAAGGCCATGAACCCCCCAGCAAAGGTTATCGGTACGCCGACAAAATAATCTGTACTGCAAAGAATATTAAACCGCGCCAATCTTAGGGCCCCACACAGGGTAAACAATCCTGAAACCAAAGCGCCCCAAAGAGGCCAATGGTTTTGATAAACAAAAACATAGATAAGTACTGCCGGTGCTAAACCAAACGAAATAACATCGCTTAAAGAATCCAGCTCTTTTCCAAAATCCGAACTGGCTTTTAACTTTCGGGCAACTTTACCGTCAAGAGAGTCCATAAGAACTGATAACAAAATCATCCCCGCAGCCGAACGCAGGTGGTGATCCATTGCGAAAATGATCGCAAGAAAACCGAAAAACAGATTTGCTGAAGTAAAAATACATGGCAGGATTCGGGTATCAAAGGTTTTTCCGAACATCATCATACACTCTCCCAATTGCAAGAAATATATATATCCATTGTTGTAAATTCTTCTCAAAAGCAGATAACATTATGGTTATTATAATCAGGCAGAAAGCATATGTCCATCCTTCTGAGCTAAATAATATTATTTTTAAAGTATAGTCTAAACCCAGCGGCCAATTTGTTGAATCACTTTGGCTGAACTTCCCTGAAAGTATGACCTGATGGGCAGGGATTGAATAAATAGTTTTCCGTATTGCTTTTTTATAACCCTATCATCCAGAAGAACAACAACCCCTTTATCCTCTTTTGTTCTGATCAAGCGTCCAAATCCCTGCTTGAACCGGATGATGGCTTCCGGCAGGTGCAGTTCACGGAACGGATCCATTCCCTGGTTTTCCATGAGTCTGGCTTTTGCTTCCATAATCGGATTATCAGGCGGCATGAAAGGAAGTTTTGTCATGATTACACATCTGAGCGCTTCGCCGGGGACATCTATTCCTTCCCAAAAACTGCTTGTTCCGAGAAGGATGGTATTCTTATCCTTCATGAACAATTGGAGCAGATCTTCTCTGCTGCCGTCAATCCCTTGAGCCAATACCTGCAGGTCAGTATTCCACTGTTTGGATAGCAGTTCATCCCGTACTAACTGCAGGTAACGATACGAAGTAAATAAAACCAGGGTCCTTCCCTGCATCATTTCTGCAATTTGCCAAATAAAAGAGGCAGCCCGTACCGCAAGGGACTCCTGCGCGCTAAGGTTGATAGGAATATCATTGACAACACTGAATAACATCTGACTTTCATAATCAAAGGGGGACTCGAGCCGGATACTGCGAAATTGATCCAGTCCCACATCCCTCGCAAAGTAGGAAAAATCTTCCGAGACACTTAATGTTGCCGAAGTAAGGATGGTACAATTATTCTTATCAAAAATCTTTTCACGAAGAATCCCTGCCACATCAATAATCGTGTTTTTCAAATATACTACTTTTCCTTTTTCCAGGTAAGTAACGCGGGTGTTTTCTCCTTTGGTTTTAATTGACTTTAAACCTTCTGCCATCTCGACCAGGTCATTTTTATTCTTCAAAATGTCATAATGAACAAGCTCTAATTGCTGACTTTCTATGTATAAGCAAGCATTAAGCCGGTCGAGGATCTGGACTAACTCGTTTAATCTTACGGTTAAATTTTCTATAGAAACTTCAAACGCTGCAAATACATCTTTTCCAACCTTCTCCTCTGTCAGACTAAGGTTTTGGCGACCCGCAAGCAGTTGTTTTCCCAAGCCGAATAATTCTTTGGCTTGTTCCGTGATTTTTTCACAGGAAAGAGAGAGTTTTTCAAAACTCTCCAGAACTCCATGCCAATCAACTAAGGGAAAGATTGCCTGCCAAGCAGGCAGTTCTTTTTTCAACCGGTAGAATAGTCCGCTTTTTAACTGTTCTGTTTGTCTGTAAATCTGCTCAAAGCTTAGTTCAAATCCTAATTGTTTAAGGGCTGTTTGGTAAAGGTGATGCGCTTCGTCAATCACCAGATCATTATATTCCGGCAAGATATTATAATTGGTTTTTACGTCAGCCAATAACAATGAATGATTGACAACAATAAGATCAGCCTCTTCAGCCCTTTTTCTTGCTTTTAACATAAAACACTGTCCGGCATACCGGCACTCATTCGGGATACAAATGCCATGATCCGCCCCATATCTCTTCCAGGTGGGACTAAAGTTAACCGAATAAGGCAGTTCCCCCAAATCCCCGGTATTCGTATCCCTTATCCAGGAAAACATGCCTGCCCGGGCAAGCCGTTCATTGTCAGAAGACATTTCTATATTGGCGGGCTCCTGAAAAAAGGTATGTAAACACACATAATTGTTTTTTCCTTTCAGTAAAGCTGTCTTAAAATCAAATGGCAGGATTTTTTGCAGAAAAGGCAAATCCTTGCCATAGAGCTGTTCTTGGAGCGTGATGGTATGGGTGGCAATAACAACTCGTTTTTGATTCAATTTTGCCCACCATAAGGCAGGAATCAAATAAGCAATCGATTTTCCCGTACCGGTTCCTGCCTCAATTAAAATGTCTGAGGACTCCTGAAAACCTCTCAAAATATCCCCCGCCATTTTTACCTGAATAAAGCGGTCTTCATACCCCGGCAGGTTTTGAGACAATAATCCCCCTGCCTGAAAACAGTTTATAACCCAATCAGGGGAGTGGTATTTCTCATCGATTTGGCTTGAACTAAAATCTTCCTCAAAGAGAGAAATATTCTCCTCTTTTAAATACGAACCTGTTTGAATTGCGCGATCAGGATAGTTTTTGACAATTTCTTTTTTTAACCACACCAGCCATTGCGCAATACTTAGCCCCTCCGTATACTCTTCCATTCTGTTAAGATAGCCTATATCGGAAGCTAAGCCTCTTGCATGGCAGTGTTGTAAAAACCCTATGCCTAACCTGCACTCTTTATGGGCCTCAGAACGAAATCGTTTGCCAAATTTGATCCCCAGTTTTGTACAGAGTTCTTCCGGACTCAATTTGGAGAAAGCCGGATAAAGCAGGAGGATAAGTTCGCTGATCAGATACACTTCTTTAGGGTTCAACGTGATTTCTAAAGCCTTTTCCATCCTATATATCGTATCTTGATCTGTAACAAATACGGAAGCACCCTGAAGAAAACTTTTCACGCTTTTCTTCAGGAAGTCAATTTCGGCAGGGTTTTTATCACGATAAGAATAAAAAAGATATTCCGGTCTTAAACCCCTTTCAATTTTCAGGGCTGCAAACTGGTAAGAATCCAGAGATTTTTTCGGTGCAATGAACGACAGTACTACAACGGAATGATCCAACAGGGTATGCTCCCTTCCTGCACTCTTACATTGAATAAATATAAACCAAATCACCAAAATTCAAAAACCTAATACACTGTATTAGGTTAATTATAGCGTGATTGTATTTAGTTTACTAAGAAAAGTGGTTATTTGACAATACGATTCATGCTATACTATGAATAGCCAAGGGTTTAAGGAGGACAGGAATGAAGCTTACATACTTACAGACCGATTATCCCAACGGCCGGTCACATATTTTGATGAGAAATCTGGACACAGTGAACCCCGAGTTACATCACTATGTACTTGTACTCAGCAGCAGATGCGAACTTTGGGTTGATGTATTTTGGCCTTATGATGAAGAAGTGGAAAAATACACCTATACAATTACTGAACAGCAATTTTGGAGAACATTTCGGGAATGGCGCCTTCAAGGATTGGAACTGGGTGACAGCGGAAAGGTTGCGGAAATACTGGCCCAAAAGCAGCTGAACCGCAAGAAAAATTCCAAAAAAATTTAAATATGAAACGATTTGGATTTCTTTTTGTCCATTCTATAAATGAATGCTAAAACTTCAGCAACAGCCTGGTAAAGTTCCGGAGGAATTTCCGCCGATAATTCCACCTGCATCAAAGCCTCAACAAGGGTCTCGTTGCTTTGAACCGGTATTCCCTTTTCTCGGGCGAACTCAATGATTTTTTGTGCTACCAACCCATCCCCTTTGGCAACTACTTTTGGCACTCCGATATGATCATAAGCGATTGCAGCCGCTTTTTTACGAATAGGCTTATCATTTTTCATCCTTTTATATCCACCTCGCTTTGATGCTTACCGGACAAAAATTCTTGAAAATAAGGAAAATCCTTGAAAGATTTGATTGAAACCCGCTCTATTTGAAGTCCCAACGCATTTAAATTGTTGAAAACATCCTGCTGTACTTCCTGGATAACCGGTTTCAACACATCAATCTCGTCATGCAAAATACATAACTGCATCTTATTTTCATAAATCATGATATCAGCGCCCACTTTTCCCAGATTGGGGGTTTCAACCTGCAGAGCAATATGGCTGTGCTCCGGATCCATTCTTTTCCCTTTGCGGGCGCTTTCAACCGCAATCTCGCAATTGTAAAACCTGCCCTGATCCTGTAAAATCAGATGCAGCAAACTATACGCGTTTTTTTTGATCCCCGACTGAATCCAAAGCTGCTGACCGGTTATTTCATCCAGTATCGCTTCTAAAGAAGATTTTTCTTCTTTGGATAATTTATTGTCCTGATCCTGGATGATTTTTAATATATTTGCTTTCACCGACTGGAGGTTGGAATCCAAATCCGTATTTTTGGACGAAAAACGAGCATAGAGATCTTTTTCATCGTCTAATCCTAATGCGGAAAAATATTTAAGCAGCTGCGTGTAGTTCTTTCCGTCAAGCTTTGACCAATCCGGAAGAATGTCCGATAGTAGCGACACCAGGTTGCGTATTTGGGGATTTTTGCTCTTTAACAAAGGCTGCAATATCGTACTGTTGCTTTTTATATCGGTAAAATTAGCGAGAACCTTGGCAACTCCCGGATCAAAACCAGTTCCTCTGTCCATTATTAAAACAATCTGTTCTTTAGAGAGACCGTTTAATGCAGCATTGCTTACGTTTTCCCGGCTTAAGATCAGACCGTTTTCACCGGATTCTTTCACTGCAGCCCAAAAACGGTCCCCCGTCTGCGCCTGAGCTTCGAGCTTGGCCTTTACCAGCTTGCCGTTGAGGGAAATAATTGCTTCATCCTGATTTCCCTCGTTGCTCAAAATCTCAACTTGAAGACGCTGTCCGATTTTTAATCTGGAAAGATCGCTTTCGGTGATGATTTGATTGATAAAGCTTGTATTATTAATCTGCATATTGGAAACACCCTTTAATTCCATATTCATTGTTACAACAAAAAAAGTTAATTGGCGGTGAAAAAATGAGCATTTTTGAAGCGATCATGTTAATCTGTTTCGGTTCTGCCTGGCCGTTTTCCATCTATACCTCATATAAAACCAGAACCGCAAAAGGGAAAAGTATTTTTTTCCTGTTTGTAATACTTATCGGCTATCTTTCCGGAATTATTCACAAGATTTTATATTCGTTTGATTATGTCCTAATCCTTTATTTACTTAACTCTTTCATGGTCGGAATCGATGCCCTCCTGTATTTCCGCAACAAGCGGCTGGATGATCTCAGGGAGCAATCGAAAATATAAAATCAGACTTTCCTTTCATTCTTTCCTTTCATTGTCCGGGTAAGTCTCAGTAATGTATAGGCGCTTCCGGCAGATCGTGAAGGCCGCTAGCCTTCACGCCTCCATGGCGCAAACAGCCGCGCTCCGCATCCCGTTACGCATGCGTAACGCGCTTACGCTGTCTACACATTACTGAGACTAGTCTGAAGATATTGAAAGCCGTTAAATACAGATAAAAAGTAAGCGTCAAATTAGTCAGTATATGGTATTTACCTCAACATAGAAAGCAAAAAAGAAGGTGTGCTAAGGCACCTTCTTTTTTGCTTTAGTCTACGTAACGTACTCCCACCGCTTTTGGCAGATAGCGCCCTCCTGGCCGCGGCTCCTTGGCATCGCGGCTGAAATTAATACAATTAAACAACAGACTATGAAAGTCCTACTTACAACGCCATCGAGA
Source organism: Peptococcaceae bacterium (assembly GCA_012517475.1). Taxonomy (GTDB): domain Bacteria; phylum Bacillota; class Desulfitobacteriia; order Desulfitobacteriales; family Syntrophobotulaceae; genus Dichloromethanomonas. The sequence continues at coordinate 74,429 of JAAYUV010000100.1, read as the reverse complement.
TCGACCGGCGCCTGAAGGAAGCCAAAGCTCTGCTCCCTCATGGGGAATGGGGCAAGTGGCTGGAGGAATCGGTCAGTTTCTCTCAGATTACAGCCACCAGGCTAATGCAGCTCTTCGAAGAATATGGGCCTAAACTACTGGCCTCATCCCACGGGGACGACAGCTCAAATTTTGCATCGATGCAAAATTTCACCTACACCCAAGCGGTGATCCTCCTTGAGCTTCCGGCAGAGGAACGGGAGGAATTTATCACGGATAACGATGTCGGGAGCATGAGTACCCGGGAGCTGCGTCAGGCCATTGCGGACAGAGACCAGGCCCTTGGGGAAAAGGATCAGGCTCTTCGGGAGAATGAAGGACTCTCTCAAAACATTAGGAAATCCTTCTTAACCAAATAAGCAAGGACCTAGCAGTGTCATATAACGGATAGGAATTCCCGACGTCCCCCCGCCTTAGATAGCTCTTATCTTAGGCGGGGGATGTGGTGCCTGAGTCTTCCCCAAATTCACACATCTGGCACCCTTGGGTAAGTAGACGACCCCCTTCCTACTTGAGGATTGGGGTATCGCCCCTTTCAGAACCGGACGTGCCCAATTAAGGCATCCGGCTCCACATATGACCCTCTTCACACAAATGCCGAGTTGAGATTTATAAGAGATTTTGGCATTGCTAGCGGATATCTTTCCAAGAGCTGGTTAAACCGCGGCCACGTCAGTTTGCTTCGCTGACTTCTGCGTTTTAGCCATGTGTAAAGTATTCGCTCAATGTGCCTCCTATATTTTAGAAGTCCTTTCCAGTTGTCACTTACCCCATAATAATTGTAGTGCCCTCTCAGCTTAGAGTTTGCCGTGTCCCAGATATCTTTTAACGGTAGGTTTCTATTGGCCTTTATCCAATCTGTAAATGCTAGAACCTTGGCTTGGAGTTTCTTCCTGGCCGTTTTCCATTTTAGCTTAAAGCGACCTTTTCTACTTCTTCCACAATAATGGGTCAGTCCCAGAAAGTCGAATGTTTCCGGCTTTCTTCCTCCTCGCCTTTTGATATCTCTTTTGGCATATCTTCCAAACTCGATGATTCGGGTTTTCTCTTCTGCTATTTCCAAGTTAAACTTCTCAAATCGCTTCTTGAGTGCTTGGTAAAATCTCTCGGCATCTAGTTGATATTGGAAGCAGGTGACTGTATCATCCGCATAACGGGTTAGATACGCTTCCCCCCTACAGTGTCTTACCACTATCTTGCTAAACCACAGGTCAAGTACGTAGTGTAGATAGATATTTCCCAATAGTGGAGATAGGCTTCCTCCCTGCGGTACTCCTTCTTCTGTCTTGGCGAACTTTCCTTCTTCCATTATTCCTGCCTTGAGAAATCTCTTGATGAGTTTGAGTATTTTGCTATCACTTATTCTTTCACTAAGCATTGTTATAAGCCATTTGTGGTCAACATGATCAAAATAGCCCCGTATATCAGCATCCACGATATAACCTACTTTCTTTGTTCCTATGTTTCTGCTTAAATCCTTTAATGCATCATGGGGTTTTCTCCCCGGTCTAAATCCATAGGAGTTGTCCAGAAAGTCTTGTTCATAAATGCTCTCAAGTATTATTGTAAGCGCACTCTGTACCAGCTTGTCTTCCAACACAGGTATGCCCAATGGCCTGAGTTTGTTGCTTCCTACTTTGGGTATATATTTTCTGCGAACTGGTGTTGGTCTATATGACCCTTGCTTAAGTCGTGTCAGCAAATTACTTAGGTTTTCTTCAAGATTCATTTGATAGGTTTTCTTGGTTTCTCCGTCAATCCCTGGGGCTGCTGTACTTGATAATCTCTTGAATGCCTCCCGCAAAGTTCCTTTATTCATTAGGTGTGCTAATGAACAAAACTTTGCCTTTTTATCTCTCTTGGCTCTTTGTGCTATGCTTGCAAGTTTTGTTCTCACTGTTTCTCCGGTTCTGCGTCCGGTTAGTGTGTCCTTTGCAAGCAGTTCCATATGTTACTCTCCTTCCCTCGTTCAGCATTACCTGAAGTCATCAGTACTACTAGAGTAATCCGACTTCCCAGTGGCTTTTGCCTTCCTTGCTTCTTCAGCTTGTCCGGCATACTCTCCTTGCGGAAAGACCTTCTGGGATCTCCCTGGGTTTCCGCACATTCTTATTGTTCAGCTAGGTAGGGCCTTCGACCCCGGAGGTGTCTATCTGTACTCGCCTTATCGCACAAATAGCTGTTGCCTTCCACATTCCCGACTGCTTCGGCCTTCCTCGTTAGTTACACGATTTTCGGGGCTCAATACCGTTCACTGCTGGCTTACCACCCAGTCAATTCTACCTCGCTGACTTTCTGTCTACGCTTAAAATATTACGTTACCGCAATACCTCCAAGACTCGATACAGAGCGGTTGGCTAGACCTTACTCCGGCGGGATCCTCCCCCGCTAGAACATGCGACCTGCCAGGACGCACCGGGAATTCTCGTGTTATGTAAAGTCGCGCCCCCAAATTCAGAGGCCGACAGGACGTCGGCCCCTTTAAATATCACCCCCGTGGCAACATTTAGTATACTTTCCTTACAAGAATTTTTGAGTTATATCTTCACCAGCTTTATCTAGAAATTTAACTTTAGGACTACTGAATTTATCCTGAGAAAAGCTAAATACCTGAAGAAAATAATCGTTTCCGCCAATATTACTGGTTATGGTATTATTATCAAACTCTAATTTTACCGTCTGTGCTTTCGGCTCGTTATAACCATACACCACAAACAATCTGTCAAAGCCCTTATCAGTAGTCTGTCCGAAGTCGTACACATCATATTTGTGATTTATATCTGCTCTACCTGTTATGTTAGTCCCACCTAGGAAGACATATCGACTAGCAAGCAAAGTATGAGGCTTATAATATATCATTCCTAATTGACCAGAAGATTTGTTTTTAAAAAGAATGAATTGATCATTCTTGTTTTCAGTTACTTGGAGTATTTCAACATCAGCAGATGCTCTTTTCTCTATGTCTTTTGCAATACTTTCTTTATCTAAGTCAATTGTATTTGTAAGGATATATGTATAGATGCAAATTAAGCTAATGGTTAACAAGACAAATATTATAATTGATCTTTTGAGAATAATATTCACTTGCCCCCTCCTCTTCAAATTATTTCTTCTAACAAATCCGCGCATGGAGGCGCGGTCTTTGCGACCAATTTCATTTATCTTTTTTTACCGCAAGAGTTGCGGATAAAATCCAAAATATGGTAGCGTAGCCGCTTGTGTTGCGGCTATATTTTCTTTTATATCAAGTCATGTAATAATTCACCAATTTTATCCATTTTCCTTGTTTTAATAGAAAAATTAGCCCTTTTTTATCCAAGGGCCTTACTAATTACAGTTAAGCAATACTAGCACGTATTTCTTCTTCCCCAGATTAACGCAACGTACTCTAACCGCTGCAAGCGGAGCATGGATTGCGCAGCGCGGCTGTTAGTGTCAGGGGGACACTATCAGCCGAAAAGCGGTTGGAGTACGTTGCGTTAACCCCATAAGGAAGAAAAGAAAGAAAACAAAAAAGAAGGTGCCACGACTTAATTCGCACACCTTCTTTGCTAATCTGTAAGCTTATATTTTGGAATCAATCATTTTTACCAGATCCGGTTTTCCCCTGAAGCCTACCACTTTATCCACGACCTGGCCGTTTTTGAATAAGAGAAGCGTCGGGATGCTCATTACGCCATATTTGGCGGCAATTTCGCCCTGCTCATCCACATTCAGCTTTCCTACTACGATTTTACCTGCATATTCATCGGCAAGTTCTTCCACTACAGGTCCTATCATTCTGCAAGGCCCGCACCAGGCAGCCCAAAAATCTACCAAAGTAACCTTGTCGGATTTAAGAACATCATTGTCCCAACCTTCTGCTGTAAAGGTTTTAACGTTTGCACCAGCCATGCTAATCCCTCCTAATTACAAATACTATTTGATGAATCTGCCGAGCACATCAATCAGGTTATCCAATGCCTCATTATTATCTGCATTTAGAGCGTCCTTTAAACAAGTCTTGGAATGTTCCTCAAATATCAGAACCCCCACTTTATTGACTGCCGCTCTGACTGCGGCAACCTGAACCAAAATGTCGGGACAGCATTTGTCGTCCTCCAACATCCGTTGCAAACCCTTGACTTGTCCCTCAATTCTTTTCAAGCGGACTAAAATATCCTTTTTCCCTGACTTGTCTTTCTGAAGCTCCATCAAATTCATCTCCCTCAGAGTACCCTACAGGGGTATCTCATGTCACTATTATATGAGCTTTCGGAGGCAATGTCAATATTAACCTGTTATTTTTTCTTTACATCCAATTTGATATGAAGTTCTTTCAACTGTTTATCCTCAACCGGAGACGGTGCCTGCGTCAACAGACAGCTTGCACTCTGAGTCTTGGGAAAAGCAATAACGTCCCTGATATTCTCTCTTCCGGTAAGGATCATGGAGAGCCGGTCTAATCCAAAAGCAATTCCTCCATGGGGAGGTGTCCCATATTCGAAAGCATCTAAAAGATAGCCGAATTTATCATAAGCTTCTTCCGTACTCATATTCAGCAGGTCAAAAATTTTCTCCTGTACATCCCTGCGGTGAATACGGATGCTGCCGCCGCCAAGTTCCATCCCGTTAAGGACCAGGTCATAGGCTTTGGCTCTGACTTTTAACGGATCGGTTTTCAACAATTCAATATCTTCGTCCATGGGACTGGTAAACATATGATGAATCGCAACATAGCGTTTTTCTTCCTCATCATATTCCAGAAGCGGGAATTCTGTAACCCAGAGACAATTAATCGATCCCGCAGATATCAGTCCCAATCTCTTAGCCAGTTCAAGCCGCAAATTGCCCAATGCATTATGCACAATGGATTCTTTATCAGCGACAAAGAACAGGATATCCCCGGTCTTACCACCCATGACTGAAATCAAATTATTAATTTCTTCCTCTGTAAAGAATTTGAGAATAGGAGATTTAAGTCCCTCTTCCGCCATCACGATATAAGCTAAGCCCTTGGCGCCATAAATATTGACAAAATTAGTTAAGGCATCAATTTCCCTGCGGGGCATTCCGGCGCAATTTTTGGCACAAATCCCTTTTACTCTGCCGCCTTTGGCCAGTATGTCGGTAAATACTTTAAAGCCTGACCCTTTTACTACATCGGCAACATCAATGAGTTCCATTCCAAAACGGGTGTCGGGTTTATCCGAACCGTACCGTTCCATGGCTTCTTTATAGCTTAAACGCGGAAAAGGAGCCGGAATGACGATTCCTGAAACCTCTGCAAAGATTTTTGTTACCAGATTCTCCATCAAAGGCAAAACGTCCTCTATATCGATGAAAGACATTTCTATATCCAATTGAGTGAATTCCGGCTGGCGGTCTGCACGCAAGTCTTCATCGCGGAAACAGCGTGCAATTTGAAAGTATTTTTCCATTCCCGCTACCATGAGCAATTGTTTGAAGATCTGCGGAGACTGAGGCAAAGCATAAAATGTTCCTTGATTGACACGGCTGGGAACCAGGTAATCCCTGGCTCCTTCAGGAGTGGATTTGCAAAGAACAGGAGTCTCAATCTCGAGAAACCCATGTTGATCAAGGAAGCTCCGCATGATCTGCATAACCCGGTGCCTGACCATAAATATATTCTGCATCTCCGGACGGCGCAAATCCAAATACCGGTGCTTAAGCCTGACACTTTCATCCACGTCGACATTGTCCTGAATGTAAAAAGGAGGAGTTTTCGCCCGATTCAGGATATTCAAGGTCTCCGCCACAACTTCGATTTCGCCGGTTTTCATATTTGGGTTCTCAGAACCGTTTGGCCTTAACCGAATTTTTCCTTCAACCTCAGCTACATATTCTGAACGCAGCTTTTCCGCATCATGAAAAGCGTTTGCGGGCATATCCGGATTGAACACCACCTGAACAATGCCTGACCGGTCTCTTAAATCAACAAAAATTACGCCTCCATGGTCTCTTCTTGTTTGCACCCAGCCAAGCAGACGTATCTTTTCCCCAGTATTTTCTCTTCCTAAACTTCCTGCACCGGTTCTTCCTTGTAACATTGCCATCCTCCTATATTCCTGCTTCACTATGATTAATTTGATTAAAAATATAGCTTTTTACAGAGTCCATTGCTATCTCAGTCTGATCCCCCAGTTTCATATCCCTGATAATGGCAATGTTTTTATTTAATTCTTCCTCACCTATAATTATGACGTATCTGGCATGAACCCTATCCGCATATTTCATCTGACTTTTCAGCCCCCGTCCGAGTAAATCCATCTGGGCTGAAATCCCGTTTTGTCTGAGTTCCGTGATCAGTTTGAACCCTTTTTCCCGGGCAATATCCCCTAAGGCAGCTACAACGACTTTGTGATCTGTTTCGTCATCCACATCGATCCGCTGTTTTTCCAGGACGGCCAGAATCCGTTCCATTCCCATAGCAAAACCGATACCCGGGGTGGATGGGCCCCCGATCTCTTCGACCAGACCGTCATACCTGCCGCCGCCGCAAATCGCGCTTTGGGCTCCGATTCCTTCTGCCATAACTTCAAATGCTGTTTTCTGATAGTAATCAAGACCTCTGACCAATTTTGGATTAATTCGATATTGAATACCGGAAATCCGCAAGTACTGCTGCACCTTTGCAAAATGCTCCCTACATGAATCACAGAGCGTATCCAGCGTGGTCGGCACATTCGCAGTTATTCTTTGACATTCCCGGTTTTTGCAATCCAATATCCGCATCGGATTTCTTTCATAACGGGATTGACAGTCTTGGCAAAGCTCAGCTTTCCGGTCCTGCAGGTAGCTATGTAACCGGTCCCTGTGTTCCGCCCTGCAAACAGGACAACCAACAGAATTAATATGAACTTCCAAACCCTGAAGACCAATACGCCGATAAAATTCCCAGATCAGCTGAATTACTTCCGCATCAACCAAAGGATCTTCCCCGCCTAATACTTCGGCGCCAAATTGATGGAATTGACGGAATCGGCCGGCCTGCGTATTTTCATAACGAAACATCGGTCCAAGATAATAAAGTTTAACAGGCTGTGGTTGGGTAAAGAGTTTATTTTCCACATAAGCCCGACAGACAGAAGCTGTCATCTCCGGACGTAAAGTGATTGATCTTTGTCCCTTATCCAAAAAAGTGTACATTTCTTTATTGACAATATCAGTCGTATCCCCTACTCCGCGCTGAAAAAGTTCGGTTGATTCAAATACAGGTGTCCTGATCTCCTGATAACCAAACTCCGAGCAGATTTTTCTGATATGCGCCTCAAGATAATGCCATTTTTCAACAGTACCCGGGATAATGTCCTGGGTACCCTTCGGACGTTGAATGGCCATGTTTTACCTCCCAGTGTCATCCTTAATCGCAAAAAAATAAAAAATTATTGCCGAGTATTATATAACATTAATACAGTATTATAACACAATTCTCTTTTTCGCTCACCATGTGCCAGTGAATTTTGTCAAATATTTAACAACTTTCTCGCAAAGTTTTCTGTCGTTTTTTATGGATTTCTGCAAAACGCAAAATATAATGATTTAAATCCAAAGGGTTATACAGGTTTTGATGTCCTGAATCTCTTTTAAGGATTTTGCTTGAAGCCCCTGCTCCAAGCCCGAGGATATGCTGTTTTTCTTCAATAATCCCGATATTATACCTGCAAGCTTTATCCGGAAGACAGAAACCGGTATTCTCCAGGTTTCCTGCAATATTTTTCTGCCTATACAAATAATACGGTTTATACCCTTCTTCCTTAAGAAGATGTCCGGTTACTTTTTGTATCATTGACCAGTAATCGTGTCTGAAATGGGCGTATTGGCTTTCCCAGGCTTGCGATCCTCTTTTTAAGGCCAGGGCGTGAAGGGTAATATTGTCCGGTTTTAAAGCCAGGACTTTTTTCAGGGAGTCCATCATCTCTTCCGGTCCTTCATCGGGAAGACCGAGGATTAAATCCATGTTGATCGTCCAATCTCCTATATCCCTCGCCAACCTGTAACAATCTACAACATCGGATACGGAATGATTTCTCCCAATCCGGATTAATGTTTGTTCCTGCATGGATTGAGGATTAATACTGATTCGGTTAACTCCCGATTCTTTCATCAGGGATAGTTTGATCCTGTCTATAGAATCCGGTCTCCCTCCCTCTACCGTATATTCAAGACCGTTTTCTGCAGGAATATGGTCGCGTATATTTTGAAGAAGAATTTCTAAATCCTCTGCCCCCAAAGTGGTGGGAGTTCCACCGCCAATATAGATGCAGTCGGCTTTCAGGTTCATTTCCTTCATTAATTCCCCGGTGAGTTTGATTTCCTGATACAGCGCCAGAAGGTAAGAAGGGAGTAAATGCTTGTTCCTGGCGGTTAATGTGGTCGAAGGAAATGAACAGTAAAAGCAGCGGGACGGGCAAAACGGGATAGTCAAATAGACGGAAATCAAATCCGGCCTTTCTTTCATCCTTTGAATAGACGGTTTTTGAACATCTCCAATCTCTGAAAGAAGGTCTGCTTTTTCTTTCTCCACCAAATAGAGTTCTGTCAGGATTAAGGATTGTTCCTGTTTCTTAAGCCCAAGCTGATTCATAATAGAAATCAATTTTCCCGGCCTGATACCGGTTAGAATTCCCCAGGGAATCCTTTCTTGGGTTATCTTTTGCAAAAATATAAACAGTATTCTTTTGATCAGGATCTGACCGAAAGGCTCTTTTCCGGGAAGAGACAAAGAAAAAAGGTCAGGCCTTTCAGAGTAATCTATTTTTTCAGTTACTTCTTGATAATCCTTTATAAAAGTACTACGAATTGCGGGGATTTCAGCGGATTCATTTTCAATGATGATCGTAATATCCCCATCTTGGTTCTGTTCCGGGAGATCAATCCGTACAGTTTTACCCGGAAAAAAAGCTGCGATGATTGAACTGCAGCTCATGAGAACCTTTTTTTCAATTGTAGTACTCCTCACATTAATCAGGTCTGTCATCAGGCAAACGCCCCATTCACATAAGGATTGGACACTCTTTCCCTGCCAATGGTTGTTCCGGATTCATGCCCCGGAAACACCCGGACATGATCATCAAGTACCATTAACTTTTCTCTGATACTTTTTATCAGAATCCGCATATCCCCTCCGGGAAAATCAGTTCTGCCCACAGAGCCGTCAAAAAGGGTATCTCCGCTGATTAATCCTTCTTCCGTCAACAAACAGATGCCTCCGGGGGTATGCCCAGGGGTATGAAGGATCTTGATCTTTATAGCTCCCACTGCGAGTTCCTGGTTATCCTCCAGCAAAAGATCCGCAGGGGAAGCAGCGATACTCCTTCCCGATAAACGGGAAAGATTCTTATCGGGATTTGTCAGCATTTCAGCATCATCCTTATGAATTGCAACTTTCGCAGACAATTCATTTCGTAAATCTTCTACTGCGCCAATATGGTCAAAATGCCCGTGGGTTAAAATAATATGTGTAATTTCAAAATCATGTTCTTTAATCCAATTCAACAATGTTTTACTTCCGGCGCCGGGATCTACGAGAACGGCTTTCTTGGTTTGATTGCAGGAAACAAGATAACAATTGGCACCCATTCCGGGGGTTACCTTTCGTTCGATCATAACTTTCACCTCAGATTAATTCGTTTTTAAGCAAAGAATACTATCAAATTTTTAAAAGTTCTTTTTACTGTCCAGTAAGATCGTGACCGGACCCTGATTAACCAGTTCCACATCCATATCCGCCTGAAATTGGCCGGTCTCCACGTGAATTCCCAAAGATTTAATGGTATTTACCAATTGATCAAAAATCTCTTTGGCTTGCTGGGGCGGTGCCGCATGCGAAAAACTGGGTCTCTTCCCTTTTCGGCAATCACCAAAGAGGGTGAATTGGGATATTAACAGGATTTCGCCCCCAACTTCAGCCAGGGAAAGATTCATCTTCCCATCCTGATCTTCAAAAACCCTAAGTCCTGCAATTTTTTCCGCCAGCCAATCAATATCCTCCCGGCTGTCTTCGGATCCAATACCGATGAAAGCCACAAAACCCACGCTGATTCTTCCAATAACATCGCCGTTCACACGAACGGATGCCTTGCTGACTCTCTGAACAACACAACGCATTAATGACTTCCTCCGCTTTGGAGTCTTTCTACAACCGTAACATCTTTTACCCTTCGGATTTTATTTAAGACAAAGTTCAAATGTTCAAGATTCCGGGCCTCAATTTTTAACTGGATATGAGACACTTTATCTTTTCCGACTCTGGCATTGATTCCAAGCATATGGGTGCGTGTTTCCATTATAACATTCATAATATCCGTTACCAAACGGGCCCGGTCCAACCCAATGATTTCGATGTCAACCGGATAAACCGATTCGGTATTTTTCTCCCATTCCACTTCAATAAAACGTTCCTGTTCCAAAGAGGACATCCCGAAAAGCTCGCTGCAATCTTTACGATGAATAGATACCCCTCGCCCCCTGGTAATAAACCCGACAATTTCATCTCCGGGGAGAGGGTTACAGCAGCGTGAAAATCGAATCAGGATATTATCCACACCTTTAACCCGTACTCCCTGCGAAGACTTTGAAGAAGGCTTTTGTTCACCCTGAGAGATGATATACAAGGGTTCTTCTTCTTTAATGATTTCATCCCGCAAACGGATGAGTGCCCTTTTAAAAGTAATGGCACCGTCACCCAAAGTAGCATACAGGTCTTCAATCCCGTTAAAGCTGAAGCTTCTTGCCAGCTTTTGAAGGTGTTCAGGCTTTAAAGCAATTGCAGGGTCCATTCCCAGTTTACGGGCTTCCCGTTCCAATCCTTCCCGGCCACGAATAATATTTTCTTCTCTTTTTTCTTTTTTAAACCATTGACGGATTCTGTTCTTGGCTTGTGACGTTTTTACAAGGCAGACCCAATCCCGGCTGGGACCGGTAGGGGTTTTGGAAGTCAGGATTTCAATGATATCCCCATTTTTTAATTTACTTTCCAGGGGAACGATCCTGCCGTTGATTTTGGCCCCGATACAGCTATGCCCAACATCGGTATGAACGCGGTAGGCAAAATCAATGGGACAAGAGTCAGCAGGCAATTCCACAACATCCCCATTCGGGGTAAAAACAAACACCGTATCTGCAAATAAATCTACCTTTAGAGACTCCATAAATTCCCCGGCATCCCGGGAATCATGCTGCCATTCCAGCAGCTGGCGAAGCCAGGAAAGCTTTTGTTCAAAATTATTTTCTATCTTTTTGCCTTCCTTGTACTTCCAGTGGGCCGCGATCCCGTACTCTGCCGTACGGTGCATTTCCCAGGTCCGGATTTGAATTTCAAATGGTTCCCCGTGACTTCCAATCAACGTGGTATGAAGTGATTGGTACATATTCGGCTTAGGCATAGCTATATAATCTTTGAATCTCCCCGGAATTGGTTTCCAGAGGGTATGAATGATCCCTAAAGCGCCGTAACAATCATTCACGGTTTCTACCACGACCCGGATGGCCGTCAAATCATAAATCTCGCTCAAATCTTTGTTCTGACTGACCATTTTTTTATATATACTGTAAAAATGCTTGGGGCGGCCTGCAATATCCGCATCAATTCCGACTTCTTCAAGCCTGACTTTTAATTGTTCGATTACTTCGTTGATTTGCTCTTCCCGTTCTTTTCTTTTTAGGGCTATCCCTTCAACCAAATCATAGTATTCCTGAGGATTCAAAAACCGGAAGGATAAATCTTCGAGCTCCCACTTAATTCGGAAAATCCCTAAACGGTTCGCTAAAGGCGCGTAGATTTCAAGAGTTTCCTGAGCAATTTCCTTCTGTTTCTGTTCACTTTGAAATTTTAACGTTCGCATATTATGCAACCGGTCGGCCAATTTGATCAGAACTACGCGGATATCTTTGGCCATAGCCAAAAACATCTTGCGGAGGTTCTCAACCTGAACCTCCATTTTGCTTTTATACTCAATTCTGCCGAGTTTGGTCACACCATCCACCAAACCCGCAACTTCATCTCCAAATTTTTTTCGGATCTCTTCCAAAGTATGAGCGGTATCTTCGGCAACATCATGAAGAAGCGCCGCAATAATCGTGGAATCATCCATTTCCAGTTCAGCCAGGATAGACGCAACTTCCAAGGGGTGATGAATATATTCTTCTCCCGAGTTCCGAAGCTGCCCGCGGTGTGCTTCTTCAGCAAAAAGATAAGCTTTTTCAATCTTATCAATATTGTATTGTGCACTGTTTAAGTTCAGGGTTTCCCTTAATTCTTCAAATGTCATACTATACCTCTAACAACTCAACAATCTAAAGCGGAGAGAATGGTGCAAATCCGTTTTATCTTTGTTTTTCAGTTCTATAAGATAAGGGCCTGTTCCTCCCAGCCATTGAAGAATTCCCAGCTCTTCCAAAATTTTGATCATCTCAATATGAGTATGTACATTTTTTTCCGGCATCCAGTAAAGCTGATTATTTTCATTGACTTTATTTCTGATCGTCTTATAAATTTCAACAAGCATCTTTCTGTCTAACCCCGGTGTGCCTGTTTCAGAGTTTGAAATAATTTCTTCCCCATCCAGTATATCTACGGAATCACTTGTACCGGCAATTTCAGAAAAACTATCCCCCATCGCTTCCCGATAATCTTTCAGAACCGCCTGAATTCTCTCTTCACCAAAGTAATCGTTGATCTCAAGCGTATAGATCATATCAATATTTTTGAGTTGTTTAAACTTTTCCAATTCTCCGCCCTTTTTAAAGGCTAAAGCTTCGAGAATTAAATTGTTCTTTTGCAGGATTAGTTTTAGATGTTCACCGTTTTTTCCGATCGTCATGATTTTCTTTACCGTCAAATCCGAAGTCATGAGAAGGGGCGCCGGATTCCCTGAACCAAAAGGCGCCAGTTCCTCCAGTTCTTTTTGAAGTTTTACGCTAAGCTCACTGCAAGGCACAAATGAATCAATCCATAATTGTTCTTCCAAAGACTGCCCACTCTGAATGAAACTGTTGATGATCTCTTCCCGAAACGAATCAATGTTTTGTACCGGGATTGTGAAACCTGCAGCCTGTTTATGACCGCCGAATTTGCTTAAAAGCGGCGCCTGTTTTTCTAATTCCTCCAGAACATGATATCCGGAAATCCCCCTGGCAGAACCTTTTCCGATATTCCCCTCTTCTGAAATGAGAAACACCGGGCGCTTAAAGCGTTCCACAAGTCTTGATGCTACAATTCCAATAACACCATGATGCCAGTCCGGTGAAGATAAAACAATAACTTCCGGAATCTGAGCTGAAGACAGCATCTCTTCAGCATGCTGAAGGATCTGGCGTTCCGTGCTCTGTCTTAAATTATTTTCTTGATTTAGCGCTTTGGCAATTTGGATAGCATCCTGAACGTCTTCTTCAAGCAGGAGATTCAAAGCCAAACGCGCAGTGTCCATCCGACCGGCAGCGTTAATTCTTGGAGCAACGATGTAAGAGATCTGACCTGCCTTTAGTTTCTTTCCCCACAGCCCGCACTCTTCCAGGATCGCTTGGATACCTGAATGTTTCGTTTTGGTCATAACTTGTAAACCGTATTGAACAATAACTCGATTTTCACCGGTCAAGGGAACTATATCCGCAATCGTGCCAAGTGCGACAAGATCTAAATATTCTAACTCCGTACCTTTGCCCGCGGGGTACCGGAAAGTGCTGAAAAGAGCTTGTACCAGTTTAAAAGCCACTCCGACTCCGGCCAAATGTTGAAAAGGATAACCTGAATCAACTACTTTCGGATTCAGAATTCCGACTGCCTGAGGGAGCCGCTCCCCGGGTTCATGATGGTCCGTGATGATGACGTCAATCCCATGTCCGGATGCTAGTAACGTTTCCTCAACTGCGGTTATCCCGCAGTCTACAGTAATAATCAGTGAAACCTGCTGTGCGGACGCTTTATAAATGGCTTCAGCATGAAGTCCATAACCCTCTTCCCTGCTTGGAACGTAAAGGATTACCTGAAAACCGAAATTCTTCAAAACTTTATAGATCAGCGCCGTTCCGGTTACCCCGTCCGCATCGTAATCACCATAAATAAGAACTTTTTCCTGGCGATCCAAGGCCGTTTTCAGTCTATCTATTATGGCTTGCATATCCTTGAAAAGGAATGGGGAGTGGAAAGCAAATAAAGAAGGTCTCAGGAATTCCATAATTTGTTCAACAGAATGATATCCCCTGCTCCACAAAATGTGAGTAATACTCCCGGATATCCCTGCAGCTTCCAACCGCTGTGTTTTATGTTGAATGTCTTGTGATAAACACCACATATTGGCCCTCTTAGAATCTATTTTTTCTCTTCAACAGGCGGTATCTCGGCAGAATTTTGCGATGACGAAGTCTTACAGTCTGTTACATCAATGGGACCATTTACGGAAGCCTTTTTCCCGTTAATACTCTTCCCTCTTTTTCCAATCTGTTTTTTGAACTCCCTCCAAAGGGCAAAGGAAAACATCAATAAGGCTCCTGCAAAAACAGAACAAAAAATTACTAAAACCAATGGAAGATCGGTTGACCAGAATAAAAATTGAACAGGTACGATCGCTGCATTTTGAACAGCAAAGACGACAATAATCAAGGCCAAAATAATGGATATCATCAACACGAACATATAATATTCCTCCATCCATATGTTTCTAGAAAAAAAAACATCATTAATAAAGTATATTTCCTATAATAAGCCATCCGGTAGAAAAAATAAACTTAAAAATAATTTGCAGGAATAAGGATCTGGGAATTTCCCGGTATGTAAATATCAAAGGAATTCCAATACCCACAGTCCAGGCAATAAGAGCAGGAAAAAAAGGCAGAAATAAGCCGGAGGCCAATAAGGCCGCTACGGAACCTGCTGATACTTTGACTACCCGCAAATGCCTTGTTTTATGGTTGAAAGAAGAATTAATGAGAATTCCCAATATCCCATAGGTCATAATGATTATTTCCCAAAACCAAAAACTTGCAGGTGAATTAATAAGATAATTAATCAATGATACCAGGATTGTCGAAAGAATCATTCCCTTGTTCCTGCCGAACAAAGAAAATCCGGCTATAGAGAGTAAAACAAATTCTAATAACAAAAGCTTCAAAAACATATTTCTGCTCCCGACATGATGAAATAAAACATAATTGAATATAGTATTTCCTGTTAACCCTGGAATAATTATACTCAGCGAAAATGTGTAGTAATGAAAAAAAGGCAGTTAATTTACCGCCTTCCAAAAAATTAACGAATTGAATTAAATAACCTGTCACTTTCTTATTAGCTTAAAACACAAAATTATTAAATAGTAAGCCCAAAGCCAGTAAGATAACTGTTGCGCCGGGTTACACTTCCTTAGCGGAAATCGGGCCCCTGCCAATCGCAATCCTTCCGGTCCTTACAATCTCCCTGATGCCATAGTCCTCCAACAGCTCACACATGGCGTCTATCTTCATCTCTTCCCCGGTAAGCTCTACAATCATGGTTTCCTTATTTACGTCAACAATATGCGCCCGGAAAATTTCTACAATGTTCACAATTTCCGCGCGATTTTCCGGTGCCGCCGTGACTTTGATCAAAGCAAGCTCTCGATGCACCCTGTCCTGTCCGGTAAGATCGATAATTTTGATAACATCAATCAGCTTGGATAATTGGTTGACGACCTGTTCCAGTTCATATTCATCATCAGCTTCCACCACGATGGTAATTCTGGTCATATCGGGCTCTTCCGTGTACCCCGCTGCAATACTTTCAATATTGAACGCCCTGCGGCTGATCAATCCTGAAATATGGGTCAAAACCCCGGGCTTATTTTCTACAAGAACGGCTAATGTGTGTTTCATCCCTTTAGCCTCCCATGATCATTTGATCTAACCGTGCTCCCGATGGTACCATCGGTAAAACATCTTCATCTTCCGGAATACGGATATCAACCAGATAAGGACTATCAGAAGCGATGACCTTTTCTAATGCTGTTTCCAAATCCTCTTTATTTTCTAAACGGATGGCAGGTACCCCCATTGCTTCCGACAGCTTAACAAAATCAGTTTTCGTTTTGATA
The DNA here is from genome assembly GCA_012517475.1 of Peptococcaceae bacterium. GTDB lineage: Bacteria > Bacillota > Desulfitobacteriia > Desulfitobacteriales > Syntrophobotulaceae > Dichloromethanomonas. The sequence goes on along the minus strand of JAAYUV010000100.1, from coordinate 58,326 downwards.
CAGGAATGAGCATAATGCTGATTGTAGAACGTCCTTTGCCATTGAGCAACCATACCCAGGTAACCGTTATTCAGGATGATCACTTTCACAGGAAGATTCAAATCGGCCACCGCCATCAATTCCTGGCAATTCATCATAAATCCGCCGTCTCCGCAAATACAGATAACTTTTTTCCCGGGTGTCCCCACTTGTGCACCCATGGCCGCAGGCAATCCATATCCCATTGTTCCCAGCCCACCGGAAGTCAGAAACGACCTCGGCTGTTTAAACTGATAAAATTGAGCGGTCCACATTTGATGCTGACCTACATCTGTTACGATCACTGCGTTTCCTCGGGTTATTTCACTTATCTTTTCTATAACGGCTTGCGGCAGGATTCTTTGTGTTTCTTTGTTATAGACTAAAGGCTTTTCCTTCATCCAGGTTACCATTTTTTCTTTCCAGGGGCGGTATTGTTCTTTCCATTCAGTATCAGGACGTTCCTTAATTTTCCTATAAAGTTGGTCCAAAGACCACTCCAGATTTCCAATTACTTTGATATGGGATCGGACATTTTTATTGACCTCAGCTGCATCGATATCAAAATGAACGATTTTAGCTTTCGCAGCAAATTCATTGAGCAATCCGGTAACCCTGTCATCAAAACGAACGCCCAAACCGATCAGAAGATCCGTTTCTGTCGTGGATAGATTCCCGGCATAAGTGCCGTGCATCCCGATCATTCCAAAATAATTGGGATCATCCTCGGCTATACAGCCAAGCCCCATAAGACTTGTTACAGTGGGAATTCCGGTGTAAGCAATAATCTTTCTCATTATTTCGGATGTATCTGAGAGATTCACTCCACCTCCCACAAAAAACAGAGGTTTCTCAGCCTTTAACAGTTCCTTGTATACAGCGTCAACCGAATCCGGGTCTCCCTCATATACAGGATTATATCCGCGAAGGCTGATTGCTTGAGGATATTCAAAATCAAGCTCCGCAGCAAATACATTCTTGGATATATCTACCAAGACCGGTCCGGGGCGGCCTGAGCGGGCAATATGAAAGGCTTCTTTCATGGCTTTGGGCAAGTCTTTTACGTCTTTAATCAAATAATTATGCTTGGTAATCGGGGTGGTGATTCCGCGGATATCCGCTTCCTGAAATGAATCACGCCCGATAAGGGATACGGCTACCTGACCGGTAATGACAACGACAGGAATGGAATCCATATATGCGGTAGCTATTCCGGTAATGAGGTTAGTCGCACCAGGGCCTGATGTGGCTATACAAACTCCGACTTTACCGGTAGCCCTTGCATAACCGTCAGCAGCGTGTATTGCGCCCTGCTCATGCTTTGGCAAAATATGGGGAAAGTTTGCCATATATAACTCATCGTATAAAGTTAAAACCGCCCCGCCGGGGTAACCAAAAACAACTTCTACCCCTTCGCGTTTTAAACATTCAATTACTGCTTGCGCGCCGGTCATTTTCATTGATCGGATCCTCTCCTCTCCTTTCGCTTGTAATGTATTATAGTACAGTTTAATAAAAAATGCACTATATTAATAACAGTTTAAAACATTTTTTTACAATGATATTCGGATTTTAAACTTTAGTTGCTTGTCAAAGCCCATAGGACTTATTAATTTCTGCCGGCCAGACCTGGCCTTGAAAATACTTTGCTGCTTCCGACGGCATTTTTTGAATCTCTCCGATATGGGGAAAATGTGTCAGCAAAAGCTCCTTTACTCCGGCCTTTTCAGCTAATTCCCCGGCTTGCTTGGTGGTCATATGCCCGGGAAACAACCCTTCTTCATGCTCGAAAAGACTCGTCTCACAGATTAAGAGATCTGCTCCTTTGCAAAATTCAGCAATCTGCGTTGCCGGACCAAGATCACCGGTATAAACCAGAACTTTTCCCTCATATTCAAACCTCATGGCCAGATTATATTCTTCATGTACGGTCTGATAAAACGTAACTTTCAAACCACTGAGATCTACTATAGTGTCCGGATGAATCTCCTTGCCAACAGTATATTCCCGATAACTTAATTCGGAATATCGGGAAGAACGATTATTTCCGTAAATCGGGAGAGGCTGGGACCTGCGCTTGAAACCCATTGCGATTTTCATTGCATATTGCAAACAACCCAAATCAGCGCTGTGATCGTAATGGTAATGAGAAAGAAATAAGGCATCAAGTTCCTCTTGTCTTATCAATTTAAACAAGTTAGCCAGAACGCCGCTGCCGCAGTCCACCAGAACTTTATGCCTGTCCGTTTCCAGAAGATAGCCCGAAGTTGCCTCCCCCGGCGCGGGATAAGCTCCCCATCTGCCCAGAACAGTAAGTTTCATCATAACAACAACCCTTCCCTGTTTTTATCTTGTATGTAAGAAAGGACCCCGGGCAGCCCCGAGATCCCTGTTTCTTATTATGAACAATAGCTTTTTTCTCATTCAATTGATCGGTTCTGAGAAATCCGGTCTGAAGAGCATCCGATTTATGCTTCAGCGGTGCCGGGTTTTTTCTTATCTACAAATCTCGTCTTGACTTCAACAACGATCTGACTGGCAGTGAAGATAGAAGAATAAGCTCCGCTGAACACTCCGATCATCATGGCTAAAGCAAAGACTTTCGTGGATTCCCCGCCTAAAATATAGATGCAGAACAGCGCAATGATAACCGTCCCAACCGTTTTGATGGACCGCCCCATGGTCTGCCATACCGATTTATCAACCATGTCCTCAAAACTGTCTCTCTTCTTCATACGCTTTTCATTTTCTCTGATCCGGTCGTAGATAACAACCGTGTCGTTAATGGAATAACCAAATACGGTGAGGATTGCCGCAATAAATGTAGCGTCAATTTGCCACTGGAATATAGAAAATATTCCAATCGTAACAAAAATATCATGCAATAAGGCAACTACACCGGAAACAGCATAGATGAAACGGAAACGAACAGAAACGTAAAGCAAAATCAAGATTGAGGCAAGAGCAATCGCTTTCACCGCTCCGCTCCGCAGTTCCGCCCCAATCGCAGGTCCTACTTTATCCTCTTTCAGGTTCCCCGGATCAAAAGTGCCTGCATCTTTTTGAAGGGCGGAGAGCAATTCATCTCTTTTCTGATCCTCAAGGAATGAGGTCCTGATCAATGCTCCCGTGTCTCCGGACATTTGGACCGTACCGGCAAGTCCGACCGATTCGAGCGCTTTGGTTATTTTTTGTTGGGTAACGGCTTGATTAAACTTAATATCCAGCATGGTTCCGCCGGTAAAATCAATCCCCAGATTCAAACCTTGGATAAAGAGGGAAATAATCCCAGGGATAAGAATCAACAAGGAAATCGCGAACCAAATATAACGGCGTTTGACAATATTAAAATACAGTTTGTGTTCCTGTTTAACCTGATCATAGGTCAGGTCTCCCGCAGCAGGAGTTACCGTCTCGGCACGGTTTTTGATGACTTTGTTATCCGTTGTTTTTCCAGCCATTTTATTTTACCCCCTTTATTCCGAACAAAGATTTGCTCAGACGAGGGTTAATTCCCACAATCCAGCGCATAATCCAGCGGGTGAATGTTACTCCTGTAAATAAGCTGGCAATAATACCTATAATTAATGTGATCGCAAATCCTTTGATAGAAGTTGATCCTAAAAGGAAAAGGGCGGCAGCTGCAAAAAGGGTTGTAATATTGGAGTCAAAAACTGCGATAAAAGCTCTGGAAAAACCTGCATCCACAGCAGCCCTGAGCGATTTGCCCAACTTGATTTCTTCCTTGATTCTTTCATAAATAATAATATTTAGGTCTACGGCCATACCCATGGATAAGACGAATCCCGCAATTCCAGGCAGGGTAAGGACCGTTCCGATCGCATATAAGCACCAAATAACAATGAGCCCAAACACAACCAGGGCAAAATTAGCGACAAGACCGGAAAGACGGTATAGAACCAACATGAATAAGAAAATAAAGATAACGGCATAGAGACTGGCGTTCATGCTTTTGTTCAGGGAATCAGCTCCAAGCAAAGCTCCAACCTGACGTTTCTCCGCGATGCTCATACTGACAGGCAAGGCGCCGGAACGAAGAATGACCGCATATTGAGCTGCTTCTTCCAGGGAAGAATACCCTGTGATTTGCCCTTCACCGTTGACAATGGCTGATTCAACCCTCGGGTTCTGTATCATTTTTTCATCCAGATAAATCCCGATCTGTTTGCCGATGTTTTCTGAGGTGATTTTGGCAAATTGAGTGGCTCCCTGGGGCGTAAAGGTAATATGAACCACATAATCGGCAGCTCCTTTGGAAGTGTCCGTTCCTGCTTTTGCATCTTTCAATTGGGCTCCATCCAGAAGGATGTTCCCCTGGGCGTCTCTAAATGTCAGCTTTGCGGTTGTTTTTAGGAGATTCACAGCTTTATCGGGATCGGTAATCCCGGCAAGTTCCACGATAACTCTTTTTCTGGTGTTATCAACCTGAATAATGGGTTCCGCAACCCCTAAACCGTTAATACGCTGTTCAATAATAGCTTTTGCTTTTGACATATCCTCGTCAGTAACCGCGGCTCCGTCTTTACCTGGCTCGGCTTGGAGAACCAGATGAACTCCCCCGCGTAAATCAAGTCCCAGCGGAATTCCTTTAGTCGAATCCGTTAAGGGTTGGATGGAAAAGAAAACCGCAGCGACGACTAATATCACGGTTATTATAAGTTTTATGATATTTCCCCGTTTCATTCTCGTTCCTCCCTAATAGAATAAATGGGACGTGCCCATATACAAACTTCATTATAATCCTACTGCGTTCAGAGTGTCAATCCAGTAATATTTAGCTTGAAAAATGTCTCGCGTTGGAACCAGAGACAAAAATAGCAAGTGTACAACCACTTGCTATTTTATCCCCAAAATAATTTTATGGATATAAATAAGAAATCTCTTAAATTAATTTGCTTCTTAGTAAAATAAAATAATTTGTTTCTATATTATTTGTTTCTATATTATTTGTTTCTATATTAAGAGTAAGCAAATTTATTTTGTTTCTTCCGGGGTATCGACGGCTTCTGTTTTTACCTCAGAAACTTTTGGAGCTTCATTTTCTGCCGTCTCTTCTGTTACTTCTGTATCGGCAGGCTTCAGTTTTCTTGCTTTGCCCTTACCTTGTTTATAATCCCGGTTCTCTATTGTCTGGACGGCTGACTTGGTAAATTCCAATTCTACATGACTGGCTACTTTAATCATGACCGTATCTTCCATAATTTTGGTCACGGTCCCGTGAAGCCCGCCAATCGTTACTACTTTATCTTTTTCCTTCAAGCTGTCCAACATCATCCGGCGTTCTTTTTGCTGCTTGTTGTTTGGCCTGATGATGATAAAGTAAATGATACCAAAAAAGACTGCAAACCATAGCACCATATTGGTTATACTGGAATCCATATGTATTGTATCCTCCTTTAAATTGGTTATAATAAAATATTTGTTTCCAGATTAATCATTGTTTATAAACGACTAGAAAATTGGTTATGCTTTCCTTGGATGATTATAACATTTTTAAAATAGATATTCAGCACTTCTTTCCAAAAAACCGACTTATTTCTCGTAGCCGTATTCTGCAAAAAACTTATTTCTATACTCAAGAAGGTTTTCCTCCTGAATAGCCTGCCTGATTTCTCCCATCACATTAATAAGGAATCTCAGATTATGAATTGTCATAAGTCTCAGCCCAAATATTTCATCCGCTTTGATCAGGTGACGGATATAAGCTCTTGAATAATTTCTGCAGGTATAACAATCGCAAGTAGGATCGATAGGGCTAAAATCATCAGCAAACTCTGCATTCCGAATGACAAGCTTACCGAATCTCGTCATCGCGGTACCGTTTCTGGCAATGCGAGTGGGCAAAACACAATCAAACATGTCAATCCCGCGAATCGCCCCTTCAATCAAGGCATCAGGTGAGCCGACCCCCATTAAATATCTTGGTTTATTTTCCGGCAGCAGCGGTACCGTATAATCCAGCACCTCGTACATGATTTCTTTTGATTCCCCGACACTTAATCCCCCAATGGCATATCCGGGAAGGTCCAACTCCGTTACTTCCCTGGCGCTTTGTTTTCGCAGGTCCTCAAACATTCCGCCCTGAACAATTCCGAAAAGTGCCTGCGTTCCTGTTGTGGTCAGAGAATCCTTGCAGCGCTTCAGCCAGCGCGTGGTTCTTTGGGCAGATTTTTCCGCATATTCATGGGTTGACGGATAGGGCGTACATTCATCAAAAGCCATGACAATATCCGAGCCGAGGGCCATCTGCACCTCAATTGATTTTTCCGGACTTAGAAATTGTTTTGAACCATCCAGGTGAGACCGGAATTCAACCCCTTCTTCGCTAATCTTGCGGAGATCTCCCAGGCTAAAAACCTGAAAGCCGCCGCTATCCGTCAGGATGGTTCCATCCCAATTCATAAAACGATGGAGTCCTCCTGCTTTTTTAATCAATTCGTGACCCGGGCGCAAATAGAGATGGTAGGTATTGCTTAAAATGATTTTAGCATCGATATCTTTCAATTCTTCCGGACTCATCGTTTTTACGGTCGCCTGGGTTCCAACCGGCATAAATACCGGAGTATCCACAATTCCATGGGGAGTATATAATTTACCTAATCTTGCCTTGGTCTTTGTGTCTTTCTTTAATACCTGCAACTTAACCGCAGCCAAAAGTCTCACTTCCTCATCTTGGTATAAGTCTTACCAATCTTAAACCATGATATTACAGACAACCTTAATACGCAAATAAATTATTCCTATTTCCGATAAATTTAAAAGAGTTGTTGCTAAACTACTTGAGACGGTTTCCATAATGTATAGCCGCTCTCGGCAGCGTAAAGGCCTGCTAGGCCTTTACGGCCATCCATGGCGAGCCGCACAATGCCCTCCATGGCATCGCGTTACGCATGCGTAACGTGCTTTACGCTGTCTATACATTACGGAAACTGGTCGTTTTGCGACAACCCCTTTTACGGGTTAGTTTAATTTTAGGGAAATTAATCCTATTTAAACTCGATAATCCTTACCATATGGTTCAATTGATCAACGACTAATAGGTTACCGTTCTTTAAAAACCTCACACCGTTCGGGCCATCAAAAAGGGCTTGTTCCAAATAGCCGTTCTGCTTTCCGTGCAGACCTTTTCCGGTTAATGTTTTCACCTGGTTTCCGGAAATGACCCTGATAGCATGGTTGTTGCTGTCCGCAATATACAGCTCTCCGTTTGAATTAATGGCAATACCGGTTGGAAAATTAAAGGATGCGGTTGAGCTGTTTCCGTCCTGGAAACCACCTCTGAGATAATTGGAATCAGTAATTTTATCATTTCCGAACCGGCAATTGTCGTTACACTCTTATCCGCTGCAATTGCTCTGATCCTCTGATTCCCGCTGTCTGCAACATAAACCGTGCCGTCACTTCCAATAGCCAAACCCACAGGTTCATTAAATTTGGCTTCTTCCCCTTTTCCGTCAGCCAATGAACCTTCCAGGTAACCATTATTCTCTTTATACTTGCCTCCGGCAACTACCTGATAAGTACCATCCGCATTCACCTCAATGATTCTATGTTTCATGGATACTGTATCCCCTTGCTCTTTTCCTGGGGATCCTTATCAACAAGCAAAATGGGGGCATATTTTTGATGGGCAAAAGGGACTCCGGCCAAGGTATCGGCAAAGCCATAGCCGGAAGTAAGAACTACATTATTCACCATCCCCGGAGAAAGTTTTAAAGCGATCTGGTACATGGTTTCAAAACGATTATCACCGAAAAGCCGTTCAATCTCCGGATCACTTGCCGCAAAAAGATTCGCCGGGAATAACATCAGCACTGCAACGATTACTATGAAGAAGATTCTAAATCTTGTTGATGTATTCAAGTGATTGCATAATCCATCAGGTTTATTCATACTAAACTCCATTTCCGAAATTATTTGACATGACAGACAAAAATGATGAAACGATCTATCAGGCCCGGTTCTTCCTTAAGCATACTTAAAAATCTTCTCGCAGGTCCTTCCGGACTATTATGATATCTTTGTATACCTTTCCCACTTGGCCGCCTCCATTATTGCAGCAAAGTACTCATTTCATAAAGTTCATGTGGTGCTATGTCTTGCCCGTTACTCCACTCAATGCCGTATCCACCGGATATAACTCTAACCGTTCGGAAATAATCCTTATTTTTTAACTCTTCGAACCAGTCCCCCGCAATATACGGCAGGACATCAAATACCCTAACCTCTCCGGTCTCATAACTGAGCCTGAGCTTATATTCATCCATAGGCTCCACTTTCACTATTTTGGGTTGCAGCATAACGATACCTCCCTTATCGCAGCGGATCAATTCGAAAGAACTGTTCACCGTTGGAAAGCAGCTTCCAATTGGCCTCAAGGTCATCGTAGTGAATGACCATCCAGGCTTCGAGCAGTTTTAACTTATTGTTAGGAATCGACCCCTCAAGGATTTCTCCGTCCAGAGAGATTACGATTTCATCTCCTGAATACTCTGCGTGGATATGCGGTTTTTTATGCTTCCCACTGGTTTCCTTATACATCCTGACAATAATACCGAAGAACGTAGACAGTACCGGCATCAGCGTTTCCTCCAATCAGTCATTCGGTTCTATTATCATATTGCCCTATTTAATAGGGTGTGTCAACATCATCATACTAACATACCCTCTACTGGTGTCAAACAAAAAGATCCATCCGGTTAAAACCTCCTAACCTCAGCAAGGCCTAGGCTGTTATTCGCGAGAGTCTGAATCTTTAATTCGTTTGAGTACCTTCACAAGTACATCTGGAGAAACTGTGTATTCCTCATTGAACTAAAATAGTCTCGATTAGGTTAAAAAACGGTATAGAACACAAATTTTTGTATAACTCTGAGTAAAACAAAAAGCCCGCGATCCGCAGGATTGCTGGGCTTTTCATTGTCCAAATGTGTCCAAAAAATCTGTTAAACTATAAACATGGCATCGCCAAAGCTAAAAAAACGATAACGTTCCTCGACTGCAGTACGATAAGCCTGCAAAATCAATTCTCTCCCTGCCAGCGAGCTCACAAGCATAATCAAGGTAGAACGCGGAAAATGGAAGTTTGTAATTAATGCGTCAATGATTTTAAACTCATAACCGGGATAGATAAAAATATCTGTCCACCCTTCCAAGGCAGCGAGTTCCTGAATTCCCTTTTCCTCCATGAGACTGGCGGCCGATTCTAAGGTTCTCACCACCGTAGTGCCGACCGCGATCACCCTGCGTCCTTCCCTTTTGGCAAGGTTGATTCTCGATACCGTGTCCTGGTCTATCTTGAAATATTCGGAATGCATCTGATGGTCCATGATGTTTTCCGTCTTAACCGGTCTAAAGGTTCCCAATCCAACATGAAGCAATATCTCAAGTATTTCGACACCCTTAGCTCTAATCCTATCCAATATCTCATCCGTGAAGTGAAGTCCTGCAGTCGGAGCTGCCGCAGATCCGCTTTCTTTGGCATAAACGGTCTGATAGCGTTCCTGATCCTTGAGTTCTGCCGTGATATAAGGAGGAAGCGGCATCTTACCCAGCTGATCCAAGATTTCCTCAAACACACCGGTATAACGAAATTCCATAATCCGGTTTCCGTTTCCCAATACTGAAATTAACCTGCCTGTTAAAAGGCCTTCTCCAAAAATGACTTCCTGATCAATTTTTAGCCTTTTCCCCGGCTTAATCAATACTTCCCAAATATTTTTTTCATTTCTTTTTAACAATAATACCTCGATTTTTGCACCTGTCTCTTTTTTTACACCCAGAAGCCTTGCCGGGATTACCTTTGTTTTATTCAGAACAAGAACATCACCGGGTTGGAGCAAGTCTACTATCTTTCGGAATTCCGAATGCTCAATCGTTCCTTTTTCTTTATTCACGATCATTAACCTGGAAGAATCACGAGGCTCGACAGGGGTTTGAGCGATCAGTTCTTCAGGAAGATCAAAATCAAATTCATCTACTCTCATTTTTATCGCTTTTCTCCTTACTCAAAGAACATACTTATTGAACTGGGGTAAATACATAGCAGAGAAGGGGCTGTTGCAAAACTCATATTATATCTGCAAGTTTAGAATTCTTATAATAAAAAGACAGGATATTCTTATAGGAGTACCCTTTCATGGCCATATTATATGCCCCCCACTGCGACATTCCTACCCCGTGACCCCATCCGCGGCCATTAAAATGAAACATGCCGACGTCACGAGGTTTCTCTGTTAAGCCGCCATTTGAACTCTTAAATAAGGATATCTGAGGAACATTCTTATTACCCGCTGTAAGATTATTCAAACCGAGAAAAGGATTCAGGGATTTATCACCGGAAGGTTTCGGCAGGAAGTATTCCACTTCAAACAATCTGCCAAGAAAAGAATCTTTGGTAATTTCTTTCCCATACGGGTAGAACTTCCTTACGAATTCTCCCCCGGTCACGGTTTTTTCCTGACCGAGCCAATCGACTAAATTTACTGCATATACACGTCCTGAAGGATATTTTTTTAATTTTACCGTTCTTATGGGGGACAATCCGAAACTATTTCCGAGGACATCGGCAGCAACCCAAAAGCTCCAGTGATTGACATTTCCCCCAATCCCGTCAGAAAAAGGGTCCGGCTGGGAAACATAATGCGGATCATAATTTTGCCAGACATGCTGTGCCTCCTCAGAAAACCCGCCGTTATGGGAAGAATAATATATCGATATCGGTTCACCGGACTGCGAGTCAACCAGAATCTCTCCTTTGGTTGCTTCTACCGCACGGCTTGCCTCACCTTCTACAGTCTTTCCCCAATAAGCCTGATGAATATCGGGAGAATCCGTTATCCTTCCGTTGGAATCCATATTTTTTAACAGATAGGTCCTTGCTGCAACCGCCTGTGCCTTTAGGGCTTCATACCCTTTTTCCGCCCAGGCATTGCTCATTTCAATCGGGACCACTCCCTTTAAATAATCCTCGCTATCCAGCGTATTCGCCAGTTTTAAGTCTATACCCTCTTTCGTGACAACCAAGTTTCCCCTGTAACTTACCCAGTCTTTTCCCGGTTCCCGGACCCTGAAAATTCCTCCTCCCGGAGTAGTAAACCGAATCAAAGGTTTATTTAAAACCGATAGTTTATTCCCCTGGTAAACAAAGACGGTTATCCCGCTCTGACCTACCTTCAGACTCTGACCCGCCTGTAAACTGCTGTTTACCTGATCATAGTTCAGAAGGTAAACCCCTTGAGTCACTTCAAATTCCAGCCAACCCGGCTGAGAAAATTTCCATACGAGATCAACTGTCACCTTTTCTGCATAACAAACCTTTGGTAAAAAAAACAATGCCAAAACCCAAACGAACAAAAAAACAACCTGTTTAACCTTTGCAATCATCTTCTCAAATCCCTTAACCAATTGTTTTGTTAAACAGATTGCCCATAATTGTTTTATGGTATTCAATTATTTTCCAAAAATAATCCTTGCTGATAGTTTGCCGGTAAAGGCAATCCAAAGTGCAAATAGACCTGGGATGTGACGGTACGGCCTCTCGGTGTCCGCTGTAAAAAGCCCCGCTGGAGCAAAAACGGTTCTACGACATCTTCCAGGGTTTCGGCTTCTTCTCCGACTGTAGCGGCAAGTGTTTCTAATCCAACCGGCCCGCCGTCAAATTTCTGGATCATGGTCATCATGATTTTTTTATCAAGACCGTCTAAACCGATAGGATCAACTTCCAGCCGGTCCAAAGCTTTGGACGCTACCTGAAAATCTATCCTATTATTTCCCCAGAATTGAGCAAAATCTCTGACCCTTTTCAGCAGTCGATTAGCAACCCGCGGGGTTCCCCGGGACCTTTTTGCGATTTCCTCGGCGCCGTCTAAAGACAATTCAACCTTTAGAATACGGGATGCCCGGATTACAATTTCCAATAATTCATCCGTTGAGTAAAATTCCAGTCTGCTGATCACCCCGAATCGATCTCTTAACGGCGATGTCAGCTGCCCTGCTCTTGTGGTAGCACCAATTAAAGTAAACGGAGATAATGATAACCTGATGGACCTGGCACTTGGCCCTTTTCCAATTACAATATCCAGACAGTTGTCTTCCATAGCCGAATAGAGTACTTCTTCCGCAGTCCTGCTTAAACGATGAATTTCATCGATAAAAAGAACATCCCTTGGTTCCAGGGAAGTCAGCAGTGCCGCCAGATCCCCGGGTCTTTCAATTGCCGGGCCTGAAGTAGTGCGGATACTAACGCCCATCTCTGAAGCAATAATATTGGCGAGGGTCGTCTTCCCTAAGCCAGGAGGACCATACAAAAGAACATGATCCAGGGCCTCTCCTCTCTTTTGGGCAGCTTGAATAAAGACACTCAGATTTTCCTTAATCCTTGTTTGTCCGATATACTCAGACAGTCTGCCCGGTCTGAGGCCTTCGAACTCCTGATCTTCGGGCTGTTCGAAGGATGCGATTACCCTATCCACGTTATTCCCCCCTTGTCTTAGCTAATAGACGCAAAGCTTCTTTGATCCTTTCTTCCGTAGATTGTACTCCTTTTTCATCCACCCTGGACAAGGCATCCCGTGCCTCGTTTCTGGAAAACCCTAATACAAGCAGGGTATCAAATGCTTCATTCATACGACCGCCCGGTATTACCTGTTCATCCGGTTCAGAATCTTGTTCTTTATCCTTCAGCTTTTCTTTTAGTTCCAAAATCACTCTTTTGGCAATCTTACTCCCAATACCGGGAACTTCTGTTAATAAAGAAGCATCTTCCCGCAAGATGGCAGACTTTACTTGCTTTACAGGGAATGCTGAAAGGATGGAAAGAGCAGCCTTAGGGCCAACCCCTGTCACCCCAAGCAATTGAAGAAATAGATCCTTCTCTTCCCTCTGATAAAAACCGATAAGAGTCAGATCATCTTCCCGTACTAAAAGATGGGTATAAAAGGTTCTTTCATCGCCAGGTTTTAGATTGGCAAGGTAACCGGAAGGAACAAGCAGCAAAAAACCTACCCCCTGGACATCTAAAACCACTCTATCGGAATCAACTGCCCAAATTATTCCCCTTACCATTCCTATCACTTGTTTAACCCTCCAAATCCCTGACCCGTACTGTGGGCATGGCAAATCGCCACTGCCAAAGCATCCGCCGTATCATCCGGTTTTGGATTTTCTTTCAAAGCTAATAAGGCTCTCACCATATATTGAATTTGTTTCTTATCTGCTTTTCCATAACCGACGACAGCCTGTTTAACCTGCAGGGGGGTGTATTCATAAATTTCAATATTATTTCTGGCGCCGCTTAGAAGGACGACACCCCTTGCCTGTCCTACCGATAAAGCTGTTGTGGTATTCCGATTAAAAAAGAGTTCTTCAACGGCCATGACATCTGGTGAATATTTTAATATTAATTCTTCTAAACAATGATACAAATGCAGGAGTCTTTGCGGCATAGGCAAATCTGACGGTGTACGCCAACAGGAAAAAGCAACAGGTGTTAAATGCTGCCCTTTCTTCTCAATCAAACCATATCCCATAATTGCCGTTCCGGGATCAATACCTAGTATCAGCATTTTCCCTACCCCTGACTGCTCTAAAGATGATTATAAATCTTCTTCAGCCAACGAATCGGCCAGATCAAAATTGGTGTACACCTTCTGGACATCATCATGTCCTTCAAGGGAATCAATCAGCTTAATCACTTTCTTTGCCTGTTCAAGCTCAGACACTTCCACACGGTTATTGGGAATAAGGTTTACCGCTGCATTTTCTATCGGAATCCCCCCGTCCAGAAGGATTTGCCTAACTTCCTGCATCGCAGAAGGATCGGTGAAGATCTCATAGCTTTCGTCCTGATCTTCCATATCATCTGCTCCGGCTTCCAAAGCAAGGAGCATAAGTTCATCCTCATTAATTTTTAAAGACTCCTTAGGAACACTTAATTGTCCCTTCTCGGTAAACATCCAGCCAACACTGCCTGTTTCACCCATATTTCCGCCATTTTTTGAAAAAATATGTCTCATTTCAGATGCAGTTCTGTTCCTGCTGTCCGTTACGAGATCAACCATAATGGCTACACCACCAGGTCCATATCCTTCATAACGCAGTTCTTCGTAATTCGATCCTTCACCGTCGCCTGCGCCCTTTTGAATGGCCCGGTTAATATTGTCATTAGGCATATTGGCTGCTTTGGCATTTTCAATAGCAATCTTCAGCCGAAAGTTGCCGCTGGGATCTCCTCCTCCGGCACGGGCTGCAACGATGATTTCCCTGGCAAGTTTCGTAAACATTCTGCCCTTAATTGCATCGGTTTTTGCCTTTTTATGTTTGATGTTCGCCCACTTTGAATGACCGGACACGGTGATTCCTCCCTATATTTATAATTTTTCTTATACGTATAGTAAAATTTTTTAGATGCGTCGTAAATCCCAAAATAAAAACATCATGGATACAATTAAGGATGCGAGATCGGAAGCCGGACCTGCTGCCCAGACTCCTGCCAACTTAAAGAAAGAAGGCAGAACATACAGTGCTGGGATAAGAAATACAACTTGTCGGGACATGCTGAGAAAAATGGCCTGTTTGGCCCTGCCCGTGGCCTGAAAATACTGGCTGGCCATAATCTGCATACCCACAATAGGCAACATAGCCAGAAAAATTCGCAGCCCCTGAATTCCGGTTGCGGTGAACTCCACATTTCCTTCACTGAAAAGTTCGATAAGGTATCCGGGAAACAATTCCACAAGCAGGAACCCTGTGCAACAAACTGCGGTAGCTGATATGATAACATATTTTAATGCTTCTTTGACACGTTTCATGTTCCGGGCGCCGAAATTGTAGCCAATAATCGGTTGTACTCCCTGTGCCAACCCGAAAATCGGCATAAGGATGACCATTGAAACAGCATTAATAACCCCAAAAGCTGCAATCGCCATATCTCCGCCATACAGCGCCAGACGATTATTTATAAGTACGATAATGAAACCGGCAACAAACTGTGTGGCAAAAGGCGAAAGTCCAATGGCAATAATCTGTTTAACAATATCGCCACGAATTCTCAGGTAGCACCTTCTCAATTTTAAATGGGAACGCTTCCCGAGAAAATAAGCAAGTACCCAAACCGCTACCACCGTCTGCGAACATACTGTAGCCAAAGCAGACCCGGCAACACCCAAATGGAAAACAAATATAAACAACGGGTTGAGGATGATATTTAAACCGGCTGCAATAAGCATGGACATCATGGCAGTTTTCGGGTTGCCTTCCGCGCGGATAAAATTATTCATTCCGAAACCTATGCTCATTGCCGGAATCCCTAGGATGATTACATAAACAAACTCTTTGGCATAGGGTAATACTTCCGGACTGGCCCCAAAAAGGATCAAGAGCTTCTCGGTAAATAACCCGAAAAAGACACACATAAAGACAGATATAAGAAGCAGTAAAGTAACAGCATTTCCTATGATATTCTCAGCTTCGTCCTTTTTATTTTGGCCCAGTTTAATAGAGATAAGGGCTGTCGCCCCAACCCCGATCAACATACCAAAAGCCATTAACAGCATGTTGATGGGAAAAGAAATGGCTATTCCGGAAAGAGCCAAAGTTCCGACTCCGCGCCCCACAAAAATCCTGTCAACGATATTATAGATTGCGTTAACCATCATGCCAATAATGGCAGGCATGGAAAACATAAATAATAGTCTGCCTACTGTTTCTTCAGCTAATTGTTTAGTACGGTCCATGACTGTGTCTTTCTCCTTGCAAGTCTGTTGGCATCTTGAACTACTGCTTACAGACCGGTATTTTTGCCTAACCTTTATATTTTACCATATAATTGACACTCCAGCCAAGGATTAATGAGTACTAAGACTGCTTTTTTTGAAGGCTTTTTCTGAAGAAACGATTTGCTATCATAACCTGTCCCAAGGCTAATCCTCCATCCCCACTGGGCATTTGCCCTGGATAATAGATCGTTACACCAATCTTTTTTGCCAAATCCAGAAGACACTCGGTTAACAGCTTATTTTGAAAAACACCTCCGCTGATTACCAATTGATTTTCCGGCATTCCTATAACCAAAGCGGTCTCCAACATCGCACAGGCTAATGAATAATGGAATGTAAATGCGATTTCTCCCGGGTCAGTTCCGAAGAGCAAAGCCTCAAGGATTTGGCGTAGAAAACGGTTTATTTTTATATTAACTGTATCAGCAGCCTCCTGGAGCCGGACAGGATACAGCTTAGGGTTCATGTTTTCCCTGTGAATCAAATCATGTATTTGAATTCTGGCTGTTATATTATTTAGCTTCTTATCATTATCACTTTCTAATTCTTTCAGTTCTCCTGCCAGTTTTTTGAGGCTGGTTACACCTTCTGTATACAACCTGCTGAGTTTCGAATCTCTATCCTCCAGTTCACGATCCCTTTGCCTTGACCCTGCCACCCAGGTTGCAGCTCTGCTCTCCAATTCAATCGCCGCTTGTCCTTCATAGGTTACAAGAGTACAAATATTCAATAACCCGCTTACTGCGTCAAAAAGACGCCCGGCACTGGAAGTATCAAAAAGTTGGAAACGACTTTGCAGTTGAGCCTCCAGAATATTTTTTTCCTGAACTGTTAGCTTTGTCCACAATTCTTTTGTCAAAGGCCATTCCTTTTCGGAAAGGATGGTCCGCAAATAGGCATAAGCGATCCTTACCGGGAATTTCGCTCCCGCATCCCCGCCAGGTAAAGGAAGATATTCAAGATGTCCCTTACGAAGATACCCTTCAGCATTGCCAAACAAATATTCAAATCCCCATATTTTCCCGTCTTCACCGTACCCTGTCCCATCACAGGATATTCCTAACACCTGATGGCTTAACCCATGTTCTGTCATGACACTAACATGATGAGCGTGGTGATGCTGCACAGCACATTTGGGATAAACCATCGATTTTGCCAGCTTGGTCGTTGCATAGTCGGGGTGCATATCATAGGCAACTTTTCTGGGAAAGATATCGGCGACTTTTTGATAAGAATCGAATTCCTGCTTAAACCGTTCAAAATTCTCATAACCATGCATATCCCCAATATACTGGCTCATGAATGCCATCTTTCCTGAAGCAAGGCAAAAAGCGTTCTTCATTTCTGCTCCTAACCCTGCAATGGGGTCATCAAATTCTTCCTTTAACAGCAAGGGTAGCGGAACAAAACCTCTCGCCCTTCTGATAAAAGTCATTTTATCCCCGATGACTTGTACGACCGAATCATCGCATGGATGGTAAATATCCCGGTTATGAACCAGAAAATAGTCGGCAATCCCTTTTAATCCTGTAAGTGCCTCCTCGTTTTCAAATATTAATGGCTGCCCGCTGAGATTAGCACTTGTCATCACCAGAAATTCAAACCCTCCCTGGAAAAGGAGATGATGAATGGGTGTATAGGGCAGCATCACTCCTAAGGTATGAAGACCAGGCGCAATATCTGAAGATAATCTGCTGTTCGGTCTGTCGGTTTTACGCAGCAAAACAATAGGAGCAGCCGGACTTTCCAGTATTTCCTCTTCCAAATCGGAAATTTCTACTTCCCTGGCTGCAGTAGGGATATCCCTGGCCATTAAGGCAAAAGGTTTAGCACCCCTTTCTTTTACCGTTCGAAGCCGTTTGACAGCTTCGTGGTTATAAGCATCACAAACCAGGTGAAACCCGCCCAAACCTTTAACAGCCAAAATAGCTCCTTTCTGCAAGAAACTGATACCCAACCCCTGATCCTGGATAACTTTCCCTTCAGAATCCAATAACTGAAGGACAGGACCACAAAGGTCGCAGGATACAGGTTGGGCATGAAATCTCCTGTCATGGGGATTTTCATATTCTTCTTTACATTCGGAGCACATGACAAACTTTTGCATGGTTGTTTTATGCCGGTCATAAGGCCGGTCATAAATAATTGAATAACGAGGCCCGCAATTCGTACAGTTGATAAACGGATAAAGGTACCTTCTGTCCGCTTGATCGCACATTTCCCTTAAACAGTCTTTACAGGTTGCAACATCCGGCGATATCAGGACATCCGTTTTCGATGCCTTTTGACTTTCAACAATATTAAAATCCTGATAATTTTTTATTGGGACCTCCGTTTTATGATAAGATGTAATATAAGCCAAGGGAGGCTTTTCTTTTAAAAGCCTGCGATAAAATTCCTCAATACTCTTCCCTTCCGCATGAATATCCAACCCATCGCTTGAATTGTTTACCCATCCCTTAATCTGCAGCTGTTCAGCGAGTTTATAAACAAAAGGTCTAAAACCTACTCCCTGAACGATTCCATTAATATGAATATGATATGCTTTCATCCGGATATCGACCACTTTCCCTATTTTTGCAAATCAAATTGAACAAATTCATTTTACACTTTTCTATTTGTATAAACAATCTTATAGAATAAAGCAGCCCAAGCTAAGGTAAGATCGAATCATTTTATTATTTTTTTAAAATTATTTCTATATTAAATAAATTTAATTTTCAGACTTTTTTAATTGGTCTGGCCAATTTGAGAAAAATAAGTTAAAATGTTTATGTGGAGTTGTATTTTTATTGAGACCAGTGTGAGTCACTGGTACATTCTCATCTACTCCTCCTCAATATTATCTAACCCCTCTATTAACCCGAGTTAAATCGGGTTCTTTTTTTATTGAATTATATGATAACAAAAAATAGAGCGCGTTAAACAATAATATCTCTGAAAAAGAAGATCGTCCCAAATTACTTTAAAGACGATCTACTTACATTTATTGAATCATGGATCTAATTCATCTGATTTATTTTGGCAAATATTTTGTATCGATTAATTGGGTAATGAGCGTATCCGCATTTGTATCGGCTTTAATGAATTTATTTGCTTTCAGAAATTCCACAGAATCTTTATATTTAAGAATATTGTTTTGATCCATAGCCAGCTGAAAATCAAATTTAGGGGCCAGGGCCTTTACCGCATTAATATCCATTTGATTTACTTTGGCTGCCAGGGCAAATGCTTCTTCCTGGTTTGACTGAGCCCAGGCTATTGTCTTTTGGTGAACTTCAAGAAATTTCTTCGCAATTTCAGGATATTTTTCTATAAAATCCGTCCTGGCGGCAATTACGGACTGGCCCAAAATAAGGTTTTCAGCATTCCTTAACATTTTTACATTTTTGGACGCAATCGCTTTAGTAAGCATAGGATCAGGCAGAACGGCAGCGTCCACTTGTTTTTGAAGAACAGCATTTGCCGCATCAGGGGATGCCATCCCCACAATCTCTACATCACTTGCTTTTAAGTTGGCTTCTTCCAGCGCTCTTATCAGCATCTCATGAAGCATGGTCCCTTTTTGCAAAGCCACTTTTTTCCCTTTCAGATCGGAGACTGAGTTTACTCCGCTTTGTACCCCCGCAACCAATCCAATCGCTTTAGGGAACCTGGAATAGCTGGAAATGATTTTTACATCATTTCCGTTCGCTTTAGAGATGATAGCCGATACATAATTCAGCGAAGTTGCAAAATCAATCGACTTTGCCGCAAGAGCTTCCGTTGTGGCCGGGCCTTCCAACTCGAACCATTTTACTTCAATACCGTCCTTGGCAAACTCTTCTTCAAACATCTTCTTTTCAAGAGCGACGATAGAAGGAATATTGATTGGCCTATAAGAATAGGAAACATTAATTACCTTTGGTTTTTCAGGCGCCTGCTTTGCAGTTCCTTGGCAGCCGGTCAGAGTAAAAAGCAGCGTTAAGACCAGCAGGAAAACAGTCAAAATTCTTAAATTCTTTTTCATCATGTAACCTCCTAAAAAACTTAATATTCCTTTGTGAATTGCAGCCATCTGTATATTCGCTGCAATAACACATGTCAACAGTTACGTTTTAATAAGAATGCGGTCAAATATATATTTCCTTAAACGGATAAATTCAGGAGATTCCCGGTCTCGCGGATAAGGCAGCGGTACATCCAGTATTTCTTTTACTGTTCCGGGAGACGGAGACATAATAAAGATTCTTTGGCTTAAAATGATAGCTTCTTCAATATCATGGGTCACTAAAATTATCGTTTTTTCTGTCTTACGCCAAATATCCAATAACTCCTCCTGCAGTCTTAACCTGGTCTGAGCATCTAAAGCAGAAAATGGTTCATCCAGGAGCAGCGCCTCAGGTTCAAATGCAAATGCACGGGCAATGGCAACACGCTGTGCCATTCCTCCTGAAAGTTCATATGGGTAGGCTTTAAGAAAAGCGGTCAACCCAACAAGGTCAAGAGTTTCCTCAACAATCTTGTCTATCTCATTCTTGCTTTTCTTCCCGGAAAGGCCGAAAGATATGTTTTCTTTTACGCTAAGCCAGGGAAATAACCGCGGTTCCTGAAAAACAACCGCCCTTTCCAAACCCGGTCCACGGATTACCTTCCCTTGAAATATAACCTCACCCGAATCGGGGTCCTCAAGCCCGGCAATAATACGAAGAAGTGTAGTTTTTCCGCACCCGCTGGGACCAAGTATAGAAATAAACTCGCTTTTTGAACAGCCAAAAGCAATGTCCCTCAGCGCTTCTACCCTTCCCCAGTCACTATGAAACGTTTTATCCACATGGTTAACTTCTACTATCATCCTGCTCATCTTTTTTCCCCTGACTGGTACACTTTTTTCCAGGGCATCAGTTTATTCTCTAATCGCTTTAAGCATATATCAATGAAAAGACCTGCAACACCAATTGTCAGGACAGCAACAAATATTTTATCAGGCTGAAGAAGCTGCCTGCCCTCTATGATCAGATACCCTATCCCGGTCGAAGCCGCAAGAAGTTCTGCTCCGACCAGCGCCCGCCAGCAATTACTGAGTCCTAACCGTAATCCAACAAAAATAGACATACTTGCTGAAGGGATATATACTTTTTTGATCATTTGAAGCGGGGTAAGCATATAGGCGCGCCCGACCTCAATCAGCTTCGGGTCGACACTGGTAACTCCCTGGACTGTATTCAAGAATACCGGAAAAAATGCGGCGTACACAATGACGGCAATTTTTGATGCTTCTTCTATTCCCAGCCACAACATAAATATAGGTATCCAGGCTATGGGCGGAATCTGCTGTAAAAAAGACAAGGTGGGATTTACCCAGAACCTGAAATTTCTGGCTTTACCGACTAATATCCCCAAAGGAACTGCAATGACAACCGTAATGAAAAAACCATATGTCAACCGGACCATACTGGCAAACAGATGTTTTTCCAGGAGTCCGTCCTGAAGCATATCTAACAAAGTAAGATAAATTTTACTGGGGGCAGGCAAAAAAAGGGCGTTAACCAAGCCTGCCCGGGCAGATAATTCCCAAAAGACAATCAACAACAGCGGAAAGGTTATTCCTTTCAAAACAGCTTCCAAAAGACTGCCGTTATTTCTGACTTCACGGTAATTCGCAAACTCTCCGGTTTTATTGTTCACTGGCATATACAGGCTTATTCCTTCCGTACTTTTGTCAGAATAATTACCACTTTTAAACAATTCCAATTTGCTTCTTACATTATCTATTCATACCACAAAAATGGAAAAAATGAAAGAGCCTATGTAAGGCTCTTTCACAACATTTTTAATTCAGCCTGCTGTTAATTCCTTAGACATCTAAGTTATGCGTCAAATAAACCGAGTGTTATTCACCGATATACTCGTTAAACTTGCCGCGTTTGGTGTAATGGGTATGAAGCAATTCATGAGATTTGTGACCATTCGGAGTTTTCAGGAATTCTTCGTACAGTTTGGTTACATACTCATTCTCATGAGACTTTCTGAGTTGTTTGCCTTCGTCTTCCCTATAAATCGCATCCAGACGTTTCTGACGGATTTCAGGAGTGGTTGGTCTTGGCTGACCGCCGCCGCTGATGCATCCACCCGGGCAACCCATGACTTCGATGAAATGGTATGGGGATTCCCCTTTGGCGATTTGGTCGAGAAGAATCTTGGCTCCTTTCAGTCCGCTGGTAACTGCAACTTTCACTGTAAACCCGTCTAAGAATTTATAAGCTTCAACCGGGTTCTCAATGAGGATATCCGCAGTTTTAATTTGTTCCAGGCCAACAATGGGGGCAACATGGAGTTTATCAAACGGAAGTTCCCGTCCGGTAACCAATTCGTAGACGGTACGGAGAGCAGCTTCCATTACACCGCCGGTTACACCGAAAATGTCGGCGGCACCGGAGGAAAGACCGAGCGGATTGTCATATTGGCCGTCTTCCAGATTGAGAAAATCAATCCCGGCTTCCTTGATCATCTTGGCAAGTTCTCTGGTTGTCAGGACAGCATCTACATTCGGTACGCCATTGTTTTGCATTTCAGGTCTGGAGATTTCAAACTTCTTAGCGGTACAAGGCATAATAGAGACAACATACATATCCTTCGGATCGACATTAATCTTTTCTGCATAATAGGATTTAGCCAGAGCACCCAGCATGGTATGCGGGGATTTGCAGGTTGAAAGATGATCGAGTTCCAGCGGGAAAGCATGCTCGACATATTTAATCCAACCCGGGCTGCAGCTGGTAATCATAGGCAGTGTTGCTTCGCCGCCTGTAAGCGCCTTTTTCACTCTGGTCAGGAACTCGGTTCCTTCTTCAATGATTGTCAGGTCAGCAGTAAAGTTGGTGTCGAAAACATCATCAAAGCCCATTTCTCTTAAAGCTGTAGCCAATTTGCCGGTTACAATCGTTCCGGGTTCCAGTCCGAATTCTTCCCCGATCGCAACCCTGATGGCAGGAGCAACCTGAACTACAACACGTTTTTTCTTGTCATTAATGGCTTTCCAAACGTCCTGAATTGCATCTGTTTCTTTCAGAGCGCCGACAGGGCAAACCACTGTACACTGACCGCAATAAGCGCAGTTTACGGTGTTGATCGGAAGATCCATTGCAGGACCTACTACTGTTTTAAATCCACGGTTCTGAGCATTGAGAATTCCGACATTCTGAATCTCATTGCATACCGTAATGCATCTACGGCAAAGGATACACTTGGACATGTCACGGGTTATGGATGGCGAGAAATCTTCATTACCTACGGATTTTTCTCCTTCGAAACGGGCTTCCGTCACGCCCAAACGGTTGCCAAGTTCCTGCAGCTCACAGCTTTGGTTGCGTTCACAGCTTAAGCAATCTTTCGGATGGTCGGACAGAATCAGTTCATAAAGAACTTTTCTGGCCTTACGGACTTTTTCCGTATTGGTTTTAATAACCATTCCTTCTCTGACCGGAACCATGCAAGAAGCCTGCAGGTTTCTTGCACCTTCAACCTCAACAACACATAATCTGCAAGATCCGAATTTATGAACCCCCTCCAGATAACAGAGGTTCGGAATATAAATATTATTCTGTTTAGCAGCTTCCAGGATGGTCGAGCCTTCCGCAACGGAAACTTGCTTACCATTAATCGTTATATTTATCATTACTTTCACCTACCTCCTGTCACAGCGTAAACAGCGCATGGATTCTGCAATTGCATTTAACTTATGATAACCCTGAACTACTTCGCAGAAGCAATCTTTTCTCTTTTCCGGCTCAAGAATCTCCATCGGGAAGCGTTCATGTTCAACAAGCTCATCTTCATCGGTAGGAGCCGGAATGTCGATCGCTTCACCTTTATTGAGAATACCTTTTCCGCCAAGATACTGGTCAATGGATACAGCCGCTTTTTTACCGTCGGCAATTGCGGTAATAGCAACATCAGAACCTCTGGCAACATCGCCGCCGGCAAAGACACCCTCCATGGTGGTCATGAGTGTATCTTTATCCGTAACAAATGTGCCCCATTCTGTCATTTCTACTTCATCTTTTTTAACAAAAGGAAGGTCGGAAGACTGGCTGACAGCCGGAATAACCATGTCGGCTTTTACAGTGAAGGTTGAACCTTCTTTTACTTTCGGTCTTCTTCTGCCGGCAGAATCAAATCCGCCAAGTTCCATCTTCACGCATTCAATTCCTTCTACCTTGCCGTTTCCGACAAAACGGACAGGAGCCACGAGTGGAATGATCTCAATGCCTTCTTCCAAAGAATCATGGATTTCCCTGACATCCGCAGGCATATCTTCAATCGTTCTTCTGTAGAGGATCATGACCTTCTTGGCACCCATTCTGAGAACGGTTCTGGCCGCATCGATGGCTGTATTGCCGCCGCCGATTACTGCAACGGTTTCTCCGATCTTCACATCACGGCCCAGGTTTACATTGCGGAGGAATTCAAGGCCATGAACAACACCATTCATATCTTCGCCAGGGATATCAATCCGGTTGGAAAGCTGAGTACCTGTTGCGATGTAGATGGAATCATGTTTCTGGCGAAGTTCATCAAAGGTAATATCTTTGCCGACTTCCGTATTCAGGTGAATATTTACGCCAACCTGCTCAATGAGTTTGATTTCATGAGCCAGAACGTCGTTGGGCAGTCTGTATTCAGGAATACCGAAAGCCAAAACTCCGCCGGCGATAGGTTGAGATTCATAAACATCAACGGTATAACCCAGTCTGGCCAGATAATAGCCGCAGGTTAAACCGGAAGGACCTGCACCGATAATACCAATGCTCTTGCCATTCTTCGGATAAACAATATCTTTGCTGAAAGCTTCTTCATGTTTGAAAGCATAATCAGCTACAAAACGCTTCAGATCGGCAATGGCCAGTGCTTCATCCAATTGATTTCTGCGGCATTTGCTTTCGCAAGGATGGGTACAGATTCTGCCGCAAACTGCGGGGAACGGATTTTCTTGTCTGACAAGATTATATGCATCAATAAACCTGCCGGTAGAAATTAAAGCCATATATCCGGGTACATTGACGCTGGCCGGGCAAGCATTTTCACATGGTGAAATAAACAGCTCGGAACATACGCCTGCACGGCAGTATTTATATTTAATGTGTTCTTCGTATTCTTCGCGGAAATACTTAATCGTACTAAGAACAGGGTTAGCAGCGGATTGTCCTAAACCGCACATAGCTGTCTGTGAGATATATTCGCTGAGTTCTTGGAGAAGTTCGATATCACCTTCCTGACCTTGTCCTTTGGTGATTCTCTCCAGAATCTCAAGCATCCGTTTTGTTCCCACGCGGCAAGGTACACACTTACCGCAAGATTCGTCCTGAATGAACTCCATGAAGTATCTTGCAGTATCCACCATACAGGTGTCTTCGTTCATCACGATAAGTCCGCCGGAACCCATGATGGCACCTAATTTGGTAATATGCTCATAGTCAACAGGGGTGTTCAAATATTCCTTGGTAATACAACCGCCGGAAGGACCGCCTGCCTGTGCGGCTTTAAACGGTTTGCCGCCGGGAATTCCTCCGCCAATCTTGAAGAGAATATCACCAAGAGGTGTTCCCATAGGAACTTCCACAATACCGGTATTCACAATGTCACCGGCCAGGGCGAAAACCTTGGTCCCTTTACTGGATTCATTGCCAAATTGGGAGAACCAGTGAGAACCTTTAAGGATAATCGGTGGCACGTTGGCATACGATTCAACGTTATTGATAATGGTAGGCTTACCAAATAAACCTCTTTCAAAGGGGAAAGGCGGTTTCTGTCTGGGTTCGCCGCGTTGTCCTTCGATGGAAGCCATCAGGGATGTTTCTTCTCCGCAAACGAAAGCTCCGGCTCCAATTCTGATTTCAAGGTCAAACTCAAAATCACTGCCAAAGATCTTTCCTCCGAGCAAACCATACCGGCGTGCTTCTTCAATCGCTACTCCCAAACGTTCAACAGCAATGGGGTATTCAGCACGGACATATACATAACCCATGGAAGCACCAATCGCATAACCGCCCAGCATCATACCTTCGATTACGCTGTGCGGATCTCCTTCGAGGATGCTCCTGTCCATGAATGCTCCGGGGTCTCCCTCGTCAGCATTACATACGATATATTTTTGATCGGCCTGTGCTTTCATTCCTGCTTCCCACTTGATTCCAGTCGGGAACCCTGCGCCGCCGCGGCCTCTTAAACCGGATTTCTTAACTTCTTCAACTACATCCTTGTCGCTCATGCCGCTGATCGCTTTAGCCATGGCATAGTAGCCATCTTTTGCGATATAAGCTTCGATTGAAGAGTAATCAATGAGACCACAGTTGCGAAGCGCAATTTTCACTTGGGCTTTAAAGAAATCAATATCGTTAATGTTAGGAATATGCTTGCGTTGAGCCTGATCGTAGAAAGTATATTCTTCGATAACAGTGCCGTTAATAATATGAGATTTTACAATCTCAGCCATCTTTACAGGGTTTACTTCGGTATAAAATGTTTGATCAGGAAGAATCAAAATAACCGGTCCGACCGCACAAGTACCCATACAACCGGTTTCGATGACAGCTACCTTATCCTTCAGGTTATATTCTGCAAGACTCTTAATCAAAGCCTCTTTCACTTCGCTGCAGTTGGAGGATATACAACCGGCTCCCCCGCAAACGAGTACCTGATAGTTATACTTTGACAGTTTTTCGTTATATTCTTTTTTAATTTTTTCTAAATCTGCAATGCTATTAACAGATGTAACGCTCATCTCTTCACCTCCAAGCCTTTTCTTATTAATACTTGGCCAAAATAGCTTCAAGTTTATCAGGATTTACCTGCTTATATACAACATCATCAATCATCATGGCAGGAGCAAGACCGCAAGCCCCGATACATCTGGCAACTTCAAATGTAAACTTCTGATCTTTGGTAGTTCCCCCAACCTTGACTTCCAGGATTTCTTCCAGGCGATCCACTAATTTCTTTCCGCCTCTCACATAGCAGGCTGTTCCCAGACAAACCCTGATCGTATGCTCCCCTCTGGGTTCGGTGGAAAAGAAAGAATAAAAAGTTACAACTCCTGAAACCTCTGAAAGAGGCTTGTCCATGCCTTCAGCAATGAACTTTTGGAGTTCAAGCGGCAAGTAGCCAAAAATGCTTTGCGCCATATGCAGCACTTGAATCAGGCTACCTTCTCTGTTTTTGTACTTTTCAATTACTTCGGCAATTCTGTCATATTTCTGCTGGTTATTTTCTTCACCACAGCAGCACTGACATTTTTTTTCTTCGCAGCTCATCGTTAACCTCCTCTAATTATTATTTAATTTGTGTAAGTAATGCAGTAACCAGACTTACCCTCCTCATGCAAAGATAGGAACCTTTATAAGGTAATAACACACTTTGTGTTAGTACTCACAAAAACAAGCAGGAGACTCCTGTTTTTTTATGCAAAAGCTGATAACAATAGAGACTCCCACCCATATCCACCGGCTCAATTACTTCTCGTATAAGACTTTAACAAAACATTGTTACAACTTTCACATCTTGGCCTAAAAAAGAAGCACACCTTCGCCAAAATTCGAGGTGATTACCAAAAAAACGGGCAAATAAGTGAAAAGATTAAATTTTCTCTAAAATTATAGCACTATTATAATAAACATATCAATAGATTTGGATAAGATAATCGCTTTAAATATATGAAAATATTACGAACATTTCCACATCATGTAACGATCTGTCCATCCCCATAAATCATATATTTAATGGTAGTTAGCTCCGGTAATGCCATCGGTCCGCGCGAATGCAATTTTTGTGTGCTGATTCCAATTTCTGCACCAAATCCAAATCTTCCCCCGTCTGTGAACCGGGTGGAAGCATTCACGTAGACAGCAGCCGCATCAATTTCATGCAGGAATCTTTGCGCGGTTGTATAGTTTTCTGTAATAATGGTTTCCGAATGCTTTGTACTGTACTGGTAAATATGGTCCAGCGCCTCATCCAGGTCCTTTACGATTTTCACACTGATAATCAGATCTAGATATTCTGTTCCCCAGTCTTCTTCAACGGCTTGCTTGCTATACTCCAATATCTGCCGGACCTTTTCGCATCCCCGGATTTCTACACCGAAATCCTGAAACTGTTTTCCGATAAGCGGCAGATATTTTTCAGCGATATCCTCATGCACAAGCAATGTTTCCAAGGCATTACAGACTCCCGGTTTCTGGGTCTTGGCATTAAATACAATGGAAACGGCCTTATTCAAATCCGCATCCTTATCAACAAAGGCATGGCATACTCCAGTCCCCGTTTCGATCACAGGAACAGTTGAATTTTCTATAACAGTCTGAATCAGCCCAGCACCCCCGCGAGGGATAATCACATCAATATATTTATTCATTCGCATAAGCTGCAACGCATACTCCCGGTCTGTCATGGCAACGAGCTGAATGGATCCTTCAGGAAGACCGCTTTTTTCTGCAGCTTCGGATATGACCCTTGCCAGAACTTTATTGCTTTCAATTGCCTCGGACCCCCCCCGGAGAACACAGGCATTCCCCGATTTTACACAAAGGGCGGCAGCATCTACCGTGACATTCGGTCTGGCTTCATAAATCATGGCGACGACTCCTAACGGTACCCTCGTTTTTTGAATCCGAAGTCCGTTGGGTCTTGTCCAGAATTCCCCTCCCCCCACCGGATCAGGCAAACTGATAACCTCTTCGATAGCCTTGCTCATTTCCTGAATGGTTGCTGTAGTCAAGCGCAGCCGGTTGATAAGACTTTTTCTGAGTCCTTTCCCTTCCGCTGCCTGTACATCAAGTTCATTAGCCTTAAGTATTTCTGCCTGATGCTCAAGCAAAGCCTGAGACATGGCATGCAAAGCATTGTTCTTCGCTTCAGTTCCCGCAAAAGCAAGCCTTCTCGCGGCATTTTTTGCTCTTTGTCCAATCATGATTAATTCCTTATTAATCTCCATCTTAAAACCTCCCTGAGTATCTTTTTTACGCTCCGTTCCCTTCGGCAATAACCGTCATATTATCTCGATGAACAAGTTCTTCACATTTTAATCCGGGAAATAATTGGATAATATCCTGCGACCGAAGTCCTTTCGCTTTATCAGTTTCTTCACTGCTTAGTTCAGCGATCCCCCTGGCAATTTCCTCGCCTTCCGAATTCACAATCCGGATCAGATCTTTTCTTTCCCAAAACCCTTCTATTCCGGTTACCCCGGAAGCCAGCAAGCTCTTTCCATCCTGCAGCAGCGCTTTTTGAGCCCCTTTATCGATCATGACCGTTCCCATGGAAAGCGCGGCATAAGCCATCCATCTTTTTTTGCCGGACATCTTATGCTTGGAAGGCGGAAACAGTGTCCCCACAGGAAAAGTCCCCTCGGAAATTTTCGGAAGGTCTTCTAATTTTGAGGCATTCATCAGAAAGGTAGCCATTCCAAACCGGTTGGCCATCTCGGCAGCTTTAAGCTTTGTCGTCATCCCTCCGGTGCCAACTGAAGATCCTGCTCCGTCAGCAAGCTCTTTAACCTTGCCAACATCCTCTACCAAAGGGATCAGCCTGGCTTGAGGGTTTTTATTTGGGTTTTCTGTAAACAATCCGTCTACATCTGTCAGTAGTATAAGCATATCTGCATTGATCATCCCCGCAACCAATGCCGAAAGGCGATCATTATCCCCAAAACATAATTCTTCGAACACCACTGTATCGTTTTCATTGACAATCGGAATGATCCCGAATTTCAATAGTCTTTCCAAGGTATTCTGAGCATTTCGATAATGGGAGGAATCCACCAGATCTATTCTGGAGAGCAGGATTTGGGCACAAGTTAACCCATATTTTTCAAAGAAATAGGAGTATTTTTCAATCAAAATTCCCTGTCCCACGGCAGCAGCGGCTTGTTTCCCGGCAATATCCTTCGGCCGTTCTTTTAAGTGTAACTTCGCCATCCCTGCTGCAACGGCACCTGATGTTACCAGTATACATTCCACACCTTTTTCACGGAACGCAGCAATCGCACACGCTAACCTGTCCATCACCACCCCATTAATCCCTCCGGAGGATGAGGTAAGGCTGTGACTTCCTATCTTGATCACTGCCCTTTTCAAGGTACTCATCGACCATACTCTCCTTCCATTTCTTCCGAACGCAGGAAACAGGCTTTCATGGCCAACCAGATAATCCGATCCAGCCCTTCTTTGCGAAAAGTTTCCAAAGCAGCGAATGTCGTGCCATTCGGAGAGGTTACCGCTTGTCTCAAATCCTGCGGCGACCTGACATCTTCAGCCAGCATTCTTCCTGCTCCTACTAATGTTTCTCTGGCCAGCAGCTCAGCCTCCTCTTTGGTTAATCCAAGTTTCACTCCCGCCTCAGCCATGAGTTCCGTAAACAGGTAAAAATAAGCAGGACCGCTCCCGCTCACGGCAGTCAGGGCATTGATTTTATTGTCCTCAACCCACAAGACCTTGCCAACCGCAGAAAATATTTTTTCTCCGGCCTCAGCCTGTTCATCCGTTACATGCTTTCCCCTAACCATACCCGAAACAGCCTGAAGCACTGCACTTGAAGTATTGGGCATGACGCGGATCACAGCGGTTCCGGGCAAAGCTCTTTCATAAAGCCCTATTCCGATACCGGCAGCGACGGTAATCAGGAGCTTGCCCGTCAGAGGATAAGCGGACAACTCTTCAAGCAAGCTTTTTATATCCTTAGGCTTTACGGCTAAGAGAAGGATTTGGGCTTCACGGACCACTTCCTCAAAAGAACAACTCCTGGCATGGTACTCCTTCGCCAAAGAATCGGCTTTTTCCGGAAAGACATCGTATAAATACAATTCATAATCCGATTTATTCTGCCTTAATCCTTTAATAATCGAAGCCGCCAGATTCCCCGTACCAATAAAACCAATTTTATTCATCAAAGATCACTCCATCATAATAATTAATTCGACTCTCATTCTACTATTTGATATTTGGACAGAATCAAGAAAAAACAAAAAACTCCTCTGTCCTTACTAAGGACGAAAGAAGTTTTCTTCCGCGGTACCACCTTACTTGCAACACATGCCGCTCTGCAATGATTCATACCTCAATGAGGTTTAATCACCCTCTGTTAACGGGGAGGACCGGCGGTTACTCATCCGCACTTCACGACTGGGTTTCTGCCAACTCTCCAAAGGAACTTTCAGCCCAAGATTCCCCTCTCTGCATGGATCATTAACATACTGGGTCGGTCATTAGTATTTAATCCATATATATCTAAACAAAATCAAAGATTTATTCTATCATAGTAAAGTTTCATGACCGTTGTCAACAACTGTCTGAAATTAATTGCCAAACTCCATGGACAATGCAGCTGCAACTGCATCACCCATTTCTTTTGTTCCTACAGTTTTCTCATTGGGTTTAGCCAGGTCGGCTGTCCGGTAACCCTCGTCCAAAACTTTGATTACTGCCTTTTCGATGTTGTCGGCTTCCTGATTGAGTTCAAAAGTATAACGAAGCATCATAGCCGCAGAAAGAATCGTTGCCAGCGGATTGGCTTTGTTTTGCCCTGCAATGTCCGGTGCTGAACCATGAGCAGGCTCATAGAGACCTTTTTTCCCGGACATACTTGCCGATGCCAGCATTCCTATGGAACCGCCAAGCATAGATGCCAGATCTGTCAGAATATCTCCGAACATATTTTCAGTGACAATCACATCAAATTGAGCAGGATTACGAACGAGCTGCATTGCCGCATTATCGACATACATATGGGTTAATTCCACATCCGGATAATTCCGGGCAATATCATTGGTAATTTCTCGCCAGAATCTTGAAGATTCCAGGACATTCGCCTTATCTACCGAACACAGTTTCTTCTTTCTTTGCTGAGCGGTTTGGAAACCCAGCTCCACAATCCGCTTTACTTCATTTTCAGTATAAACCAGGACATCATAGGCCGCAGGCGGGTGATCATTCCTTCCCTTTTCCCCGAAATAAAGACCTCCGGTAAGTTCCCGCAAGACAACCAGATCCACATCTTTCACAACATCTTCTTTGAGAGTTGAAGCCGACAGGAGGGAAGGAATCATTTTTACAGGCCGAATATTGGCATAAAGGTTCAGTTCTTTACGCAAAGGCAGAAGGGCTCCCAATTCCGGTCTTTCCTTAGCAGGCAGGCTGTCCCACTTGGGACCCCCTATCGCACCCAGGAGAACCGCATCAGCATCCAGACAAGCCTGAAGCGTCCGATCAGGCAATGCTTTTCCCGTCAGATCAATTGCCGATCCGCCAATCAAGTGCTCTTCAAATTCAAACTTCATGCCGCTTTGTTTCAGCGCAGTATTCAGAACTTTTAAGGCTTCAGGGACAATCTCCTGACCAATCCCGTCCCCGGGCAATACCGCCACTTTAGGCATTCTTCCTATTCCCCTTTACATATGGAATCAAACCGCCTGCCTTGATAAGATCCTGCATGAACACCGGAAAAGGTCTGGCCTGAAATGAGGTTCCCTTTGTAAGATTTCTGATCTGACCGCTGGAAAGGTCCACATCCACCTCATCCCCGTTATCAATTCCGGCCACAGCTTCGGGGCATTCCAGGATGGGCATCCCAATATTCAGGGAATTCCGGTAAAAAATCCGAGCATAGGATTCGGCAATAACCGCTTTCACCTTCGCCGCTTTGATAGCAACCGGGGCATGTTCTCTTGAAGATCCGCAGCCGAAATTCTTCCCGCCAACAATAATATCTCCATCCTGAACTTTTTGGGCAAAAGAAGTATCCGCATCTTCCATACAGTGCGCCGCCAAAAAAGCCGGGTCGGAACTATTCAGGTAACGCGCCGGTATAATGACATCCGTATCAATATCATGACCAAATTTCCATGCTTTACCCATTATTCACTACCTCCCTGGGATGAACGATCTCCCCGCGGACAGCGGAAGCAGCCGCCACAGCAGGATTACACAGGTAAACTTCACTTTGCGGATGCCCCATCCGGCCGACAAAATTACGGTTCGTTGTCGATAAGGCACGTTCTCCTTTGGCCAATATCCCCATATGTCCGCCCAGACAAGGTCCGCAGGTAGGAGTACTCACCGCAGCGCCGGCTTCAATCATAGTTTCAATCCAACCGCGGCGAAGAGCTTCCAGATAAATATCCCGTGTTCCCGGGAAAATCAGACACCGGATTTCAGGATGAACCTTTTTGCCCTTTAAGATTTTGGCTGTTATTTCCAAATCCTCCAAACGTCCGTTGGTACAAGATCCGATTACAACCTGGTCAATCTTTATACCGCTTGCTTCATCCACTGATTTTGTATTTTCAGGCAGATGCGGAAAAGCCACTTGAAGCGGAATATCTGCACTATTCAATTCAAATATCTTTTCATAATTTGCATCGGGATCACTGTGATAGATTTTATATTCTCTTTTAGCTCTTGTCTTTACGTAGTTCAGGGTAATTTCATCAGGTTCGATAATCCCTGCTTTTGCCCCTGCTTCAACGGCCATATTGCACATGGTCAAGCGGTTATCCATGGAAAGATTTCTGATTCCTTCGCCTGTAAATTCCATGGCCTTATACCTTGCTCCATCAACACCGATTTTACCAATCATGTACAGAATTAAATCCTTACCGCCCACCCAAGGCTGAAACCGGGAACCGTTAAACACGAATTTTAACGACTCGGGTACACGGAACCAAGCCTCACCGGTTGCCATCGCCGCACCGCAATCCGTGCTTCCGACCCCTGTGGCAAAAGCCCCTAACGCGCCATAGGTACACGTATGAGAATCAGCCCCGATAATCAGGTCTCCGGGCAGAACGACTCCTTGCTCCGGGAGAAGACAATGTTCAATACCAACCCGTCCGGCTTCCCAATAATGCGTAAGATGATGTCTCTTGGAAAAATCCTTAATGATCTTGCTTTGTTCAGCTGAGGCGATATCCTTGTTCGGTGTAAAATGGTCCGGAACCATCGCCACTTTCTCTTTATCAAATACCTTATCAACACCAAGTTTTTCGAATTCCTGTATGGCAAACGGCCCTGTGATATCATTAGCCAATACCAAATCCAGTTTGGCGTTAATGATTTCTCCCGGAACGACGTGATCTAACCCGGCATGTGCGGCAAGGATTTTTTCAGCGATTGTCATCCCCACAGGAACATACCCCCTTTTACTGTTTAAATTTTCTACTATCATATTATCTCTTCACGGGTATTTGCTACATTAAATATTTTGTTTTTCCCGATTTTTAACCGAGATCCACCCTTTGTCCAGGGCTCTATTCACGGCATGGAGATAAGCTTTGAGGCTTGCTTCGATAATATCGGTACTGATTCCTCTTCCGGCAACAGTATGATCTCCAAATTTTACGGTTACCGTCACTTCACCCTGGGAATCCTCACCACTGTCGATAGCTTGAAGTGAATAGTTCAGCAATCTTCCATCCACACCGATGATCTTATCAATGGCTTTATAAGCTGCAGCAACAGGACCGTCTCCATAAGCGGCTTTTACAAGTTCTTCATCATTATCTCCGTTTTTATGCCACAGGCCGATGGTGGCTGTAGGTTTTAAGTTGTTGCCGCTTAATATTTGC
Organism: Peptococcaceae bacterium; assembly: GCA_012517475.1. GTDB lineage: Bacteria > Bacillota > Desulfitobacteriia > Desulfitobacteriales > Syntrophobotulaceae > Dichloromethanomonas. The sequence goes on along the minus strand of JAAYUV010000100.1, from coordinate 23,916 downwards.
CAATAATCCAGGGACAGTTCTTCTGTCATATGCTGTGTATCGGCAAGGGCAAAGAGATCAGCCGCGGTGATAATTTTCTTTTTCTCAGCAAGAATCTTAAAATCCTCAAAAAGTTTTTCAAACCGATTGTCTGAAACATCCAGTCCAAGTTCTTCTATGGACTGCTTTACAGCATGCCTGCCGGAGTGTTTCCCCAGGACAATGGTATTCATCTCAAGTCCGATGGACTCAGGAGACATAATCTCGTAGGTGGATCTCTCTTTAAGAACGCCGTCCTGGTGAATTCCCGATTCATGCATAAAAGCATTTTTTCCTACTACCGCCTTGTTATGCTGAATCCTCATCCCTGTCAAACGGCTTACCATACTGCTGGTTCGGGAAATTTCCTTGGAAACTATTCCGGTTTCAATCCCATAAGAATCTTTACGGGTATGCAAAGCCATTGCAATTTCTTCCAGCGCAGCATTTCCGGCTCTTTCCCCTAATCCATTTACGGCACATTCGATCTGGTGAATGCCAACCCTGACTGCAGCAAGGGAATTAGCTACTGCAAGACCAAGGTCATTATGACAGTGTACACTGACCTTCACTTTTTCTATTCCCTTGGTTCTCTCCATCACGGCTTTCACAAAAGCGGCAAACTCATCGGGCATGGCGTAACCGACCGTATCAGGAATATTAATAACTGTAGCCCCCGCTTGAATGGCAATTGAGAAAATTCTCCCCAAAAACTCCACATCGCTTCGGGAAGCGTCCTCCGCACTGAACTCAACGTCGGTTACCTTGGACTTGGCAAGTTCTACGGCAAACTTGGCTTGTTCCAAAACCTGATCGGGGTTCTTCCTCAGCTTATACTGCATGTGGATGGGAGAAGTAGCAATAAATGTATGAATCCGGGGGCTCTCAGCTTTTTGGATTGCCTCCCAGGCCCTCTCGATGTCTTTCGCTTCAGCCCGGGCCAGAGCAGCGATCGTTGTCTGCCTCACATTCTCTGCAATGATGGAAACAGCCTGAAAATCTCCGGGGGAGGTAATCGGGAAACCAGCCTCGATGACATCAACCCCTAGTTTTTCCAGTTGACGAGCGATCTGCAGCTTTTCTTCCATATTCAATGCTACTCCGGGGGATTGCTCCCCGTCCCTCAAAGTCGTATCAAAAAATTCTATGCGGCGCATTGTGCAACCTCCTCTCTCAGCTTATTGACTAGTAGATCGATTCGTAAATCGCGTTAATATATTGACATCAATTCGTTTTATCCGAGCAGGTCTCTGTAATGGATAGACACTTTCGGCAGCGTAAAGACCTGCTGGGCCTTTACGACCGTCCGTGGCGAGCAGCTCCCTGCCATCCATGGCATCGCCGCACTAGGCCTTCCCGTGAAGGCATTATCAGCCTTCACGCATCGAAACAGCCGCGCTCCGCATCCCGTTACGCATGCGTAACGCGCTTCACGCTATCCATCCATTACAGAGACTAATCTGGGGTTAGTGAAAGCTTTTTTAGTTATCACTACTTTGGAATGAATCTACTAGTAATACAATTGCTATTTCGATCAATTAATATAGTTATTTCTTTTTCTTAAGCCAAGGCATCATAGAACGAAGTTCTTTTCCAACCTGCTCGATAGGGTGTTCCGCATCTATTTTGGTCATGGCGTTAAATACCGGTCTTCCGACTTGGTTTTCTAAGAGCCAGTTTCTTGCAAATTCTCCGGTTTGAATTTCCGACAGCACCTGTCGCATTTCCTCCCGGGTTTCTTCGGTAATAATTCTTCTGCCGATCATCAGGTCCCCATACTGCGCCGTATCGGAAATGGAATAGCGCATCATACTGATTCCGCCTTCATACATGAGATCTACAATGAGCTTTAATTCATGCAAACATTCGAAATAAGCGCTTTCAGGCTGGTATCCCGCTTCTACCAAGGTATCAAATCCGGCTCTGACCAGCTCGCTGACACCGCCGCAAAGAACCACTTGCTCTCCAAATAAGTCGGTTTCGGTTTCTTCTTTGAAAGTGGTTTCCAAAAGTCCCGCTCTGGTGCAGCCTATTCCCTTGGCATAAGCAAGGCCAATTTGATGGGCATTGCCTGTGGCATCCTGATATACTGCAATCAGCCCCGGCGTTCCGGCTCCTTCTTCATAAGTACGGCGGACGAGATGTCCCGGGCTCTTGGGAGCAACCATAATGACATCGACATCCGCAGGGGGAACGATCTGTCCGAAATGAATATTGAAACCGTGAGAAAACACCAGTACTTTTCCGGATTTCATATGAGGTGCGATTTCTTCCCGGTAAACTTTTCCCTGTTGTTCATCCGGAAGAAGGATCTGGATAATATCGGCCTGAGCAGCGGCTTCAGATACTGTCATCACTTTTAGACCTGCTTCTTCAGCTTCCTTCCAGCGGGCACTTCCTTTACGCAAACCAACCAATACATCCAGCCCGGAGTCATGAAGATTCTGAGATTGGGCATGCCCCTGACTTCCCCACCCCATCACTGCAATCGTTTTTCCTTGGAGGATTCCCAGATCCGCATCGGAATCATAATAAATCTTTGCCATAATTCTCAACTCTCCTAACATATAAATTCAAAAGGTCTTTAGATTAGCATTGATATTATTTAATTATCAGAGCGGGCAATGGCAATCTTACCGGTTCTGACCAGTTCCAGAATCCCGTAAGGCCGCATGGTACGGATAAAGGCGTTAATCTTATCCTCATCCCCGGTTAATTCAATGGTTAGATTGCTCCTTCCCATATCAACAACCCGTCCTCTGAAAATATCCACTGTCTGTAGAACTTCAAGCCTTGTTTCCGACCTGACTTTCACTCTGATTAAGGCAAGTTCCCTGTCCACCACTGCTTCGTTACTCAAGTTGGAAACCTTATGAACAACAACAAGTTTATGCAGTTGTTTGGTCACTTGCTCAATAACCTGGCTGTCCCCCTCGACAACAATGGTCATTAAAGATATACTCGGATTTTCAGTCTGACATACTGTCAAACTGTAAATATTATAGGCCCGCCGCGCAAACAAACCGGAGATGCGGGCGAGAACCCCGGGATTATTCTCTACAAGTACCGCTAATGTATGCAGCATTATACTTTACCTCCCAGAATCTCAGTAATGGCTTTCCCGGGAGGAACCATCGGAAGAACAACTTCATCCGGGGAAATCGTAAAATCAAGCAAAACCGGTCCGGGAACAGCCAATGCTTCGAGCAGGGCAGCTTCTACCTGCCCGGCACTTTCAACCCGTATCCCTTTAATGCCATACGCTTCCGCAACTTTGATAAAGTCTGGGTTGGCATGAAGCTGAATCTGGCTGAACCGTTCTTTATAAAACATCTTTTGCCACTGTTTTACCATCCCCAGGACACCGTTATTCATGAGGATAATTTTAATAGGAAGATTATACTGAACGGTGGTCGCCAGCTCCTGAATATTCATTTGAAAAGATCCGTCTCCCGTAACGAGAAAAACCAGACTATCGGGTTTCGCGATCTGTGCGCCGATTGCCGCCGGAAAACCAAAACCCATGGTTCCCAAGCCTGCGCTTGTTATAAATTGTCTCCCGTTACTTACGGGATAAAACTGGGCAGCCCACATCTGGTGTTGCCCTACATCTGTGGCAACAATCGCGTTCTCTCCCCCGATTCTCCCCATGGCTTCGAGAATGGTCTGCGGATTCAAACGGCCATCCTGTTCATATTGAAGCGGATACTCCTTTTGCCAAAGGCGTAATTGCTCCCACCACTCCGGAATATTTGGAGGAGTTACCTTTTGTATCAACTCTTCCAGAACAAGACGGGCATCACCCACAATTGGAATATGCGCCCTGATCACTTTGCCGATCTCAGCAGGATCGATATCAATATGAATAACCTTGGCTTTTGTTGCAAAACGGTGTTTCAGCCCGCTTGTAACCCTGTCATCAAAACGGACCCCGACAGCAATTAATAGGTCACAGTCGTTGACCGCCAGGTTTGCGGTGATCGTACCATGCATTCCAACCATCCCCAAAAGATTGGAATGCCCGGCAGGAACACTCCCAATCCCCATAAGGGTAGTAACGGCAGGGATATTGGCTTTTTCAATCAGCTCCTGAAGAACAGGTCCTGCGCCTGAGGTGATAACTCCCCCGCCGGCATAGACCACAGGCTTCTTGCTTTGTACTAAAGCCCTTGCCGCTTCTTCAATCTGGCCGGAATTTCCTTTGGTAAAAAACTTATAGCTTTTCAGCGATACTTTTGGTGGGTGCGGATCGACTACCTCAGCTGCCATAATGTTTTTCGGCAGATCAATCAAAACCGGCCCAGGCCTCCCTGTTCCCGCGATATGAAAAGCTTCTTTTACAATTCGGGGAATATCCTTGGCGTCTTTAACAAGGTAGGAGTGCTTTGTTATCGGAAAGGTCATCCCAGTGATATCCACTTCCTGAAAGGAGTCACTTCCTAATAGATGGGTCGGTACTTGTCCGGTAATAATCACCATCGGAATAGAATCCATATAGGCATTGGCAATTCCGGTAACAAGATTTGCCGCCCCCGGCCCGGATGTTGCCATACAGACTCCTACCTTCCCGCTTACCCTGGCATAAGCATCCGCCGCATGTACACAGGTTTGTTCATGCCGTGGCAGGACATGTTTGATCGGGCTGTCAAGAAGCGCATCATACAGCGTCAGCAAAGATCCTCCCGGATAGCCGAAGATGACTTCAACCCCTTCATTGGCTAACACATCCAAAAGAACTTTTGCTCCATTGCAGGATGTTAATGAAAGGCTTTCTTCATCTTCCCAGGTGGTTTCAGGGTCTCTCGCTGTTAAGATTTCGTCAATGGATTTACTCATACCTAATCCTCCTTAGACGTCTTAAAGGCAGCTCCTTTATTTGCTGATTGAACAAACTTAGCATAGCGCCCCAGATAACCGGTTCTTCCTGCAACTTCATAAGCTTTGGCCAGTCCCTTTTCAGGCGAGAAATTTTTTCTTCTTTTCGCTTTTTCCTCTTCGGGCAGCAGCCAGTCAATTGTCCGTTTTACCAAATCAATCCGAATGATATCCCCATCTTCAACAAAAGCGATCTCCCCGCCAAGCGCTGCTTCCGGTGCAATATGCCCGATGGAAAGCCCCCTGCTGCCGCCTGAAAAACGGCCATCGGTTAAAAGAGCGACAGATGCGTCCAGTCCCATACCGGCTAAGGTTGAAGTTGGCCCCAGCATTTCTCTCATACCCGGCCCCCCGCGCGGTCCTTCATAGCGGATGATCAAAACATCGCCAGCTTTAATTTCCCCGTTGCGAATTGCGTCGGCGGCAGGAACCTCACCATCATATACTTTTGCTGTTCCTTCAAAAACAATATCCCTATTAGCCAGGGCGCCTACTTTTATAACTGCTCCATCCGGCGCCAGGTCCCCAAAAAGAATACTTAAGCCGCCTTTTTGGGAATAAGGCGTATCCAGAGGATGAATAATATGAAAGTCTTTGATTTTGGCATCGGCTAGTCTTTCAGCCATCGTCACACCGGATACCGTCTTAACCGATCCGTCTATTAGACCGGCATCCAACAAGGTTTTCAGAACGGCACTAATACCGCCTGCTTCGTTCAGGTCAACCAGATAATGCCCGTTTAGCGCAGGACTCAGCTTGCAGATTTGAGGTGTTCGGTCATTAATTTCATTGATAACTGACAAATCGAATTCAATCTCCCCTTCAAAAGCAATGGCCGGAAGGTGGAGAATGGTATTGGTGGAACAGCCCAAAGCCATATCCGCCGCGATTCCGTTCATAATGGATGCTCTGGTCACAATGTCCCTGGGCCGGACATCAGCCCTCAAAAGATTCATAACCTGGTACCCGCTTTCCTTCGCCAGCACGATCCTTTCGGAATACACGGCGGGGATCGTACCATTGCCGGGTAAGGCTAAACCCAGGACTTCAGTAAGACAATTCATGGAATTTGCAGTAAACATGCCTGCACAGGACCCGCAGGTAGGGCATGCTTTTTCTTCCATCCCTTTGAGCCACTCTTCGTTTTCCTGCCCGCTGTGTACCTTTCCGACTGCTTCAAACAGCGTGATCAGGTTGACTTCTTCCCCTTTGAAACGTCCGGGGAGCATCGGTCCACCGCTTACAACAATGGAAGGAAGATTCAGCCGCACGGCGGCCATCAGCATTCCGGGAACAACCTTATCACAGCTTGGGATGAAGACCAAAGCATCCAGACCATGGGCTCTGGCCATAATCTCTATGGAATCAGCAATTAATTCCCTGCTTGCCAGGGAAAAATGCATTCCAATATGCCCCATTGCAATTCCGTCACAAACTCCGATGGTTGGAAATTCAAGCGGGGTGCCGCCATTTTCCCGAACCCCGGATTTAACAGCCTCTGCTATTTGACGAAGGTGCATATGTCCCGGCACTAATTCATTAAATGAATTCACAATCCCCACAAGCGGTCTTTCTATTTCGCGATCTGTCAGACCAAGCGCTTTAAAAAGAGACCGATGCGGAGCCCTGTCAATTCCCTTTTTCACAGTATCACTGTTCATAAGCGCACTTCCTTCCTGATAGTTATAAAGGGACATCCCTCCTGGTATTCATCTTGAGGAGGGAATGTCCCCTGAGATAGACGATATACCCTCTGTTCTAGAGGTTGAGGGAATGATTTTTTTTCATATTCAATACACCTGAATAAAGAAGGGGAGTTTTCACCACTCGGTCTTTGACAATTACTCCGTCTTCGTAAAGGAAGCCATGATGAAAAATTAATTTTTTATCTTGGCTGTCAACAAATTTTCCATTAGAGTAAATCATCATAAGTACATTCCCCTCTAAAACTTTATATTACTTAAGTTTACTTCTTTTCGGTTTAAATGTTAAGAACTATTTATAAAGATAATGTCGAATAGTAAAAAAATTCTTTACCTCTATTTATACTCGCGCACTAACTGTTATAGCACATCTCAAAATTATTATAAGTGTATATGATACAGTTGCCGGTGTCAAGACTTTATATAAAACTTCGCACCCCTATAAAAAAACCTTGCCTAAATAGCGTAAGGTTGATATAATGTCCACTGTAGATAAACACTTGTTCACTCGACAAGGATAGGAGGAAGTCAACATGAGAAAGATCCAGATCGGTTTATTGGGGTTCGGAACAGTCGGGAGCGGTGTCGCCGCCATCCTGATGAATAACCCCTATGATATTGATACCCGCTCACATTCCAATATCTCTGTTAAAAAAGCGTTAGTCCGCAATCTTCTTAAAGAAAGACCTTACAGTGACGGGATTTCTTTTACCGACAAGCCTGATGAAATTCTGAATGATCCTGAAATAGATATTGTTGTAGAAGTAATGGGCGGAATTGAACCGGCCCGTTCATACATTCTTTCCGCCCTTCAACATGGAAAGAATGTGGTTACAGCCAATAAGGATTTACTTGCCATTCATGGTGAGGAGCTGCTGAATACAGCCAATCAGTATGGACGGGACCTGTTCTTTGAAGCCAGCGTAGCAGGAGGTATCCCCATTATCGCCGCTATCAGGCAATCTTTAACGGCCAACAGCATTTCCTCTGTAATCGGAATCATCAATGGTACTACAAACTATATATTATCCGCAATGACAGAACAGGGACGTGATTTTGCCGACGTTCTTCAGGAAGCCCAGGAACTTGGCTATGCCGAATCAGATCCAACCGCAGACGTGGAAGGACTTGACGCAGCGCGCAAACTGGCTATCCTCTCCTCTTTGGCGTTTAATACAAGAGTTAAATTTAACGACGTATTTGTGGAAGGGATCACAAAAATTTCTCCGGCCGATATTCAATACGCTTCGGAACTGGATTGTGTCATTAAACTTCTTGCCATTGCCAAGAATCAGGGAGATGGAATCGAAATCAGGGTTCACCCCGCACTCCTCCCCAAAAAACATCCTCTGGCAACAGTAAGCGGAGTGTATAACGCCGTCTACGTGGTAGGTGATGCGGTAGGAGAAACCATGTTTTATGGTAAGGGTGCCGGATCTTTGCCTACAGGGAGTGCCGTCGTATCTGACATTATCCAAATCGTCAGAAACATGGAAGGAAAAGCATCCGGTTTAATCGGGTGTGGCTGTTACCGGAATTCTCCGATCAAAGCCGCCGATAGTTTCGTAACAGGATATTATATTCGCTTAAAAGTGAAAGATGAACCCCGGGTCTTTGCTACCCTGGCCTTATTCTTTGCCGAAGCAGGGATTAGTTTTAACTCCATTATCCAAAAACCCCGTCCGGAAAATAATGCGGAAATTGTCCTTGTGACTCATCCCTGCAAAGAAGGGCAGCTTCGCCAGGCTTTGGATTCTCTGGGTTCATACAGCAAGCTTGATAAGATTTATAACGTCATTCGTTTGGAAACTAACGGCATGCATTAATCTTACCCTAGTTTACTTCCCTATTCATTTGTTATAAAATTTATGAGTTGATCAAAATAATTTTAGAGCCTGTAAGACGGAGGAAAAGATGTTACAAGTAAAAGTACCTGCCACCTCAGCCAATCTCGGACCGGGATTTGATTGCATGGGACTGGCCGTCAAGCTTTACAATACTTTTACCGCTGAAGCAAGTGACAGGTTAGAATTTATACTAGAAGGAACCTATTGTGACCATATCCCGCTGGATGAAAACAACCTCCTATGGAAAACGGCCTGTCTGCTTTGGCAGCGTATCGGTTTTAATCCGAAACCCCTCAAGATAACAACCCAGGGGCATGTCCCGCCCGCCCGCGGACTGGGAAGCAGTTCAACCGCCGTGGTTGGAGGGCTGCTGATCGCCAACGCCATAGCCGGTTATCCATATGACCGTTTTGAATTATTAAAGCTTGCCACTGAAATCGAAGGACATCCGGATAATGTCTCACCGGCTCTTTACGGCGGGATTACCCTTACCGTCATGACGGAAGATAGTGTGGTACCACGGATACTTTCTAAAAATCCCTCTTTTAAGGCTGTGGTAGTAATCCCGGATATTCTGGTTGAAACAGAAAAAGCAAGGGGAATACTCCCTACCGCTGTACCGCGAAACGATGTTGTTTTTAACTCCTCCCGGGTAGGATTGCTCGTTGATGCATTTATCCATGAAGATTATCATCTTTTATCGATTGCTACCCAGGACCGCATTCACCAAAACCAAAGGGCTTCTTTAATCCCCGGTATGCCGGAGGCTTTACATTCTGCCCTGAAGGCCGGCGCTTATGGTGCTGCTTTAAGCGGATCAGGCCCTACTCTCTTGGCTTTCTGCCCTGCGGGTATTGAACAGCGAGTCGCAGAGCACATGCAAAACGCACTCGCCAAAAATTATCTTCAGTCTACTTTTATGGCACTGGATATCGATCCGGAAGGTGCGGTTCTGATAGAAGAATAATCCTTTACTCAGCATACAGAGAGGTATACTTCTTATAAGATGCTAAAACCTTCTGAACATAGTCTCTGGTTTCCTTAAAGGGAATATCATCGATCAGATAGGAATTCAGATCCCGCGGTGAACTTGCCAGCCATTTGCTTACTCTCCCGCTTCCGGCATTATAGGCTGCCAGAACAAGAATATGATTGCCGGAATACTGTTTATTTAAAGTGGCAAGGTACCAGGTTCCATAACGAATATTATCCTCAGGCTTAGTCAGGTCAATTTTCGCGTAATCTTCACCAAGCCAAACCGCTATTTCCCTGGCAGTCTCAGGCATAAGCTGCATCAGTCCGACGGCGCCTTTGTGAGAGCTGGAGTAAGGAATAAAGTGACTTTCCTCCCTGATAACAGCCGTTACAAATAAAGGGTCAACCCCGTAGGCTATTGCATATTTCTCGATGGTTTGCTTATGCGGGTAAGGATATAGAATTTTTTCAAAAATATCATATTTATAAGAAACAACAATAAAAAGCGCTAAAAGAATAATCAGCAGTTTAGTTTTTGTTAATTTTATAACGTACAAAATACACCCATCCTATTTTTTTCTGGCTCTATATCTCTATGCATCCTTCAAACCGTTTATTAGTAAATTTCAATTAAAGGATTAGATCTTTCCAGATCGATTCCAGCTGTTGCTCCGTTTCTTCTCTGCTTCCCCCGTTGTCAATAACCCGGTCTGCTTTACCAGCCTTTTCATCCAGATTCATCTGGGAGCGGATCCGTCTTTCCGCTTCCTCCCCGGATAATCCGTTTCGTAAGATCAGTCTTTCCAATTGAACAGAAAAAGGAACATATACCACCCATATTTCATCCATAAACTTGTCCCACCCTGCCTCAAAAAGAAGCGGAATGTCCAAAATTATCAGCTTCTCCCCACATTTTTCAGCTTCCCGGCATTGTTTCTCCATTTCTTCCAATACAGGCGGGTGAAGGAGTTTTTCCAGCCGGGTTTTCATGTTTTGATCCTGAAAGACATGAAGAGCAAGTAAGGGCCTGTTTATTTCACCATTTATCAGGTATTCTGACCCAAATTCCTTCTCAATAGCCGAAATCATGACCGATTCGGCCATGATTTGATGAACGGCATCATCCGCATCAAAAACAGAAATCCCTTTTTTCCGGAACCATGCTGCGACACTGCTTTTTCCGCTGGCAATTCCTCCGGTAAGTCCAATCCTCATCATGTACAATTACTCCTCAAATCATTTTCAGTGAACCGATCAATACAAGTACCGCCCCTGGTAAAAATTTTGCCTTCTTTAAGAAACCGGAAGATAATTTTCCAGTTAAAATCTGTCCCGCACAGATCATCAGAACCTGCATAATCGCTACCAGCAATATCACGTACAGCGTAACGCCCGTCATCGTGGCAGCCATTCCTGAAGCAAATGTATCCAAAGCCAGGGCAATCCCCAAGAGGATACTTTCATTGGGGCTGATCGTACCCGATCCATCAATATCAGCCGCATCCGGACTTTTGAGTATCTGAATTACAAGTCCGAACAGGTTTAATTTGATACTCAAAAGCGTTTTATAGGATTCCTCCCGGGCAACAGCCGAGGCCATAGCCGGGACAGCTTCCTCCCTCCGTGCTTGAAAGGCCTGAATCAACTGGTAACAACCAATGACTATCAGGATCACAGCACCTAAAACTTTCGGTGAGACGAACGTAAGTTTCGGCATGATCAGTTGACCAAAGAGCATCGAAGTTGCCATAGCCAGGGCTGAACAAAAGGCAATAATCGCCATCGATCCCAAAGGGATTTTAATCCGTTTCAGCCCATAAGCCATTCCTACACCGAATCCGTCGAGACTTAAAGCCAGAGCGATAACCAGCGCTATTCCCATATATATTATACCCCTTTTAAGTATTACTTCAGGGATAATATATGACAGTCAGGAATAATTGGTGAAGTTTTTAATCAGAGAAAACCAGCCACTCCTGCATGAGTATGTCTAACTCTTCCTGCAGCTTTTCATACTCGGTATGCAGCTTTAAAGTTTGCTCATAATCACCGGAAACCAACTCCAAATTCCGTTCTGTTATCCGGAGTAATTCTTCTGTCTTTTCGATTTTTTCTTCCAGCTGTTTTATTTTTTTCTCTTTACGCCGGTTATTTTTGGATTCTTCCTGAAAACTCCTGGAAGCAGAAGTAGTCGGAGCATCCTGATTTCCGGTTTGGTCTTCCATGGAATTTTCATTCTCGATAATTTCCCGGTAAGTAGTATAATCTCCTTCAATGATTCTTAAACCCAGAGGAGTCAGGATTGCTATCTTGTTAACAATCCGGTTTAAAAAATACCTGTCATGCGATACGGTCAGTATGGTTCCATCATACTCCAGCAAAGCTTCTTCAAGTACTTCCCTTGTATCCATGTCCAGGTGGTTTGTTGGCTCATCCAAAAGAAGCAGGTTTCCTTTGGCCAAAAACAATTTACACAGGGCCAGTCTGCTTTTTTCCCCACCGCTGAGAACCTGGAGAGGCTTGAAAACATCATCTCCCCGGAATCCAAATCCAGCAAGGATATTTCTGATCTGAGGGTCCTCGTATTTTGTTGAATAACGGATCTCATCGATAACGGTGTCCCTGAGTCCAATATCTTCATGTTCCTGAGAAAAGTAGCCGATAGATACATTTGCTCCGATTCGGATTGATCCATGAAAAGGTATTTTTCCCAAAACAGCTTTTAACAGGGAAGTCTTTCCGATTCCGTTCTTCCCCAAAAGGGCAACCCGGTCTCCCCTGCGTAATTCCAGTTCAACATTTTTAAATATTTCCTTCTGATGATAAGCGATGGAAAGGTTATCAATATTCAGAACCTTATCCCCTGCTCTGTTTTGGGGGCCAAAGTGAAGGTTCAGGGATTTCGTCACTTTAGGAGCAGTTACGGGGGTAATTTTCTTAAGCTGGGTTTCTCTTCCCCTGGCTTGTTTGGCCTTGATCCCTGCCCCATGCCGGCGGATATATTCTTCCAAATCAGCGATCTTTTTGTTTACCCTTTCCGCTTCCCTGGTTAATGTCACTTCTTCGACCGCCCGCTGCAGTTCAAACTCTGTATAGTTCCCCGTATATTCTTTTAAATTCCCATCCTGGATTAGGAAAATCCGGCTGGAGACCCTGTCCAGAAAATACCGGTCGTGGGAAACAACCAGAACAGCACCGGAATAATCATTCAAGTAGTTTTCCAGCCATTCCAAGGCTTCAATATCCAGGTGATTGGTAGGCTCGTCGAGTATGAGAAGTTCAGGCTCTCGCAGGAGCAATTTTCCCAGTGCGAGCCTGGTCTTTTGTCCGCCGCTGAGGTTTTGGCAGTCTTTCGCATGATCGTTGGAGAACCCTAATCCGGCAAGAATCTTACGGGCCTGGGCTTCCAGGGCATATCCCCCGTCATGCTCGTATTTTTCGGTTAACTTGCTGTATTGTTCAAGGGTTTTTTCATCGGCCTCCTGAGACATCCTAATCTCCAAATAGCGAAGATTTTCCCGCATATCCATAATATCTTGTCTTTCAGAAAGCATCGAGTGAAAAACGGTACCTTGAAATTCGCTGCTCTTTGCCATCCATGGCATCGCAGCACTAGATCCTCCTGATCGTCGAGGCATTAGGCCCTCCGTGGCCGTTGCCGCTCCTTTTCCTCCTTGAAACCGCGGCATTAGGCCCTCCGTGGCCGTTGCCTGAGGGAGATATCCTATGGTTAACGGTCTGTCGATTTCCCCTTTTTCGTAAGGGATTTCCCCCATTAACACACGCAAAAGAGTCGTTTTTCCGGCTCCGTTTGCTCCAACAAGCCCTGCCTTTTCTCCTTTTTCCAGTCGAAATGATATATTTTCAAGAAGCGTACTCCCCGCAACTTCAATTTCTACGTTCCTGCAAAATAAAATACTCATGTACTATCCGGATGCTCCTCTTGATCATGATTTCTGTCTCAATTATTTTTGGCACTGGGAACAATAGACCGTGGTTCTCCCGGCAATTTTTTCCCGCTGCAAAAGACTTCCGCATTCTTTGCACTCCATTCCGCCTCTCCCGTAAACCATCAGGTTTTCCTGGAATGAGCCTCTGTTTCCGTCGGCATCACGATAATCCCGGAATGAGGTCCCCCTGGCATTGATTCCTTCCGTCAGGACTTCACAAATGGAATTATAAAGCAAAATGATTTCGGAAACTTTCAAAGACTGGGTATTTCTTCCCGGCAGGATTCCCGCCCGGAAAAGAGCTTCATCAGCATAGATATTTCCTAATCCTGCAATCACGGCTTGGTCAAGCAGGGCGGCCTTTATGGAACTCTTCTTTTTGGCCAGCCTTTGTCCTAAGGTATCAAAGGCAAAACATTCATCGAGCGGTTCAGGACCAAGCTTGGCCAGGGAAGAGATATCTGAAGCTTTTTGAGTGGGAACAAGCTGAATTCTTCCAAATTTCCTGATATCTGAGTAATGCATTTCCCCCTCATCCAAATAAAAGACCACATGGGTATGTTTATCGACCGGTTGTTTTTCCGGATAATATATTAGCCGGCCTGTCATCCTGAAATGCACGATCATGGTAATCCCGTTGTTTAAACCGATTAGCAGATACTTTCCCCTTCTGTCAAAATTTTCAATAACCCTGTCTTTAACCAGTTCCGCAAAATCCAGATCAGCGATGGATACAGCCGCAGGGGGCCAAAATATCTCCGCATCAAGAATCTTTTTACCCAGTGTATTTTTGGCTAGTGTTAATTTTATGCTTTCAACTTCCGGAAGTTCAGGCATGGAAAAACCCCCTTCCTTTATTACTATGGTCTATTTTTGAAATTGATAGGGTACCATTTCATACCAGTTGTTACCTACCTTGCAGTCCACTTCCAACGGAACCGAAATCGGATATGCCGTTTCCATGACTTCTTTCACTTTTCGGGCAACGATATCAAGATCCCGGGGACTAACCTGTATGAGCAGTTCATCATGAACCTGAAGCAAAATATCGGCCTCAAAACCTTCAAGGGTCTCGAACACCTGAATCATGGCAATTTTCATAATGTCGGCTGCTGTACCCTGAATCGGGGTGTTTTTGGCTATCCGTTCCCCGAACTGTTTGGTCATTCGATTGGGATGAGACAATTCCGGAATTCTCCGCAAACGGTTGAGCAGGGTTCTGACTTCACCGGAGCCCTTGGCCTGATCCACTACTTCCTGAAGGTATCGTTGAACTCCGCTGTAGCGTTCAAAATATTGTGTAATGTAAAACCTGGCCTCTTTTCTGGGTATCGCAAGATCCCGGGCCAGACCGAAATCGGTCAATCCATACATTAAACCAAAATTAACTGCCTTTGCCTTACGCCTCATATCTGACGTAACTTCAGAAAGCGGCACTTGAAATACCTCGGATGCCGTCCTGCTGTGTACATCTTCTCCTACCAGAAAAGACTGGCAAAGTATCGGATCACGCGAATAATGCGCTAATATTCTTAATTCAATCTGGGAATAATCCGCAGAAAATAACAGCCACTCGTCTTTGGTCGGACTAAAAATTTTACGAAGTTTTCTCCCTTCTTCCAGCCGGATTGGGATATTCTGAAGATTGGGCTCAATACTGGATAATCTTCCTGTCGCGGTTACCGTCTGCTGAAAAGTGGTATGGATTTTCCCTTCGCTTAACTGGTTTAATAATCCTTTGACGTAGGTGGAATTCAATTTGCCCAATTGCCGGAATTCCAGGACCTTTTCAATAACCGGGTGCTCTGATCTTAATTCTTCCAGTGTTTCCGCGTCAGTGGAATACCCCGTTTTGGTTTTTTTCATTGGGGGAAGGCCCAAGTCTTCAAACAAGACTTTCCCCAGCTGCTGCGGTGAATTGATATTAAATGGCGAACCGGCCGAGACATAAATCTCTTTTTCCAGGTTCCCTATTTTTTCGTCCAATTCCTTCCCAAAATCCAAAAGCATGCTTTTATTTACTGCTATCCCCGTTTTCTCCATAAACGCCAGAACTCTGCTTAAAGGTTCCTCGACTTCATGTAAAAGCACTTCCAGTTTTTCTTCTGCCAGTTTATCAACCGTTTCTGCCGCCATCCTTCTTAAAAGATACGCTTCTTGCCCGGGAGAAAGAGCAAATAAGTCTGTTGAATAATCCCGTAACAATTCCGACACGGTATAGTTGGATTGATTCGGGTTCAAAAGATAGCCTGCGAGACTTAAATCCAAATCCAAACCGTTGAAATATTTTTCTTCATTTAACAGAAGGGAATGGAGTGATTTGCTGTCGGCTATGATTTTGCGGACGGCATCGTCAGCAAGGATTTCATGCCACAGGTTGATAACCGGTGCAGCCTGTTCCTTTCTAATTAAAAGATAAGTATTTTCTCCATCGCAAATCCCCATTTCGGACCATCTGCCGGAATGAACCTGATCTCCTTCGAAGCGGTAGCTGATTGCCAGGGTTGATTTTTGTTCCTGCCAATGAGTCATCCGCTCAAGCCAGGAATGCCCGTCCAGTTCTTTCACCTTGGGAATATCAGCGGAAGAATGATCAACAGATTTCCTTATTTGCCTATTTTCATTACGCTTGTCCATGTTTTGCTCAAATAGTCTTGCTACAGTATGAAGACTGTAACGGCGCAAAATGTTTAGCGACTCCTGCCTGTTCGGTTCGGTACGCAATAATTCTTCCAGAGAAAATACAATAGGCACATCATGAATCATTGCAGCAAGTTTTTTGCTTAATAAGGCTTGTTCCGCATATTCATTGAGCAAATTCTGAAGTTTGCTGCCGCTGACCTCTTCTTTGTGGATAAGAACATTTTCCACAGTTCCGTATTCATATAGAAGCTTGAGCGCAGTCTTTTTTCCTACCCCGGGAATCCCGGGAATATTATCCGAGGCATCACCCATTAACCCTTTCAGATCAATGATCTGTTCAGGTTTTAACTGGTATTCTTCAGCCAGCTTTTCTTCATCGTAACACTGGACTTCGGTAATCCCTTTGATGGTGAGAAAGACTTTGGTCTGCGGGGATATAAGCTGAAGCGCATCCCTGTCTCCGGTATAAATACAAACTTCCATTCCCTGTTCTACAGCCTCATCCGTTACGGTCGCAATAATGTCGTCTGCTTCATAACCCTCGAGTTCAAGCATCGGGACAGACATTGCCTTTAAGACTTCCTTCAAATAGGCGAACTGAGGCCTTAGGGTTTCGGGGGTTTCTTTTCTCTGCGCTTTATATCCCCCATATTGTTCTATTCTGACTGTTGGTTTTGATTTATCGAATACAACCACCCAGTAATCAGGGTTCTGCTCCTTTTCCAGTTTAAACAGCATGGTCATGAACCCATGAACGGCATTTGTCGGCAATCCATCAGCTGAAGTAAGCGGAGGAAGTGCATAAAATGCTCTGTTGACAAGGCTGTTGCCATCAAGAATCAAAATACGAGCCATATCATTGACCCCTTTCGATCGGTTCTTCTAAAAACACCACCTATATCATAACCTTTTATCAAATCAATAACAAGAAAGGGCACTGCAAAACTACATAAGAGAGGTCTCCGCAATGTATAGCCGCTCTCGGCAGATCGTGAAGGCCACTAGCCTTCACGCATCCGTGGCGAGCCGCTCAATGCCATCCATGGCATCGGAAGAAATGTCCACTGGACATTTACTTCCCAGGCCATCCTTGGCCTTCGAAACTGCCGCGCTCCGCATCGCGTTACGCATGCGTAACGCACTTGACGCTGTCTATACATTACGGAGACCAGTCGTTTTACAACTGCCCCTTCTTGTTCAATCATCTTAACAGGAAGAACAATCCGAACAATCCGATCCTTTCACGATGAACCCGCGCTGCATCGAACTATCTGAATAATCAATGGTCAGGTTCTCGATAGCCTCTTCAATCCCGGAATCGTAAACGATCCGGACTCCGCTCATTTCTACAGCTTTATCACGTTCGCCTTTTAACTCCTCCAGAGCTAATTTTAATCTTGGACCGCCTCAGCCATAACCATCCACATCTACCCTAAGCATTAGACTTTCCGGATTTTCATTTTGTTTCATAATCTCTTTAATTTTTTCTGCCGCAATGGGAGTGATTTGCATGATAATCTCCTCCATGAAGATATAGTAATACAATTAGTTTATCCAACTTTTCTTTTTGAAATGCGAAAAGAGTTTTGCACTTAAAATACAGCAAAAATCATGCGATATCAAGAAGGTAATTCCTTCATTACGGTGAAATATGTTTATACTTGTATTTTTTTTGCCGGAGCAGACGATGTTAAGAAGAATTTTTATTTTTTGTTACTTATATGTTATTATTTTAGCATTGTTTATTGGTTTAAAACCTTTTATTGGTATTGCTCAAACGGGTGAGGCACAGATTGGCGCAACCCAGCCGGATGCTTCCCCGACTTCCGCTTATCGCGAAGAGGTGAAAACTTCTGACCAAAAACCGGTTCAAGATGATCAGACAACAAGAATTCCCCCTTATGAGATAAAAGGGACCTCACAACAACTTTCGAAAAAGAACATACAATCCATAGCAGAATGGAAACAGCAGGTTCAGACATTTTCTGATCAGTACGGCAATACTGTGTACATCAACGGTCAAACCGGGGAAAAAATGGTTGCCCTTACTTTTGACGATGGTCCGGACGGGCAAGTCACTCCCGCCATCCTGGATATTTTGAAATCTTATGGAGGACATGCCAGCTTTTTTTTCACAGGTCAAAATGTCAAGACTTTCCCGGCAATAGTCCGGAGAGCTTATCAGGAAGGCAACCTTGTTCTGAACCACAGTTACTCCCACCCAAACTTTGACAATAAGAAACCGGAGTTTATTAAGGATGAAATCAATAAAACAGGTCAACTCATAGAAACCCTGACAGGTAAAATACCCGCTCTGGTCCGCCCGCCTTATGGAATTGTCAATGAGAATATTATTAAAATCGCCAAAGATCAAAACTTCAAACTCATTATTTGGTCAACAGATACTTTTGATTGGTCACATAAGGACGCAGACCATATTGCCAATAACGTGCTCCAAAACATAAGACCGGGTGAGATTGTCCTGATGCATAGCAACGGTGACAAAACACAAACACAAAAAGCCCTCCCGAAAATTATTGAGGGCCTTCATGCCAAAGGGTATAAAATCGTAACCCTGGATTATCTTCTCCATGTAAAAGCCTATAAAAACTGAGACCCCCGGATCGGGGGTCAAACTATTGTCATAAAGGAGTATCTGCAGTTAATGAAGAGGCGCAGCGGATCTTCTCGATTTCCCGGAAAATCGTCTCACATGCCGCCGGAAGGGCTTCTTCCACTTCCGGAGACAATTTCAAACAGAATGATTCCTCGCTTTTAATTTCTATTCCGACAATTGTCAGCAGACAAGGCAATTGCCGGAATTTTTTTCCCAGTTCGATCGCGTCGATTACGTTAATGGAATGGGAAGAATACGGCATTTTCTCTCGCGGTAAAAGATGATCGGCGTCGAAAGTATGAATCGTCCCCGGCATTCCAAATCCGGTTACTGCATCTACGAGGATCACCGCCGGGACGTCTTCCCAGATGAAAAGAAGATCAATTCCCGGGCAGCCGGCTTCCACGATTGTTACATCTGAGGGGATATCATAGCTTTTTTTAAGAAACTCTACAACGCGAATCCCAATCGCATCATCGGATGCCCATGTATTGCCGCATCCTATCACCATGATCCCGCAGGCCATCAATTTCCTTCCCGGCGCAGCCTGATTTTAAGAGAGTGTGTGGCGCAAGACTGGCAGGGATCGTAATTTCTTATCATCACTTCACACTTTAAAGTAAGTTCTTCATCGCTGAGGTGCAAGAGCTTAGGTATAAATTCCCGGAAATCTTTTTCCAGATTATATATATTTCTTGCCGTGGGAGCAACAATATCCCATTTTTGTACAACCCCGTATTTATCGATTTTCCCGCCGTGACAGCAAATTCCTCTTGGGGCTTCGGTAATGGCATAAGATTCACCGGCTTTATAGCTGAACTTGGGCTCTTCTTCCACGGGTTTTCCTATTGCATCAATCAGCTCTGTGGATGTGTCAATGGCATGAACCAACTCAATTGCCCGGGCAACAATACTCATAAACGGATTGAATGACGGCGGATTGAAGCCGACCTCCCCGGCTGCTTTTCCGGCATCTTTCGAGAGTTTATTAAAGTTCACGTTTACTCTGGCCAAAGGTCCGGTCAGGAAAGAATCCCTTCCCTTGATCACAGAATGTTTGGCATTGCAGCCCGGAATATGAGATTCCATGATCCACTGCGGATATTCCCAATCCCCAATATCAAGACCCTCAGTGGATACAAACCTGCCGTCATTGATGGCATATTTATCCGGATCGGATAAAGCTACATGCTCACACTTCCTGGAAAGATCCTTGTAGGGAACCTGGGATGCCAGCTGGTTGGCCAACCCAACTGTGGAATAGGCAAAATCCTTCATCTTCTTTAACTGTTCCTTCATCTTATTCAGATCGGACAGCGTGGGCAAAGAGGTAAAACCGCCTATTACGGATGTTTTATTCTGAATCTCCTGACCGGACAGACAAACGATCATATCATTTCCCAACCGTTTTAATTTCAGGGCCTCTTTTACGATGGGCAAAAGGTCCGGATTTTCAGTCATGGCAATCACGCTTTCATATCCGAGAAAATCCGGCGCAGCGAGATAATATACATGCAAGGCATGACTCATAATCCAGTCGGAATAATGGAGAAGTTCCCTTAAGAGTACCGTCTGCTCACTTACTGTAACGTCCATAGCCCTTTCTACAGCTCTCAAAGCGGAAATATGATGGGAATGCGGGCAAATTCCGCAAATCCGCTGAACCAGTTCCGGAACTTCTTCAGCTTTTCGTCCTACCATAAACGCCTCAAAAAAACGTGGGGGTTCCCATACCTGCCAGGATGCTTTCTTCAATACGCCCTCATTGTCAATCACAATATCAAAGGCACCGTCACCTTCAGCCCTGGCAATGTAATCCACATGAATCCTTCTGTTACTCATTGTCCCCAGCTCCTTTACTGAATTCAGACGTGTTTCCTGCGTATTTGCGGAACTTCCTGACAATATCCGCTTTATCCAGTCCTAATTCTTTGCTAAACGTTTTGGCCAGGGATTCCGCATTACAGTCGCTGGCAGGTCCCCTGCATCCTTCACATTCCCTGCCCAGACTGGGGCATAGGGCATTACACCCTGAGGCGGTGACAGATCCCATGCAGGCCTTACCCCTGTTCACCAAAAGACAGATGTTTTCGTTTAGTTTACATTCATTGCAGACACTATGAAAACGGAAGTGCGGATTTACCCCTTTTAACAAACTTTTGACCAGGGTAAGAAATTCTTCCAGATCAATCGGGCAACCCCGGAGATAATGATCAACCGGAATATAATAATCAATTCCCTGAACAGGAATGGATTTGATATCCCAAAGCTCTGAATAAACTTTTTCTTCCATTTGTCTTTGCGTCATCCCGGTGAAATTTTTGATAGACGGAATACCGCCAAAACAAGCGCATGTCCCCATGGCAACAACCAAATTGCACTCCCGGCGAATGTTTTTAAGTTCTTCCAGCTCACGGGGAGAAGTAACCGCGCCTTCCACAAAGCCGATATCATAAGGCCCGTGGTAATTACTGCGCTTCGCCATGACAAAGTAGGTAATATCAATGGCCCCGAGTACATCCAGCAAAACCGGCTCAATATTGAGAACGGAAAGCTGGCAGCCGGCACATGAACTAAGCTTAAAGAAAGCAAGCTTTGGCTTACTCACGGTTTATCCCTCCTTAAAACACCCCTCCGGGAAGATTCATGATTTCTGCATATTGAAATACAGGTCCGTCCTGACAAACAAAAACCGGTCCCATTTGGCAATTACCGCATTTTTTCATGCCACAACCCATGCGGCGTTCTAAAGAGACGTAGATCTGTTCCGGTGACCACCCTTGCTTCATTAAACCGAGAACTGCGAATTTCATCATAATATCGGGACCACAGGTGATCACTACGGTATTCTCCCTGGAACAGGAAATCCTGTCAAAGAGTGTGGTAACAACCCCAACATTTTCATTCCATTCCATTCCTTGAGGAACTTCATCCACAGTCAAATAAAGGTTTGTGTCCGGAATTTGCCTCCACTTTTCATATTCATCCGTAAAAAGCAATCCGCCTGGAGTTCTTGCCCCGTAAAGAATTTCAAATTTTCCATATTCTTCACGGTGGTTTTTTACTGATTCAACTACTCCTCTTAATGGCGCCAGTCCAATCCCGCCTGCTATTAAAAGGATGTTTCTGCCCTTCATCTTTTCCATCGGCCAGCCATGCCCATAGGGCCCTCTGATTCCTACGACGTCGCCGACTTTTAACTCCGCTAAGGCTTTGGTCACATTTCCCACTGCTCTGACGGTATGCTCAAAAGTTCCCTTCATCTCTTCCCAGGAACTGATCGATATGGCAGATTCACCGGTTCCGAAAAGACTGATTAAATTATAAGTACCGTTTAAGTAGGTGTATCCTGCTTTGATTTTTTCGTCCAAATACTCAAACGTATACGTATTTACATCACAGGTCTGCTTTTTGATATCTTTAATTACAGCTTTATAGGGCATCCAGGGGTTTTCATCACTCTCAATCTTTTTATGAGGCGGTTTATACAGGGATATCTCTTTTTCTTCACAGGGATCTGCCTGGATTCTGGCCATAATCATAACCGGATCGATATTCTTGACACAGGCGGTAACACAGCGCCCGCACCCTACACATCCAAGGACATTAAACTGCTGTTGGTAGTAGGCAAGTTTATGATAAAGCCTTTGCTTGACTCTCGCTTCCCTTTCAGGCATAAACACGTGATCCAAAGCAACTCTTGAAAACTCATAAAACATACAGGAATCCCAGAAACGCATCCTTTTTCCGTCTTTGATCGTCAAATCAACTACATCTTTCACCGCGAAACAATAGCATGTGGGACAAACCGTGGTACATCCCCCGCAGGCCAGACATTCTTTCGAAACATCCCGCCAAACCTTGTGCTCAAAATTCTGATGCAGAAATTCCCCTAAATCCTCTTCCGTGTCAATCCAGCGTGTTACCATGTCTCTGCAGTCATCAATAATATCTTTCTCTCTCCTGATTTCCTCTTCACCGGCGGGTAAAAAGCCTGAAACAAGATCCCGTCCCTTTTCAGACCCAACAGAAATCATATATCGATCGCCCAAATCGGTCATACACAGATCGAAACCGATGTCAATTCCGGGACCGGTATTAAATGAAGCACAAAAGCCATTACGACATGGCTTTTTGCAATTTAAGGCCACGATTAATGTCTGTTTTCTCAAATCTTTGTAGTACGGATCAGGGTAGGTCTCCAGAAACACTTTATCAAGGCTTAGCGTTGCGTGGACATCGCAAGGATGGACACCGAATAAAGCCCGTTTAACTAACGGACTTCTTTCTTGATCTCCTTCTGAAATCTCGGAAAACTGAATCATAGATTGAACAGGTGAATGAAAGTATTTTTTTGGAGGAAGAATTGTCGTGTCATAATCCAACTTCAACTCCTCCACATTTTCGACCATAGAAAAAACATATTGATCTTTTTTTGCCACAGGTCCATAAACCTCATACTCATCCTTTAATCTGGCAAATAACGTGTTAAGATCATTTTTGTTTAGAATGATTTTCTCCACCGGTTTTGCACCTCCTCAATTCACTCAAGCAATAACCATAAAAATTACTTGAGAGCCCCCTGCCATAAAGGCTAATCTCCGACAGCTCGTACCACTCCTTTCAAGTTCATTTTTATGAGGCGCCGGCAGGAATTATTCTCGCTCAATAAAACAAAGTCAAAATTTGGGAAAAAAAGATTTGGACAAACTGCTGCCACTTCCAGAATAAAACCCCGGATTCGTTCATAAGTAATAACTACCAAAGAACTTTTTCTAAGGAGCGTGAATATAGGGAGTAGGGGGTGCTCAAAATATGGAAAACACAGCGGTGACATCTACCTTGAGCAATGAAAGAAAATGCATGAATCTCTATGCCGTTCAAGGAGACAAAGTAAGATTCATTGCTCCACCGCACGATGAACACGATCTGTTCATGGCAGGTGAAAACGCCGAGAGATTACTGGAAAAAGGTCAAGTCTATACGGTAAAAGTTACACATGGCTACAATCTATTTACATTCGTTGAATTGGAAGAATTCCCGAACATGCTGTTTTATGCCACAGACTTCGAAGATGCTTTTGAACTCTTAAAGGAACTAAGAATGAACTTCAGTACCTAATCCGTCTGCAGCAACAATTCATATAGAAAAGGGGACGTAACGAAACTTTAGTTTCGCCGCGTCCCCATTAACCTTTTTACTCCAAAAAATTATTTGCAAATTTTCCTATCCGGTTATTATTACTGCCATCTTCCTCATATTATGAGCAATGCAGTGCAATCCCCACT
>JAAYUV010000012.1 GCA_012517475.1 Peptococcaceae bacterium | reverse complement strand
TAGACAGCGTCAAGCGCGTTACGCATGCGTAACGCGATGCGGAGCGCGGCTGTTTCGAAGGCCAAGGATGGCCTAGTGCCGCGATGCCATGGATGGCAAGAAGCGGCTCGCCACGGATGCGTGAAGGCTAGTGGCCTTCACAATCTGCCGAGAGCGGCTATACATTATGGAAACCTTCTTAAGTAGTTTTGCAACAACCCCTTATCGTCACATAATGAAATTGTATAACAAGTTTCAATATCTGAGAAATTACAGAACCTCTTTTTTCAAGCATATTCTGTCAAAAATAAAAGGTAAAACGCTTTTAACGACAAATTACTTAATTTCTTAGGTTTTTAATCCTAATTGCTAAATATTTAACTATCCAACCCTTCAAACTGCATATTGTAATAATGGGCGTAGATTCCGTTCCTGGCTATTAATTCTCTGTGGCTACCCCTTTCCTGAATCCCTTCATCCGTAATGACAATGATCTCATCGGCATTTTTAATGGTACTGAGCCGGTGAGCAATCACAATGGTTGTACGATTCCTGGAAAGTTTTTCCAAAGATTGCTGGATATATCTTTCACTTTCGTTGTCAAGTGCAGAAGTTGCCTCATCCAGAATCAGGATGGGGGGGTTCTTTAAAAAAACGCGGGCAATGGATAGCCGCTGTTTCTGTCCCCCGGATAACCTGATCCCGCGTTCACCTACAAAGGTATCATACCCTTGTTCGAGGGACATGACAAAATCATGGATATTGGCATTTCGCGCAGCTTCCATAATTTCTTCGTTGGTAGCGCCTGATTTGCCGTAAGCAATGTTATCTTTAATCGTCCCGCTGAACATGTATACATCCTGTTGAACTATGCCGATAGCATTTCTCAAAGATTCCAGAGTAAGATCACGAACATCTTTGCCATCTATCGTGATGGATCCTTCGGTAACATCATAGAAACGGGGGAGCAGGGAGCAGAGGGTAGTTTTTCCCCCTCCGGAAGGTCCAACCAGGGCAATATTTTTGCCTGATCCGATCCGAATGCTGACATGATTCAGAACGTTATAATCGTTGTTATAACGGAAGGAGACATTCTTGTATTCAATTTCTCCCCGAACATTTTCCAGGGGTATAGCACCTGGTTTGTCTACAATATCGGGAGCAGTTTCCAGAATATCCAGAAAACGTTTAAATCCTGCAAAACCTTTTTGGAACTGTTCAGTGAAATTAATTAAAACTTCCAGTGGGGCAACGTAAATATTGATATATAAAATATAAATTGCAAGTTCCGCTACCCGAAGAGAACCCTTGGCAATGAAATATCCCCCTGAGACAATGACAACAATATAGAGAAGACCGGAAAAAAAAGAGTTCCAGGCGTGATATCCCCCCATCATCCGATAGCTTTTGGATTTAGAAAGGAGGAATTCCTGATTGCTCTTTTCAAATTTTATCCTTTCCACTTCTTCATTGGCAAAGGATTTTACGACCCGGATTCCGGCAAGGCTATCCTGAAGACTGGAATTAACCTTGGCGATCTTGACACGGTTATCCATAAAGACTGCTTTCATTTTCAAGTTGCGCTGAATACTGAAGGCGACCATAATCAGGGTTACCAGAAACAGGATGAAAGTCATTTTGACATTGAGCATAAGCAGAAGAATAAACGAACCCAGGATTTTAAGTGCGGAAATAAAGAGGTTTTCAGGACCGTGATGTGCGAGCTCAGAAATATCAAAGAGATCATTGACCAGTCTGGACATCATTTCGCCGGTGTTATTTTGATCATAGTAGGAAAACGAAAGTCTTTGAAAATGATTGAAGAGGTCTTTGCGCATATCTGCTTCCATTCTGGCGCCCATAATATGACCCCAGGAAGTAATGAAATACTGACAGCAATATTTCAGAATATACAGAACCAGCAAGGCCAGACCGACGTATCCTATAGCTTTCAGAATGATCACCTTGTCCTGGGAAAACAGATTTTTACTCAGGTAATTAAGAATCTGGGGAAAAGACAAGTCTACGAGAGAGACAAGTACTGCACAGATCATGTCGGTAAAAAAGAGGAAGCGGTACGGCTTATAATAATGGATAAATTGTTTTAATATTTTCATATCTAACGTCTGCACTTTCCCAAAAAATAAAGCCTGAAAGCCAGGCAGGAAAAACGGGTCCGAACTTGAAAATAGTATATCATAAAAATGCAATCACAGCTAAAATGGTTAAAAAAAAACGGTGTGTGGTTATTGGAAAGAATGATGCAATCGATATGCCCAAGCAACTCGGTTTTCTCATTGACTTAAATAAATGCATCGGTTGTCACAGCTGCGAGTTTGCCTGCAAAAACGAGAATCGTCTGGAGGAGATCAGTTTCCGGAGGGTTTTGGATTTGAAGCAAAGGGGGAATGTCTTTGCTTATCTTTCTCTGGCTTGCAACCATTGTGCCAACCCCCAATGCATCCGGGTTTGTCCGGAGAAATGTTTCCGCAAGCTCAGAAACGGAATTGTTCTGTATGATTATGTCCGTTGTGACGGTTGCCAGCGCTGTATCGGAGCGTGTCCTTTCAAAGTTCCCAAATATGATCCTTTCACCAAGAAAGTGAATAAATGCAATCTATGTTATAAACGGATTCGCCAAGGCCTTAAACCGGCCTGTGTATCGGCTTGTATTCCCGAGGCCTTGCAGATCATTAACTTCAATGAACCTTTGCCGGCAAACTGCAAGAAGACCATCCCCAGCTTTGCTTTCATACCCCTTACGAATCCGTCCGTACGATTCTTGCTTCCGAAAGAAACCATTTGTTTCTGGCTTGAGGATAAGGAGGAATAAGAATGTTCAGTATAGGTGAACTGTTTTCTTTTGAACCTTTACTCAGTTATGAGATCCTCGCCGGATGGGCAGGCAGGGATCACGTTTTCAAAATGGAGTTATTCTTAGCCATTAACCTTCAACAGATTGACTTGGTAAACCTGCTTGAATGCATTGATTCCACTCCTGCAGGCTTATTGCTCTATGGTTCTTCCTGTCCGATACTGGGACCCCAGGTGAACGAATTGGCGGATATAAAAAAAGTTCCGGTCTTATATTGTTCGTCAGAAGATGCCCCGTCTCAAATAAGGGACCTGTATCCTGTTATTGCTGAATTGAGTAAAAGCGGGAAGTTATACCAGTTTGCCCAAAACGCTATCTATTCTTTCATGAGAGGGAAGGACCCATCGGCATTGTGTTCATTTCTGCAGCGGAGACTCAATAACCCCGTCGTTGTTTTTAACAATGTTTTTCAGGAGATATATTCCGGTTTTCAGGAAGAGAACGGACCAAAGGCCTTAGGTGATCGGATACCGGAGAATTTCATGGAATACTGCTGCCGGCAGGAGAGGGATCAATGGGAAGATGACAGCTTTGCGGAAGGAAGCCGTCACAATATACTTTTGTTTGAAGACGATCAGAAACTGAGCTACATCATGATGCCTTTATCAGATCAAGGCTATCGCTACGGTTTTCTTGCTGTCTTTGAACAAAACAGTCCGATAAGTACACTGGATATGATTTATCTGGAGTCAGGGAAAAAGATTCTGCTTGAACAATTAATCCAAAGAAGGAATCTGGATAGTATTGAAAACAAGCATAAAGCCGATTTTATATATGATCTTCTCTATAATAACTTTGAATCAAAACAGGAGATTATCAACAGGGGGAAATATTGGGGATTTGATCTGAGTTCACCCCACCAGCTTTTTGTTCTTGAACCGGATTCTGCCGAAGAAACGCGCAGTCTGCAAGAATTAATGGACAAAATTCAGATGATTGCCTGTGATGCGCTGAGATTAGCCCATTGTCAGCCGATTATCGGACAGATCCAGGATCAGATCGTTCTTATCATTCCAGAAAAAAGCTTTAGGGAACATACGATTAATAAGGATACTTCCTTCAGCCTGGCAAGTTCCCTGCATAAAAAACTGAAAACCTATCTGCCTGCTGTTTCCTTTGCCATAGGGATCGGGAGATTCTATCATTCTATCCTTGATCTTTCCCGAAGTTTTCAGGAAGCCAAGATTTCTTTGGAACTAGGGAAAATCATTTATGATAAGAATCATATTGCGCATTTCGAAGACCTGGGGATTGTACGCTTACTGGCAAGTATTGATTTTATCCAGCTGGAGGAATTTTACAGGGAGTATTTAACAGAAGTTATTATTTATGACCAGCAGAACGAAGGCAATCTCCTGGAAACGCTTCTGCTGTATTTTAAATATAACGGTGATGTAAATGTAATTGCCCAGAAAATGTTTATCCACCCGAATTCTTTGCGCTACCGGCTCAAGAAGATCGAGGAACTGACGTTAACCGATCTGCGCAACTATGAAGATATGCTTAATTTATTCATTGCCTGTAAAATTGCTGTGATGAAGGAGAAATTCGAAAAATAAGATCGATATTTCTTTTGTTTATTTTTACATAAATTTTCAGAAAATTTTGTAACCCACAACAATTTAGATTTTCGCCCTCCTTGCCTAAGATATAAGTAAAAAAGAAAGGGAGGGTTTTTTGATGAACAAAAACAGGGTTTGGGTTTTCTGGATCTGCTTGTTGATTTCCTGCCTGGTGGCAGCCGGCTGTGGGAATACCCAGGCAGCTCAAACCAAAGTTGATAGCGGTGTCATTAATAAAGACTATGCCGGGACTGTTTCCCCCGTATTGGCACAAGATTATAAGATTAAAGATGAAGCCAAAGAAGGAATGATTAAGGTTACGATCAAGTGCGGGGTAGAGAAAGAGATCCCTGTCGGAGGAACTCAAGGAGAAAAAGAGAAATCAGGTGACACTGATGAAGCAAAACCAAAGATATAATCCCGCCGAATTCCAAAGGAAGTTTTTTGTATACCGTCTTTTACAAGATTATTATTCCGGTTGTCTGTGGCAAAAAAAGGACAACTGGAATGAGATTTTGCTGACGCTCGCGGAAACAAGATACCAAGAAGAAATCATTTTCTTCGATCTGGGGATGAGGCTTATACAAAAACTTACGCAGGAAGCAGTATATGATTTCAACCGGCTGTTCGTCGGACCGGAAAAATTATTGGCTCCTCCCTATGAAAGCGCCTACCGTAACGCCGAAGGACTCTTGATGCAAAAAGAGACAACAGATGTAAGAAAATTCTATTCTATCGTTGGTTTATCGGTCGTCGGACAAAATCGTGAACCGGATGATTTTATCGGGCTGGAGTTGGAGTTCTTATGCTTCCTGCTTTATCAAGCGGTTTCTTGTTTCCAGCGAGGTGAAGAACGTGCTGATTTCTATTTGAACGTTTATTTTGAGTTCCTGAACATGCACCTGGGGAATTGGGTATCGGATCATTGTGAGGATGTTTTGAGACATTCGACCTCATATTTTTGCAAAGGAATGGCCATGCTCACCAAGGGTTTTATTGAACGCGAAAAGAGCTTATTGATGCATAAGGAGGAGATTCTATGAAAGAGATTTCCCGACGTTCCTTTCTGAAAGGAACAGCAGCAACCGGGGCTGCACTGGGGTTATCCGGTTCCTTTTACAATTTCCTTTTCTCCGGCCTTGAGCCCGCCCAGGCAAGTGATGAGACGGGTATCCAGAAATTTCAGAATGCCTGTCCCCGCAACTGTTATGATACCTGCTCCATCTTATCTACTGTAGAAAACGGTATTCTGACCAAAGTGGAAGGAAATCCGCAAAATACATTCACCCGAGGCAGGCTTTGCGCCAAAGGGTATACCTATACCAGAAGAGTCTATAGCCCGGACAGAATCAAATATCCGATGCGGCAGAACGGACGCGGGTCCGGAAATTGGGAAAGGATCAGCTGGGATGAAGCGTATACTCTAATCGCTAAAAATATCCTGAAGATTAAAAAGGAATACGGGAGTACACTGCCCATCTGCCTTAATAAATATTCCGGAAACTTTGATATCATGCACTATGGCATAGAAGGGATGCTGTCAAGTTTCGGCAACACCAGCCGGGCAACAGGAACGCCGTGCTGGCCCGCAGGGATTGATTCTCAGACCTTTGATATGGGAACGATCGTCAATAATGACCCCGAAGATCTGGTCAACTCCAAATATCTGATCCTTTGGGGTGTAAATCCGGCGTGGACTTCTGTTCATTCCATGTACTTTGTACAGGAGGCGCAGAGAAGAGGCTGTAAGATTGTGGCTATTGATCCGGTACTGACCCAGACCGCTTCCAAAGCGGATCTTTATCTCCAGATCAAGCCCAGTACGGATGGAGCTCTGGCTTTGGGCATGGCCAGGTATATTCTGGATCATAATCTGATTGACGCGAAGTGGTTGATGAACAACGCGCTGGGCTATAATGAGTTTTTTGATTATCTCAAGAACAATATCACGACAGACTGGGCGGCGGAGAAGACCGGTTTGCCTAAAAATGTAATCGAGACCCTGGCCAGGGAATATGCAACTGCAAAACCGGCCAATATTTGGATCGGGTATGGAATGCAGAGACATGCCAACGGCGGACAGAATGTCAGGGCGATTGATGCCTTAGCGGCCATAACCGGTAATATCGGCAAGTCGGGCGGGGGAGCGCAGTATGCGCATCTGGAGACTTGGGGATTCAATTATCATGCGATGGTTCAGAACAAGCCGGCAGGAAGTGCGGGAAGCGGGGACAGGGCCATTAATATTAATAATTTCGGGGCGGAAGTGCTGGCGGCGAAAGAACCTCCCATCAAGATGCTCTGGATTGCCTGCAGGAATCCAATGAGCCAGGATCCTGAGACTTCGGTGGTGAAGAAAGCGTTTGAAGCGATGGATTTTGTGGTAACCGCAGACCAATTCTTCAATCCTTCGGTAGCGATGTCCGATATCGTTCTGCCTGTAACGACCATTTTTGAGACCTGGGGGGTTAACGTCAGCTACTGGCATTACTGGCTTTGTCTGAATCAGCAGGCGATCAAGCCCATGTATGAGAGCAAAAATGATATTCAGATTGCCATGGAACTATCCAAGAAAATGAATGAACTGGAACCCGGATCCTGTACCTTCCCCACCTCAGGTGACCTGAAAGATTGGGTGGGCAAAGAATTCAATACAGGGATCTATAATCAGTTCGGTATCAGCGACTGGAAGGAACTCGAAAAAGGTCCGGTCAAAACCAAAGCAGGACACGTTGCCTGGCAAGACGGGAAATTCCGAACCTCTTCCGGAAAATATGAAATCTGGTCGGAAGAAGCGAAAAAGTTTGGCCACCTGCCATTACCTGTTTACCGGGAAGAGTTAAAGCCTGCCAATGAATACCCTTACCGTTGTATTTCTCCTCACTGGAAACTGAACATTCATAGCCAGTTCCAGAATCTTGACTGGATGCAAGCTATTAATAACGCTCCATTCATTGAAATCCATCCGGAAACGGCTCAAAAAATGGGTATTCAGGAGAAAGACAATGTCAAGATGTATAACGATCTCGGTTATATCGTTTTGCCTGCCAAAATCACGGAGACCGTAGCCCAGGATATCGTCGTGGTTTATGAAGCGTGGTACAAGGATAAAAATTTCAATGTCAACTATACCGTCAAAGCGCTTCCCGCCGACATGGGCAAAAAGGCTACGGGAATGCCGGGAATGGCTTTTCACGATAATTTCGTCAACATTGCGAAGGTATAAAGGAGGGGTTACAGGTGGCAAAGAAAATGGGCTTCCTTGTAGATGCGGAAAGATGTATTGGGTGCCATGCCTGTGAAATGGCCTGCAAAAATGAATATCAGTCTGAACCGAATGTCCGTTGGCGCAAGGTCTATCCGATTAATGAGACTGAATACAGTCTTCCGGAGCGGAATCATCTTTCTCTGGCTTGTAATCACTGCGAGAAACCGGAGTGCCTCAGGGTTTGTCCGGTAAGAGCCTATACCAAGCGGGAAGACGGGATAGTGATCCATGACCAGGGAAGATGTATTGGTTGTAAAATGTGCGCTATGGCCTGTCCTTATGAGGTTCCCCAGTATAATGTGCGGTTGAAGAAAATGGAAAAATGCAATTTGTGTGACGGGCGTCTGGATCAGGGACTCAAGACAGCCTGTGAGGCTGCTTGTCCGGTGGAAGCTCTCAGCGTGATTGATTTCAATGGATTCACCAAATACGGATTTGTGATTGCCCTTCCCGGATTTCCCGATCCGTCCATTACCAAACCCACGACACGGTTTATCAAACCAAGAATTGGTGCTCAAGTAAGGAGGGATCAATAATGGGCGAATATCCGTTGATTCTGTTTACCGTCTTGTCTCAATTGTCGGCCGGGGCGGCGATTACACTTTCACTTCTCGACTATTTTACCAAGATCGATAATTCTGCGGGCAAAAAAAGTACCTTGGTTGTACTGGTTATGATCGCTCTCAGTTTGGGGATTTCTCTTCTGCATTTGGGACATCCTTTTAACGCCTATCGTGCTTTGACCAATATCGGCAGCTCCTGGCTGAGCAGGGAAGCGATTCTTTTCTTCCTGCTGGGTATCTTGCTCCTTGTATATTATTTTCAGTGGAAAGAAGAAAATTCTTTTAGAAAAAGTCTGGGATTGATCATATCTGTGGTTTCAGTACTTGCTGTTGTATCATCCGGGATGGTCTATGTACTTCCGGCAGTACCGGCCTGGAATAATTTTTCACCGATCCTCTTTTTCCTGTTTACCGGAGCAGCCCTCGGTCCCATGTTCATCCTCTTAATGTTAAAATTAACGAACGGAGCGTTTTCCCGTTTGGTACAATTTACCGCAGTTATTCTGGCTGCAAGCTTGATGTGTTTTATCGTATACGTATCGGTACTGCTTTCAGGCAGCGGGGCTTCTGCTTCTACAGGTTCCCAAATCGTGGGAAGCGGAATTTTTTGGCCGCGGCTCTTGGTCAATTGGATTTTACCGTTAGGGATATTCGCTTGGCTAACGTTTAAACGGATTTCCCCGGATCGTAAAGTCGTTTGCAGTCTGTTTGTCATGGTATTTATCGGCGAATTATTGGGAAGATATCTATTCTACTATGCTTCGGTTGCTTTGAAAGTCGCAGGACTATAAACGCTGACGAAATCTCTTCTCCCTTATTCCATAATTCGAAGAAAGTCCGAATTGTCTCGGGCTTTCTTCATCTGTGCGCGACGCATGACGATTAAATGGAACGGGGTTCATGTTATAATTGAAATACCAGGTGTTCATAGTCCCTGAATCCAAAGTGCTGTGATGAGAGGGTAGAGAAAGATGTTGAAAAAAGAGAGGATCACCAGACATGTCTGTCCGCGGAACTGTTATGATACCTGTGCTATTCTTGCCCAAGTCAGGAATGGCAGGATTGTAAATATTACCGGGGATCCTGCCCATGGGTATACCCGAGGAAAGCTCTGCGCCAAAGGATACTCTTACCTGCGCAGGGTTTATAGCCCTGACCGGATCAAACAACCTCTTCGTCAGTGCGGGCGAGGTTCCGGGCACTGGGTTCCGGTGAGCTGGGATTATGCTTTGGAGATGATCTGTCAAAAGATTTTGGATCTGAAACACCGGTACGGCTCTACCTTGCCGGTTTGTTTGAATAAATATTCCGGAAATTTCGGACTTCTTAATAATGCCATTGAGGGATTGTTTAATCAGCTTGGACCAACCACCCAGGTTCTTGGTTCACCTTGTTGGTCGGCAGGACTGGATGCCCAGACCTTTGATTTTGGCAATAATTATAATTCGAATCCTGAGAATTTGAGAAAGGCCGGACTTATTCTGCTTTGGGGGGTTAACCCCGTCTGGACGGCCGTACATTCCCTACCCTATATTTATGAAGCGCAAAAAGAGGGAGCCAAAGTCATTACCATTGATCCGATATTCAGTGAGACCGCCAAGAAATCCGATTTGTATTTTCAGGTAAGACCAGGTCAGGATGGGTATTTGGCTTTAGCCCTGGCCAAGATTATTGTTGAGGCAGAGAAAGAGGATAAGCAATTCCTTCAAAATTATTCCCTGGGATGGGATGAATTCAGGGAATACCTCAAATCCCTGAACCTGAATAAACTTTCCCGTGAGTGTGGTTTAAACCAACAGGCTATAAAATTTCTGGCAGGGCTTTTGATCAATCATTCTCCTGTATTCATCTGGGTAGGATTCGGAATGCAGCGATATGCCAACGGCGGTCAAAATGTCAGAGCGATCGATGCCTTGGGGGCACTTACCGGCAATCTGGGCAAAGCGGGCGGAGGTGTCCATTATGCCAATCTGCGCATCTGGAATATGTTTAAGTTCAATTTCCATAAGACAGGGTACAAGAACCGTTATTTAAATATCAACCGCTTCGCGGAGGAATTAAACCAACTTCAGGAACCTCCGGTGAAAATGCTCTGGATCGCTAACCGCAACCTCTTTCTGCAGGATGCCAACCTTCGGCTGCTTTATCAAGCCATCAAAGAGATTGAGCTGATTATCACCATTGAAGAGTTTATGACCGAGAGCACCAAATACTCCGATCTTGTACTTCCAACCACAACTTTCTTTGAAGAGACCGACGTTGTGCCCGGTTACTGGCATCATTGGCTTGCTTTAAACGAACAGGCTGTTCCTCCTTTGCACGAAGCGAGAAGCGATCTGGATATCGCTTTGATGGTTTCCTGCAAGATGAATTCCTTGGAACAGGGGAGCTGTACTTTTCCTCAAAGCGGAGATGCCTCTTCTTTTTTGGATCGTGAATTTGACGATCAGGCTTATTCACTTCTGGGGATCCGACACTGGTCGGATTTAAAAGACTCACCCGCTAAGGTAAACATCCCGGATGTATGTTGGGAAGATCGAATTTTTGAAACTCCTTCCGGCAAATTCGAGTTTTATTCCCAGAGGGCAGAGCAGGCCGGCCACCCGTTAATGCCTGCGTTAAAGGAACAAAGGAAGCCGGCGGCAGGGAAGTATGATTTGAGATTGCTTTCTCCTCATTCCCAGCACAGCATTAACTCCCAGTTTCAAAATTTGGATTGGATTAAAGCAATAAAACCTGAACCGGCAGTTCTGATCCATCCGGACACGGCTCTCCTCAAAAGTATAGTTTCCGGAAGCATGGTCCGTATTCTAAATGATTATGGGGAGATCGTTCTCAAAGCGGCAGTTTCCGGCGCAGTTCCCCGGGATGTACTTGTCTGCTACCAGGGTATAGGGGACTTGAATATTAACCGGCTGCTTTCCGGAGAGAATACGGACATGGGAAGTATCGTTACCGGGAATCATGGACTGGCGATTCTGGACACATTTGTGGATATAGAAAATCAAACCGATTAATGCCCTATTTTATAAGCAGGAAGTAAATAAGGAGGACGAAAGATGAGGGCTATAAGATTCAGACTGTTTACAGTACTTTTACTTTTGATTCTGGTTTGGAGCTTTGCCGGTTGTACCCAAGCGTCAAATTTACCTGCTGCCGGCACCCCGTCTTCGGTTCCTGCACCAAACACTCCGGCCGTTAATCCGGTTGCAGATGCTGCCAAGGCTTATTTCGCCAATATGCCTCAGGACGTTTATAAAATCGCTGAAAAGGATTTTGTGAACAAGGTTAAAGCAAACAAATGAAGCCTTGTTCATCATGGATATCAGACAGCCTGATGCCTATGCCCAGGGACATATAATAGGAGCGGTAAATATCCCTTTTGGTTCAGCAATTGCGGATAACCTGACCAAGCTTCCTAAAGGCAAACCCATTATGGTCTATTGTTATACAGGACAAACGGCCGGCCAGACGGTAGCTC
Source organism: Peptococcaceae bacterium (assembly GCA_012517475.1). Lineage (GTDB taxonomy): Bacteria > Bacillota > Desulfitobacteriia > Desulfitobacteriales > Syntrophobotulaceae > Dichloromethanomonas. The sequence continues at coordinate 831 of JAAYUV010000012.1, read as the reverse complement.
TGCTGAATGTAGCCGGTTTTAATGCCAAATCAGTGAACTTAGGCTGGAATCTTGGGATTTCCAAAGTTGAAGGGGTGGCCGGTGTAACGGAAACCAAGGCCAATGTGATTGAAGGTAACGCAGTAGCGGGTGTAAAACCTGAAATTCAGGCAGCTATTAAAGACTATTTTAGTAAAATGGCAGAGATAAAAAACACAACCTACGCGAACTATAAGATTAATGAGGCGGATGCTAAAAAACTTCTGGATGCAAAGGACAAGAGCGTTATGTTCCTCTCTGTCCGGAGAGCAGAAGACTACGCCAAAGGTCATATCGAAGGCGCTCTCAATATTCCATTTGCCAAAGGAATGGAAGCATCTTTCGACCATCTGCCTAAGGACAAGAAAATCATTGTTTATTGCTACACAGGGCAAACTGCGGGTCAGACTGTGGCAATTCTGAGATTATTGGAATATGATGCGGTATCATTAAATTCAGGCATGGGAATGCCGGCTACAGGTGACGCCGGCTGGGCAAATAAAGGCTACCCAGTAGTCAAATAAGCTAAAAAGCAGTCTATCATGTCGCGGATTATTTTGAACTGGAAGATGTAATTTAAAAGATCATGTTCTACAAAGAAACCTTTCTATAATATTATTCTTTCTACTTAAGTATATAGTAATACTACTTCCCCAAAAAGGTTACGATGAAACCTGAATCCGTGATGAAGACAGCTAGGCAGTAATCTTACGCAAATTTGTCAAGCGTAATTCTCCGTATGTTTAAAATCTCAATCTTTTAGGTTTGGTCTGAGGGGCACAATATCGCTTTTCGGCTGTTGCGTCATCTATG
>JAAYUV010000043.1 GCA_012517475.1 Peptococcaceae bacterium | reverse complement strand
GACGTTTTTGAGAACTGTCAAAGAGCCAGCAAAGAAAAGGAATCTTTTTACCGAAAGGATGCTCAATCTTGGAATCGTCCAATGCAATAATATCTCCGTCGGTGAGTCTGCTATCTGTGTTGCTCTGTAGGCGCTTAAGCCTTCCAAGAGAAAACTTAAACCACTCGAAAGGTGTGGATAAAAACCGGCTAAAGGCACTTTGCGAAATGGTTTGTCCAGAAAGCAATTGCTGTAAAAAGGGGGCTTCAGTCGAAAACTTAGCATTCTGGTTTGCCGAATTCACCTGACCAATTAGACCACAGATGTAAGCAAATGCCAGGAGCCATGTTGAAAGCCCTGAATGTTTAAGAATTCCTAACTGGGAAAAAAGCAAAGACAAGTCAAACAAATCCCAAATTGTCTTGAGAACAGGAATTCCGGCACCCTGGCCGTAATCCTTTTTCTCAAAAGATGGATCACACAACTTTTTCAACTGTATCACCCGTTATCTCGAAAGTAATGACAAAATGCCATCCTTTGCGATTATTGGGACCTTTTGAAAAAGTCAAGTGTTTTTTTGAGAATTTCTCAATAATTTATTAGCTTTTTTGGGGTTATGAACTGTTATTTATTCCCATCAACTGCATAACTCCTGTTATAAAGTATTTTAACGTCTTCATTTATCTAGAGGGAAAAGATGGCTACCTGTAGGATTATTATTACTCTTTAACAAAAAGAAACCAATTGGCTCAGGCAAGCAGATAATCGAATTGCGGATATAAAATATGCCAGGTTCAGGTTAAAGTAAATACTTGAACCTTTTTTTATTGTAAAATCGCTGACCAGTGCGGGGCTGATTTGTTAAAAATAGGTCATTTTTTTGTCAAACTTTTGTAACAAATTGCCATTACTATAAGTCCTAAGAAAAGAACTGTTAAATTAATAGCGACTGGAAAAAGGAGTGCTAGCCATGATTGTTCAGAAGAAACCTACGGAAAAAAGTTAACTGTTAGGGAACACAAAATTACCAATACATTGATTAAAGAGAAGGGGTGTTATCTATGACTTTAAAAAGTCAATCTAAAGGTCTGAAACCCGTATTATTCAAAATGAGATATTTATTGTTATCACTGATGATCCTATTGACAATACTTACATTGCCAGCTTGCTCTACCATAACCGCCGTTTCAGCTAATCAACCCGCAGAATCATCCGTTAGTAACAGTTTAGTGACTCAAAACACAACGGATGCGCCATCGGCCTATGGTGCCGCTGCAGCATTGAAAGACAGCAATTTAAAGCTTGATAAAATGCTTGAATATGCCATCGAAGATGAATACCTTGCCCATGCCGAATATGAATATATCATCCAAACCTATGGCAACCAAAAACCATTTAGCAATATCATTCTGGCGGAAGAAAAACATATAGGAATGCTTACCCCATTGTTCACAAAATATCAGGCAGTCCTCCCGCAAAATCAAGCGAAATCCTTAGTGCCACATCCTCAGAGCCTCAAAGAAGCATTGGAGGCCGGAGTTCAGGCGGAGATTGCCAATATCGCCATGTATGAGAATTTCCTGAAACTGCAGCTTCCCGATGAAATTAGGGTCGTCTTTACCCAGCTTAAAGAAGCATCGCAAAGTCACTTAGCCGCTTTTAAGAGAGGCAATATCTGATAATCAAAGGAGAGAAGAGTATGCCTAAAACAAAGAAATCAAATACCGGGTATCGAACCGCTGTCCAAATGTTCTTTCTTGTTTTTGTTACATTGTTAACAATCAATTACACGTTAGAAAAAACCGGTTCGGCTATACCGTTCTTTTCAGTTGCATCCATCCATGCCATCTGTCCTTTCGGCGGAGTTGTTTCGATCTACCAATTTATTACAACAGGAAGCTTTGTGCAAAAAATCCATGAATCTTCTTTTATTCTGATGTTTGCTTCATTAATCCTGGCGGTGGGTTTTGGTCCGGTTATTTGCGGTTGGGTTTGTCCCCTGGGGACATTTCAGGAATATATCGGCAAGTTAGGCCGAAAAATCTTCGGTTCAAGGTACAATCAGTTTATACCGCAGCTGCTCGATCGTTATCTCCGCTATCTCAGATACGGTGTGTTAATCATGGTTCTCTATATAACGGCGACCACAACAAAGTTAATCTTTCAGGATGTTGATCCCTATTATGCCTTATTTAATTTTTGGTCCGAAGAGGTTGCCTTGTCAGCGCTCGTTGTATTAGGAATAACCATTGTATTGTCGTTTTTTGTGGAGAGACCCTGGTGCAAATATGCCTGCCCTTATGGTGCCGTCTTAGGGATATTCAACTTGTTCAGGATATTTAAAATACGCCGATCGCCTTCAACCTGTATAAACTGTAAAAAATGCGACAAGTCCTGTCCCATGAATATCACCGTTTCTTCGGGGGAAAAGGTGATAAACCATCAATGCATTAGCTGTATGAAATGTACTTCAGAAATATCCTGTCCTGTTGCAGGCACCGTCGAGTTTTCAACGAAAGGAGAAAAAACAGCATGAAAATGAAGCCTAGCATTTTATCTCTGATCATTTTTCTGGTTATCTTTGGTACAGTAGGCGTGACCGCTGCTTTGGATCTCTGGAAGACCACGAATACTAAACAGCCGGCACAATACCAGTCGGGGGAACTTGCCGGACAGAATAATCCCGCTGATATTCGCGGGTCCTATACGTTTGCCGATATCAATAAGGCTTTTGGGATTCCAATTGAAGATCTGGGGAAAGCTTTTGGCGTTAAAGATTCCAATCAATATGCCGCTTTTCAATGCAAACAGTTGGAAACCATCTATGCACCCTTAGCGGCACAAGGGAAAGAAGTCGGTACGGGGTCGGTTCGTCTCTTTGTCGCTTTGTATAAGGGACTACCAATCGCTTTAGATGACGGAACTTATCTTCCGAAAAGTGCTGTTGAGATTTTACTAGGAAAGGGAAGCTTGTCACCTGAACAAATCGATTTTATTCAAAAGCATTCCGTAGAAACACCATAGTTTTAACCCTGTGGCCTTCTTACAAGCTCCCCTCTAAGAGCAAATTTTCAAGAGAATATGAATTTTAATCTATTCGTACCTTAGAGCTTCTATCGGATGTAAACGTGCTGCTTTCATTGCCGGATAGTATCCAAAAAAAGTCCCGGTAACTAAAGAAAATATTATACCGAGGAAAACACCGGCAGCAGATGGTACGGCCTTTAAGTCAAAGTAAGCGGTTAATGGCATAGCGATAATCCCCAAGACCACTCCCAATATTCCTCCTACGAAACTGATAAGGACTGACTCTAAGAGGAATTGACGTAATATTTCTTTTCTTTTTGCTCCAATAGCCTTGAGTGTGCCTATTTCTCTTGTTCTTTCTTTAACGGTGACGAACATTACATTCATGATGCCGATGCCGCCGACTATTAATACAATGATAGCGACGATGATCAGAAGAACCGACATTGTTTTAGCCGTACTCTGGGCTGCGGCTAATCGGCTGCCGGCATCCCGAATATTGAACTGGCTGCTCCCCCCAATCCTATGGTTGGTATTGAGAACAGAGGATATTTCTTTCATGGCTGAAGGTACATTCTCCAGATTGTTGGCCAGAGCAATAATTCTCGGATTAACTTGACTGCCGAGAAGGTACTTTTGGGCGACTTCATAGGGTACGATCGCAGAATCATCAATATTGATCCCTCCGGTTGAATCGCCGACCCGAGCTAATAGCCCGATTATTTCGAACTTTCTATTATTGATGGTTATATATTCTCCGACGATATTGGTAGCATCAGCGCCAAAAAGGGTTTCCGCCAAATCTGTACCGATAACGGCGAGTCGTTTTCTATCTTTATCATCTTGTTCGGTGATAAAATTACCTTTTTGCAGTTTCAAATTATTCAACGGCTGAAATTCAGGTAAAGCACCAATCAGTCCCCCCTGGTAAGATACATCGGCGTAAGTCATATTCCCTTTGCCGGAAAGATAAGCTGTTGCAGCTACAATAGTCGGTAACTCTCCGATCATCCGGGCGTCTTCTTTATTTAGAGGAGAAACTATTTTCTGGCCGTTCATCGGCATCACAAAAATAGTTCCGACATTTAATTTGGAAAATTGCTCTGCAACCTGGGCTTCTCCCCCTTTGCCCACAGCGACAACCAATACAATCGTCGCTGCCCCGACGATAACTCCCAAAGTAGTCAAAAAAGCCCGGAATTTATTACCCCAGATCATTAACGTTGCATAAAAAATGTTCAAGAATTTCAACCAGAAAATAATATCCTTCATTTGGTAAATATGGTGTATACAGGTAGTTTGGTTTCTCTTCTCAACTTTAAAGGGGCAGCGACTTAAGAAGGTAGCCTTGTT
>JAAYUV010000035.1 GCA_012517475.1 Peptococcaceae bacterium | reverse complement strand
TTCGCTTCATTTTTATTGACAATCTTTTTCCAAACGAAAGTATATTTATTGGCATTGGCTTCAATTTTTGTCCCGTCTACAAATAGATTTTCATACGTTATCTCACCAATATGATTCAGATACTTAGTCGCATAATTAAATTATACAGTATTTGCGGGCTCTCTAGGGCTCGCATTTGCTATTTCCAGAGATAACTGGAGGGCTGTTGCCCACGAACTTTCATGTTCGTTGTGCAACAGCCCCCTCTTGTCATAGGATGAGAAATATGGCTAAGACGGGGTGAAGTTTTAGCCTTCTACTGCAGGGGTATCGGTAACTTCTACTTGATAGCTTTTTTGACCGATGACCTGATCACCGCTCACAATTTCTAGCTTATAGGAATAAGTTCCGGCTGCGGAGAAGGTTACTTTAAAGTTGCTGGTAAGGTCCGCCAAGGGGAATCCGCTTTCTGGTCCAAACCAGGTGATACTGTTCTCATCGAAGGTTAACGGGAGGAATTGATCACCCTCCTGATAGAAAAGAGAGACATTGGTCGTATCACCTTGGGTTAGTGATATTTTGACCCTTACGCTGGACCCAGGATAACTATTGGGCGTTGTACCTACCGAAAAAGGTGTTTCTGTGTTTACGACAACGGAGGCAGGAAGACTGCTTTCAATGACAGGAGCAACAACGCTGGCTTCAACGCTGTTCGTTGTGCTTGCCAGTACTTTGTTATCACTGACCCTTACTACTTCAAGTTTATAACCGTACGTTCCGGCTTCTTTAAAATTAATTTTAAAGCTGCTGGTGAGGTCAGCCAGCGGGAAACCGCTTTCCGGACCATACCAGGTTACGTTATCGGTAAAGGTAAGAGGATAGTACTTGTTATTTTCCTGGTACATAAGGTCAAAACTTTGAGCACTGCCTTCCGTCAGGGTAGCTTTTACCCTTACCATTTCTCCGGCTGAGCGGTTGGCAACAGTTTTTACTCCAAATTCCAGATCTTGCTTAACCATTGCGTGTTCTGAGAGATTGCTGGAAATCTCGGAAGCGCCCAATTTAGCGGGGTCGCCGTTTAACTTATTATTAATGGCTGTATAGGTTATTCCGTTACCTTCGTACGTCACCTGAATCACAGCTTTGGCAGGAACAGAAGTGATGGTGCCGCTCCAGGTACCGTAATTCCAGTAGCCGTCAGGCTGGAAAGATCCATCAATATTGAATGGTGAAGAAAGTTGGGCGGCAGTCAGTCTCAGCAGCTTGTATGTTGCCGTATTTTTAGCGAGAAGTTGATTGTCTTTATCATAAAGGCTTACTTCCACTGCGGAGAGATCACTGGCATCTTTACCATCAATCAAAGAGAAACCGACATTATAACCGTTTACTCCGGAGAGCTGCATCACGCCAAAATCTTCAGCTTTGACGTGTTTCTCATCTTCCGTGAGGAGTGACAGCGGGTCGCCGGTGAGATTGCTGTTTACTACGGAATAAGTTTGCCCGTTAAACAGGTGGACGGTAATTTCTGCTGAGGCAGGAACATCATAAATGTTTCCTGTCCAATCTCCGTATCTCCAGTAAGCATCCCCTTGATAATTTCCCGTTGATATTAAAAGGGGTGGAGAATTGGGGTCCGGAAAGACTGAATAATTTATTGGTGCTGACGTTTTTAGCTAATAAAGTCTTATCCCTTTTATAAAGACTTACTTCTACCGCAGACACCATATCTTTATTCGGAAGAGCAAAGCCCACGGTATAACCGTTAACTTCTGACAGCTGCATTACACCAAAATCTTCAGCCTTTACATAATTGGATGTATTCACGGAAGAGGATACTACGGATTCTCCGCCCAAAGCAACGACTTTTCCACTAGGGGAGAGATTGTTTATGACTTGGGTTTGGATAGCGGTATTAAAATCCTTATTGACCATCACGATCGGAGAATTTGTTGAAGCAGCCAGGGTTGAAGCAACCAAAGCGTCGACAAGATGATTGTCATTGCCGTTAGCCACGTATACTTTGTCATAGTTTGTTGTAAAGAATGCTTTCAGAACTTCCAGGTTTGTTGCATAGCGATCGGCACCGAAAATCCTTGTTGCTTCACCGGGGATTAACCCTTTGACTGTATCGGAAATTACTGTTGTTCCGCCGATTACATAGGAGTGGGTAAGGTTATCTTTGTTTTCATCCAGATAAGTTAACTCAACGTCCGGGATATTATTTGTCCGGGCAAGTAAAATCGGCATTCCTTTTGCCGCTGCTACAGAAGCAATGGATAATGCGTCTGCATTGCTTTGGGCTGTAGTAACAAAAATACCGTTAACATTTGTAATTTCTTTGGCAATATTTGTTGCTGTTGCATAACGGTCATTTCCGCCAAGTTTGATCACTTGGATATTCATTGCTTCCAATTCTGAACTTACACTACTGCTGATGGCGCCGCTAACCACATAGACGGTCTTTGTCTTAAGGGCAATATAAGCTTTTACAGTTGCGGAAATCGCATTCTTTTCAGTAAGAAGAATCGGGGCATTCTTTGACTGTGCTAAAGGTGCCGCAGTTAGGGCATCCGCTAAGTTTGCCTCAGAACCGGGAGCAAGGACTACAGTTTCCGAGCCGTTAGGCCAACGGGCTTTTGCTACCTGCAAAGCTGTCTCGTATCTGTCAGTACCATAAATTCTATCACCGGAATCATCCTTTTCTAAACCAAAAACGGCAGCAGGAAACACAATGACAAGCAATAGCACGATTGCCAACACGAGAGAAAAAATTTTATTTTTTTTCTGCATTTCAAATCTCCTTAAAAACAATTTAAATATGAAACACAATAATATATTTTTATCAACTGCAGTTGTAAAACCTAAATTTAATAATGAATTCACTAAAGTATAAGGAGATTATGTTAATGAATTAATTCTATTTTATATATCTATGAACATTAGCGTTGCATTAATTTCCATGCTCATTGTCAATAGATATTAAACGACGAACAATAGTTACTAATTATTACATTTATTACTAATATTACCATTTGGTTTTTTCTGTCAATGTTTAAAAGGGCATAGACTCAAAAGATA
>JAAYUV010000105.1 GCA_012517475.1 Peptococcaceae bacterium | reverse complement strand
GAAATGACCTGTTCCTCCGTGACCTTTTCCAGACTGTCTGCGCCGTCCTTCTGAATGGCAAGAAGAAAGGATGCCGCATGATGGGATTCGCTATAGATGGTTGTATCCTTTTTGCCGCGCTTTTCTTCCACTTCGCAGTAAAAATCAATCAATTCCTGAAATTCAGGAACCAGCAGGTGGTAAGCGCAGCGGCTGAAAAGTGTGTGCCGGCGTCTTCCGTTCGGATAATTTCCATAAAGATCGAATTGCTCGATTGCACCGATGATGGTTCTTTTGTTGCGCAGGTAATCCTTTGAATGCGGAGTATGGGTGTACTCCAGATAAATATCCGTGTAAGATGCCCATTGTTTTGTTTCTGCATTCCGAAGAATCCAGACGATTTCATCACTGAATCGGCTTATATAGAGTTCGGAATACCCTTTGCTTTCCATATAGGAAAGCAGTTTTTGATGATGTTCAAGAAGATTTTGAAAATCCATGGTATGACCTCCTAAATGTTATAGGACAATCATACAGGAAAGAAATAAAATCCAAACCTTTTTCAGCAGGAAAGCGGAAGAACTCTGGCTTTTCTGCTAATAGTTTGGATTTTATTTAAGTTTGGATAACGCCAGAAATCCAAACGTTTGGATTTCCTGCGACACTCTCATGTAGCCCTGCTGATCGAGCTGGGGTACCGGACCCACGCCATCGCCAAGCGGATCGGCGACACCCCAGAGGAAGTAGACCGCACCTATGCCCATCTCTATCCGGGCAAGAGCCAGGACATCGCCCGGGAGCTCAACCGGCATAAAAACGGTATTGTCCGGGGCACTGCGCCCATCGATGATGACGGCGAGGTCTACAACGAAAAAGAAGTCGCCGAGAGCCTGCAGGCCGAACGTGTTTTCCATGATTTAAAGGTGGTTTAGAATTTATTAATGCCAAATTAATGCCACAGACAAAAAAATAAACCCGAAAAGCCGCTTATCATGCGGGTTTCCTGGTTTTCCATATTCATTCCCACTCAATTGTTCCGGGGGGTTTGCTTGTAATATCATATACGACCCGGTTAACACCGTGAACTTCATTTACGATTCGGTTAGAAATCCGTTCCAGGAGTTCATAAGGGAGTTTTGCCCAGTCTGCCGTCATAGCATCATCACTGGTAACTGCCCGCAAGATAACCGGATAACCATAGGTACGCCCGTCCCCCATGACTCCCACGCTTCGTATCGAGGGAAGGACTGCAAAATACTGCCAAACCTCCCGGTGAAGACCGGCCTTCATGATTTCTTCGCGGACGATGGCGTCGGCTTCCCGTAAAAAAGCAAGTTTCTCGGGTATAATCTCGCCAATAATCCGGATAGCAAGGCCCGGGCCGGGGAACGGCTGCCTCCAGACAATTTCTTCGGGCAATCCAAGTTCCAATCCAACCTGCCGGACTTCGTCCTTAAACAGTGTTCTTAAGGGTTCAATTAATTCAAACTGCATATCTTCAGGCAACCCACCGACATTATGGTGGGTTTTAATGGTTTCCGCCGTTTCCGTCCCACTTTCCACAATATCCGGATAAAGCGTCCCTTGAACCAGGAAATCGATTTGCCCCAATTTTCTGGCTTCATCTTCAAAAAGACGAATAAACTCATTCCCAATCAGTTTGCGCTTTTGTTCCGGTTCGGAAACGCCCTTGACCTTGGCCATAAAGCGTTCGCCCGCATCTACAAAATCAAGATTAAGCTTAAATTGTTCCGTAAATGTCTTTTTAACTTGAACGGATTCGTCTTTGCGCATAAAACCATGGTCTACATAGATGCAGGTAAGTTGATCACCAACAGCTCTGTGAACCAATACCGCGGCTACAGAAGAATCTACTCCGCCGCTTAAGGCGCATAACACTTTTTTGTTCCCTACTTTTTTTCTGATCTCAACAACCTGGGACTCAATAAATGATTCCATCGTCCAATTCCCTTGGCAGCCACATACTTTGTAGAGAAAGTTTTCAAGCATCGTTTGTCCTTCAGGTGTGTGCTTAACTTCAGGGTGATACTGAACACCATAGAATTTCCTTTCCGGGCAATACATCCCTGCAACAGGAGTATTTTCGGTATAGGCTGAAACCCTGAAGCCTGAAGGCAATTCCTTTACAGAATCCCCATGGCTCATCCAGCATTGGCGGCTCCCTTTAAGTCCGTGCCAAAGTCCCTCGTCGGCATCAATGGTAATTTCCGCCCTTCCGTATTCGCGGGCTTCCGGTCTGTCCACAAAGCCGCCCAGCTGCACCGTCATCAGCTGCATCCCATAACAAATACCCAAAATCGGAACACCTAATTCATAGATTTCCGGATTTATGAATGGAGCTCCTTCTTGGTTGACACTGGCGGGACCTCCCGAAAAAATAATACCTTTGGGATTCATGGCTTTGATCTTCCCAACAGGAGTCTTATACGATATCATCTCCGAATATACTTTAGCTTCCCTCACCCTGCGGGCGATAAGCTGGTTATACTGTCCTCCGAAATCAAGCACCAATACAATCTCTCTATCCAAACCTCATCATCCTTTCAATGCGTTGAACTAATATCATTTCTGATACGCCTTTGGTTTAAGCACTCCAACATAAGGAAGGTTTCGATACATCTCATTAAAATCCAACCCATACCCCACAACAAATTCATTGGGGATAGTAAAACCATTGTAGTCAGGCTGTACGTCAACCTCTCTCCTCTCCGGTTTGTCCAGCAGGGTAACAATTTTCAGGCTAAGGGGATGCCTCCTGGCCAAGTTTTCTTTCAGATATTTTAAGGTAAGTCCGGTATCGACAATATCTTCAACAATAAGGACATGCCTGTCTTCCACACTTGTATCCAAATCCTTGAGAATCCTGACAGCTCCTGATGATCGGGTCGAAGCTCCATAACTGGAAACTGCCATAAAATCATAACACAGGGGAATTTTTATTTCTCTGATCAGATCCGCCAGAAAAGGCACAGCCCCTTTGAATATACCGATAATTAATAGTTCTTTCCCCCGGTAATCCCCGGTAATCTGTTCTCCTAACTCGGCCACCCTTTTTTTCAGTTCGTCGGTTGATATGAGCACTTTGTCAATAAGTTCTTCCATTATTCTCACTCCGCAATAAAAATTCACCACTGCATTATATCATAAAAAGAAATCTTAACGCAAAAAGGAATGTCCCTCCTTCTTTGTCGGGACACTCCTCAAAATGGTTTCAAATGAATTTTACTTGGCAGCCGCCGGCGGCTGGATCGATATTTTTTTGCCGATATCCTTGAACTCAAGTGTGATCCACATTGGTTCCTGAGCTTCCTTGTTTTTGGCAGTCACTTCCGCTTTTGCAACGGTTTTGGTTGCTTTGGAAATATACAGCGTGTACTCAAAGTCAGACCAAAACCTTTCCAACATCTGATTCTGAATACTTGGTTTCAGGGTACATACCCAGCATTTTTTACCGTCAACGACATCTTCTCCTTTAAGCATCACCTCTCCCAACTCTTTTAGCTGCAAGGTTGCTAAGGGATCGAGCTCCACCAGAAACACTCTTTGGGCTACAGAAATATCGCTAAACTTAATCCATTCTTTACTAAACGGATCTTTATTGTAAAGCGTATCTTTGATCATAATCATCTCGACTTCGCTTCCTGCCAGCTGTCCCTGAATATGAATACTATCACCGTTTTTATATCCCGATATCCTATTCAAGAGACGCTGCTGGCCCTGAACAGACTGTTTTTGTGTGATACTATAGGAAAATGAATTGGCTTTAGCCAGATTTTCAAGTCCAAGTTCAGTGACCTTCTGCGGATCCGGTTTACTTAGGAATGTAAATATTCCAGCTGCTGCCATCAACACACCTAAGATGATTAATCCCAAGAGTATTTTTCTTTTCATAACCTTGACCTCCCGGCGGAGTTCTTAACTAATATTATGATCATCTTGACAGGGGTATTACTGGTAATTCTTGTTGCTCGGGGTTCATATCAAACAAAAATTGGACAAATTGTAACATATGCTTTGGACAAAACATATAACTGTATTATATTGGATTTTTTTCCACACAAAGGAGGTGTGCAGTATGTGGAGGGAAGAAAAATTAGAAGGTATTGCTATAGTTGTAGTCATTATTCTTCTGTTAATTGCATTGGGTATTGTTTTCTAGTTTAATAATAAACAATATAAGGAGGGATATTTTTATGGGTTGTTATGGATACGCAACAACCGGATATACCGGTAGCGGAGCAGGGGCTGCTATCATTGCAATAGCTATTCTGATTCTTATCGCATTATCAGTAATCTTTTAAAGAATATATTGAAAATAACGTGAAGGTTTAAAAGAAATTTTCTTGGCCGGAAAAGTACTGGAATTATCCAGTGCTTTTTCTATTTGACAATGAAGAAGCTCCCCAAAAGTTCATTGAACTGATGAGAAGCCTCTGAAAACATTACCGTAATGTTGGCAAATTGTTGGCTTTGAAGAGTCCCTAACAATCTATGCCTTAAAAAATCTGATTTAACGGCTATCTTACATCATGCCGCCCATTCCGCCCATTCCGCCCATTCCGCCCATGGCTGCAGCAGGATTTTCTTTTTCCGGAATATCTGCTACCAGGCATTCGGTAGTAAGGAGCATAGCGGAGATAGACGCCGCATTTTGCAATGCTGAACGAGATACCTTAGCAGGATCGACAATACCTGCGGCAATCATATCTTCATAAGCTTCGGTCATGGCATTGAAGCCAACGCCTCTGCCGCTGTTGCGGACTTTTTCAACTACAACCGAACCTTCAAGGCCGGCATTATTGGCAATTTGACGGACTGGTTCTTCTAAGGCGCGGCGAACAATGGCTACACCTGTCTTTTGGTCACCAGTAACAGTCAGTTTGTCCAGAGCAGCCATGGCATCGATGAAAGTGGTACCGCCGCCGGCTACGATTCCTTCTTCAACTGCGGCGCGGGTAGCTGCAAGAGCATCTTCTATGCGCAGTTTCTTTTCTTTCATTTCTGTTTCGGTCGCTGCACCAACCTGGATAACTGCAACTCCGCCGGCAAGTTTAGCCAGACGTTCCTGAAGTTTTTCCCTGTCAAAGTCGGAAGTGGTTTCTTCAATCATCTTCTTGATGGTTTCCACACGTCCGTTAATGGCCTGCTGATCACCCGCGCCGTCTACGATGGTGGTTTCTTCCTTGCTGACCCTTACCTGACGGCAGCGTCCAAGCATATCCAGCGTGGTATTCTCAAGCTTGAGACCGAGGTCTTCCGTAATAACCTGTCCACCGGTAAGAACAGCGATATCTTCCAGCATGGCCTTACGACGATCGCCAAATCCGGGTGCTTTTACAGCAACTGCTGTGAAAGTTCCACGCAGCTTATTGACAATCAAGGTAGCCATAGCTTCCCCTTCCAGATCTTCAGCGATCAGTAAAAGAGGCTTACCGGATTGAACGACCTTCTCCAAAATGGGAAGAATATCCTGAATAGCGCTGATCTTCTTATCGGTAATGAGAATGAACGGATCGTTAAGAACAGCTTCCATTTTATCGGTATCTGTAATCATGTAAGCAGAGACATAACCGCGGTCGAACTGCATACCTTCTACAACTTCCAACTCGGTTGTCATCCCTTTGGCTTCTTCTACCGTGATTACACCGTCTTTACCGACTTTCTCCATTGCTTCTGCGATCAGTTCACCGATTGCGGCATCTCCGGCTGAAATGGATGCAACCTGGGCAATAGCCTCTTTGCTTTCAACAGTCTTGGCATTCGCTTTGATATCAGCAACAATCGCTTCAACAGCTTTTTCAATACCCCGTTTGATTTCCATCGGGTTTGCGCCTGCTGCAACATTCTTTAATCCTTCACGGATAATGGCCTGGGCAAGAACTGTCGCCGTTGTTGTGCCGTCACCGGCAACATCATTGGTTTTAGTAGCTACTTCTTTAACCAGTTGGGCTCCCATGTTTTCAAACGGATCTTCTAATTCGATATCACGGGCAATGGTTACACCATCATTGGTGATCAAAGGTGAGCCGAATTTTTTGTCCAGAACTACATTTCTTCCTTTAGGACCAAGGGTAACGCGAACGGCTTCAGCCAGCTTATTTACGCCACGTTCCAAGGCATGGCGGGCTTCTTCATTAAAGATAATTTGTTTTGCCACAATAAATTCCTCCCTTAATTAATTGATTTGTCCGGAGTTTATTAATCGCCTTTCCTTATCCGACTATTGCTTGAATATCGGATTCTCTGAGGATTAAGTATTCATCGCCATCGTATTTTACTTCTGTTCCGGCATATTTGGAATAGATTACCCGGTCACCCACTTTAACTTCCATGGGAATTCTTTCACCTTTTTCCACTTTTCCGGGACCAACTGCTACGATTTCGCCCTCCTGGGGTTTTTCCTTGGCAGTATCCGGCATAATGATGCCGCTTTTTGTCCTTTCTTCGGACGGGATAGCTTTGATAATTACCCTATCAGCCAATGGTTTTAGTTTCATAAATGATTTCCCTCCTTGAAATCTTAACTTACATTATTGTTAGCACTCTCTTAAGATGAGTGCTAATATCTAGGTATAATAATATGCAAGGATTGGGAGTAATGCAACTCTTTCCAAGCACGATTATTTTAAATTATATTATTATTCCTCTTTATATCTTTGTCTTTCTTACTGTTACTATAACATTCTATCTGAAGCGGGATATACTAAGGATTAGCAACCTCAGACCAGCTATATACTAACCGTTTTTTTACCAATTTATTCGCCTATTAATCAATCCCTACTGAATAATTTGGCTTTTCTTCCCCAACTGCTTCAACTATTCCTAAAAAGCGTTTATGATTAACCTAAGTTAATAAAATTTTTAAAATTTTTGTCACAAATCCCTTCTCTGCGGTTTCTTTATATTGAAACTGTCACAAGGAGGGATAGAATGGAGGCTGCAGCCTTGACGAAAAATGCTCCGGGACAGGATTTTCAGGTCATTTTTCAGAACTATTACCCCAAGGTTGTCCGCCAGATAGCCGGATTCACGGGTCTGAACAGTGTTGCAGAAGATCTTGCTCAGGAAGTGTTCTTACGCTTATATCACCTGGATTGGACGCAGATTGCGAATCTGAATGCCTGGCTCACCAGGTCCAGTCTCAATGCAGCTTGTAATTATCTTCGAGGTGAAAAAAGAAGAACTACCCGCGAAGAATCAAATCCTGACATGAATAACTGTAACACCGAAACATCGGAACAGCTCCTCATCCGGGAAGAAACAAGACATCACATCATGAATATTCTTTACGCTCTGGAAGAGAGAGAAAGACATTTGCTGCTCCTGAAATACCAGGGTTACAGCTACCAGGAAATCGCTAAAATTCTTAATCTTAAGCCGGTTTCTGTAGGAACCTTACTGGCAAGGGCCCGGCGTCAATTTAAACTGTTATACCTGCAAAAGGAGGAATGAAGATGGCTTGCCCCGATGAAAACAAACTTCAGGCTTATCTTGACGGGGAACTTAAACGGGATGAGCGTAAGGCATTAACGCTTCACCTTCAAAACTGTTCTTTTTGTCGTTCCTCCTTACAGGAATTAAAAGAGCTGGAAGGATGGGTTGATCATGCCCTGACGGAAGCCTTTCCGATCCCAGCAGAAGGCAATTTTGGGGAAGAACATGAAGTCTATTCAGCCTGGAATAAATTTAGCGGAAACATACTGAACATGAATAATTCCCCCACATTGACGGATTCAAGGACAAGCGGACATGACCCGCTTCCACCAGTTGAAAGGAGTTGGCCTTTTGTGAAAAGATTTCGCAAGTATATAACAGGAATTGCTGCAGCAGTAATTTTTGCTTCCTTTTTTATGATCCCCCAGGTTCAGGCTGCAGCCAGTGATTTCCTTTCCTTGTTCAGAGTAAGCAAAATTGAGATGGTTAAATTCACGCCCCAGGATATCCAACAAATTGAACGGTTCTTTCATTCCTCTAATAAAGGAGAAATCAGCATTCAAAACTTTGGCAAAATTACTATAGATGAAGGAAGTTTTAAGGAACAGAATTTTCCGACTGCAGACGATGCAATAAAAACCGGTATCACGCTTCCAAAAGTGCCTCAGCAATATCAAATGGGCAGTGTCCTGCTTCGTCCTTCTGCTACCGTGACAATGGAGTTTGATACGGTAAAAGCAAACCAACTGATGAAAGAGCTTGGATCCAGCGCAGCTTTCGATTCAAGTTTGAATGGCAAAAAGTTTACTGTAGTATGGCCAAAATCTACAAGTGTCGTATTGAAGAATCCCGGTCAAGGCTTTGATAATATGATTTATTCGCTTTCAGATTCACCAAAAATCCAGGCGCCTTCCCTGGTTGATGCCGAAAATTTAAGAGCTACCCTTCTCCAGGCACCGTTTATCCCCGAGGGAGTCAGAAGCCAACTTGCAAAGATCAATGACTGGCAAAACACTCTCCCCCTTCCCTATTTCGAAGGAATGGGAAATACAGAAGTTACCGAGAAAATCACGGTAAACGGCAGAGACGGTCTGTTCATTCAATGCAAAAACCAAACTTCCCTGCTCCTTTGGGAAAATCAAGGACAGATTTATTCTTTACAGGTTGCTTATCAGAAAGATTCAGACAATAATACAATCAAATCATCTTTACTGAGATTGGCAAATCAATTCTAACTCATGTTTGATCACAAACAGCCGCTTGCAGGTTTATAACCTGCGGCGGCCATTTGTCTTTACTTCTCATCCGGGAAAGGAGTCCCATTATGTCTGATCTGGCAATTTGCACCAATGCATTGAGTAAACAATTTAACGGTCAGGGCGGGTGTCAGGATATATCACTTCAGGTGCAGAAAGGTGTGATATATGGCTTTATAGGTCCCAATGGGGCTGGAAAAAGCACATTCGTTCGCACCCTGCTTGGTCTTTTGCATCCAAGCGGGGGTTCCGCTGAAATTCTTGGTAAACCGCTTGGAAATCTTGAAGCACGCCGTAAAATCGGATATTTACCTGAATTATTCCGATATCCTGACTGGCTGACAGGAATCCAACTTTTACATATCCATGCTGATCTTCTTGGACTGAAAGATTCCTCTCTTTCAACTCATATTTCCGGCTTATTAGATACAGTTGGATTAAGGGGACGGGAAAAAGAGAAAATAGGAAAATACAGTAAAGGAATGCAGCAAAGGATTGGATTAGCCTGCGCCCTTCTCGGAAATCCCGAACTGATTTTCCTCGATGAACCCACTTCAGCCTTAGATCCCCTTGGTCGTTTAGAGGTCAGAAATCTTCTGACCACCTTACGCCGGGAAGGTAAAACTGTATTTTTAAACAGCCACCTTCTCATGGAGATTGAAACAATCTGTGATGAGATAGCCATCATCAATCAAGGGAAGCTGATTGTTCAGGGAGACTGGAGAAAACTATCCCGTATTAACAATCGTTACAGGCTTATCGCATCCGGATTAACAGCTCAAATGCTGGAAAAATGTTCTTTGGTGTTAGGATACGAGCAAAAAGATCCCTCAACTAAAGATCCGTTAAACGCCTGTGAATGGATTTTAGAAATAAAAGCCATGGAAGATATTCCTTCTTTGCTCGGAATCATGCATGAACTTGGAGTCCGGGTTTACGAACTTACCCCGGTAGAACCCCATTTGGAAGAAATATTCTTATATTGGATTAACCGAAAGGAGCCCAACAATGTGGACCATTGCTAAAATGACTTTTCAGGAGATACTGTATAAGAAGATTTTCCTTATTGCCTTGCTTATGACTTTGGCCTATTTGCTGCTTTATGCCATAGCCACACATTATGCCGGCTCCGCTTATGCGGAGGATATGAACCGTATGCAAAAGGCCGGAAAAGAATTCGCTTCTATGCAGCAATATGTTTTAGGTTCACAACTTCTTTCTACAGGACTGTATTTCTCGAACTTTATCACAGGCCTGTTAGCTGTGCTTGCTTCCGCAGGCAGTATTGCCGGAAGCATTGAGAACCATCAGATTGATCCGGTCCTAACCCGGCCACTGAGCCGCTCCTCCATGATTCTGGGGAAATTTGTTGGATTAGGCAGTATCATGACCATCTATGCCTTATCTTTTTTTAGTTTGATTATTCTCATTAACAAATTTTTGGGAGGACCTTTCGGGCTTCATCTTAACTTTTTATCAACAATAAAAGCAGGCGTTCTTTTCGCCTGCATCTCATTGACAATCATTGCTCCCGCTCTTTGCTTAAGTACAAGTTTCAGTACCCTGAACAGCGGTATTATTCTCATCATCCTTTATGGTATGAGTTTTGTCGGGGGCTTTGTGGAGCAGCTTGGCAACCTGATCAACAAAACGGCACTGATCAATATCGGAATTATATCCAGCCTGGTATTTCCAGCCGATTCCTTGTTCCGCGGAATGAACTATGTTCTTATGTCTTCCAACGATGATCGATTTAAACTGATTGATCTTGCCAATATGGGACTATTTTTCGGTTCTACTCCCCCAAGCAATATAATGCTCTTCTATTGTGGCTTCTATACCATGGTTTTCCTTTTCCTGGCTGTTAATACTTTTAAGCGGAGGGATATATAAATTTAGTCCAGGATATTCTCCGCTGTACGGATCCGTACAAAATCTTCCACAGGTGTTACCCATATTACGCCGTCACCAATATTTCCGGTTTTGGCATTTTCAGCAATGATCTTTTTTACCTCATCACATTCCCCGTCATTGACAATAACCTCGATTTTTACCTTGGGCAATAACCTGACTTCCACCTCTTTCCCCCTGTAGAATTCAGTTATATGGCCCTTCTGTCTTCCCCATCCAAGAACCTGGGAAACCGTTATCCCGCTTACCCCCAAATGACTGAGCGCTTTTTCCACCTGATCCAGTTTGTTGCCGCGAATAACCGACTCAACTTTTTTCACTAAAATACACCCCACAGATTTTAATAATCCGTTTCCATTTTATTGGTTTTGATTCTATTTGTATAGAATTAGTTTTTAACCTTGTTCAGCATGGTTACCCACTCGTCCGGTGTATTCACGTTAACAACACTTTGATCAATCCGGTTTTTATAAAAATCTTCACCGTCCTCTGACTTTAATATTTTCATCCTGCATTCACTTAAAACATCAACAATCCTGAGCTGATCTTTTTGAATTTTCTCCTCGACCAGAGGAGTTATTCTTTTATGGTAAAAAGCATGCAAAGGATGCATTCGTCCCAGGGCATAAGGAACAATGGCGTCAAAATCATCCATCCGGCTATAAATATAGCGGATGGATGTTTCATCAAGAAAAGGCATATCACAGGCAGCCAGGAAAAGATATTCATAACTGGCCTTTTGAAGTACTGAATAAAGCCCTCCTAACGGACCTTTACCCGGAAAAATATCCGGGATGACTTGATAACCATAGGAAGAATAGAGATCTTCTGACCGGCTGCTGATCACAACTTCGGAGCAGGTTTTGCGAAGAATGTCCAAAGTTCTCTCAATAAGCGGCTTTCCATCAAGTTCCAGCAAGGCTTTATTTTTTCCCATTCTCCTGCTTTCTCCACCGGTCAGGAGCACCCCTGTAACTTGTAACATCTCCCTGGCCATACTTTTACTCCTTTTTCTTTACAAGATTTATCGTTCTTTGGAACAATCTTTAAAACTTTTTCCCGTATCGTCAATCTTCACTTGGCATTCGCCTTCTTCAGGTTTCTGTAAAGAAAAAACACTGGAATAGGTTCGATAACCCCCGTCAAGATTAAACGCCTGAAAGCCGTTTTGGACCAGAATCCTGGCGGCCAAATATCCTCTCAATCCAACCTGGCAGGTAATATAAACCGGTTTATCTTTAGGCAGTTCTTCTAGCCTGCCGCGCAATTGGGGCAAAGGGATATTGACTGATCCTTTTATTTTTCCTAATTCCACTTCAGCGGGCTGCCGAACGTCCACCAAGATATTTCCTTCGCTGACCAATTTATCAATTTCGTAATATTGAACGGTTTGAACAAGACCGTCCAGAATATTCGATGCGGCATAACCGATCATGTTAACCGGATCTTTTCCTGAAGAATAGGGAGGCGCATAGGCCAATTCCAAATCCTGCAAATCAAATACCGTTAGGTCCCCTTTAATGGCTGCAGCAATTACATCAATTCTTTTCTCGACCCCTTTATAACCTACTGCCTGCGCCCCGAGTATTTTCCCTTCTTCGTTAAATACCAGCTTCATGGCTATGGGAGAAGCACCGGGGTAATAACCTGCATGGGAATTAGGATGGATATGAACCACCTCATAAGAAATACCTTCTTTTCTTAATAACTTTTCATTCATCCCTGTTGCCGCAACTGTCAGATCAAAGACTTTGGCAACGGAAGTTCCTAAAGTTCCCTTATAAGCTTTTTTGTATCCATAAATGTTATCAGCTGCCAAACGCCCTTGCCTGTTTGCCGGCCAAGCCAGAGGAATATGTGCGGGACCGCCGGTTATATAGTTTCTTATTTCTATGGCATCCCCTAAAGCATAAATGCTCTCATCATTGGTCTGAAGGTATTCGTTGACTTGAATGGAACCTTTTTCGCCGACTTTTAGCCCGGCTTGGAGAGCAAGCTCGTTTTCAGGCTCCACCCCGACCGAGATGATCAAAAGATCCGCAGAAATGACCCTGCCGCTTTGCAGTGAAACCATAGAATCTTCAAACCGGGTCACAAGATCCTGAAGGATGAGTTCAACCCCTTTTTCCTTAAGGTGAGTGTGCAGCAGACAAGCCATTTCGTAATCTACCGCCGGTTGAACCTGATTGGCGGCTTCTATCATGATGACCTGAAGACCCCTGTCTTTAAGATTCTCGGCGATCTCAAGCCCGATAAATCCTCCGCCAACAATAAGAGCTGTTCGGGGATTGGTTTCTTCAATGAAATTCAGAACGGCTTCCGCATCCGGAATCGTCCTTAAGGTAAAGACCCTGGGGTTATTGGCAATCCCTTGAATCTTAGGCATAATGGGTCTTGCCCCCGGGGAAAGAATCAGATAGTCATAGTCTTCGGTATACTCCTCACCGGTTTCCAGATTTATTGCTTTAACGAATTTTTCATGGCGATTGATTTCAATAACTTCGGTTTTTATTCTTATGTCCAGCTTGTATCTTTCAGACATCCCCTTTACGGTTTGTACAAGAAGCTTATCCCGGCCTTTGATCGTTCCCCCTACATAATAGGGCAAACCGCAATTGGCGAAAGATATATACTCTCCTTTTTCAAAAATAATAATTTCAGAATTTTCATCAAGCCTTCTAAGCCTGGCGGAGGCTGTTGCCCCACCTGCAACTCCACCAACAATGACAATCTTTTTTGGCATGGTTAACCTCCTATTTAGGGAATAGTTTTTAAAATTCAATTACTCACCAGTAAAAAGTGTTTTGACAATATCTTTGACATAATCGTTTTGAACAGAATAGTAGACTTCAGATCCTTCCCGTCTCCCCTTGATAATTCCTGCCGATTTCAAAACAGCGAGGTATTGGGAAATTGTTGACTGGGGAACTTTAAGGCAATTCTGCATATTCATGACGTTACTCTCCCCTACTTCCAGAAGAGATTTGACAATACATAAACGCACAGGATGTGACAGCGCCTTCAATATTTCCGCTTTTTTCTCGAAGTATTCAGGATTTGTTTCAAAAGTTTGCAACAAGACTCCTCCTTCCAAGAGCTATAATATCTAGATATTACGATATCTAAATATAGGTGTCAAATCCCTTTATTTGAATCATTTTGTTTCATATCATCTCATATTTTTCTTGTCAGCATATTTATAGTGATCTAAAATTTAATTTGAGATCTTAAAATATACTTTAACGGTTGATGAGAAAATCCGATGGTTATTTCCTGGAGGAGGATTTTATGAAGAATAGGAAAGCAATTTTTTTACTTGTAATAATCCTTTTGATCATACAGGGTTGCGCTTCTCCAACGGAGAACAAAAAAGACACGAAGCAAAATGTGTATATCACAGCGGAAATTGCCTCGGGTCTGCCGCAAAAAGAGATGGAATACCAAACAGTCTCGGATTTTTTAAATGCCTTTTATAATTTTGATTATAAACATGACAAACAAACCTGTCTCCAAAAAAACAAACAGCTGGTTACGGATAAATTATATGAATTTATCCAGCGCGATATTTTATTAAACTATTCGGAACAAAACATGTCCATACTCACAGCACTGAAAATAGAAGGATATGAACAAACAAGCCCAACGAGCGCCAAGATTAAAGTGGACATGTATTACAAAGGTACCAGTACGCATGGATTTTCATTTGAGGAAATAAAGGCTGATCATCTTCAGGGAACGGTAGAAATTGTGAACAATAACAACAAATGGTTGGTCAATAATCTGGACATTGTAAATCTCAGCATGTGATAATCGAGTAAATCGAGTAAATTGAGCAAAAGCGAAATAATAAACAGAGGGGCTTTTTGGGCCCCTCTGTTTATTGAAAAAATAAAACATTTAAAAGCAGCTTATGCCGATACAACCCCCGCCTGTATGAGTCCCTATTACGGCACCGATCTCAAATTCGATGATTTCTTTCGGTTTGTACTCTTTGAGAATAAGTTGTTTAAATTCAGCAAGATCATCCTTTGCCGCGGCATGAGCGATGGCAACGGATTTTCCGTTCAAATCGTAGTTTTTGCTTTTGATGTCTTCCAGCACCCATGAATATGCTTTTTTTAAGCCTCTGGCCTTTCCGGCCATGACCACGGCACCGTCTTTCAGGGAGATAATGGGTTTGATACCCAATAAATTTCCGGCAAAAGCCCCGGTCGAAGAAAGTCTTCCGCCTTTTTTCAAATTTTCGAGATTATCAATGATTCCGTAAAAAGGAACACTGTCTATTAAGCTTTCCAACCGAACTACGATCTCTTGCGCCGTTTTCCCTTGTTTTGCCATTCTTGCCGCTTCAATAACCATTAATCCCAGTCCAAAACTGGCATTTTTGGAATCAATCAAGTAAATCTGGCCCTTTGCCAGAGTCTCTTTAGCGATTACTGCCGAACTAAAAGTACCGCTGAGTTTGGATGAGATAAATATACCAATTATTTCATTGCCGCCATCAATATGCTTACTGAATTCTTCAATAAATTCACCCGGATTGACCTGAGCGGTAGTCGGAAGTTCCTTATGCCCGGACATTTTTGCATAAAATTCGGGATTTGATAAATCAATTCGATCACGGTATACTTCTTCTCCAAAAAGCACTTTTAAAGGAACAATACTGATGTCCAGTTCTTCCAGCAGATACTCGGGCAAATCACTTGTGCTGTCGGTAATAATCTTTATGGCCATTCCCTTCTCCTCCATTAACTATACATAAATTGCGATTTGATAATATTTTGACTATTTATCTATTTGATATTCAAAATATATAGCCGCATCTAGACCTTGGATTTTTACCGGAGTTACTTATATTTCCTCTTGAGTTTATACTTCTCTTTAAAATAACTATTTATGTTTTCTAGTGCGGAAATCAAAACCTTCATTTCATCCTCGGAGAGTTTCGAAATCGTGGTTTTAATCATTTCATCATGAAATTGAGAATGCTGCCGATAAGCACTCTCCCCTTTTTCTGTTAAAGAAATCAGTACAATGCGGCGGTCCTCATCACTCCGGGTGCGATTCACGTATTGCTTCCTGAGAAGATTGTTTATGGCTATGGTTAAGGTCCCTATCGTAATATCCAAATCACGGGCTACCGAAGACATATTTCTTTCCTGCCCTATGCCAATTGCCTCGATGACATGAATTTCGGTAATGGACAGATCCTGGAACCGGTCA
This sequence comes from Peptococcaceae bacterium, assembly GCA_012517475.1. Classification (GTDB taxonomy): domain Bacteria; phylum Bacillota; class Desulfitobacteriia; order Desulfitobacteriales; family Syntrophobotulaceae; genus Dichloromethanomonas. Next base: position 84,218 of record JAAYUV010000105.1, on the reverse strand, counting down.
TCTTTAAGAGAATGTTCTTCAATTTGAAGAATATCATTAAATAATTTTACCAGGAGTTCATTCAATGTACCGTAAAGATTATTCATAGAACACCCACACCAACAAAACTTTGAAATTCAAACCATTTTAAATATATTCTAATGCTTTTTCTTTGTCAATCGTTATTAAGGAAATATTCTTTCGGTTAAATTCCATTTGTTACTCCTTCCTCACGATAAATAAAATATGTACGGCTCTCAGATTTCCTTTTGATTTTCATGGTTAGTCACTCTTGTCCAATCTATTCATATACTGTTAGCAGAACCATTGATAAACGGAGGAAAGCCCGATGAAGAGCATAGCATTTATAGATTATGAAAATATTTATGTCAGCATTACAGATATGGGCTACAGGATACAACCGGAGGAGCTTATTGAGCTTATCAGAAACTATACGGAATATGTCGGGACTGACTTACAAGCAGTATATTTATATGCAAATTTTGATAAGGAAGAATTTTGGAGAACCCAGTCTTCTTTTGAAAAGAAGGGAGTTTTCACACGGCATATATATGGTAAGAACAATATAGCCAACACTGAATTACGACCTAATGCCGCAGATTCAGAACTAATGCTGGATGCACAGGAGATACTCTTGACCAGGCCTTCAGCTGTGGATATTGTCTTCCTGTTTACATGTGATGGAGATTTTTTCCCACTGGTCAAAAGAATCCTTGCATTGGGAAAAGCAGTAAGAATAGTAGGAGTTAAAAATAAAATTCATCACACCCTTCTCCCCTATTGCGATAATTTTGATGTCTTTGGCAGTTTGACACAGAAAGATTCTCCAGTGTATATACCTTCAAACGATTTAAAAGAAGGCATTGAGGTAATTGCGAAAATGCAGTTAAGACTTCCTTATGTTGCATCTACCAAAGCACGAGTATCCCTGAGTAAAGAATTAGGAAGGACCTTACCGGAAATAAAGGAACTTATACAGTATATGTTATCTCATAATATCTTGTTAGAACAAGAACAGGAGGATCCTAATCTGCTCATAAAAAAAACTAAGATATATCTGCTTAATCTAAAACATTCCATTATTCACGACGTACTGGAGGATAAGATAGAACAGCTACAACATCGCTATCAGACTTTGAGTAAAGAAGAAAACATGTAGGACTAGAAAAATTTCTCATTTAACAATTTACTCAAGTAACAGATTGGGATTGTGATCCAACTGCCGATGAATGTCAATGCGGCTATGGGCAAAAGTTCACATTAGAATATATTCCATCTAAAGAGCCAAAAATGGCTTTATGCCCTTATAGCCTACGACATAAGAAGAATGACCGTACTTTTGGAGTAAGAACCGGTCATTATTTGCCTATTTAGTTAAATATGCACAAGGAAATTATAAGACATATCACAAAAAAAGACCCTGTAGAGAAAGTAAGCTTTTTCCCTACAGGAAGGTAATAACAGTTACAATTATTACTTGTTCTTCTTTTGCTTACTATCTTTCTGATTTGACTTCTGTGAAGTATCACTCTTCTGACGTCCATTCTGAAAAAAAGAAATGATTTTCGACTTTAAGTTTTGGTTCTTACTCTCAGAATTAGATTTTTGTTCTGTGCCACTTTCTTTTTCCGAATGCTCATTTTGGTTTTTGCTTGATTGAACCGAACTTGTTTCCGACTGCGAGTTTTGCTTGGTGCTTATGAGAGCCAAATTTATTCCTGAGTTTGCCAGGGCAGTGTTAATCACAGTTTGGAAGGCCTGGGCGGTGCTATTAAAAATATTGTTAATTGCGGATTGCATGATTGGATTTTGGTTTTTGAAGATAAAGTCTAATACTGAATGAAAGGTATTACGGCTTCCAGTAGGAATAAAGCAATTTATCGGATATTGCGGATACAAGTTCGTATCTAAGGTATGATAGCATTTATTTTTAAATAAAAGCATGCCGGTTCCCCCTTTTAAAGAAATATATAGGCCTTGAAGAATGGGCCTTTTTATAAGAGGAAGGTTTATTTCCGTATCTGACAGAATCCGAATGTTTTAAAAAAAATACCTGCTATCAGGACGAAAGGGGCTGTTGCAAAACGACTAGTTTCCGTAATGTATAGACAGCGTCAAGCGCATTACGCATGCGTAACGCGATGCGGAGCGCGGCTGTTTGCGCCACGGATGGCGCAATCTGCCGAGAGCGGCTATACATTATGGAAACCTTCTTAGGAGTTTTGCAACAGCCCCTTCCTTTTTCGGACTACAAACCACTAAGGGAATGATTAGTGGCTAATAATATTATTCTGACTTTCCTTTAAATCGTATAGCAATAACCGCAGCAATAATACCAGTAACTATGATCGCTCTTCGGACAAAAACGGATTGTTCCTCTTTTGCTTTATCAGGCATAGAAAAAATCCCCTTTCATAATATCTTGATGTCTTTCTAGACTTGTCTGATTTATAATATGCTGCTTGTCTTAGGTTGGTTCATAGTTTTATAAGACCAACAATTAATTTGACTTGCAAAGTCTTTTCATTTTCAGTAAGTATCATCGTAAAGACCTCCTTTAGATTGGGGCGGGTGCTTCCTTAGATTGCACATCTCCATTCAAAGCGGAGGTCTTCGTTTAGTCAAATTTCAATAATACTTTAACAGAAGAATACTTATTAGCATTCAAATACTAAATTAAAAAATCACAGCTAACGCAATAAGAATTAAAATGGCGATTGCAATAATAGCAGCTCCCGCACCACGGCCGGCATATCCCATCATGGGGTATCCCATTGTCAGATATGCTTTCTGCAGCAACAACCTCCACCAAACATAAAAATTTTTCCTCCTTTCGAATATTCCTATCGGAATTTAGAAAACGATACCCAATGCAATCAACAGAAGAATGATAACAACAACAATTGCAATACCACAAAAACATCTGTTTTTAGGAAATCCATCTACACCGCCGTCAAAAGCGCCAATTGCCATTTAAAGAGCCCCCTTTCTTGGAAAATATATCCAGTCATAGCTTATGCAAAACAATTCTGATTTGAGCCTTTATTTGGTATCCAAAATGGACAAAATTTGGATTCCTATTTTTCCGGAATATTATAGGCAAAAGATGAGCGTAAAAATTTTTAAGGAAGGGAAACATCCTTTCCTTAATTTTTATGTACGAGGTATCATTACCTCTCGCATAGAGAATTTTATTATAATAAAGGAAGAACCCGCCCGGGGTTCAGATAGTGAATTAATTTTTGAAAAACCCCTGCAGGAAATCCGTACGTCTGGTTCTGTCGGGGCAAGGGCTGCAAATTGCGCAGCCCTTCTACCCGGAGGAATCCATGGAAAATTTTTTCTCTACTCTATTACCATATAGAACTCCCAGAGTTATTATTATTTTGTCCGTTTTTCCCATTGTTCTTGCTAAATTCTTTGATAAATTTCTTTAGATATTCTCCAAAATATTCATCGATAATAGGAACTGACAATAATCCGATAATAGCTGCCAACTCTGTGATGACTACGATATCTCTGGTACGTTGAGAATCTTTTTCCATAAGTTTCACCACCTTTATAGTTCTTTGATGGAACAGGGAGTAAGGGAAAGAATAAGGGCAGGATAGAATCCTACCCTTTCTAAAATATTATTGGGCAACAAACGTAATAAGCCTGATTGGGATTCGGACTAGCGGTCGTTTTTCATCGATGGGTTTTCCCATGTTGGCGAACAGTTGAGCATCGGTCAATATTGCAACTCCGTCTTGTATTCCTCCAAAGTTGCCAACCCAGAAGCTCGAATCCACACCTATTCCCAAACGTGCACCAATTTGATAAGAGTTAAATAAGGCTACAATTAAGGGAATAGGACATAAAGATAATCTGTTTGATGACCTAAATAACATATGGTTAATCCCCTCTCGTTTGATTTACCACAAGTGTGGTGATATAAGATAAGAAAATCGGGGTTACCATTTATTTCTAATTTAGGATATGTACAAGTTTCAAAAGTGTTACAAGCTTGTTTATTTTTTCCAAGATAATAAATAACAAAATTTAGTACAGTTACATAATTTAAATAAGATATGTTGTCCTTAGAGGAGGTTACGTCAATTTGGATTTTTCGACTTTTTTGAGATATTGGAAAGTGAATTTTTGCCGTGAATGAAAGGAGTTTTATATTTTGGTTAAACGGTATTCTTTAACCGGCTATGAAAAGAATGATGACGAGGATTTATGGCTGTGGGATGATATACCTGAAAAAGGATTTGAGCTCGGTTATAAAGTAGAGGAATTAATGCACTATGAAAAGTCAAAATACCAGGAAATAAGCATTGCTGCAAGCACCGGGTTTGGGAAAATGCTGGTCCTCGACGGTATCCCCCAATATACAACAAAAGACGGTTTTATTTATAATGAAATGCTTGTTCATGTTCCCTTAACGATACACCCCAACCCCAGAAAGGTTGCAATAATTGGAGGCGGTAATTGCGGGGCAGCCCGAGAAGCAATAAAATATGATTCTGTTGAAGAAGTGGATACTGTGGAAATTGATAAAAGGGTAGTAGAAGTAAGTAATATGTGGTTATCAAAATCTGAGATAGGAAAGGAAGACAAACGCGCAAAACTTATTTATCAAGATGGTACGGAGTGGATCAAGGAACAGAAAGGAGCTTATGACGTTTTACTTCTTGACAGATCGGATCCTTATGGTCCGTCAATAGATTTATACAAAGAAATATTCTACAAAAATATCTATACTGGTTTAAAAGATGATGGTCTGATGGTTTGTCAATCGGGGTCACCTTATTTTTATTTAGATATTTTGAAAAATACAGTGAATCTTTTGAGGAGAATTTTCCCTATCGTCTGTGTCTATTTAGCAACCATACCATCTTTTCCCGGCGGCATATGGAGCTTTACACTAGCCTCTAAAAAATGGGACCCTATCGTTGTCGATCTTTCGCGCTTGAAGTGTGAAAATACGCAATATATAAACCGGAAAATATTTATTTCATGTTTTCACTTGCCAAATTATCTGATCAGAGAATTAGATATTGAATAGTTTCAACCCCGAAACCGCACAATGATGCGGTTTCTACTTGCCAAAGCCGAGTTTTTTACCAGAATTATCACAGAAATCCATAACTCACATACCATAAAAGCGTATTACTTTAGGTAAAGGAACATTTGGAACCGGGAGGTGTTATCACTGTTGCCTGCTCCGTTGCCTCTGAAATGCCTGCTTACTTTTGGGCTGTCCAGGCTACTCTCAGGGCAGCCGGTTTTCATACTTTGCCCTATCATCTTGACTTTATCGTTAAATGGGGACAAGACTGGGGATTCTGTCTTGCAGCAACTAAGATCCTTTTTGCGAGCGATATTCAAATTAAGGTTTCAACCCGTTATCTGAATGAGGATCGATTACAAGATATGCTGCGCATCCCTTATTATTTATCAGGAGACTGGAACAGCAAAAACGTCCAAACGGATTGCAATAACCTTCTTGTAGATGATGTGGAAGGAGCCCGGGAAGGCTAGCTCGTAATCTTATTTTATATAAGCTTATCCACACACTTAGAGGACTTTTTTCATAGGATAAAGTACTAGCTTAGAATTGAGGGTGAATAAAATGAATAAAAGATACTCTAAAAACTTTTCTGTCCTTGGAAGTGCCGGAGGGGTGGCGAAGGCTATATTATCTATTTTAAATAAATCTGCTGTGGATAAAAATGATCCCATTCATCCTGTTATTGTCAACACGATGTTTCACTTAGTAGACGATAAACAAAAAAATCTGGATTATTATCAGGAGTTGTTTCCTAATTTAAGAAATAATCTATGCACGTATCATTTTGACATTAATAACACTTCTATGTTTAAGGAGCATCTTCAAAATACTCAAACAACCCTTGTCATTGATTGCTCATGGGCAGATACTGTCGATACGTTAAGGATTTGCAATGACCTAAATATTAATTATATCAACACTGCATTTGAAAGTACTTTGGTAGATGAAGACGAATCCTTTAATGGCTTCGGCTTAATCGAAAGGTATAAAATAATTGAGAAGAATAAACAAGATTTTAGAAATATAACGGCAATATTAGGTTCAGGAATGAATCCGGGAGTTGTGCAATGGATGACGTTAGAACTCATACAGAAAAGTCCTGATATAAAACCACTTGGGTGTTATATCGTTGAACATGATAATTCCTTTTTTGCCGACAAGTCTTTGGCTGACCATCAAACAATTTATACCACCTGGTCTCCGGAATGTTTTCTGGATGAAGCAATATTGAGTTATCCAATGTTTCTAAGACATCGAAATCCGCTCTTTCTATACGAGAATGTATATGATTTCGAGTTTAAGGTATCGTTGGGAGAAAGAAGTTTTACCGGCTGCCTGATGCCACATGAAGAAGTCATTACACTTGGTAATTTATTTGATATGGAAACGGGCTTTATCTACAAAATAAACGATCATACTTCAAACTTAATACGGGCAAACCTGGATCATATTGATGACCTGTGGGACTGGGATATGGAGGTGCTTGACCCTGCCCAAGAAGAGCTTGAAGGTGAGGATTTAGTTGGGGTGCTTCTTGTTTATGAGAATAAAGAAAAGTATATGTACAATGTTTTGGGCAATAAGGATATCTTTGACAAATACAAAGTCAATGCAACTTATTTCCAGGTGGCCTGTGGAATATATGGCGCAATTTCCGCGTTACTGTTAGATAATCTTCCGCAAGGAATTTATTACGTGGACGAGCTCTTGCTAAAAACAGATACCAAATATGGAAAATATCTCAGTTATTATATGAATAATTTTATTATAGGAGAAAACAATGCTTCCGAAGGAAGCCTCCTGCGAAGAAAATGTCAACATGCATCTTAATTTCACCTGACGAGCCTATGGGGACGTAACAAAACTTTAGTTTTGCTGCGTCCCTTTTACCTTGTGGTTCCAGCCTAGTTATATAACGTATTTGCTGAAAGCAATACGAGAAGAGTTTCGTTTGTGTATATCTGGTCACTGAAATGCACCAATAGGTCTCAAAATTCATACTATAAAGTAATCTTCAAAACCAATTTCCAAAAATGGAAAATACCGTTAATAACAGAGAGATTTTCTTGACAAATGGGAACACCTTCTTATTAACCTTAAAAAGCGGAGAAAACTTAAAATAAGTCTTTGATATCGAGTTTGAAGGGATCTCAGTTTTTATACCCCAAGCGTTAAGAATAGCCCAATGCTTATAAAGTTTTTCGTGAATACTATTTCGTTTGTTCTAACAAATGCCAAAAATAATTTGTTTGTTTTTAACTATTTAGTAAAGGAGGAGAGCTAAAAATGTTAATGAGCTCTTTACTGATCATTAGCGGTTGCTTTCTTTATTGGCTGTTAAAACCTCCTGTTCCTCAATATTCCATCTACCAGAAAGAAGAAATCCTATATTCGAAGGATTCTTCTTTAGACGGTGAGGTGACCGGATGTTTGACTTCTCAGTCATATACGCGTTAACTGTTTTTTCCCTTATGGTTTTATTTCTTATTTGGAAGCCCCGCGGGATTAATGAATCCATCCCTACTACCATCAGCGCTATCTTGATTTTCCTTGCAGGAATTGTTCCTCTAAGCGATATATTCAAAATGCTAGGGATTGTAAGCGGGGCTTCTATTACTATTCTTTCCACTATCGTAATGTCCATTGTTCTTGGCAGTATCGGTTTTTTTCGTTATGCTGCCTTAAACCTGGTGAACCGAGCCAATGGTTCAGGTATTTTGCTCTTTTGGTATATTATTTTGCTCTGCTTCCTTATGACCATGTTTTTTAACAATGATGGAAGCATACTCATTTCTACCCCGATTATTATTGAGATTGTGACACTTCTGAGACTGAAGCATCATGAACAATTTCCTTATCTTCTTTCAGGAGCATTGGTTGCTACCGCCTCTAGTGCACCGATTGCTGTCAGTAACCTGGCTAACCTGATCTCTCTGAAAATTGTCGGCTTGGACTTGAATTCTTATGTTGTCATGATGTTCGTTCCCTCAATGATAGGGATCACGGTTATTACCTTACTCCTGTACTTCTATTTTTATATGGATATTCCGAAAAGAATTCCCATTCTTCCGGTATCCTATGTTGACGGAAAATTCTCCGTCTCCATTCCTCACCATCCCGGTTCTCCTCGACCTCCTCATCATGCTCAACCTCCTCGCCATGCTCACCCTCCCCGCCATCCTATACATGGTAGCCATGTTGGACATCCCGAGCCTCCCAATCCTCTTTATCATTCCATAGCCGATAAGGCCAATCATCCGATTGAGATAGACATGTTCATGTTCAAAGTGTGCATCACTCTTATCATTCTGATTAGAGCCAGTCTGTTTATAGGCGCAAGCTATGGCATCCCTACCGAGTGGATTGGTACCTCCGGCGCCCTATTGTTAATTGGGTATAGATGGTACCAGAAAGGGGTGGGACCGTACGATATTGTGATGAAAACGCCTTGGCATATCATTTTATTTGCCTTCAGTATTTATGTCGTTGTTTACGCCCTGCATAATATCGGTTTAACCACCCTGCTCGTTGGACTCCTTCGAGAGCTTGTATCAGCCAACTATTTGAATGCCAGTATAATCAGCGGCGGATTGCTTACGGTGATGTCCAATTTATTCAATAATCTTCCATCGGTCATGATCGGGACCTTTACTCTTACAGAAATGGGACTGAATACGCCCACGCTGCAAATTTCCTATCTGGCCAGCATTATTGGGTCGGACATTGGCTCATTGATTACGCCGATAGGGACTTTGGCAACCCTCATTTGGATGTTCATACTAAGAGAAAACCAAATTAGGGTCACTTGGGCGGATTATTTGAAAATAACCATTATGGTTATTCCCATTGGGTTGCTCATTAGTTTACTAAGCCTTTATGGTTGGGTGGAAGGGCTGTTTTTCTAACAAAGAAGATTACCTGCATTCAGAGATAGAAACAGCAAAAGCCCAAAGCAAATCACTTGGCTTAATATGGATTCTTTATTATATTTATCGTAATCGTATTAATGTTGTTATTTGTATTGCTATTTCTATTGGTATTGCTGCTACTATTGGTATTGCCGTTATTTTTTTTATTATATTCTTTAATAATCAAGGCGAACAGTAATACGATAATGATAAACAACTCAATTTCGATCTTTTTATCTTTCATAACCGCCAATTGTTCTTTGAACACTTTCTTCTGACAAGTTTTATCATCTTCGGCCATATTCGTTTCACGCCCTTTAAGAAAGTCATTGGGGGTTGTCTTATATATCTTATTCAGCATGTCCACGGGGTGTTCATGGAAGAATAGGAAATGATACCTTTGGATGTAATCCTGCATTTTCCGCTAGACACGATGAGAAAGGCCCAGGCATCTACACCAAGGCCAACTTTCATTACCATATTTTATTCTGCCCATTCTCTTTATTCTCTTTGTTATCTTTGTTATCTTTGTTATCTTTGTTATCTTTGTTATTTTTGTTATCTTTGTTCTGGTCATTCCCTGTGTTTTCGTCATTCTCTTGATTCTTTTCATACTCATTGTAGATGATACCTAACAATAAGAATATAATAATAGCCAGCTCTCCCATGATTACGCCCAAAATTGTCACCTCCATTATGAAGAGAGAATGTGGAATTGAGGAGACCGATATTCACTATAATCTATCTTTAGGACCGGGGAAAATGGTAATCGTGTTAGTGTTCGTATTAGTATTCTGGTTAGTGCTCTTATTTGGATTACTGTTACTGTTTTCATTGTCATTCTCATTCCCATTATTATAAAAGGTAAACACTAACAACAATAGGATAATAACGGCCAACTCCGTTTCGACCACTAGATATTGAAGGTCTTCGCCCATAGCATATCACCTCCTTGATAAAGCAGAACTTTCTCGGAAACTCTGAAATTGGTTATAACAATCAGTTCTGGGATGGATATATTTGGATCACTTCCAAAGTTTTGAACTATAATCCTTGTCATTCCTTTTGTTGCCTTGTTTCTAAGAGGCTAAGAGAGCGCATAGGTTGTCTTATATATTTTATTCAGCATGTCCTTCAGGTGTGTTTAAGAGAAGCAGGGAGTTAGAAAAATAGAAAGGGGACAGAAGAACCTGCCCCCTTGAAAATTGTTATACAACGTAGGTGATTTGAGCTATTGGAATATTAACAACAAGTTGAACTGCTCCGACTGCAGTACCTGAATTGTCAAAAAGCTGAGCATTCGTCAGGAAGGCGACACCATCTCGGAATGAACCATACCCCCCAGTCCAGAATCCGTTTGGCACACCGATGGAAGTAAGTCTCCCAATCGGAAAGGAATCAAATAAAGCAGAGATAAGGCATGAGCTTGAGCCATCAGGCAGAGCCATGATAATTTCCTCCTTTAGATATTGATATGACCACAAAGGGCCTAAAAGAGGAGATTTTATTTCTGGCGGGGGGCAGAAGAATCTGCCCCGATTTGATTAAACAACGTAAGTGATTTGAGCAATCGGAATATTGACAACAAGTTGAACTGCTCCAACTGCAGTACCGGTATTGTCAAAAAGCTGAGCATTGGTTAAAAAGGCAACTCCGTCTGAAGTTCCGCCAAATCCCCCAGTCCAGAATCCATTTGGTACACCGATGGAGGTGGTTCTTCCAGTGGGAAACGAATCAAATAACGCAGTAATGATCGATGGTAAACTTGTACCTGGCAATGCCATGATTATTCTGCCTCCTTTAGATTGGTATGACCATAAAAGGTCTAAAAGAGGAGTTTCTCAGGAAACAAGATTATTTTGTTACTATAGTCTATGAAAGCTTGTCCGAAATGGTTCTTGTTATTTTAGAATAATTTGGATGAGGGATAGGGAGCCTGTCCTTCCAACTTAAACCACGAAAGTGATCAAGTTAAATGGAATACGGACTTCCAGTTGGGCTACACCCACGGCTGTACCAGTATTATCAAACAATTGGGCTGTGGTCAATAATGCTGCACCGTTACTTACTCCGCCAAATGCCCCCGACCAGAATCCATTGGAAACACCAACAGAGGTTATTCTGTCGATGGGAAAGTCATCAAACAAACCTGCAACAGTTGCAGAGGTAGCATCGTCTCCGGATAATGCCATCTGCGTAACCTCCTTTTGTTTTATGGCCTTACGGCCCATAAGACGCACAGAGATCATTCAACACAGACTCTGGAATAAGTAGAGGATGGGACAGACTAACCTGTCCCGGAGTGGTCAGACAACAAACGTGATCTCACTGATTGGAATACCGGTGATGTCTTGAGGGGTTCCTATTGCCTTCCCGGAATTGTTGTAGAGCTGAGCATTGGTAAGTTTTGCTTCTTCATCTTGGAAACCTCCCCATAGCCCTGTATAGAAACCATTTTCGAAACCTATAGTTGTTGTCCTGCCAATCGGAAACCTAATTAAGATGCGTTCAATTCCTCTTTCAGTGCAATCTTTTTTTCTCGTTTCAGGATCATTACCGGCCGGATCAACTGTCACTTCCACGCCGTTGCCGGCTGTTACATTTGTTGTTGACGAAAAATTTGTTCTGTTTATTAAAGATGGATCTCCTGATACCGGACTGTTCCTGCCGGATAGTTGGTTGAACAACTGGGAAATCAACTGAGAAATCAACTGAGAAGCCAACTGAGAAATAAACTGAGAAATCAGTATTTTTTTCCCTAACCCCTGGAACTGTTCCAGTAAATCGTTGTTGGTTTGAGGATCTGATCCCGTAGACTCTGGGACTGCTTGATTCGCTACGCGAGATGCTTGATTCTCTATAAGAAATGCTTGCCTGGCAGGAATATTTATTCTTCTCTGCAGACAGGATTTGCGATAGTGAAAGCTGCAGTCGCCTTTTCCAAAAAGCATAACTGTCTCCCCCTAATTGAAAGAATTAGAGCTTTTTTCAAAGAACCAGAAGACTAGGGTACTGACAGTTATAAGGAATTCCAAGCTGATTGTTTCCGATGTGTTTGTATATACTTTAGTATATGCACGATTGTCCAAAATGGTAATATCTATAACTATCCTGCCTGATTTATTTCGTTCAACCTGTCATACCGTTTTTTTAGCTCAATCATGTGTTCATTTTGTAATATGCTTGCTATGAGCGCGTTAGCCAAATTCAGCAAATATATTTTAGTTTTTTTAATAATGAGATTCGGATCGGCATGCTCCATTTCAATGATCAACTTTTTCTCTACAAGCAATTGGACCAAATCCTTAATATATTTCTGAGAACGATTCATTCTCTTACTAAGAACCATTCTGGCCCTGGTCGAGGCTATATAGGGCATGGTTAATTGCAGCTCCGTAATAATCCGAATCGCCTGCTCCACATCTTCTTCCAATTTGTACCTGACATTTCCATCTGAGTTGATCAAATTACAGAATACATCGAAGCTTTCACTATACGGCTCAAGTGTTTTAGGAACATTTTCGTTTACTCCGATAATCTTAACATCCTTTCCCCAGGCTCTGATCTTGCGAACCAAAGAAAAAAAATCTCCATCTCCGGTGAATAACAAAAAAAGGTCCAGCGTAGATGCCCTGGTTAAAAGTATTTCATGTGCTTCAAGCATTAATTCGAGATCAGCTGCATTATGCTGCACTTCGGTGTTGGTCAGGCTGTTTTTACCAAAGATATGCCTGGTATAAATTCCCTTGTTCTCAAAAGCAGTCTGCGTCCTCCAAAATTCTTCTTTATTAAAGTTGGCATAAAGATATACCTCTTTTAAATCGATCATGGTTTTTTCCGCATAGTTCTCCAACACCCGAATAAATGCTTCCGGCCTCAACTTGTATCCTCTTTCAGTCAAACCCATCCAAATGTTTTCATAGTCGATAAATGCTATTGCTCTCATAGGTTTTCCTCCGTCAGGACATGCTTTATGTTTTTAATATATGTCCTGATCGGACAAGAAGTGACAAGCTATAGCCGCTTTCGCTTTGGACTGCCGTATAAAAAAAGAGAATGTCCCACTTTTGGGACACCCTCATAAGTATTTTGGGCCACTCATCAGGTAGTTAGGCATTTTTCTTAGAGTTTAGTAACCTGGACTGCACAAACCTTATATTCATAGGTTCCGGCAACCTTATCAAAAACACCGTTGGTAAGGACATTTACGGGAGATTCTTTGTAATGCAGCGTCATAAAGATCATTCCGGGAGGAACTCTATCTGTAATTCTCACTTTGGATTGAAGTTCACCTCTGCGGGAAGAAACCTTTACTTTTTCTCCTTCCTGAACCTTGAGTCTCTTCGCATCTGCGGGGTTGAGTTCTGCATATTCTTCAGAAGAATGGACTTCCAAAGCCCGTGAATATCTCGTCGTAACATTATAGTGCCCCAGCTTGCGTCCTGTGCTAAGAAGGAAGGGATACTCTTTATCCGGTAACTCGTCCGGTATTCTGGCTTCCACCGGCATGAAAAGGCCCTTGCCCCTGACGAAACGATCCTTATGGAGATATTGTGTTCCGTAATGGTCTTCCCCGAGAACCGGCCACTGCATCCCTCTTGTTCCCAGCCTGTCATGTGTAATCCCGCAATACTGGGGGGTAAGAGAAGCGATTTCTTTCATGATCTCCGCAGTAGATTTATAAATAAAATCATAACCCATTCTTCCTGCCAGGTCACAGATAATTCTCCAATCTGCTTTGGATTTTCCGATTGGATCAATGGCCTTGTTTACCATCTGGACACGGCGTTCCGTATTCGTGAATGTCCCGGTCTTCTCCGCAAAACTTGCTCCGGGAAGGACTACGTCGGCAAGCTTAGCGGTTTCAGTCAGAAAGAGATCCTGAACAACCAGAAATTCCAGAGATTCAAGTCCTTTACGCACATGATTGGCATTGGCGTCTGTGAGTACAGGATCTTCTCCCATGATATACATGGCCTTTAACTTGCCTTCAAGGGATGCCTGAAACATATCCGGTATCATATACCCGGGGTTGGAACTTAACGATACCCCCCAAGCCTTTTCAAATTTTTTCTGAGCCTTTGAATCCGTTACTTTTTGATAACCCGGATATACGTTGGGCAAAGCCCCCATATCACAGGCACCCTGGACATTATTCTGACCCCTTAACGGATTAACGCCGGAATTTTCTTTGCCCACATTACCCGTTAACATGGCGAGATTAGCCAAAGACATGACGTTATCAGTTCCGGAAGTATGCTCCGTAATCCCCAGCGTGTAAAAGATTTGCGCGCTTTCGGCTGTAGCATATATTTCAGCCGCCTGATAAAGCTGTTCAACCGGTATTCCGGTCACCCCGCCGACATGTTCAGGGGTGTATTCTCGTAAGAGTTCCCTCAGGTTTTCGAATCCAACTGTTCTTTCCTCAATAAAGGCTTTATTTTCCCATCCTTTTTCAAGGATGATATGCATGAGTCCGTTGATCAGCGTAATATCCGTTCCCGGACGCAAACGCATCCAAACTTCAGCAAAACCGGTTAGTTCGATCCGCCTGGGGTCAGCTACAATCAGCCTGCACCCGTTTTGAACCGCTTGTTTGATTTTGCTCCCGATAACAGGATGAGCCTCTGTTGCATTGGAACCAATTACAAAGATTACTTTAGAGGATGGGATCTCCTTAATGGAATTGGTCATCGCTCCGGAGCCAAATGAAGTAGCCAGACCGGCTACAGTGGGAGCGTGTCAGGTACGGGCGCAGTGATCAACATTGTTTGTTCCGATCACCGCGCGCATAAACTTTTGCATCAGGTAGTTTTCTTCATTGGTACAACGGGCTGAACTTAAAGCAGCTAATGAATCTGATCCGTATTGTTCCTTAATGGTTTTAAACCTCTCCGCAATAAGTTCTAACGCCTCATACCATTCGGCCTCAACCAATTCCCCATTTTTTCTGATCATGGGGGTTATAAGCCTGTTCGGACTATGAATGTACTCTACACCAAATCTGCCCTTTACGCAGAGGGCTCTGCCATTAACGGGGGAACCCGGATTGGAAGTAACCCCTACCACCTTGTTGTCCCGGACGTTCAAATCGAAATTGCATCCCGTCCCGCAAAACGGGCAAGTGGTCTGGATTTTCTTAACCTCCCAGGGACGTCCTTTACCGGCCATCTGCTTTTCGGTTAAAGCGCCAACGGGACATACAGCTAAACAGGAACCGCAGAAAACACAATCCGATTCTCCGTAGGGAAGATGAAAAGCAGGTCCCACCTGGGTTTCAAAACCACGTTTGGAATAATCCAGGACATGATTTACCTGAATTTCAGCACAGGCCCTGACGCATTTTCCACAGAGAATGCATTTATTAAGGTCACGGATTATAAAGGGATTACTGTCGTCAAGTTCGTACTCCCTCTTGGCACCCTGAAAGACATCCTTTTTGACACCATATTCATATGCATATTTAGAAAGTTCGCACTCGCCCATTTTCTCGCAGGTTAAACAATCAATATCATGATTGGCTACGATCAGTTCGAGAATAGTTTTCCGTGCTTCCCTGATGTCGGGGGTGGAAGTTCTTACAACCATACCCTGCTGAACTTCCATGGTACAGGATGTTACCAGGTTGCGCATCCCTTCTACTTCTACCACACACAGCCGGCATGCACCCCAGTTGGTGAGCTCCGGGTCATGACAAAGCGTGGGGATCAAGATATTATTCATCCGGCATGCTTCCAGGATTGTTGTTTTTTCAGGTACTCTGATTTTTTTATCATCGATTTTAAGTTGAATCCACTGCACCTTATTCACCTCCAGTGAAAAGTAGATCGATATGATATGAAACTCTTTATTAGCCGGTTATGAAACAGTGATTGCTTTAAATTTACATTTATCGATACAGGTATGACATTGAATGCAATTCTGTGAGTCTATTTCATAAGGATTATTTTTATCCCCAAAGATACAGCCGACAGGACAGTTTTTGGCACAAACGCCGCATCTTTTACACTTTTCATTGTCAATATGGTATTGGAGCAAAGCGGTACAAGCATGAGCAGGACACCGTTTTTCCCGGATATGAATTTCGTACTCTTCCCGGAAATATCTGAGGGTAGCAAGTACCGGGTTAGGAGATGTCTGCCCCAATCCGCAAAGGGATGTTTTTTTAATAACGCCGGCAAGAGTTTCCAAATTTTCAAGGTCTTCCGGCTTTCCTTCCCCTTTGGTGATCCTGGTCAAAATTTCAAGCATTCTCTTGGTTCCTTCACGGCAGGGAGTGCATTTTCCGCAGGATTCCTTCTGGGTAAAAGTCAGAAAAAATCTGGCGATATCAACCATACAAGTGGTATCATCCAGGATTACAAGACCACCTGAACCGATCATCGCACCTACTTCTGACAGGCTGTCAAAATCTACCGGCAAATCCAGCAGTTCTTCCGGAATACATCCGCCTGAAGGTCCCCCGATTTGAACCGCTTTAAAAGTATGATTTCCCTTAATGCCGCCGCCTATGTCAAAAATGATTTCTCTTAGGGATATCCCCATCGGCACTTCAACCAGTCCGGTATTATTAACCTTTCCGGTTAAGGCAAATATTTTGGTTCCTTTACTTTTGGGAGTACCAAACTGACAATACCAATCCGCCCCGTTACGGAGGATATGGGGAACATTCGCCCAAGTCTCAACGTTATTAATATTTGTCGGTTTTCCCCATAATCCTTTTTCAGCCGGGTATGGCGGTCTGACCTTGGGCATTCCGCGTTTTCCTTCAATGGAGGCAATGAGAGCAGTCTCCTCTCCGCAAACAAAGGCTCCGGCACCCGCTTTAATCTTGAGATGAAAGTTAAATCCTGAATTTAGAATATTTTTACCAAGGAGACCATTCTTCTCCGCCTGAGATATAGCAATCTTAAGTCTTTCAATCGCTAAAGGATATTCTGCACGGCAATATACGTAACCTTCATCTGCACCAATTGCATATGCACCAATGAGCATCCCTTCAATCACCGCATGGGGATCCCCTTCCAAAACACTCCGGTCCATAAATGCACCGGGATCACCTTCATCGGCATTGCAGATTACATATTTCTTATCCCCTTGTGCCTTGCGGCATAAATTCCATTTGAGCCACGTCGGAAACCCTGCTCCACCCCGGCCTCTCAGTCCGGCCTTTTTTACTTCTTCGATTACTTCCTCAGGCTTCATGGTTTGCAGTACCTTTTCCAATGCCTGATAACCCTTTTTGGCCATATACTGGCTGATTCTTTCCGGATTGATTTGCCCACAGTTATTGAGGATAATGCGGTTCTGCTTAGCGTAGAAATTGACAGTCTCATAAGTTACTGCAGATTCACCTGAAACGGGGTCACGATAAAGCAAACGATCAACCTTATTCCCCCCGACGATATCCGTTTCGATGATCTCCGTAATATCTGAAGGTTTTACTTTCGTATAAAAAGTTTTGTCCGGTTCGATGATCACAATTGGTCCCTGCTCACAAAAACCATGGCAGCCGGTTGACCGGACACGAACAGTTTCATCCAGATTGCGCTTTACCAGTTCTTCCCGCACCAATTCAATCAGTCTTTGAGAACCGGAAGATACACACCCTGTACCGGTACAAATCAATATCTGTTTGGTCAATCCCTCAGGGTCATACATTTTCGCCAGAAAATCCTGCCTCTTTTGTTTGCAATCGGGATCATCGTGGCAGAGCGGTCCCTCGACCCGGCATTTTATATAGTCCCGGCAAGGGGTTGATGCTGTATGATTACATTTTTCACAACATGGATACGCAAGCGTCTGCATTCAAAACCCTCCCCTACTCAAATTTCTCTAAGATGCCCGGAACCATCTCCGAAGTCAGATTTCCAAATACTTTATTGTTAATGGAAATTACCGGCGCTAACCCGCAGGCCCCTATACATGCTACTGTCTCCAAAGTGAATTTTCCATCACCGGTCGTTTCCCCAGCTTTAATATCCAGCTCACGCTCCAGGGCTTTCAGGACTTTCAGCCCTCCCCGGACGTGGCACGCCGTCCCCATACAGACCCGAATCACATTACGGCCGGTAGGGGTAAATCTGAACTGGGAGTAAAAGGTTGCTACGCCAAAAACTTCCGCCACAGGGATCTTCATCTCTTTGGCTACCATTTTCATCGTTTCTTCAGGAAGATAACCATAGATATCCTGTGCTTCCTGGAGGACCGGGATAAGTGAACCCGCCTCCCCCCGGTAAGCATCTATTTTTTCCTTAAGTTTGATCTGTTTAAGGTCAACATGCAAATCCTTATGACCTTTACCACAACTTTGACACATCTCTATTTCTCTCCTACATTCGGCTTTACACGTCAGATAGACAAATGTCTACCCAGGATAGATTACACCATTTTCAGTAATCAGTAAAGACATTTTATAATCATGTTCTTGAACAGCAATTCGCTCGACAATTTGAAACGAATAGGCTAACCCGGCTATGCAAACATCAGATCGAAGCATTGGCAGGAAACGGTCATAATACCCCTTTCCAAATCCAATCCGATTTCCTTCCCGATCAAATGCTACCCCGGGAACCAGGATAAAATCAATATCTTTTGAGGAAATTGGCTTACGGTGATCCGCCCGAGGCTCACGGATTCCAAACTTGCCTATTGCAATATCATTTTGCAGATCAAAAATCTCATGGGGAACAATTTCTCCGGTACCACAATAGGGAACAATGAGACGCTTCCCCGATTGAAGTATATGCTGCGCGATTTCTGTTGTTTGAACTTCATCAGGAGCATTTAAGTATACCATAACTGTTCCTGCAGTGCAGTAATAAGGTAAAGACAATATTTGCCTGATAATTTTCTGGTTTAAAACTTCTTTTTGGACTTGATCTATTGACCCTCTGATTGAGAGAATCTGCTTTCTTATTTCTGTTTTACTTTGTACCATTTTATTTTCCTTCGCTTAATTCAAAAAAATCTTTTTTAGAAAAAGTTCAATATTTTAAACCCTACTATCGTTTCTGATATAACCAAAATACCTTTTTACCTAACAATTTTTTGGACAAGTTCCGGTTCATTTGAATATGTTATAGCGTACATTAAATTTTTAGAATTGAGGGGATTTTATGAGCAGTTTACCCTATAAAAAGAAATTTATGATTACACAAACTTTTTTAAATCCCAATCCCCGATATGAATCCGGATTGCACCTGGGAGTTGATTTAGTCGGTCTGACAGAAAAAACAGTTTACGCCATTAATCATGGAACCGTTTTTTCTGCCGGATATGAAAGCGCATTCGGAAATACAGTGATCATTAAGCAGCAGGATAATTTATATGCAAGATATAGTCATCTGGAGAGAATTCTGGTGAAGATAAACGAAACTGTAACTGCAGGTATGACTATCATTGGAATCGAAGGTCAAACTGGTTTTGTGTACGGGGGGTCTGATCCCAGACACCTTGATTTGAGGATATCCAAAGTTCCTGTTTATACCGACAGTATTGATGCCTATCTTGATCCATGTGAATATCTTGGTTTTGACAATAAACTGAATGCAATTATTAATCCGGAGGGATTTACCATGACGAAATACCCAAATATTGTACTTTATTTTTCCGAAGTTGACCGTAGAGCCGCTCTTTACCTTGCAGACTATTTTAATTGCCCGGCAATAGACCTTAAATTACTCCCGGTTGAAATCATTGATCAGGTTTTTGAATCCGTTTATGTTATTGGCACAGCCCAAAAACCTGTGGCCAGAGCTGTAAATTTGTACGGGGAAGACAGGTTCCAAACGTGTAAAAAAGTTCTTGACTTGATTTCCGGTAAATAAGACAAGCTGAGAAATAATCCATTATCGGTTAATTTGTTTGACCCAACAAAAGCGGAACGAGAATCGGCACTAAAGAAGATAATACTACGCCATTGATGAAAGCAATAATGGCAATTCCGGGGGGACCCACCGCAGCAATGACCGGTAGTGTTGTATCCATTGTTGTCGCTCCCCCCGGAGCCACTAGTGTAAATTTTCCCACTCGCCCGGCTATGAAAGGGATAATCAAAATAGAAATAACCTCCCGCATGACATTACTTAAAAAAGCAGTTGTTCCAAGGGCTACAGAGTGTAACTCGGAAATCATGACACCTGAAAGACTGTACCAGCCAAAACCTGCTCCTACTGCCCCGCCTTCCCAATAAGTCCAACCTAAGACTTTACCGGTAATCATTCCGGCCAGGACACTCCCTAGCGAAACACCCAAAGGGGCAAGAAAAACGTAACGGCCAATAGTTATAAACTGTTTCCACATCTCTTTATTCAAACCGAGATCAATTCCAACCGTAAAAAGAGTAAAATTCAAGGCCCAAGTGGTCAGGGTTGGCAAAATCGCATTTATACTCGCCGGAACAACAAAAAAGCCAAGCAAAACACCCAAAAAAAATGCTCCTATGATGATTATTGTCATTCGGTAAGGGTGTGCCTGAGATTCCGGTTTTACTTCCAGTTTGCCCGCTGCCGGAATTTCCAGATTTCCAGCAAGTACTCTTTCAAGCAGAGAGACAGTCCCCAGGCTAAAGAGTATTGTCATGAGTGCAAAACAAAAGGCTTGCAGTCCATATTGCCCCAGATTACCCAGGGTTTCTTTATCCAGCCCGATTCGAAGGCCCATGGTGATTAAAAGAAACATAATCGCTAAGGTGATAATCTTCCCACTCATCGCCAGAATCTTTTGGGGTAAAAGTCTATTCCATCCAAAAAAAACGCCTAAAGCGATACAACCTATCAAAATTGCCAATTCTTTTTCTCCTCCTGCTCTAGATTGTTACAAAATTCTTTTTGATTCTGGGCATCATTATATAAAACCTATCATCATACAATAAAAATCTTATTAAGACAAAATAATCTTTTCTGCTTTTTTCTACATTATAAACCCAATTTACGACAAGCTCAGCGTTGATTATTGAAATTATTTTTTTAAAACACCATATAAGTTCTTTTTTGCAAATGAATTATCCCCAACCTCAGGTCTAAAACTACTTGTTTTTTCCTTGGTTTATCCACATTATCCACAATGGTTGTGGATAACTGGAATTTGTTTTTTTCATTTAATCTTTAATTGTTTCGGCCCGATTTTGTCGATAAGTATATTTTTAATACTTTATTATTTATTTTGAAATGAACCGGATAAACAAATTAATCCATCCATCTGTTTTATTCGAAGAACTTCAGAGATTTAAACCCGGAACGGCATTTAACTTCCATGAAGCATGCTTGCCTGCAATAAATCTGTAATATCCGGCAATCGCTATCATTGCCCCATTATCTGTACAAAGAGTTGGAGAGGGATATACGAACCGCACGTTTTGCATTGCCATTTCTTTTTTTAGAAGTTCCCGCAACATGGCATTTGCCGCTACTCCCCCGGCGAGTGCAAAGGTTTTTGCCGGGTACAGTTCTAAAGCTCTGAGAGATTTCTGCACCAGGACATCGACTGCGGCAAGCTGAAAGGATGCCGCAAGATCGGAGGTATTTAACACTTCCCCTTTCATTTTGGCAGTATTCAATGTATTGAGAACAGCCGATTTTAAACCGCTGAAACTAAAATCCAAACTCCCTGCTTCCAACCATGCCCTTGGAAAATCAAAAGCTTTGGGGTTGCCGCTTGCTGCCGCCTTTTGTATGTACGGACCTCCGGGATATCCCAATCCCAAAGTCCTTGCAACTTTGTCAAATGCCTCTCCCGCTGCATCATCCCTTGTTCTTCCTAACACTTCATAATCCAGGTGTCCCCGAAAAAGAATAAGATGGGTATGCCCCCCGGATGCCAAAAGAGCGAGAAGCGGAAACTCCAAATCCTGATGTTCCAGAAAATTAGCGTAAATATGTCCTTCCAGATGATTAACCGCTATTAATGGAACCCTTGCCGCGTAAGCCATTGCTTTGGCCGCTGCAACCCCCACCAAAAGGGACCCTACAAGTCCGGGCCCGTAGGTTACTGCAATCGCTGAGATATCTGCAAAATCAACTCCAGCCTCCTGCATGGCCTGCTGAATAACTTCACGGATATGAAGACAATGCTCCCTTGAGGCAATCTCCGGAACGACACCTCCGTATTTCTGATGTGTTCCCACCTGGGAAGAAATGATATGACTTCTGAGCTCTCTGCCATTGGCCAGTACAGCAGCGGAAGTCTCATCACAGCTTGTTTCGATCCCCAGGATTATACTTTCTTTCAGGTTGTCCAAATCGATTCCTCCAGAGAGGCCAGCCTTAAAGGCTGGCCCACATGATAATAGCATCTTCTTGGTTATCAGAATAATATTTCTTGCGTAATCCTGCCGGCTTAAATCCTAACTTGCTGTAGAGATTCTGCGCGGTTTTATTGGATACTCTAACTTCCAGCGTAATCCGCAGCACCCCTGATGAAAGCATTTTTTGCATTACATTGCCCAAAAGATGTTCTCCCCATCCTTGCCCGCGGCATCCTGGCCAGATGGCAATATTGGTAACATGAGCCTCCCCCATCACAATCCAAAGACCCATATAGCCGATCACATTTCCGTCCAGTACCAGACAAAAATAACGCGCTAAATAATTATCCTTAAGCTCTGAAGCAAAAGACTCTGCCGTCCAAGGCGTAGGAAACGATACTTCTTCTATTGCGACAATCGTTGGAATGTCCTCTAAAGTCATTGGCCTAATGATTGCTACCTTGGAAATCGCTTCAGGGATATTTTGTTTTTCCCGTACTTTATTTTGCATTTTTACCACCTGGATAACATTATTCTTTTCATCTTATGTTCTGAGTCTTTATCCTGATTATGAATCCTCCAGATGTTTTTTCCTGAAATTTACTTCCGCTTCGGAAAGGCGGATGTATAATGGTTCTACCGTGCTGAAATCGCGAATAGAAACTTCTCCTGTTTCCTGCCATTGCTCCCATGTTTCCCAAGCTGCATAAGCTCCCCTGGGTAAGTATTGATATTCCAAAGGGATTATGGCTTTTTCTCCAAGAGCTGCCTTGATAAATTGCTGAGCCCCGGGAACTGCATCACCAACAAAATAATAGCGTCTATTCCGTCTGTCTAATTCACAAATTAACTGTTCGGGGTTAACTGCCTTGGGACCTTCCAAGGTTTGCCTCTTGTCCAGCCACTTGTACCGGGCATAATACCACTCATTCTTACGGGCATCCAGAATAACCACGGTTTCCTCTTCCCTGCCATAACCCGCCCAAGCCAAAGTATCAAGGGAGGTGATTCCCCGCAAGGGAATTTTTAGAACCTGAGCTAAGCCCTGTGCTGTTGCAATTCCGATTCTGATCCCTGTAAAAGATCCCGGTCCGCGTACTACCCCGATAAACCCTAATTCCTCAAGCTTCCAGTCAGCAGCATGAAGCATTTGGTCCAACATCGGAATAAGTCTCTCCGAATGCGTTTTACCTGTATGTAAGAAACCCTCGCTTACGATCTTCCCTTGGTCAGCCAGAGAAAGGGCTGTTATTTTTGTCGTCGTATCAATCGTTAGATATTTCATAATCCTCACTGTAATTTGTATTAAAAATAATTGAACGCTGAAGCTCTCCGCTGCCTTGAATTACGATCTCTATCCTGTCGTTCGGTATGAAGTCGGAAATAATCTCAGGCCATTCAATCAAACAAATGCAATCATCTCTGAAATAATCGGTAACCCCAATAATTTCCGCTTCCTCAGGGTGCTGCAGCCTATAGAGATCCATATGAACAAACGCTATTTTTTCATTGCTTGTAGGGTATTCTTGAATCAAAGTAAATGTAGGACTTGTGATCTCCTGTTTAACTCCCAAACCTACCCCAAGTCCCTTGGCCAAAACGGTCTTTCCGGCGCCAAGGTCTCCGTACAGGCAAATAATTTCTCCGCCGTTTAATGTTCGTGCAAGGTTTTGTCCCAAGCGAATTGTCTCCTCCGGGCTGGAGGTTTTATACACATGTTCTGCCATATTTCACTCCGGTTTTACTATTTTTCCGTTAATTAGAACAACCTGAGGAGCAGCATCAAGGCTTAAGGGCTTCCCCTCCCAGACCACAATATCTGCATCTTTTCCTTCTTCGATTGATCCCAACCGTTCGTCTATACCCAGGATTTCCGCAGGCCAGAGTGTAATTGCTTTTAGTGCGTCTTCTTCATTCATTCCGTTCCGGACGGCTAAAGCAGCACAAAGGGGCAAATATTCTATCGGTGTGACGGAATGGTCTGTCATGATAGCTACCTTCACTCCTGCACGGGCTAAGATACCTGGGGTTTCAAAGGTCTTATCCTTGAGCTCCACTTTGGAACGATTAATGAGAGAAGGACCTACTACAGCAGGATAACCATATTCTTTGAGAAGATCAGCAATCTTATGACCTTCCGTACAATGTTCCAGTACAAGATCCACTTCAAATTCCCGTGCAATCCGAATCGCTGTCATAATATCATCTGCTCTGTGGGCATGCGCCCTGAGAGGAATTTTCTTCTCCAGGACAAGATTAATGGTCTCTAATCCCAGATCACGCTCCGGAAGCTTTTCAGGATCGTTTTTACCTTGCTCCAGCTTTTCCCTATAGTTCAGGGCATCAACAAAGGCTTGTCGAAGCAAAGCCGCCGTACCCATCCGGGTCATTGGCATCTTTTTTTGTTCACCATAGACGGATTTAGGGTTCTCCCCAAAAGCAATCTTTAACCCGGCAGGATCCCGGACAATCATTTCTTCCACGATCCTTCCGGAGGTTTTGACAACAACCCCTGTTCCCCCAACCACATTGGCACTGCCCGGACAGGTAAAGGCGGCGGTTATTCCTCCCAAGCGTGCATCCCGGAAACCTTCATCTTCCGGGTTAATTCCGTCGATTGCCCGCAATTCAGGAGTCAGGGGATCGGTCATCTCGTTCAGATCGTCCCCTTCATAACGGTAAATTTCTTCGCCGATACCCACATGGCAATGGGCATCGATAAATCCGGGAAGGACCCATTTTCCCGTTGCATTGATAATTCCGACGTTTTGATCCGGACTAAAACCAAATAGGGCCAGTATTTCTGTTTCATGAAATTCCTGAACAGGATGTTTAACGATCCTGGAAATTTTGCTCCCAGTTATCAGAATACTTCCGCAGAATTCCTTACCGTCAACCATCGTTTTAATATTGCCATTGGCAATGATCTTTGCTTGATGACTCATGTCGTAATATCCTCCTGTTTCCCCGAATCCCCTATCTATTGCTTTGTTTCTTAGATTTCTTTCATGGAAAGCCCCACTCTTCCTCTTTCCACATCAATCTGCAAGACCCTGACCCTTACGATATCTCCGACTGAAGCAACTTCCATAGGGTGTCTGACATATTGGTCTCTGAGTTGTGAAATATGAACAAGACCATCATTCTTTAAACCAATATCAACGAAAATCCCAAAATCCACAATATTTCTTACTGTTCCCTCCAGGATCATACCTTGGCGAAGATCCTCCAGCCTGGTGATATCTTTACGTAAAAGCGGTCGGGGCAAATCTTCTCTAGGGTCTCTTCCCGGCCTTTGCAGGGCTTCAATAATATCTTTCACGGTAGGAATTCCTGCCTGAAGTTCCTTAGCCAAGTCTTCAGGATGAAAAGAAGAAAGAGCGGAACGGATTTGTCCTGTTTTGGTTTTCAAATCTGCCTCGGAAAAACCCGCCTTCTCTAAAATTTTAACAGCCAGACCATAGGATTCCGGATGAACCGGAGTATTCTCAAGGTTATTTTCCCCATCCGGCAGGCGAATGAAACCTGCACATTGAATATAGGTCTGTTCCCCCAACCTGGGAACTTTCTTCAGGTCCTCCCTGCGTTTAAATTTGCCGTTTTTTTCCCTGAACATGACAATATTCTTTGCTACCGTACTGTTAAGCCCGGAAACAAACTTTAATATTGCCGGAGAAGCTGTATTTAAATCAACACCTACCGTGTTCACACAAGATTCCACGACCCCTCCCAAAGAACCTTCCAATATTTTGGGCTGAATATCGTGCTGGTATTGTCCAACTCCGATTGACTTGGGGTCAATTTTTACGAGCTCAGCCAGGGGATCCTGCAGCCTGCGGGCTATCGAGACCGCACTCCGCAGTGAAAGATCGAAATCAGGAAACTCTTCTTTGGCAAGGGGCGAAGCAGAATAAACCGAAGCACCGGCTTCACTGACAATAATATATTCCAGCGGCAAATTATGTTCCTGGATTAATTCCGCAACCATTTCCTCAGTTTCCCTGGAAGCTGTGCCGTTTCCGACCGCAATAATATGTACTCCGTTTTCACGAATAATCCTATGAATATCTTTTTTGGCTTCTTCCTTTTTGTTCTGAGGGGGATGCGGATAAATTACTCCTACTCCGGATAGCTTTCCGGTATCATTGATTAAAGCCCATTTACATCCGGTCCGATAGCCGGGGTCAATTCCCAGGATTACTTTCCCCCTGACAGGAGGCTGAAGCAAAAGCTGCCGCAGATTTGCGGCAAAAACCTTTACAGCCTGCTCTCCCGCCCGGTTAGTAATTTCCGCCCTGATCTCCCTTTCAATAGAGGGAGCAATAAGGCGCTTATAGGCATCCTGCAAAGCCCTCTGCATCAAATCTTGGCATGGCCCCCCTTTGAGGTATCTCATTTCCATTAATGCGAGAATTTTCTCCGGTTCAATTTCTATTCCTACAGTGAGGAATTCTTCTTTTTCTCCTCTATTTAAAGCTAAGATTCTATGAGGAGGTATCCTGCGAACAGGTTCCCGGTAATCGTAGTACATCTCATAAGGCGATCGCTCTTCTTTCTTCGCTTTGGCACAGATGTCTCCCAATTCATAGGTCTTGTTCCGGACAATCTTTCTTACATCAGCATCATCGGATACTTCCTCCGCAATAATATCCAAGGCCCCATGGATAGCGTCTTCTATTGTTTCGACCCCAAGCTCCGAATTGATATATTGAATCGCTTCTTCATTCGGATTCCCTTTTACCGGTTGGCTCACGATCCATTTCGCTAACGGCTCTAATCCCTTTTCTTTTGCAATGGAAGCCCGGGTTCTTTTCTTCTGTTTGTATGGCCGGTAAAGATCCTCAACTTCCTGAAGTTTGACCGCTCTTTCGATCTTTGTTTTCAATTCCTCATCCAGCTTACCTTGTTCATCAATGAGCCTGAGAACCTCTTCCTTTCTCTTCTCGAGATTTCTTAAGTATTCCAGTCTTTCAACCATGGTCCGGAGAATAGTTTCATCAAGTTCACCGGTTGCTTCTTTACGGTAACGGGCAATAAAAGGAATGGTATTCCCATCATCAAGGAGTTTTACGGTGTCTACAACTTGACGTGTTTTTAACCCCAGTTCTTTTGCAATCACTTCAATAAGATCCAATTTCAAATACCTCCAGCTAAAATAACAAAATCAGCGTTTAAGTGGAAGTCCTTACACGCTGAGTTGTTACTGAATTATGTAATTTGATTAAAACAAGAATACATTAAATCTCAGTCAACCCAAGGCTTATTTCTATCGCTTCATCCACCCTGAGCATCACTTCTTCATCTAAAACAGCAACCTTCTCTTTCAAGCGGCTTTTATCGATTGTTCTGATTTGTTCTGTCAAGATGACTGAATCTCTTTCCAAGCCACTTCTTTTCGCTTTCACTTCAACATGCGTGGGAAGCTTTGCCTTGGAAATCTGAGATGTTATTGCAGCAATAATCGTTGTAGGACTATATTGATTTCCGATATCATTCTGAATCACTAAAACAGGACGTGTACCTCCCTGCTCAGAACCTATAACGGGGTTTAATTCCGCATAAAAGATTTCCCCGCGTTTAATACTCATACCCGACACTCCAAGCCAATTTCCTTTCATAACAAATCGTGGCTTCTTCTTCAGCTTGGCACAAATCTTTAGCCAAAGTAAGATTGATCTGCGCCATTTCTACATATCCCTGACGCATTTGCTCGCGTATTCCTGCTCTTCGCCTTTCCAATAAAACACTGTAGATTGCCTCTCTGATGAAGTCGCTACGGTTTTTCTTCTCGTTTAAAAC
This sequence comes from Peptococcaceae bacterium, assembly GCA_012517475.1. Classification (GTDB taxonomy): domain Bacteria; phylum Bacillota; class Desulfitobacteriia; order Desulfitobacteriales; family Syntrophobotulaceae; genus Dichloromethanomonas. Next base: position 56,209 of record JAAYUV010000105.1, on the reverse strand, counting down.
GATGTCATCAACTTCTTCAATAATGCTCTCCGGCAAACAAACAACAATACGTCTAGTTTCTGCCAAGTCAGGCACCTCCTAGTACACATATAACGAAACCAATCCTACTCTATTATAGCGATCTCAACATAAAAGTGTCAACGAACTCTCCGTGTTGTACATGCCAATTTACACGATTTGCTTAATTATTTTGTTTGAAAATTATGGAAACTATACTTATTTTTTTATGTTTCCCAGGGAATGTCCCCTTGCTTATTTTGTTCTTTCATATTATCTGAAGTATCATAGAACTGTTTTGGGTTATTTTGCAAGTTCAATTGAGAAAAAGTCTGATCATCATTCGTTGGGGAGATAATCACTTCCGTATAGAGCGGAACGGTAGCATACAGGTCATTGACGTCATGATTGGTTAAGCGAATACAGCCATGAGATCTGGCTGAACCAATACTTTGATTATCGTTTGTCCCGTGTATCGCATAATAAGGGTTGGAAAACTGAAGGCCTCTGGTGCCAAAAACATTGGATATCAAGGGCACTTCCTTATCGGGATTCATTATCTTTTTATCGACGTAAAATACTCCCTCCGGGGTAGAATTATCCGCACCTAATCCTACCGTGTATTTACGCAGCACGGTATTGCCCGAGATTACGGACAAAGTGTATTTTTTTTTATTTATTATCAGGGTTAGCGGAGAGAAAGGAATCGAACCGTTTATATTGATGTTGGGCTGAAGTGATTGTCTTATGATATCAAGAAGTTGTCTTTCGTTCTGGCATGAGGAAATGTCCTGGGGGCAGTATATCCACCCCCCTTGTTGATCACCTTTGGAGACAACCGTATTTTTCATGGAATGCGGTTCCATGGGTAGTGTCGTGAGATAGTTTTCCGGGTACGGAAGAGTTAGAGTTGGTTATATTTGCAACTACTTTGACAGGATTTGAATTATTATTTTTGTATTCTTCCATTACCGTATTGACCAAAATATTTGCCAATTTATTTTCATCTGTCGTATTGGTTTCAATAATCCGCTCCTTATAAGCCAAATCAGGAATCTGAGCTGGCTTTGGCTTTTCCTTTTTCACTTCATAAGGAACCACCAGGGTGTTCGTTTTCATGAAAGTTGAATAGTGCGGAATGATCGTTACATTGGTGATGCGGTTCTTCAATGCCAGAAACAGACCACCGGCAAGCAAAGCACCGATTATAATGCAAAACAGACCTGCTTTATACGGGAAATTCGATTTGGGAATTTTGTTTTTATTGTCTATAATATCCATTTCCTCCAGCCGGAGAATTTCCGATCTGGCCAGTAAATAGCCGTTAGCAGAAGATTTTTTCAAAAGAGAGAGGGCTTCCTTTTGTTTTTTTTGGGATAAGGTTAAATCTTTTTTATTCCCTGTTTGCTTGTAAATCGCCAGATATTCTTCCGCATTCTTCCCGGTTTCAACCCCGACATGATACATAGCCTTTGAATCGTTCGGCAAATGTTTCAGTCGTTTTCGCCAATATTGAGGGTCATTTTTATTAAGGAAGTATCCGGGTCTGATTTCAACTAGGTTCTCTTTCATAATAAATCCCTCCTTTTTCAAATATATTCATGAAAAAGGAGGGACAGACAACCTATTTGCAAGGAATTATTTTCCAACTATATGGGACAGACAATTTTATTTATCCGGAAAAGTATATATATATATGATGCACTTAATTTTAAAAAATAGCTAAAACGTGCCTATTCTTTAAATCTGGCGATGATAGCACGATGCGCATTTATTTCCATGGTATCGTCCAATAAGGCAAGTGAGTCACCTAAGCCTTTTCTTTTCAGAGCCGATAAGATCATCCAGTCTGCAATGTGAGGATTCTTAGGCAACAACGGCCCGTGCAGGTAGGTCCCCAGGACATTTTTATACCGTACTCCCTCTTGTTTGTCTTCTCCGTTATTGCCATAACCCCTGATAATCTTTGCCAAAGGCTGTAATCCAGGCCCAAGGTAAGTTTTTCCGGAATGATTTTCAAAACCGACAAGGGTATTTAAAGAGAAAACTTCCTCATTCATTTCGGCTACGACATTACCAATTAATCTTTTGCTGCCGGCAATTGTATATAAATCAAGAATTTTTAAACCGGGTATCTTTTTCCCTTCGCCGGTCTGATAATATTGACCAAGCAGCTGATACCCGCCGCAGATGGTTAGGATCACCAATCCATCTTCGATAGAATCCGCCAGTTCTTTTGCCCTGGAGCCAAGATCTTCTACCAGCAGGCTTTGTTCCCTGTCGGAACCCCCTCCTAAAAAAAGTATGTCCGCCTGGGAAAAATCAATGGGATCCCCTAAAGTTACCCTCCGGATATCAACCTCTATTCCCCGCCATCTGCACCGGGCGGACAAGGCCAGAATATTCCCCCTGTCCCCGTAAAGATCAAGCAAATCCGGATAAAGATGATAAATGACCAGTCTCATGCGCTTTCCCCCTTAACCTGGTTCCTGCCGGTCTTTTTCCCTACGAGGATCGCCCTCATGGGGAAAAGAACAGTATAGGTAGGCAAGATAAAAAGTGCTTCCTCTTTTACAGGGCTGTACGTCTCCAAAAGTTCCACCGCTTTTTCCAGTGAATGCTCAATAAGGATTTTTCCTTCCGGTATTCCCGCATATTTTAATCGTAAAGCCATATCTTCTGCCCTTAACCCCGAACAAACCAGCTGTCGGATATCCAATTCCTCAGAAGCAAGGATTTCAAAATCCACATCCCACAGCCAGGAGATATCTCGGCCGTCAGCAGCTAAATCATTGATCGCAATCAGAAGGCGCAAAGATTTTTTCATATCCGCCAGCGTGTGGAGTACCTGGTTAAACCCCGTTGGATTTTTGACCAAAGTAAGGGTCACATCACAATTCTTCAGGGCAAACTGTTCCATCCTTCCGGCATCCGATACAAATTCGAGAAGTCCCCGGCGGATATCCTTTCTTTCTATTCCCAGGCGGTCTGCAGCACAAAAAGCGGCAAGGGCATTATATAAATTGTAATAGCCCTGGAGCGCAACACGATAATCCCCATCTATCCGGAAAGAGATCCCGTTCTCATCCTGGCTGGCTTCCTGAGCTTCTATAAAGGGAGTTGGACGCTTGAACCCGCAATTCCGGCATTCATAAATTCCGAGCTGGCCATAATGAAAGAGCTCATAGCAAAGCTCATTTCCGCAATGTGCGCAGTATCTTCCCTCCCTGGTTTCGCTGCTTTCTTCCTTACTAACCGGAAGAGAACGTACCCCGTAATAATAGACGCCGCTGCGGCTTGTACCGATTTGGGCTACTAAAGGGTCATCGGCATTGAGAATCAATTCTGTTTCTGCAGGAAGGGAGTCTTTTACAAGTTTCACCGTAGTGTCCAATTCTCCATACCTATCCAGTTGATCGCGAAAGAAGTTCGTAATGACCGCCAAACGGGGAGTGACCTGTTTGCATAAAGCAGGTATGGTCGCTTCGTCTACCTCCAGCAGGAGGAGAGAAGCCCGGGGGGTTCCCGTAAAAGAGGCATTTTGCAGGAGTGCTCCGGCAATCCCTGTTAACATGTTTGCCCCTTCCCGGTTGAATGTTACTTTTTTTCCGGCAGCATTCAGGATGGATGCTAACAGGTTATTGCTTGTGGTCTTGCCGTTGGTTCCTGTAATGATAACTGTTCCGTCCCGGTATGAAGCGGCCAGAAGCCCGATGATTTGCGGGCAGATCTTTCCGGCAACAACACCGGGAAAGGTTGTCCCTTTTCTGCCCAATACCTTTATTGTGATACTCATGATTTTTCCTACCCATAGGGCAAGCCAAAACCGCAATTTCATTACAAAAGTTCTCCTCTGTTCGATAACAAATTCCGGTTGTTTATGCTTAGTAAGGCCTGTCATTATCCGGCAGGACTTTGAATCGCATCGTCCGTCTCAAATAATCCGGCAACTTCTTTAAGCTTATCCTTGATCGGGATATTCTGCGGGCAATGGGTCTCACACTGGCCGCACTCCGTGCAGTTGGATGCTTTGGAAATCCTGTTATACCAGAATCGTGCCGCTTTGACATTTTCCATCATATGGGCCCTGTTATAATATTCGAAACACTGGGGAATATCTACTCCCGAGGGGCAGGGCATACAGTACTTGCAGGCGGTGCAGCTTATTTGTCTTTTATCCAGATAAGTCCTTTGCACGGAACTGATGACATCCTTCTCTTCGGGTGTCAACGAGACTTCACTTTGCTCTGCATACTGTACATTGGCTATGACATGGTTCATTTCCGTCATGCCGCTTAAGACCACCCCAACTTCGGAATGATTCCAAACCCAGCGCAAGGCCCATTCCGCAGGATCCTTTTTCATAGGGGCCTGTTCAATGATTTCTTTGGCTTGAGGGGTAAGTCCGTTGGCCAATGAACCTCCCCTAAGGGGTTCCATAATGACAACTCCGAGACCGGATTTAGCGGCGTACTCAAGTCCCTTTTTCCCTGCCTGGAAGTTTTCATCAAGATAATTATACTGAATTTGACAAAATGACCAGGGAAAACTATCTACAATCTTTTGGAACACATCATAATCATCATGGAAGGAAAAACCCAGGTGTTTTACTTTTCCCTTATCCTTGGCGGACCGCAGAAAATCAAAGAGCCCCAAACCTACCAGCTTAGCCCAGTAACTCCGGTTAAGGGAATGAACCAAATAAAAATCAATACATTCTGTTTCCAGGTTACTAAGCTGCTTATCTAAAAGTCTTTCCATATCCTCATAATTATTAACATTCCATACAGGAAGTTTTGTAGCCAGAAAAACCTTTTCCCTGTAACCATCCCGCAGAGCCTGGGCTACCGCTTCTTCCGATTTGCACCCATGGTAAATGAAAGCGGTGTCAATATAATTCACGCCATGGTCAATGGCATAGCGGATCATCCGGGTTGTTTCGGATATATTGATGTTTTTCATGTCCCCGCCAATAACCGGTAAACGCATACATCCAAAACCCAGCACAGATACCTTTTCCCCGGTCTTTCCCAATATCCTGTAATTCAAATTGCATTACCTCCCAGATTTTAAATGGACAAAAGTGGCTTGGTAACTTTATAATAACCTCTGTCGGAATAATACCTGCATATCATTCGATTATCGATTTGCGAAAGGAGCCCCTGTTGATGATTATACAATACCAAGGCAATACCCCTCTCATTGGAGAAAAAGTCTTTATCGCCGATGGTGCCAAAGTAATCGGTAAAGTAAGTATCGGTGAGTACTCCAGCATTTGGTTCAACTGCGTTCTTCGGGGAGATATCGATTCCATCACCATCGGAAAAAGAACCAATATCCAGGATCTGAGTCTTATTCATGTGAATCCAGGCCAACCTATTATCATAGAGGATGATGTCTCTGTGGGTCATTCCTGTGTCCTACATGGTTGCAAGATCTGCAAAGGAAGCCTCATCGGAATGGGTTCCATTATTTTAAATGATGCAGAAATTGGAGAAAATTGTTTGGTTGGAGCAGGTTCACTTGTTCCGGAAAGAAAAAAATTCCCTCCAAATTCTCTTATCATGGGATCCCCTGCTAAAGTCGTGAGGGAATTGACCGGCGAGGAAATTCTGTCTCTGCATTCCCTGGCAAAACGTTATCTGGAAAGAGGACAGGAATATCTCGCAGGAAATCATTCTTAAATTATTTTCTACAGACTATTGACCATTCCTTTTTTTAATAGTAAAATTACGACCATAAACTTAATAATTTTTGAAAGCAATGATGAGAAATAGTAAATCCCCGTAAAATGTTCCAGCGAGTCAGAGACGGTGAAAGTCTGATACAGGTTCTCGGATTGAATGGATCTCAGAGCTGCAATCTGAACCCGGAGTTTTTCCGCAAGTAGGTGTTGCCGGGGGTTTCCCGTTACAGAGACAGGATATCGAGAAAATACTTTCTCCGTATCCGGTAGAGATGCTTTTAGAAATACTGTTGTATTTTTGAAAGCAACGAAGGTGGCACCGCGGATAATCCTCCGTCCTTTTTGGGACGGGGGTTTTTTATTTTCAATTCTTTATTGAAACCTGCGAAAAATGATATACATGGGGGGAATGCCTATGGATAACCCTGGCTGGTGGCTTCGGCCAGATATATTGATAAATAACGCTTCCGACAATATGAAGAATCTGATGAAGTGAACTCCAAAAGCAGCTTTGAAAATCGAAAATCGAATAAAACCATTTTTATTTATCATTGAGAGGAGATAAAAAAATGAAAAAGTATTTTGCAGTATTACTAAGTTTATTATTAATCCTGAGTGTCGCTATCAGCGGTTGTTCATCGGCCTCCAGTAAACCTGCCGGCAGCCCTGCACCTCAAGAAAAGGTATATAAAGTTGGGCTTATCCAATTAGTAGAACATCCTTCTTTGGACTATGTGAGGGAAGGTATGCTCGAAGCCCTTAAAGCCAACGGTTTCGAACAGGGAAAGAATATTGTGATCGATTACCAAAATGCCCAGGGTGATCCCAATACCCTCAATAATATTGCCAAGAAATTTGTTGGAGATAAAGACGATCTCATCATTTCTATCACAACTACAGCTACCCAGGCCGTTGCTGCCAGCACAGCTGACATTCCGATCGTTTTCGGAGCCGTTACCGATCCTGTTGCTGCCAAAATAGTAAAAAGTCTTGATAAACCGGGAACCAATGTTACCGGAGTTAGCGACCTTAATCCATTTGATGCTCAATTTGAAATGATGAAAAAGGTTGTTCCCAATGCCAAGAAAATCGGAATTATTTATAACACCAGCGAAGTCAATTCCCAGGTCCAAGTGGACAAAGCCAAGGAATACGGAACCAAACTTGGTTTTGAAATTGTTACCGCTCCGATAACCAACAGCAGTGAAGTATTGCAAGCCGCTCAAACCCTCGCCGGCAAGAAAATTGACGCCTATTATGTAATCACAGACAATACGGTTGCAACCTCCATTAACTCTCTTTCCAAAGTAGCTATTGATCACAAAATCCCGACGATTGTTGCCGAAGACAGCCAGGTTCAAGGCGGATGCCTGATCAGTATCGGAATTGACTATAAGATCCATGGGTATCAGGCAGGCCAAATGGCAGTCAGAGTTCTTAAAGGCGCAAAACCCGCTGATACGCCCATTGAGTATCACAAAGACCTTAAAGTTGTAATTAACAGCGAAACCCAGAAGGCTCTTGGCATTACTTTGCCTGAAGAATATACCAAAAAAGCAACCTTTGTTAAATAGTATTCCAGCTTTTGTCCGATCATAAGCCTCTTTCTGTGGAAATAACCTGCTTCATGAAAATTGAAGCAGGTTTTCTCTTTCAGACTGTTCCCGGCAGCCGGCAAGGTAATTATTGCCAGCAAGTAACGGATCTATATTCTCAATTTTCTTTGTGATAAAATACATAAGAATGTAGAGAATCTGTCCGATCATTTGCACTAAGTCTTGACCAGTTCATGTGATAGGAGGTACTGCAAAGCTGTGATAAAAAAAGTGATTTCTCTCATGATTGCCGCAGCAGTTGGTTTTTCTTCCTTAAATATTGCAGACAAAATCCTGTCAGCCAAAGTGAACGAGCTTTACTATCCCGCTTTTGGCGATAGTCTTGACGTCCATAAAATCCAAGGTATTATCCTTCAAAAAACTGCGATTGAACAAAGCAACAGTATACCCCTTTATGGCTCATCCGAACTTACAAATATTGAGAATCCCTATCACCCTTTACATTTCCTTTCTGAAAACCGTGGTATACAGGTAAATCTTATCGGCCGTGGATATTGCCAGAGTCTCATTCAGATTATGGATTACGGAGCCCTCGGGGATACCCTTAACGGAAAAAAAGTTGCCCTGATCCTCTCACCCCAATGGTTTTCCAAAACCGGCCTGGCCATAGATAATTTTAATATGAATTTTTCTGAACAACAGTATTTGGCTTTTATGCTTAACGATAAAATCAGTCCCTCGCTTAAACACTATGTCGCGCAGAGGGTAGGGCGCATGATTGAACGCAGGGCGGATACAACAGAAGTGAAGGTATTCAACTATTTATATAATCGTGACACCTTAGCTTCCCGTTTTGTTTTTGGAATCATGGAGCCGTTTTATCGTCTTAAATTGCAATTGTTATCCCTGAAGGACAAGGTAACAGCGTATCAGATCCTCTCTAAACGGACAAAGATTAAAGCCCATATCGTCACAGCTGAGCAAAGTTCCAAGAGTACAGATTGGGACGCCGCTAAAAAGGCGGCCGAAAAAATGGGAATGGAACGAGCCAATAACAATGAGTTTTATATGGATAACAAGTATTATGACCGTTTCGTCCGGGATAAAGTCTCCGGTCTTCAAGGACATCTAAAGGACCAGTCTTTTCTTAATTCCCCGGAGTATCAGGATTTTGCAAAACTACTGGAACTATGCAGGGAACAAGGGATAAAACCTCTTTTTATCAGTATCCCGGTCAACGGAAGATGGTATGACTATAGCGGATTCGACAAAAGTAACCGTGAACAATATTATGAGAATATTCGGCAGATGGTTTCTTCTTATGGCTTCAGTCTGGCTGATTTTTCCGGTCATGAGTATGACCGGTATTTTCTCCAGGATGGAATGCATGTAGGATGGAAAGGCTGGATCTATGTGAACGAAGCACTTTCTTCTTATTTTTCCCAATAACGCTACTAAAAATTAAAAAGGCCACATGGCCTTTTTTAATTCTTATTTATTTCCATTAGGATTGTTTCTTTTCTCTTTCCTGCCGAGTCCAGAATGCTGATACCCCTTTTGCTTAATTTTACGAGGTGATTATTTTCCACGATCAAGATTTTATTTGTAAAATCCAATATCGGTTCAAGATGATTTGAGAAATAGTAATCCCCGCTCCCAATTCCCACAATGAAGCCATTAAAGAAATTTGTGCTCATAAAACTCATCCCCTGTTTCTTATTTTTTTAGGATCATACAACCATCCTGGTACAAGCGCCACTATATATTTATGAAACAAGGAGTGAAAAGGAGACAAGAAAGTCGGGGATTACCCGATTTTAAAAAATTTTATGCCTGTCTCGTATTTTTGGTACATGCCTACCAGAACGAAAGCCAAATTATAATGGTTGCACCAATATCAAGATATCCTATTTCCACAACGCTATCTCTTCCGTAACTTTTCCAAGTTCTCGCCCAATATTTGCCTTCGTTCTCAGTTCGAACTTCGTTCTTTTTCCATAAAGCTCGGTATAGGGATAGCAAAGGGAATTGCATGCTGCAGTATTATAGTCCTTACATTTCTTTTTAAACAAAAATCTTTCGTCGTATTCATTGTAATAACACTCCTTTTCCAATGTGAAGGCATACCCGTTTCCAAGTCTGCCCCGTGAACCTTTTAAGGCCCAGACCGTCTTCCATAGAAAAGAATATCCTTAGGAAGGCGGCTCGGAGTAATCGTTTCAAGGTTGTTTCAACACTGTTAATTTTCCTTGATTGATCTTGATGATTTGATCACCTAATATTTCCGCTTCATTCATATCGTGAGTAACTAAAACAAACGGAATTTTCCACTGACGCTGTATCTTTTTTAGTTCCTGCTGTAATTCGCTTCTGATTTCCTGGTCCAGGGCAGATAAAGGCTCATCCAGCAGCATAATTTCCGGCTCCGTCACCAGAGCCCTGGCTAAAGCTACCCTTTGTTTCTCACCTCCTGAAATTTGCCTGGGATAACGATCATGAAGATGATGGATTCCCATCATGTCTAAAAATTCCTCAACCATATGGGGTTTTGATTTTCTCGTTTCCCTGGAAAGACCATACATTACATTTTTTTTGACCGTCATATGAGGAAAAAGAGCATATTCCTGAAAAACATAACCTACTTTTCTCTCCCGGGAGGGAAGGTTAATCCTGTCCTGCCCGCTGTAAACAATTCGGTTGTTGATCCGGATTGTTCCCCGGGAAGGTTTTTTAAGGCCGGCCAGACATCTTAAAATCGTCGTTTTCCCCGAACCCGAAGGTCCTACCAGAACCAATATTTCGTTAGAAACCTCAATATCAGCTTCTACGTCAAAGTGTCTTAATGGAACCAAGAAATCTGCCTTAAGCACTTTTTATTCAATCCCTTCATCCGGCATAAGACCTCTTTGCTGTTTCTTTGACCAGCGGTTCAGCCAAAATACAACCAGGAAACTAAAAATCGTCATAATCAAGACAAGAATAAATCCTGTTCTAAAGTCTCCGCTTTCATTGGCCATAAAAATTGCTATCGGCATAGTTTGAGTCCTTCCGGGAATATTGCCCGCGACCATGAGCGTTGCTCCAAATTCACCCAGGGAACGGGCAAAGGAAAGAATAAAACCTGAAACAATTCCTGACCAGGACAGAGGTAAAGTAACGCTGAAAAAGATACGCAGTTCGCTTGCGCCCAACGTACGCGCAGCATTTTCCAATGTCCGGTCAACGCTCTCAATCGAGGCTTTGGCTGATTGATACATCAGGGGAAAGGATACTACCGCCGCTGCAATCACAGCCCCTGCCAGATGAAAAACAACACTGATATGAAAATAATGGGCAAGAAATTGACCCAACGGCCCATTCTTTCCAAACAGCCAAAGTAAAATAAATCCTACTACGGAAGGGGGAAGTACTAAAGGCAAAGTGAAGACGGATTCTAATACATCTTTTCCCGGGAAATTACGCCTGGCCATGAGGCCGGCCAGGGGAATTCCGGTAAGAACTACGATCGCAACTGCAACAACAGCCACTTTTAATGACAAAATAATTGGCGTATAATCAAAACCCATTCTTCTCTTCCTTAATTCCTAATCTCGAAAAATTTAATTACATGCCGGCAAATAGTACCGTAAACGATAGTAAGTATATCGTGCCTTCAATATATTCACAATAAATTTTTATTTATTGGCTTTAAATCCGTATTTAACAAGGATTGCCTGTCCTTCCGGACTATTAATAAATTGCAGGAAAGCCTTGGCTTCGGTCTGGTTTTTACTTGAAGCAATTACGCTTCCCGGGTAAACTATCGGGCTGTGACTATCGGCCGGCGCAGTCGCAACAACCCGAACTTTTTTCGATTCATGGGCATCTGAGCCATAAACGATACCAGCCTGCACATTTTCGCTTTCGACATAAGTAAGTACTTGCGTTACATCCTTTGCCAACACCATTTTAGGTTTTAAGGAATCCCAAAGTTTCATCTTGGTTAACGCTTCCTGGGCGTATTTCCCCGCAGGTACGCTTTCCGGAGTTCCAATACTTATTTTATCTGCTTTTGTAAGATCCTGAAAGCTTTTAATGCTCGTATTCTTCTCCCCTACAACCAGAACCAGATCATTGGCCGCGAAGTCAGACCGGGTACCGCTTGCCAAAAGATTTTTTTGTTCCAGGGCATCCATTTGTGATTTGCCGGCGGAGAGGAAGATATCGGCAGGTGCGCCTTGCTCAATCTGCGTTTGCAAAGAACCTGAAGAGTTAAAATTAAATGTCAGATTAATCCCCGTATTCTTCTCTTCATATACCTTTTCGATTTCCGTCATAGGGTTTTTCAAGCTGGCAGCTGCAGAAACAAGAATTTCTTTCTTTGCAGGTTCGGCTGCTTTGTTTGCATTCGTCGCAGCCGTTGTACTTGGCGAATTGCTGCAGCCCGCCAAAAGCAAACATACCATTACAATAACCAACAACATGCCTCTTCTTTTCATCTCAGTACCTCCATTTCTTTCTCAAAGCATCAACATTCCTTTAGGTAAGACCAAATATAAACTAACTGTAACTCACATAATTTATTATACAGCCACTTTATACTCCAATCAATACCAAACTACTACTAACTAAACTAAATATAATTCATTTTTTATGGAGAATACTTTTATTTTAACCGGCAGAAAACATAAGTGAAAAAGCTTATGTTTAAGCAGGTTGGCTCCTATGCTATAATATCATTTAAATAGTTTTAAAAGAAAGGTGTGGTCTCAGTTGTCTGACAACACTACCTATACGCCTGAAGAAGTCGCTAAAATATTGAAAATCTCCAAATATACGGTATACGAGCTCATTAAGCGCGGGGAATTGGGCGCCTATCGTGTAGGGCGAAAGGTACGAATTGAAGAGTCCGATATTACGTCTTATAAACAAAAAGGCAAAAGCCTTAGTCAAGGACCCGATATTTCTGATTTACCCCTTACCAATTCCCCCGGCAAAACAATGCCCCCCTCTGAACCTGATATTAATAACGGATTAGTAATATGCGGGCAAGACATCATATTAGATATTCTTACCCGCCACCTCACCAAGCACTTCCCCAATATTAAATTCCTGCGTAACTACATAGGCAGTATGGATGGTTTAATAGCGCTGTATAAGGGACAGGCTAATGCGGTTACCACTCATCTCTGGGACCGGGATACAGATGATTATAATCTGCCTTATATTCGCCGGCTGCTTCCAGGTCACCCGACAACAGTAATCAATCTGGTCTATCGTTATGAAGGGTTTTTTGTTGCTTCCGGCAACCCTAAAAAAATTTCGTCCTGGTCAGATCTCGCCCGTCCGGATGTCCGTTTTATCAACAGGGAACACGGTTCGGGCGCCAGGGTTCTTTTGGATGAAAAACTTCAGATAGAAAAAATCCCCTGGCATTTAATCAATGGATATGATGACGTAGAAATGAGCCATATGTCGGTTGCCAGCAAGGTTGCGCGAAAAGAGGCCGATGTAGGAATAGGCATAGAAAAAGTTGCTATGCAGGTTCCGGGCCTGGAATTTATTCCCCTGCAGAAAGAACGCTACGATCTTGTGATCAGGCAGGAAGACCAAATGAAACCGCATTTTCAGGCCTTGCTCCAAATCATTCGCTCTTCCACCTACCGTAATGAGATAGAAGGATTAGGCGGCTATGATGTTTCCCAGATGGGGAAAATTATGATATAACTTCAATGCTGTCCCCGGGCTTAACCCATCCCGGAGTAAGAACCTTTGTAAAGATCCCTTCCCTGGGCATCACACAATCTCCGGTTTTTTGCCGGATTGCGCACCCGTGGTGGCATTCTTTGCCAATCTGCGTAACTTCCATTGTGGTTTCCCCAACCTGAAGTTTGGTTCCAATGGGCAGTTCGTAAAGAATGATCCCTTCTGTCGTAATATTCTCGGCAAAACTCCCCATCTCCAGGTCAGGCAGGCCCATGGCTTTCACTTTATCTACACTCTCAATTCCAAGCAGACTTACTTGCCTGTGCCATTCTCCGGCGTGGGCATCTCCAACAAGTCCGTGATTGACTTGAAAATATCCTTTCTCTATCTCCTTCTTAGGAACACCTTTTTCTTCGCTGATATTAATCGACAATACTTTTGCCATAACCCATACCTCCAATAGCTTTGAAAAATAATACTTGTATGTCTTTATGTCTTTATATTTATCCAAATCAGGATAAATATTTTTTTATGAGCAAATCGGCTACTCCTTCAACATCGTTGATATTCAAAACAGGAACCTCGATGGAAAGCCCTTCCACATCGGTAACAACAGCAATCAGGTTTTCACGGGAAGAGACAATTTCCGTTCCCTTTTCCCGCCTTACGACTTCGATTTTCGGTTTGTCCGCCCCTTTATAGCCTTCGACGAGAATAATATCTACTCCCTGAATGAAGGATGCTACGGTATCAAGATCTTTTTTTTCCTGCGTCTTCTGGATGAGCGCATATTTGCCGGGCCCAATAATTGCGGTTGCTTTAGCACCCGCTTCAGCAAATCGCCAGGTGTCTTTTCCCGGCTGATCCATCTCAAATCCATGCGTGTCGCTTTTGATGGTTCCCACTTCATAACCGCGCCCAACCATTTCCCGGATCACTTTCTCCAGGAGAGTTGTTTTTCCGGTTCCGGACTTTCCGGCCACAAAACAGACCACCGGAACATCGGCCAGCTTGGATTTTTCCGTCACCACACGTAAATTTTCAATGTCACTATTTTGGCTAATTTTCACCGGTAATACTTCCCCCACCGTTAATCATCCCTTTATTTGACTGGTTCTGCACACTCCCCGGTATTGCCTTTGAGAATATCCACCCCATGCTGAAGAGACGGAAACACAACGTTCAAACACTCCCTGACCCCTTTCGGGCTTCCGGGAAGATTGATGATAATGGTCCTGCCCCTGATTCCGGCCGCAGCTCTGGAGAGCATGGCTCTTGGGGTTATTTTCAGACTTTCCAGACGCATGGCTTCGGGGATTCCCGGGACTAACCTGTCAACTACCGCCAAGGTCGCTTCCGGGGTTACGTCTCTCGGGGAGAATCCTGTTCCGCCCGTAGTAAATACGATATCCAAACCCAGATCGTCAGCATACTGGATCAATTTCCCCTGGATTATATCTTTCTCATCCGGCACAATTTCCATGGTTTGAACTTTCCAGCCTGCTTGCTCTACAATCTCCCTGATCGCCGCTCCGCTCAGATCTTGTCTCTCGCCCACAGAACCTTTGTCACTGGCAGTTAAAATTCCTATTGTAATCATCGTATTCCCCCTTTAGCTTCGTTACCATATAACCAAAATCATAAGGAATAAGAAAAACGTTACGGGTTAAATTCCTTTCTGATGTACTCACCGCTTTTCCCGCCCGACTTACTGGCCAGGTGAATATTACTGATTACCATATCCTTCTCTGCAGCTTTGCACATATCGTAAATGGTTAGGGCGGCAATGGAAACAGCCGTCAACGCTTCCATTTCTACTCCTGTCTGTCCGGTGTTTTTGACTTCCGCCCTGATTTCAACCTTGCTTTCCGCTTCATTCAGGTAAAAGGATACATCAATTCCCGATAAAAATAAGGGGTGACACATCGGGATAATTTCCGAAGTCTTTTTGGCGCCCATGATTGCCGCAACCTGCGAGACGGCTAACACATCCCCTTTGGCTAGAGCCTTGTCCTTAATCAGGGCAAGTGTCTCCGGTTTCATCCTGATTTCCCCCCGCGCCACGGCAATTCTCACTGTTTCCGCTTTGTGGCTTACATCAACCATTTTGGCCCTGCCTTCTTCGTTAAAATGTGTAAGCTGGTTCATTTTATCCTCCAATTTCATGCATATTCCTTGTTACCGGGATAAAATCCTCGTTTTGGATGCAATGCCTAAATGGCTTTGCCCGGATTCCGTCAATAATAAATTTTTCTATATTTTCTTCGCCATAATCGCGAATATCGATTTCTATATTGGAATGCAAACAGGGTTTCAGCTTACCATCGGGGGTTATTCTGATCCTGTTGCAATAGTTGCAAAAGTGACTGCTTAACGGACTGATAATGCCAACTTTACCCTTGCTGTTCGGCAATTTGTAAAGACGGGCAACACTGCCATGCCCCTTAAAGGGCATAGGAATAAGTCTGGGGACCCTTTTAATAATTTCGGTACTCGGCAAGAAATGCTTCTTATCCCAACTGCTTGCTTCTCCTAAAGGCATCAGTTCGATAAACCTTACTTCGATATCTTCTTCTACGGTTAAATTAATAAAATCTTCTATTTCATTATCGTTGAATCCTCCTATTAAGACAACATTAAGTTTCAACGGGAATAGTTTAGCCTCTTTTGCCGCTTTGATACCCTCAAAAACAGATGTCACGCTGCCGCATCTCGTTATTGTTTTATATTTTGCCTCATCAAGACTGTCCAGGCTGACATTGACTCTTGTTAAACCGGCTTTTTTCAGGGCATAGGCATAATCCTTCAGTAAAATTCCATTGGTGGTCAGTCCCAAGTCTTTAAGCCCTTTGGTTTTTCACCAACCCTTTTCATGGGGTATTTTAATCGGTCGGGATGGTTAACAGCTTCGGCCAGGTTTTGACACCTCATACACAGCTTGCCGTTATTAAACGGATTAAGAGGATCTCCTTCTACCTTTTCCAGTTTTCCGTCTTTCGTATAAAGAAGGATACCGCAGGAATTATGGCATCCGGGAGCAGTATATTGGTGCGAACGGGTAACTGTATATTCCCCCTCTTGCCACCGCCATTCTCCTTCATGATAGAGTTTCCGATTAATACTGTCTAAAAACTCTTTGTAATCAGCCATTATCTCTTCTCCTTTAAAAAATTCTAGTAACCGTGTGTGATGATTTTATTTTTCCATCGCGAATTGAATTTCTTATTAGCCCCCTCCCTGCTTTTTTAACCGCAATCGTTTACATGTAAAACAGAATAGATCATTGAATAAGGAATCGTATATTCAATTTGCATAAATTGTGCCAACCGGGTTATGCGGGCCATAATAGCAAAATAAGCCTGTTCCTGTATGCTCATATCCAAAAATTCAAAAAAGCGCTGTTAAGAAAAAGAAAATTTTTTTCGTTTATGTATCTACTCTTTCAGAAATGCAAATAGGTTTTCATCCGTGTTAAACTAACTATTCTCACAAAAAAAAATCCTTATCGAAATAAGGATTTTCATAAGAGCTTTTTATTGATCTGCTACGTGGCTATGGTCTGTACCGAATCTTCTTTTCTGTCATATTCGGGAGGTATTGCGAACATTACCGCCAATGTACCGACGATCATGACCGCAAGACCAATAGAGAAGGATATAAAATAGCTATTGGTCAGATCATAGATTAAACCGGCCGAGAAGGGGGCAATAGCGCCGACCACCATCTGGAAGGGAAAAACAACTCCCATTACAAGAGGAAAAGTATTTACGCCATAGTAATTTCCTATCATCGCAGCTGAACACACATAGGAAAGATCCAAACCCCATACCGACACAAATTGAAAATAGAATAGCCATCCAAGCTGATTGGGCAAACATCAAACTAAGGAAACCTACAATAAATACCAGCATTCCGCCTATCCATACAATTCGGGGCTCAATCCGGTCTCCAAGTGCACCTGCGCCAAGCCTCCCGAAAACACTGAAAAGGGTCATTGTTCCCACTGCAGTTGCTAAAACGGCTTGAGGGATACCTTTGTCGAATAAATGAAAAATCGCATGGGCGATACACATGGAATACGTAAACCTAAGCGCTAATAAAGCAATAATGATAAACCATACCCTTTTATCCTTCATGACTTCCGACATGTTTACATCAACCGTGGTTTTATATACGCGGCCTAAGCCTTTTCTCTGAGGAATTCTCTGTTTTTTCATAAATGCTGCCATCAGGGATTTGCCCCAGATCTTCAGGCCTGTTCACCACGAATAGTAATGCGATGATAACTGTAACAACACATGTTAACGTAATAAAATGCCAGGCCATTCTCCAGTCGCCGGTCATTGTGATAATCCCATTGAGTACATTGCCGGCTGTAAACCCTCCCAGACCGGCTCCGGTCAACGCAATCGACATAGCAAAAGCGCGTCTTTCCCGAAACCAATAGGTGATACCGGATTGGACGGAGAACATACCGCTGAAACCAATCCCCAGTCCGGAAATAACTCCGAAACAGATAAGATACTGCCAGGCTGAACCGACAATAGTCCCCATAAGGATTGATGAAACTGCAACCAAAATTGCCCCTAAAATAATCGTTGCTTTGATTCCGCTTTTTTTGATCGTCCTTCCGACAAAAGGACCTGATAATCCCTGAAAAAGCATAAATAATGCGGTTCCTGCACCAAGGATACTTCTCCCCATCCCGGTGTGAACAATCATATAACTGTTTACAACGGGTTCACCGTATAATACAAGTCCCTGGAATAAGAAATTTTTCAGTTAAAATTATTTATCTTCTTTGTTATTTTCTTCTTTGTTCATTTCTTCTTTAGCTTGAGATAAATCAGTCTTACATTTCACACAATTCTTTGCAATTGAAGGGTTCAAAGCACCACAACTTGGACATTTAATTGCTTTACCTGCACTGGGTGGACGAAAACACATTCTCCTACACCTCCTGCCTTTATTATTGAATTAAGGTACTTTTTTTTAGGTATAATAACCAACTTGTCTCTCCATAAACCTTTTCTCAATTCATACTTTCTTAAATGCATTTAATATACCAAGAATAAATTTTTCTTACAGCCTGATTATTACGGCAGGTTTACGGTAAAATAGTTAATAAACTGAAACAAAAAGGCCTTGCTTTTTACAAGAATGAAAATAATTTTTCACTATTGTAAAAGCTCCAAAAATAGTAATCGGAGAACTGACACTATGATCTATCCAAAATTTGAATTATAATACCCATATATAAACAAGCAATGGAAATCTTTCATTGGAATTTGTAAATTAATTACTCAAATATAGGTAGTAAGAAAAGAAGGGTTGATTACGGATGACAAAACACACGATTCCTTTTTCCCCGCCTGATATTTCTCAAAGAGAAATCGATATGGTCACTGAGGTTTTAAAATCAGGCTGGATAACCAGCGGCCCCAGGGTTGGTTTATTTGAAGAAAAGATTAAGGAATATTGTTCGGCTGAAAACGCGGTAGCCGTGGCAAGTAATTCACAGGGTTTGGACTTGATATTAAAAGTGTTTAATATTGGCGGGGATGATGAGATTATCACTACCCCTTATACCTATGTTGCTACTTCCAATGCTTCAATGCACAGGGGGATAAAACCCCGCTTTGTTGATCTGGAAAAAGACAGCTTTTTTATGGACCCTGAACTAATACTTAATGCCATAACACCCAGAACAAAAGTAATATTAACAGTGGATATCGGCGGATTCCCTGTGAACTTTGACCAGATAAAAGAAATTGTTAAACTCAAAAACAGGGAGGATATCTTATTAATCTCTGATTCAGCGCATTCGATCGGGGCCCGCTATAACGGAGAACGTGTAGGAAAACAATTTGACTTCCATGTTTTTTCCTTTCACGCAGTCAAAAACCTGACAACTGCAGAGGGAGGAATTATCACTTTCGGCGATAAAGGCCGGGACCTGGCAAAAGAATTCAAGTATTCTTCTTTAAACGGCCAGTCCAAAGATGCACTGACTAAAATGAAAGCAGGAGCCTGGAAGTACGATATTTTGACGGACGGCCTTAAATGCAATATGACCGATATTAGCGCTGCGATTGGCCTAGCACAGCTCGAACGTTATGAGACAATGTTAGATAAAAGGAGAAAACTGTCTAATTTATATAACGAAATTCTATCCGAAAAGGAATGGGCTATTCTTCCTCCCTCTAAGAATGACTATGCGGAAAGCTCTTATCATCTTTACCTCTTAAGAATAAAGGGTTTACCCGAAGAGAAAAGGGATAACGCAATTAAGGAATTGGCAGATTTCGGTATTTCTACAAATGTACATTATATACCTATTCCCATGTTTACCTACTATAGGTCGCTAGGGTATCAAATCGATCATTATCCTAACGCTTATGCGCAATATGCCAATGAAATTACCCTGCCCCTTTATTCCACACTATCTTTATCTGACTGTGAATACGTAGCAAAGAATTTGATACAAGTGGTTGAAAAGAATATATAATATCTTCTAAGACAAAAGACACTGGATTTCACTTTTCCAGTGTCTTGTTTCATTTCCGTTAATAAACATAAAGTAAGCCTTACGGAATATCCGGCTCTTCCTTCGGGGGAGGCGTATTCAGCTTGCATGACACAAATCCTCTGCCGTATCGGGATGAATCTCAACTGTTGGCCAGGGGGTAATTTGTCTTAAAGAAGGAATTTGCCGGTGTTCAGAATGGAAGGAAGTAAACTTCCTGCCGCCGGTAGTAAGGACTAACGGATATTCCGCGTACAATTCCGGAGTGCTGTACGGACTGTGGGGCGGTTCTTTAAAATATGGCAGCGGATCTTCGCCCCAGTCTTCAAACACGGTAGCCTTTAATTCAATCAGACCGGTCAGTGTCTGGAAGCCCGGTTCTCCGTCAGCGCACAGCATCCCTTTTTCATATTTTTTGTAGACATATTTTTGCTGCTGGACGACTTTATCCTGCAATTCAGGATAGGTTAATCCTGTTTTGGACTGAATCTGTTCGGTAAAGAAATCGGATACTGTTTCCCAAGGCCAGGCTTTGGGATTTAAACGTTTCCCTAAGTCAAAGCAGATTTCCAGGTCAGACTTGCATTCCCCGACCCGCTCAATACAATGGTTGACAGCACCAAGAAAAGCGGAATTGCGGCCAAAGTGCGGAATGACAATGCCGTCATGTTCGGCGAATGTCGCGACCGGCAGGACAATGTCGGCATATGCGGAAACGGTCGGGGTCATAAAGACTTCCTGGCTTACCCAGAACTCGATTTTCTTAAAAGCCTCATACCAGCGTTTGGGAACCGGTGCCGCATTGGCCAGCGGGTTTTGGCTGTTGGACCAAACCATTTTGACCGGATAGGGTTGCTGCAGTTCAAAGTATTCCAACGTGTTATCCGGGCTGCAGGCCATCAAACCATAATTGAAGAATGGGAATTCCTTATTGCCGATACGATTTTCATAGATTTCTTCCGGAATTTGCATATGGGTATCATAGCGCCATTTGCCCATAAAGCTGGCAGGTTCCGCCAGTGTATTGCCGCCCGGAACGTCTAGGTTGCCGGTTAATGTCATCAGGTAAAGAACCCCTTGGATGGCCTGAAGACCGTTCCAGTTCATATCCAGGGCTACGCCCCACTGGATGCTGGAATTACCGGCTTTAGCAAAAGCCCGGGCAGCATTGACCAGGGTTTCTTCTTTGATTCCCATTTGTTGACGCCTTTTTTTCCGATACGCTTCATAGGATAGAGTATCCGGTCCGGGTGGTAAATGGTTTCCGGAAGTGACAGACATCTTACTTTTTTTCTTAGCCAAAGTATTCAAGATAAAGCACATAATTTATTCCTCCAAATGAAAATTAGTAAATATGTCGCTTAACCCTTCGGTTTGTTTAATCGAAGGATATATTAATTTGTACTTTTATTTATTTGCATATCTCATGCCAAAACCTCAAAAGTGATCAAGTTTTATTCACTGAACAAATACTATTCACTCCAAAGAGAGAAACCGGGCATAAATAAAGCAATATTTCAAATCGCCCTGCTATATTGTGGTTATGAAAAAGAAATAAAAATAAAGAATGAGCTCTTCAGCTAAGGCTCACTCTCGTAAACTTTTCCCAAATTTGTTAAGGATTTATCACTTTTGTGTAATTGCATTGATATATTGTGCGGATCAAATATTTAATTTTTCCCCGCAATTTCGTTCCTGAGTGTATCAAAAAAATTTTCCATATAGTCTATTCTTTTTTCAGCAATTTTCTTGGCCCTTTCAGTAAAAAGCCTTTGCGGGATCATTTTTAGTTTTAATTCATACTCCAAATTCATCGTATGCTTTGTCACATCTTTTATTCTTCCGTTTTCGCCAACATTTTCTTTCATATACTCGGCAATTGGGATATCACTGTACATTCTTTCCCCATGCTGGCCCGCCAGCATATAAGAACGGGCTATTCCTACTGCTCCAATAACATCTAATTTGTCTGCATCAAAAAGGATTTTGGCCTCTATCGTATCCGGAGAATAGCCGCTTCTGAACCGGTGAGCCCGGATACATTTTTTTATTTTCTCAATCAATAAGGGTTCAAAATGCAAATCTCTAAGGATCTTTTCAGCCAGCTCAGCCCCAAGTACTGCGTGATCGATTTTCCCCGTAGGATCTTCATCTTCCTGTTTTCGAGCAATATCATGCAACAATGCGGCAGGGATCAAAACTTTCGGATCTGCCTCCTTTTCTTCCTCGGCAAAGTATAAACAATAATGATAAACCCGCATGACATGATCCAGATCATGGGCTGCGTAAGATAGCTCCTTATAAACAATTTCCTTTAATTTCTCGTATTTTTCTTCCATCTTTTCCATTGATACCGTTTACCTCTTCTATGAATCATCATTTCCACATCAAGATTATATCACTTTCCCAAAGAGTTTTGCATGGAATGCCTTCCTGCCCAATATAACATATAAGGATATCTTTGCAGGAGGTTGTTTTATGAATCATTCAAAATGCGACATCCATTATAGAGCCGGTTACGCTGATCCCTCCCCTTATCCTGAAATTAAAGTCCAGGCTGCCAATTTACACTATGCAGAATTATTAATGGATGATTATGCAGGCGTAATCAGTGAATTCACGGCTGTCAGCCAATACCTTTATCATCATTTTTATTTTAAAGAAATAGATGAAAAACTGGGAGAGCTTTTGGAAAACGTATCAATTACCGAAATGAGGCACATGGAGATGCTGGCCGATCTTATCAAAAAACTTGGAGGCAACCCCGTTATCCGAGGGTCTTACAGTACATCCGGCCAATTCTGGTCAGGAAATTACATTTATTATGGAACAAATTTATGCGAACAGTTAAAAGCGGATATCGACGCGGAATATAAAGCGATAGAAGAGTACCAAAAGCATATCCGTTCTATAGACGATCCAAACATCCAAGCCATACTCCACCGCATTATTCTGGATGAAAAGGTCCATATTCGGCTCTTTAACCAAGCCCTTGTCCAGTTTTGCCGGTGGTGATCCGATTTTTTGATGTTTATCCAATTGTTCTTTTTTCGACCCTTGCAAGTTTCTTGAGTGATCCCCATCTGTCCGGGCAGGATATTCCGTTTCGAAGCAATCACAGAAAAGCCTCCTCAGGTATAGAGGATAAGAATCATTAAATTATCTGACTCTCTCCGGATGGGAATAGATATTCAGCCTGTTTTCCCTGGCAAACCCGATCAGGGTAATATTTAAATCTTCCGCCAGGTCGATTGCTAAATCCGTAGGGGCACCTTTAGACAGCATGAGCGGGATGTTGGCCCTGGCCGCTTTGATTACGATTTCGGAAGATACCCTGCCACTTAAAAGGAGGCAGGTGTCTGCAGTCTCCATTCCCTGGAGACACAATGCCCCTAATACTTTGTCTACGGCATTATGTCTCCCGATATCTTCCGCCATTAATAAAATTCTATCGTTAGCCAGTGCAGCACTATGGACCCCGCCTGTCAGGCGGAAACTCCTTGCGTTTTTTTCCAGCCATGACATGTGCCGGAGAAGTAGATTTTTTGTGAAACAGCCTGAAGCCTTCACTTCTTTGACCTGTCTGGCATCATTAATAAAATAAAGCCCTGCCCTGCCTTTCCCACAGCAACTGGCGATGTTTCTTCTTAAAAAGCTATTCGTATTTGAGGGCTCAGGGTAGATTCGAATGTGGAGCAACCCTTCACTCTCCTGACATTCTAACTCTACAATATTCTTGGAATTCTGAATTAAGCCTTCGCTCAATAAGAAACCGACACCCAATTCCTTGAGATCATTGGGGGAGCAGACCATGGTGACAATTTCTCTTTCATTAACAAATAAGGTAAGAGGGAATTCCCGAACAATGAGATCTTTTACGACTTCCCTCTTACCGCAGTCATGCTTGCAAACTGTTCGATAAAGATAATTTTCGCTCAATACTTCAACCTCCATATGTATCGTTCTATTTCTGGCTCATGATCAGCGAAAAGGCTTCCGCCCGTGTTGCAGAACTTGTTTGAAAGATACCTCTTACAGCCGAAGTAACCGTCTTTGATCCCGGCTTTTTGATTCCCCGGATTGTCATGCACATATGTTCCGCTTCAATAACTACCAGCACCCCTCTGGCCTCCAGGATGTTTTCCACCGTATCGGCGATTTGGCTGGTCAGACGTTCCTGAAGCTGAGGTCTTCGGGCATAAGCTTCAGCGACCCTGGCCAGCTTGGACAGCCCGGTGATTTTCCCGTGACAGGGAATGTAGGCGATATGGGCTTGGCCTACAAAAGGAAGCAGGTGATGTTCACACATGGAATAAATCGGAATATCCTTGACGATGATCATTTCTTCATGGTTTTCGGAAAATTGAATCGTTAGATACTGGCTCGGGTCTTCGTGCAGCCCTGCAAAAGCCTCTTGATAAAATCGTGCGACCCTCTTTGGGGTGTCCTTTAGTCCTTCTCTGTCCGGGTCTTCTCCGACGGATTCCAGAATAGCCCTTACGGCATTTTCGATTTTTTCCATACGCATCGGCATTCGAATCACCTCAATTTTTTCTCATCCAAAATAATATAACTCTACAGAACATTTCGCTTTTAGGTTCTAAATGTTTAGATTCTAAATTTCTTTATAGGATTGAATTAGGGCTGCGGTAATCCCATCAAATATCGATCGGCTGACCGGCGTATTTTCTACCTGGCTGACAGGCATAATCCCCATCAGGGCATTGGTGAGGAATACTTCTTCGGCTTGGAGCAGATCCTCCATAAAGACTTCTTTGTCCCGAAAAGGAATATTAAGCTTCAGGGCCAAATCCTTTACAATCCTGCGTCTAGTTCCTGCCAGACAGCCGCTGGATGCCGGCGGAGTACAGATTGTTCCGTCCCGCACGAAAAACACATTGCTCCTCGTTCCTTCAACTACTTCTCCCCGCGGGTTGCACCATAGTCCTTCAAAAGCATCCCTTGCTTCCAGTTCTTTTAACGCAGGCCCGGTATTCAGATAATCGGGCGATTTGATTGTGGTTAAAGGAAACCTGTCCTGACGGATCTCTTCCAGGAAAATGATCCTGACCCCTTTCCGGTACTGCTCCGCTGTGTAAGGAATCTCCCTCCAGCTGAATGACCAGTGCGGTGATTGATCGTTCAGAGAAAATTCTTTCCTTGCCTGTGACAGAGATACTCTTAGGGCAAAGGGAGCCTTACAGGCAGTATTTTCGAGATATTTTCGCAGGCGCTCGATCCACTCCGGGTATTTGGGCACTTGAATTCCGAGGATTTGTCCTCCGTTTTTCATTCTTTCCCAATGGATTAATGGAAGTTCTATGCCTTTCTCCGTGACCTTCAAGGTTTCATAAATACTGTGTTCCAACCGATCGCCGGCAGAAAATTCACTTGGCTGATGTCTTTTTTGCTCTTGATTCACTGTCCAGTTCCACCCCCAAAGTTTCCAGCAATTTCCTCGCTTTATGGATTGTTTCCTGATACTCATCCGCCGGGACAGAATCAGCCACGATTCCCCCTCCGGCATGGACGTAAGCTAATCCGTCTTTGAGCAAAATAGTCCGGATGACAATATTCAGGTCCCAGGCACCGTCAAACCCAATATAGCCGATGCTTCCCGTATATATTCCCCGATTGTATGGTTCCAGCTCATCAATGATTTCCATAGCCCTGATCTTGGGAGCGCCAGTGATCGATCCCCCGGGAAAAATTGCCCTGAGCAGCTCACTGGGTTTAAGTCCTTTTTTCAACCTTCCATCGATGGTAGCAACAAGATGCCAGACAGCAGGATATTTCTCCAGCTTCATCAGTTCTTTGGTTTGTACTGTTCCATAATGACAAACCCTTCCCAGGTCATTTCGTTCCAGATCTACGATCATGGTCAGTTCAGCCCTGTCCTTTTCACTGTTCAGGAGTTCATCCGCCAGCTTCTGGTCTTCTGCCGGGGTCTTGCCCCTCGGGCGGGTCCCCTTGATCGGCCGTGTTTGTATTATCCCTTCCGCAGTAATCCTTATAAAACGTTCCGGTGAAGTCGAAAGGATCTGAAAATCGTGATAAGGCAGAAATGCGGAGAACGGTGCGGAATTCTTACGGCGTAACGAGGAATAAAGCTCCCAAGAATCTCCTTGGTATTTGAAACTGAAACTCTGGCTGAGATTAGCCTGGTAGATGTCTCCGGCATAAATATAGTCGATCACTTTTTGCAGATCCTTGAGATACTGCTTCCTGGGAACACTTTTGCTGACTTCCTCAAATGAAAGCGCAGAGGGATGATCATTGGATACAACCGGACATTTCTCTGCGAAATATGTGTCGGCAAACTCCCGGACCATCTGTTCCAGAGTATCGATCCTGGTCCGGGCAAGGCCCGTATTATTTTCCCCGTCTTCCTGCATCCCGCAGGCCGTCAGCCAATACCTTCCTGTTTCATGTTCATAAACAAGAATCCCGTCATACCAGGCCAATGTCCATAATGGAATCTCCAGGTCCTTTTTTTCCCTTATCGGCAGATCCTCAATCTCATTTTTTAAATCGTAACTGAAAAATCCAACGGCTCCCCCGGAAAAAGGGAAAGGAGATGCCAAGGGCAATTGGAATCTGGCCAGAAAATCGTCCAAAACCGTCAGAGCGCTTTGCATGGAATGAAAAGCAACGATTAATTCAGCCTCCCCGCCCCTTTGTATTTTCATATGATCCTTAAAAGCGCATACTTTGAGGAATGGAAAGGCACCCAGGTAGGAGTGTTTCCCCAGTTCTCCATACCGATCGCCGCTATCAAGGAAGAACGGGCTTTCCGCATTTTTAAAAGCATAAATTACCTTGTGGGGTGGTAAAGATAGTGCAAGCGGACGAATCTGCCATACCTTGGCATTTCTCTGTTGGGCCTTCCACCGCCGGGCTGCTTTTACCGCATTTTCCAGGAGTTTTAAGCCGCTTTCGGTCAGAATTGCCTCCGGGTGAAACTGTACGCCCTCGATAGGAAGACGGGCATGGCGGATTCCCATAATTTCTCCGTCAAGGGTCTGGGCAGTAACCAATACCTCTTCCGGAAGACTGTCCTTCTGTAAGGCGAGAGAATGATACCGTGTCACTTTCAGAGGGTGGGGAAGATCCAGAAAGACCCCCTGCCCATCATGACTGATTGTTGAAACTTTGCCATGAACCGGGGTTCTGGCCTTGACTACTTTTCCTCCGAAAACCTGGCCAATGGCCTGATGCCCAAGGCAAATTCCAAGAATCGGCACGCTTTCTTTGAAAGCCTCAATTACTTCCAAAGCAAAAACTGCCTCATTTGGGGAACAAGGCCCCGGAGAAATGACGATCAATTCCGGGTTCAGGGCACGGATGCCGGAAATGGTGCCTTCATCCGGGCGAAAGACCACCACGTCTTCACCCAGTTCCCCAAAATACTGGTATAAATTGTATGTAAATGAATCGTAATTGTCCAAGATAAAAATCATAACTTCACCACATTTTTGAATTTGGACGGCTCGTGCTATGCTTTACGGATAGGAGCGGAAAAGCCCAAGAATGAAGCCGTCAACCGTGGATAATTTTCCCCGCCAAAGGACCCCTTCATCCAAAGGAGCCGAATCAATAGAAGAAAAATAGATTTTGGCATTTTTCAGGTGGATATATTCTTCTTGCAGAGGTTCCGCGTCCTGCCTGTTCGTTTCCGCCCAGTGATTTCTTCCCATTGGGGCTATTCCTTTGATTTCTGAAATATCATTCAGATAATGGACCAGTCTTTCGCAGTATTCTTTTTCACTGATAATACTCCCTGAAATCACAATTCCTTTGATGTTCAGGGTAATATTCAATGAAAGCTTTTCTGTTTCGATCCTTGATATGAGCCATCTTAACAGGTAATCTTTGTCACCGGGCAATACGTTCGGTTCACCCTGGTTGGTATATAATTTTTTTTCATTTGCAGGATTTATTTTGATCATAACAATATCCCCCCATCAATCTTCTAAACCTGATTCGTTTGCCTCGTTAGTTTTTTGTTTTGATTTGTATATAGTGTAATCTTGTAGAGCACGGACGGTATCCGGCCCCAATTTCCCATCATGCAAAACGGAAGCTATAAGGGCTCCGTCCAGTCCGAGATCTGCCAGCCATTTTAAATCCTCGGAGCCGGAAATTCCTCCGCCGACCAGAAGGGTAACATCAGAACGGTCCATTTCTGCCAGGACAGACAGGCACTCTTGAATCAGGGGCTTGTCTAATCCTTCTCCTGTACCCACCTTGCCTAGCTGCAGCAGGATAAAATCCTGAATTCCCGTTTTACGTATTTCCCTGACCGCTCCAGCCGGAGTCATCCGGGCAATCTCAGGAGAAGAGCTTATCACCTCCGTACCCCTGATGTCAATACTGACCACCAGACTCCGCGAGTCATAGACGGCAACCATTTCCTTTAAGGCTTCCAGAGAAAGCAGTGTCTCCGTACCGACAACTATTTTTTTGACTCCTGCCTTAACAACACCTGCAATACCTGCTGCATCCCGGATGCCCGCATCTACCATGAAAGAGACCGGTGGTTTATTTGTTTTAATCCTGTTGGCTAACAGGCTGAGTTGATTTCTTTCTCCGCCGGAGGTCAGTGCATCCAGGTCGGCGATATAGAATTCTTCAAAGCCGAACCCTGTGTGAAAGGCTTCCAGGACATCTGAAAACTCAGCAGAAGGCGTAAGTTTGCTCTGGACCGGTTGGTATTTAGCTCGATCTCCCCGAATTCCACGGACGACGAGGCCGTCTTTCAGGTCTAATACGGGAATGATTTTAAATTGTCTTTTCACATAGAATCACATCTCTTTCTGGATTTGCCGGTAGAGTAACCAGGCTACGGCATAGCTGGTCATGGCCAGTTGTCCATATCCTCCGGGAATCATCTGCCACCAGGGTGTTTCTTTCCATCCCAGGCGGCGGGCCACCTCTCCCAGAATAAAACTGCCTTGGCCTGTTGTAATCAATTGCTTCGGTTCCGGTACATCTTTTCTGGAGATGATCCGTAAGATATTGTCCGTAATTCGTCTGGTCTGCTTTTCCATGACTGCCCGGGCAATGCTGTAAATGTTATTTATGCCGATTTCTTCCGGTTCTGCTCCCACCACACGAGCCAACCGTTTGGCACAGGCATCGATATCGCGGTTCTTTCCGTCCGGGGTAGGAACATCATAGTCTGTCTCGGTGATCAGGCCTAAAAACCGGTAAGCGTCCGCACTGATCGCAAAGTATTCGTGAGCCACCCGGCAACAATGCCCTTCCAGATACACTTCATCCAGAATGGAGTGTACCCCCGTTCGGAGTGTCCCTGTGTAGAGCAGCTCTCCGTAAAGCAAACGCTCCGTATCTGTTTTTCCTTTGGCTAAAACTTTTCCGGAGGCCAAAGGGAGGATATCCGTAGTCGTACTTCCCATATCGGCAAAAATTACCGGATTTCCCGCCAGAAAAGGACTCCCGGCCAGTGCCGTGGCACTCGCCAGCCAATTGGCGGCTGCCGCCTGCAAGGGTTCTTTCCTTATTTCACATGGATGGGCAAAGACTCCCCGGGTCGTCCAGACATAGACAGGCACATCTGCAAAAACCTCTTCCACCATCCCGAGGATAAAGAGTACTCCTTGCGTTTTTGATTCAAACCCGTCACAAAGTTCGGCAGTCATGGTCAGGGCAATGCCTTCTATCGTTGTGTCTCCTTGTATCATGGAAGCTCTCAGGTCCATCAGGACATCCCTCAGACCTTCGGGCTTTCTCCAGACTTCATGATAAACGGAAGCTCCTCTTGCCATAGAGATTTCTCCTTTGTCCATTCTCAAAGAACAGCTTTTGGTATTGGCGCCTCCGATATCCAGCCCCAGTATGCCAGTCAAAGCCCATCCTCTCCTTTTCATTTTTTAAAGGTTCTAATCAAGCAGGAATCATTGGAATTTCCGGGTATAAGCTTCCACCCCAAAGCTAAAGCCGATAGGTATACCTTCCTTGAATCTCGGGCTTTGGTGGGACCCTGTTTTCCACACAAAGGTTCAGCAGGTCCCCGGCCAAATTCCGGGACACCACTTCTCTCAGGGCTACATAAGCCAGCGTGATCCGGGAGTTGATCTCTATCAGAACCGGTCCCTCAGGACCCGCCACCAAATCCACTCCGATAAAGCCTTTAAGTCCTTCCACCTGTTCACAGGCTGCTGAAGCAATTTTTATAATATCCTGATCCAGGGAGTGTTCGTAAGGAACAGTAATCCCCCGGAAACCAAGCTCGTCTTCATCCTTTAGGATTTGCCGGTTTAAGCTTAGAGGCAGCACTTTGCCTTCAAGAACAAAGAGGCTGACACTTACCGCCTGGCCCGGAATATATTCCTGAACAAGAAATGTCTCTTCCCCCATAGTGGCTAACTGTTCAACCACCTTATCCAGTTGTTCTCCGGTCTGAATCAGTCTTACTCCTTCTCCCCCCGTCCCGCAAACAGGCTTAATCACCAAAGGGTAAGAAAACATTTCTAGGATTTGGGCCTTGGCAACGGAAGCCAATGGTTTCTGCAAAATATCCGAACGGGGAACGGGCAGACCTTTCTTTCCCATCAGACTCAGAAGTTTGGCTTTATGACAGGTAACGTTCAAGGCTTTGGAACATGAACCCAGAACGATCTTCCCCCTGTTTTCGGCCAGAGCCGTCAATTCGGCCAGAATACCGGCTGTCTCAGGGGCAATGATTAATACCGCTTCACATCTGATTAATATTTCTTCAAACAATTTCTGCCCGTCTTCCCGGCCTTTTCTCCAGAAAATTTCTAATCCCGGGGCGAGAGGATCCTGGAAAACCCGCTCTTTCAGGGAGTAGTCAAAAATGGTCATGATATTTATTTCCGGAATCCTGGTAAAATCCCGAAGGACAG
Organism: Peptococcaceae bacterium; assembly: GCA_012517475.1. Lineage (GTDB taxonomy): Bacteria > Bacillota > Desulfitobacteriia > Desulfitobacteriales > Syntrophobotulaceae > Dichloromethanomonas. The sequence continues at coordinate 25,870 of JAAYUV010000105.1, read as the reverse complement.
CATCCAGCATGGCATATCCGGCCTTCTTAAGCTCATGACTTTCCTTCATCCCGGATGCGAAATACTCAAAGATAAAAAGCTTCAAAATATTACCCCCATCTTGCATCACTCTTTGTTATAATTAATCAAGTTAATCTTAAGTTCCGTCTTTTATTTTCGTAAGAAATCATTCGCCGGAGGATAACGGAAATGCCGAAACCCATCATCCTTAAGCTTGGAGGCAGCTTAATTTATCATAATAACGGAGATATTTTACGACGTATCGGAAGTATCATCGCCACATATGCTTCGGTACATCCATTATTGATCGTGGCAGGGGGGGGACCCTTTGCCGATCTTGTCCGTGAATACGGAAGAAAATTCGGACTTGGCGAAGAGACTTGCCATTTTATGGCCTTAGGGGCCATGGATCAATACGCTTACTTGCTCAGGGAGTTTATCCCGGGCAGCGAGATGACTTATTTATTGAATACGGAACCACTCATCCCGGCTGGCCTGACTCCTCCTGGCAAGCCCCTAATCCTTTTAGTCTCCAAATTTTTCAGCCAGGTACCCGAAGCCGCTCTTCCCCGTTCCTGGGATGTTACCTCCGATTCCATTGCGGCCTACCTGGCTAAACGAATAGACTGTTCCATGCTGGTTCTTGTCAAAAGCACGGACCTGGATCCTTCGTTATGGGAACCGGATGTTGACCCTTTTTTCCGTCAGCAATTACCTATGGGTATGCCGGTTTGGTTTATCAATGGCCAAGATCCTGAAAGGCTTGCCGGCCTCTTGCAGGTAGGTACCGGTCGGGGGATCTGTATTCCGTCTCATGCTTTCTCCGGTCAATTATTTCTTTAAGCGCTTTCACTTTGGGAGCGGATACTGTCCCACCCAGGCGGTCTCCCCCGCAGACTGCCGATCTAACCCCGATAATATCCGGCTCAAATCGGCTAATACTGGCCACGTCGGCAAAACTCAGCGAACCCGCCAGTCCGCAGAATAATTCCTGACGATGACATTCTCCAATCCATTTTTGGATTGCATCCAAAGGTAAATAATCAAGGAGTGTCTTGTTTTTTTTCTCCCAGGTATCAACCAGACACCCGTCAGCCCCCCCTTCCCTGGAGGCCTCTGCAAAACGTTCCAGTTTCCAGGAAGCAAAACTGAGGGTATCGGCATAAGCCACGGAGACTAAAGAAATTCTTTTGAAGTCTATGATGGATAGGCTTTTTTTTATTTCCTGAAGCGTTTTGCAGATTTCCTCAGGAGAATGATGGGGGATAAAAGCGATTTTGACAAAATCCGGCCGGAAAAAAGCACTGCCCAAGGCCGCCAAAGCCGCAGCGCACGGCTTCCCGGGAAATTCCCCTAATGCAATGCTGAAAGGTTTACTCCCCTTCAATCTGAGACAAACGTCCTGTACCGCGGCGGGGGTCGGAGCCCCCAAGGCCCCTTCAGCGGGATTCTTGACGTCAATAATATCAGCTCCCCCCTCTAAGGCGGCAAGCGTTTCTTTCCCACTGACGACACTGATCATGAGAGCTGTTTGTGATGACATGTTAGCACCTTCTTTTTTTCTGATCATTCTCCATGAGGTATACCAAGATGATCGCCGCCATGAGGTCGGCAGTCGTACCGGGATTCAGGCTGTGCCCTTCTCCCCGTAACCAGCTGTCAAATTCCCGGACTTCTTGCAGCCCCTTTGCAGTAAGCCATCCTCCCTGTTCCCAGACAAAGCGCGCCCGTTTTTGCACTTCCCTGCCCCACTCCGGACCGAGCTTACGGGTTATCAAAGAATCCTGTACCTGACTCAGCAGAATCAGGTGGCTATGGGCAATCGCTTGGGGCAAGGCTAACCCTTTTTCCAGGGAATGATTCAATGCTTCATATCCTATACCAAGAACCAGTTCAAAATCATCCCTGTATTGCCTGGCGATCAGGTCCCTCCCTGCCGCGAGTTTCATAACCTTCAGTAAGGGAATGGGGGGAGATTCTTCCTGCAACACGTCATATTGCTGTACTTCCCCCATCCCGGCGGGAGAGGCCAGGCGGATGGCCTGATAGACATGGCGGGTATCCTCTGCGCCAAGGCTTTGCAAAACCTCTCCGATTTCCCGTTTTAAGGCTAATGGCAAAGATTTCTGAGACCCGTGATTCCCGGAATCCGGATCTTTCCGGGATCTTATCCGGCACCAGGCCATCCCCAGAGGGGCAAGCAGCAGGATAATCCCAAGATTGGTATTGGTTAAAACGACTTTCCGGGTGGCCTTTACTGCATCGTAAACCGTTTTTCCCACTCCCAGCCTTTCCAGATAGCCGAATGGACGTCCAATGGCCAAAGCGCTGCAGTGAAAATCCTCCAGGGAGGCATCGGCAAAATCATGAAATCGGTTGACGTTGCCGACTTTAGGTGCGTCCGCTTCCAATATGCAGGCAGTTTGGGCCATCAACGCCATTTTCCAGTTAAACCCCTTGTTTTTTATTTCTGTATTCATGCTTTTTAATCTCCGCCAGGATATATTCCGCCAGAATACCGGCGATATCTGCTTCAGTTACCGACTGCAACCCGGTCCAGCCGGGAATTCCGTTGGCTTCTATCACATAGGGAGTACCATTGCTAATGAGGATATCTACCCCCAGGTAGTCTGCTTTCAGGATATTAGCAGTCCGGATAGCCAGTTGGGCAATTTCCTTCTCAGGTTTATAGGTTTCAGCCGTCGACCCGCAGGCGATGTTGGTTTTCCAATTTTGGCCACGACGGCGCATCGCGCCAACCACTTGACCTCCTACGACAAATAGACGGAGGTCTTCATTGCCATTTGGCAGGAATTCCTGAAGATAATAGATATAGCGCCCCATTTCGAGTGCCCGGAAAACTCTGTGGGCAATATCCGGATCTTCGACCAAAACAATCCCTTTGCCCAGGGAACCGAAAACGGGTTTGACCACAACGGCACCTATCTGTCTTACTGCTTCGATCGCCTGGTCGAACCGTTCGGTGACAATGGTTTTGGGGACCGGCAGTCCGGCATTGGCCAATAAGGCGGTGGTGAAAAATTTATCTACCGTTTTCTCAATTAACGAGGCATTGTTGATCACTTTTAAACCGAGTATTTCCAAGTGGTGAAGGACATTTACCCGGTAAATCACCTGTTCCAAGGATCCGCCCGGGAGAGACCGTACCACCAAGGCGTCCAGGTCTTCCAAATTTGTTACCAATCCATCGCTTTCCGCAAATACCGTACTGCACTGGGGAAGGAAGGAAGTCAGTCTTTTCGGATCAACCAGGGTAATTTCGGCCCCCAACCCTTGTAAAACGATGGACATGGTCTGAACATGAGACCCTTTGGCTGTTCCAAGGATCCCTATCCGCTTTTTTTTGAAGAAAGGTTTTCTTTCCATCTCTCATTGTCCTTTACAATTCCAACCTGAAGGATTGGGTTAAGAGATCGGGACGGATTTCGCCGGAACGATAAGAGCGTCCGCTTCTCTTATTGCTCAGCCAAACCTGGGCCGGGCTAAAAAGCAAAGGGTCGATATCATAAAAATTACCGTAGCGCTCGAATAATTTCTGGAAGAGTACGCCATAATCGCGTGAGCTGGACGAAGGGACTTTATCAATCAAGGACTGAAGATGTTCATCCTCATCATCCAGAACGTAATGGACAGTCGTACCATAGAGGATGGCATCGTTGGTTCGCCCCAAGGCTCCCAAGTCATTCTCCGCTACCGGCGGGACAGGAGCAATCCCCCACCCGCTCTCGATGAGACCCAGGTCATATCGCAGTTCCATAAGCTTGTGCAGACCCGTCTCCACCGAACGTGCGGCTATCTGGACCGAACCTGCCGTCGAGGCCGTAGGGGCGATGAGAATATAGAGATTCTCTGCCGGGCAGCGGCATTTTTCCACGATCCATTTCACTGCCTCTTCCGTAGGAAGCTTACGGCCTTCCAGGCAAAGGATGGCCAGGTCGGACGAATCCTTATACCCTAATTTCTCAAACAGTTCTTCGGACTGAACGACAGCACGGGCAGGTCCTGAACCCATAGCCGAATATTTGTCTTTTTTCACAAACCATCCGGCATACTGGGAGGCCATGCAAGCCCGAACCGGATGATCGGTGATCACTTCCACGGCAGGCCAGCGTATCCCGCCGAAGTCCGCCCAGTGCATGGTTACTTCCGCCAGACCGCCCAGACAGATGTTGGCGAATAGTACACCCGCCTGCCAGCCGCCGGGAACATTGATCCCGCAATCGATGACGGTTGACTGGCCAATTTTTTGAATCTCCACCTTGAGTTGTTCAGGACGCTCCATTAACTGCTTGACATAAGGAAAAGCCTGCCGGTTGGGACTTAACTGGATCATATCTGTTAATTGGATTGGCATATGAGAATTTCCCCCTTTCCCCCCTCATTGGCATCTCCGCTGAAACGCTGAAAACTAAAGTCCTGATCAGCATGGGGTAGTTCGAACCCTTTTTGCCGTAGCTCCTGGACCAATATTCCCCAGAAGACAGGACGGTAACAACAATTATAATAAAAGGAAGGAAGCAGCCGGGTTGGTTGTAAAAGCACGATGGTCCCCCTGCGCATATTGGCTCCGGCCCGGATTCCGCAAGCCCCGGAAATGAGTATTGTTCCGGCCAGCATCTTGAAACCCGGGACATCCCCGCAGTCTCCTCCCACGGCAATCAGTCCCCGTCTCATTCTTGAACCTGTCATCTGACCAGCACTTCCCCGGATCAGAATGGTCCCTCCACTCATTCCCTGTGTTTTGCCGCGGTAAGCAGCTCCCACAAAATGCCCGGCAGAACCTTCTACCATAATTTGTCCCCCCTCCATATGGGCACCCAGCCAATCCGCGGCATTCCCTTTAATCCGGAGGACTCCGCCCCGCATGGAGGCCCCGGCATGGAATCCGACCGAGCCCCTGATCTCCATCTCTCCTGCGGCCATTCCCTGTCCTAAACGTTTGAACCGGGACAAGTCGCCCGCTAAGACAACCTTTGCCAGGTTATCTTCAGACTGGAGAACTTTAGCTTCTTCAGCTTCTCCCCCTGACTCCGTGATCTCCACTTCAAAATAATCCTCCAGTTTTTGCCGGCGGTTGCCGCTCCAAAGGGGAAGATGATAGATTTCTTTCAGACTTTTTCCCTTCAGGTTTTCCGGGTTGATGCTCTCCGCTTCCACAGGAATAGAGGGCTGCTCCTTTAGTCTAAGGGTGATTTCGGTTTTCATACTTCCTCACCTCCTGCAAGGGATGACCCCAAAATCTGATGGAGATGAAAGTGATATTTGCCTAAGCGTCCTCCGTAATTACCGGCGGAAATCCGCCGGACTCCGGGTACCTTTACCGCTTCCCGGATCCCGGCCTCCATCGCCTGACTGACCAGCCGATCAGTAAGCCCGTCAATGACAATCTCCAGGACTGCATTAATATTTTCCTCCAGCCGGCTTTCTTCCACCCTTCCCCGGATTGTAGGACAATAAGCGGTATTGGTGGATGCAGTCAGAAATTTATACTTTGATCCTACCTTGCTGCCGCTCCGCACCACTCCCCCGGGAAAGGGGAGAATAATCCCACGGATGTCCTTCATCTTACGGACGGCGGCCTCCGAAGCTTTCAGTGCGGATTCCACGCTTTCGGCCAGGATCAGAAAATTTCCTCCCCCCACCGCTTTGACCATGGTGAATTCTTCCCCGATCAAAAACTCGCCTTCCATCACCGGAATTCGCCAATACCGTTTATCCCCGATCACTTTGCTGGCTTGAAACCCGTCTCCGAAGAAGCGAAGTTTGCTTCCGATATGGAACTTGCTGAAGCCTTCAAAATCTGCCGGGAATTCGGGTAATTCTCCGTCATAGCAGGCAGAGGTCGGGGAAGTCATGACAGCCTGCCCAACCCGCTTCACAAGATTGGCCTCCAGTTCATCCTTGGATGAGGCAAAAAAGAGACAATCTACTCCCGCCCTGCCGTCCGGAGTATAAGGTGAAGGTCCTTCGGTCCCCGCTTCCACCCCACAGCCGATGACCGAGGTGGCAAACCCGGTAGCAGCCAAAGCCGCATGCCGGGCCCATTCTTCATTGATGGCCGTAACAGTGAGGCGGGCGGCACGCATGGTGAAAGCTTCCGCGAATGTATCTTCGATTTCTACTCCGTTCAGATGCATGGTATCACCTCCGGACGTGAAAGATATTCATCCTGAACAGCATAATTGCTTAACTCAATGGAATAATAGTCAGCAAAATTCCTGGCAAGATCCGGGAGCAATGTTTTGGCGCCATCCGGCTCCACGATCAGTCTCTTGCCGGCAAAACTCTGAAGTACTTCTCCGTCGCGTACCACGACCTTACCACCCTTTAATACATAGGCCGGTCCGGCGAACATTTTTTCTTTATCGTCTTGTATCCTATAAATCGCCACATCCGCCTCAGCACCGATTCCTAACCGCCCTTTATGGGATAGCCCCAAAGCCCTGGCCGGAGCGGAACGGGTCACGATGGCGATTTCCTCCAGAGAATACTCCCTGTCCAACTCCCTGAGATGAGTATAGTTCACTGTCTTGGGGTGGAGCTGCTCCAGAACAGAGTTACGGTAATCCCTATCCATCAGTAAGCGGATAATTTGGGGATAGGACGTAAAAGGCCCGGCATTGGGATGGTCCGTTGTCAAGACAATCTGCCAGGGATTTTTAATGAGTAAGAGCAATTCCAGACCGATGCACCATTGGATAGCATTGAAAAGAACCGAAGGCCGGTACATCATGGGAACAATCCCTGACCCGGTTTCCATTTCCACATCGGAATTGATCCATTTGTTCCCGGTCATCTGATGAAGCCTGAATTGCATGGGAGAGTCCGCAGTCATCGTGGTCGCCGGCCCAAAGACAATTTGACCTATGTCACAGGTAAATTCGGGATGACCGTTCAGATATTCGGCAATCTCCCGGGCTGCGGACCGGATCCCTCCCTTTTTTGTCATCCCGTAAGAATGAAATTGAAGGTGGGTAAAATGGACAGGGTATCCTTCCAGGGTGCGCATGGTTTCCAATGTCGTTATGAAATTACCCGCTTCACCCAGGTGGTTGGCATGAAGATGCAGTCCGTGCGGCAGCTTTAATTCCCGAATAACTTCAACAAGTTCCTGAAGCAGCTTCCTGGGAGCTATTCCGAAAGGAGGAACCCTCGTATCCAGGTCCACAGACCCCTGACTCCATTTCCAGCTTTCAACCCCTCCCGGATTGACCACTTTCACCGCATAACCCTTGCTGCTTGTCAAAAGCCAGGTTACCAGATCGCGCAGCCGTTCCCGGCGTCCAATTTCATCCTGTTCGCTTAATACTTTCATAATCATATAATTATTGCCCATCAGGGTATAGATCCCGGAATCCAATAACGGAGTATCTTCCAGCTCTTCATGGGCATGCCGCGCCTCCAAGGGGGGGACAGCTGCTTCAAAAGCAGTGGTATATCCCAGCCTGGAATACTCATAACCCGTCAGGAAGGTGCTTGGAACGGTATACCCTGTCCCGGAGCGTATTCCGGCAGTGCTCACCTTAAAATGATCATAGTGGTCTTCCGGGCACATGCTGCGGGCACTGTTTACTTTTGCCCCCGCAATATGGCTGTGGATTTCTATTCCGCCGGGCATCACCACGCAACCGGAAGCATTGATGGTTTCGCTGATTTTCTGGTCGGGCGAAGGTTCAACAATCATTCCGTGATCTATAACAATCTCCCTGACTTCCCCATTGACCCCATTGAGGGGGTCATAGACCTGCCCGTTTACAATTTTCAACATGGTTTATTCTCTCCTTTATCCTGGAGATCACCCTTGAGCTGAATTACTCTTTCTTTGATCGATTGCAATACTTCCCGGTCAGAGGAGACCGGAAAATCCACTAATTTTTTCAGACGCAGGGAGACATTATCCATCCGGTAAAATGTTCCTTCGGCACCCACCCCGGCCGGAGCAACAGGAATCACGACATTGGCCCAATCAGTGGTTAAGTTTTCATGCGGTTCGAGTACAATGGTCGGGATGCTTTGGAGATAACGGACCGCAGCCTGCGGTAAATGGGCACCGGGATCGGTGGCAATAATCAAAGCCGCATCCACCTCTTGGCGGGTAAGCATATCCACTACACTGAATTCCCCGGGATTAAAACGGGGGTACCCGCGCTGAAAATTTACCGCTAAAGGATAACCGGTCTGCCAAACCAATACCTGATTGCTTCCGTTCACATTGCCGTGTCCCCGCATGGCAATCGCATAAAAGCGGGTATAGCGGTTTAATTCGCTGACCAAAGTATTAATCTCTTCAACATTCAAGTCCTTGCCCCGGCTCTGGGTAAGGCCAATGCCAAACATGACCACTCCATAATGGCATTGTTTCATCATTTCAGCCAATTCCCGCCATTGGGATAAAGGAACACCGCCTATTTGACTTGTTTCCGTCAATCCTTCCAGCGGGATGTTTTTGATCAAACAACGGAGGACATGGGCAATTTCAAAATCTTGTCCGGGTGTGACCTGAAGAAAGAGATCCGCAGTCTTCGAGGTTGGGGTGGGCCTTACGTCGATGACCACCACTTTCCGTCCTTTGCGCCCTTCAGAGGCATAGAGTCCCTTGGACATCGCAGAATACCGGCTCAAATGGCGCATATGAGACTCCATGGGATTTGCACCCCAATAGATCAGAAGATCTGCCCGGTTTTTTACTTCTCCTAAAGTACATGAAGCCAGCCCAACTTGCTGGCGGGCGAGAACGCCCGGCCCGTGTCAGTAGGATGACGGGTTGTCGACCGTCCCTCCGATGAGCTCCGTCAGGGCAACCGCTTCACTGATGGCCTCCGTTGTGGTACTGCTCAACCCGTATACCAGGGGAGCTTTAGCTCTGGCCAGAATACCGGCCGCCTCCGAAAGTGCCTCTTCCCAATTTGTCTCTTTGCCGTTTACCCGGAGCGAGGCCAAACCGGATTGGGAATGCATCAGTTTATTCCGGCCTATCGTGCAGACATGGCTGACTTTGGTAATCTTATTATCTTCTACCTCTACTTGAAGGTCGTCACAGAGACAACCACAAAACGCACAAACCACATCTTCATGAACGGTTACTGTCATTTCTTCTCCTCCTTGATCCAATGAATTGTTCATGCCTTCTCCATAGCAGTCAGTTAGCTAAGGGTGAAAGGATTACTGGAATCCCTTTAAAGTCCGGAACTCCCGTCCCGTGGGTTTCTTCATCAATCAGCCGGTTGGCTAAAGGCCCCAGCGGTAGAAAGAAAATCCCTTGCGGCCCTTCCACAGAACGGCACGTCACCGTGATTTCTCCGGCTGAACTTTTCAGAACAGCCTTTTGGTCCTCGCCCAAACCCAGGGAAACGACATCTTCCGGACAAACCGCCAAGGTGGAAATTTCCTGAACATACTCAGTCGAGGATTTCCCTTTTTCCATCGCCGCCCCTTGCCGGCCTGTGCGGACAGTAATCAATAATCCGGAAATACTGCCCATCGGCCTCCCCCCTTTATTCTCAAACTATTTCTTAACTTTAACGGGCAACCGCCATCACTCCGCATTGTCCAAAGAATTGCCCCGCCCATTTGGCCTTAACTCCTAATCTCAGTTCACAATGCCGGTCGGTGGCTCCGCTGGTCAATACCGAACAGATAGGCTGCCCTTTTTCAATTTTTGTGTCTTTCCGGGGAATATCGCGTACCCCTTGTCTGTATAAATACTCCAGTTGATTCCCGTCACACTGCACGATCACCCCGGACTCAGGAGCATAAACGACGCGCTTTCCCCAAAAAGTATGGGTATTTGCGGTTTGAATCCGCTTCAAGAGGTCTGTCATTCCCTCCAGATCGGCTCCGTTACAGGCAGCGAGGTGACAGGCAAATAAACGTTCTCCAAGAGCCTTTTCAATAAGTTCCACAGAAGCCGACCAGCGGGGATTGACTTCCAGAACCCAAATCCCATCCCGGTTGACGATAAAATCCAGGGTATTGATTCCTTTTAAGCCAAAATCCTTGGTTATGTGCTGAACCATCTTTGTGATTTCCTTCTCAAAGTCCTTTGGATTCATCATCCCGCGGAGATCAAGAGGAACGATATTTCCTTCGTAAAGGAATGGTCTCTCCTTCCCCCTGCTTCCGATAAGCTGGCGGCTGGTGCCTAAGACTACCGCTTTCTGTCCGTTGGCCAGGAAAGAGACCGAACCCGGGATTCCTGACATAAATTCTTGGATAATATATTGCGTTGGATCCGGCAAGGCTGAAATCAAACGGTTGGCATCTTCTTTTTCCTCCGGGAGGGCAAGAATTCCATGTCCCCCTCCCCTGTTCAGAGGTTTTAAAAGCCATCGTTTTCTGTTCGGGGGATATCGCCATTCCTTAACGGAACAGAACCCGGGCATTTTAGCCCCCACCTGTCCTAAACTCCGGCGGAGTTCCCGGGGATTACGCACTTTCCGTAAAACAGACACTCCATTGCCTTTTAAAAGGCCCCGTTCTTCCCAATAATCCAATTGTTCGGGGGCATTTTCCGGTCCCGAAGCATAGATAAGGCTCCGGCAGGATACGTTTTTGGCCACTTCCAATAAGTTTTTCACGGTAGGTCTCACGCCATAGTCGACAGTCAGGTTCATGGTTTTTCCCTGCCGGCAGGCATCTATGTCGCCAAAATAATCTATTCCCATGGCCTCATATCCCGATTCTGCTGCTGATTCCATGAGAGCCCTTACGCTTACCCCTACCAGAAGGATCATTTTAGGCCTCCGTTTTCTTGGCCAATTCATAGATGGAGTCAAAATCCAATACCAGACGGTTGCTTTCAAATAAAGCCTGAACCGAAGCACGGTGGACCTTCATCTTTAAATTGCCGATGGCAATGGCGCCATAAAGAATCTTGCCCTCCCGTTCCTTCCCGTTATCCGTAACTTTGATTCCTTCAACCCCCAAGGGGTTTACGGCATTGATATCCGCGATAATTTCCAGGGAAGACGCCTTGGACCAGGTTGGCAGATCAAGCATCTGAGCCCCGGGTGCCCCGCAGCAGGCTGCAATGTTTATTCCCTGATTCAATACTCCGGGAACGTCCTTTGCCCCGCTGATCTCGACTGGGATCACCTGAACGCCGTTGTTTTCAAGGATATGTTTTGCAACTTCTCTGGCACGCTCTATCTGGCGTGAGGAAAGATAGACTTCACACCCTTCCCTGGCCAGAAGAATCGCCGCCCGGATTCCCACCGGACCGGTCCCTGCCAAAACGAGGGCCTTTTTGCCATGGAGGTTCCGGCCGAAAGCGATCTTATGAACGAGAGCGGCCGCAGTGGTATTGGATCCATTGGCATCGAACATGACCGAAACCCGGACATCCCCAAAAAAGGTATCCTGTACTTTTTTCATCAGAGCCTCTGCCGTCGGAACGTGGGTGCCGCCGATAAAAATTGCGGTATTCCGCAGTCCCTCCCCGCCCCGGGTAAACATGGCCCCATAGACGAGATTGGTTACTTCTTCTATTCGCACTCCGCCATAGGCCAGGACCTGATCAACTCCGGCATCGTAGGCGGTAATCTGGTCAAAAACACTGGCCTGGGAATCGGATTCCAAGTGGATCAAAATCTTTTTCATAATAAGTCCTCCTCTTACTCCAAAGAGTTTGGGATAGAAATTTCTTTTTGGACAAGATAGTCGTTTATTTTACGGAAGGCTTTTTGTTCCCTGATTCCCCCGGTCTTTTTCACCACTTCCTGCCAGAGCGGCCATGATTTCTCTATCTCCCCCGGCCGGACCCACTGCAGGCGGGTCGCCATAATGGCCGCCTCTAAAATGATTCCGTGAGCTCTGCAAAAACCGGTAAATCCGGCTGTTTCTTCAAAAAACAGGATCCTTCCATTGGCTTTTGCCGGTTTGATTGAGTCGTCAAATCGAGTCACTGCAAATTCCCATACCGCCTTAGCCCCAGTCATTCTGGGAGGAGCAACCCGGTAAGAGGGAACCGTCTGGGGTAACGCGGAAAAAAGAGCCGTATCTACAAAACTCAACACATCATCGGTAAAATTGATGACCCCCTCGGGTTTTGCCTTAAGATTGGCAAAAGAATGCGATCCGGAATAGAGGAACATCGCCATCTCTTTGACTTCCGAAAGCCGGAAGGTATCATCGGGAACATGGACCCCCACCGGAGCAAAATTCACTTTACCATCTTCACTGACCGAAGAAAGAATCGCTTCAAGGATCATACCAAGGCCTTCTTTCTCATGTTAGCCTCACCGAGATAACCCCAGCGCAGGGGATTGTCTTGAACATATCTCTTTCCTAACTGCAGGGCGGTTTCCGCTTTTCCCAATTCTACTCCCAGGTAAAAGGCATGACGGGGATCGTGAATATCCAATCTGGAGAATATTTCCCGGGCGGAAGTTCCCTGATAAAAGGAATGGGCATTAAAAACATAAATTTGATCATGGACAAATATTCTGTAATTTCTATCCCGGATTACCTGATGCATGGCGTATAACTCGGCTTTGTCATAAGAATTTCCCGACGGATCTTTGATGGTCAACAGGCTTTCATCCAAATGTTTGGGAACTCTTTGCTCAAAGATGGCCTTGCGGATCAGCCGGCGTGCCAGATTGACCTCTTGTACGGCTCCCTTCGCCCTGTGGCTTACTTCCGTCGTCAGGATGTAATTAATCTGAAGCTCTCCCGCAATCCCCATCATGAGCGCATTAATACCGGTGCTGTCCGCATCTGCCAGTTCTGTTACATTCCCTAATCCCATGAGCATTTCACAATCGGGAAATTCCTTTCCCACCCGGAGATAACGCCCAATCCCTTCTGCCAGACCCATGGTTAAAGGAGGCAGGATAGGGTCGACCAGGTAGGGAATATTCCATTGGTTTAATTTTTCCATGTTGCGATACAAGGATTCCATACTTTCCCCGTCATCAGGGATGACCACTACTTTACTTGTCAGATCCTTGGCAATCTCCAAATTCTTGGAGGTAAAACTTAAAATCAGTTCCGCGCCGGCTTTATCGGCAGCCAATATGTCTTCTTTTTGGTGGCTGTCGACACTCACCGTAAATCCATAACTTTTTAGTACCTTTATGACTTCTCCCAGGCGGGGAAACGGTTGGTCCACGTCTCCGCCCAGATCAATAATGTCGGCTCCGCATTCCCTGTAATACAGTGCTTTATCCACGATCTCTTTTTCTGTCATCCGCGGAGCGTTAACGATCTCCGCCAGAATCTGAACGGGCCAACTCCTATTGTTGTCAGCGTGTTCCTGCTCTCCCTTTAGCCCGATTTGGAAAAATGCAGGCAAGTCGACCAAATCATTAGGTCCCCTCAACACTTTACATCCTGTCCCCTCAATAATTGGTTCCAGAGGTCCCTGGCATAAGCCTGGAATGATAATGATTACGTCACTGCCCAATTTATCCCCTCGGGCCAGTTCCCTGGCAATAAACCCGGTAGTCATGAGGGCCGCCACCGTACAACCCAGGGACTTGATCTCCAAGTCTATATGTTTTATTCCCTCAGCGACCCTGGATAAAGCCCGCCGGGCAATTTGACCGGTAATAAGCAGATACTTTTCCACCCGGACCAACCCCTATCTTCCGAGATATACTTTTTCTATTTCTTTTTTTAGGTGTTCAGGAGTGTCCGCAAGCGTAACCAGGTCCCAATTTGCCAGAGTGGCAATGTTCTTTCTGTCGATTTCTCTTGCATAGACCGACACCTGTTCTCCTTGCGGGGTGGTTGATTTAATCTCAGGAGCGGAATCACAGGGTAAAATGAGGGTGGGTATCCTGCACTTCCCGGCATGGGCAAATAAATTGGTAATAAGATTATCTGCGATCCCGTATGCCATTTTAGCTATGGTATTGGAAGTGGCCGGTGCAATGACCACCAGATCATATTTGCCCGTATACAGTCCGGTCACAGGTAGCCCGCTGACGCTGGCATCCAAAATCAGGGGATGACCGGAAGATGTTAACTGTTCATACCAACTATAGTAATGCAGTACCTCTTTCCCCGCTTTGGAGAGAAATATGTCAACCTTCTTCAGACGCAGTAAAAATTCCATACAGGAAGACAAAAAATGTCCGGATCCCGTAATCCCCCACGCAATTCTTGGTTGTAATTCCTCTCTGCTCATCTCTTTTTTCTCCCTACTTCAATCTCATGCTGCCGGTCTATTTCCAGCCCCAGCTTGCCCCTTGATTTCTGCCTGAAACCGCCCAAACCCGGACTTTTTCTCCTAAGAATTTTTGAGTCTTTTCCAGTAAGCCGTCTTGTTTTTCCCGCGTGATGAATCCGTAAACCGCCGGACCCCAGGAGCTCTGACCTACCCCGGTTGCCCCTTGTGCCAGCAGATATTCCGCAACCCGGAACCCTTGATCGGAAGCATAATATCCTCCCTGGACCGGAGCGAAATAGGTTCCTACCTGCTTTTGAATCTCTATCAGGGCTTGACCAAAGCTTTCCAAATCTTTCTCCATTAATCCGGGAAGAAGCTTCATCACTAAAAGCCTGCAAATCGTGGCCGACACCTCTTCCGCCATCGGCGGCAATGACTGGAACGCATTTTCCTCTTTTTCTCCGGACATTTTGTCTTCCTTATCCGGTAAGGCCAAAATAATGGCCCATTCTTCGGGGAAGGGGATGCGGGCGAGAATCGGGGGGACATCAAAGACGGATTTTGGAGCTATCGGATTGACCGGCTTGCCTCCATCAACCAGAAAGCCGCCTTGCTCAAAAGCCGCAACGCCGATTCCGGAGCGGCTGCTTTCCCTGTCCGTAACCCCGGCTATTTCCAATAAAGAAGGTTGTAATCCATAAACCCGGGTAATAGCAAAACCCAGTGCCAAAGAAAGCTGTGTACCTGAACCCAACCCGCTATGGCTGGGCAAGGATTGAACCAACTCTATCTTCACACCGGGAAGATCATAGTATTCCAAATATTTACGCGAGATGATTTCCAGTCTTTTTTCCTCTGACCCAATCAGAGATAATTTGCTGCTTTTTTCTGCGGTAATCTCTAACTGAGGCCGGTCAATGGCTAATCCCAGTCCTCCATACAAACGGCCTAAAGATCCGTTTAGATCCAGTTGGCCAAGATGCAAACGCGCACCGGTTTTTACCCAAAACTTATCCATATTCGCACCTCTCCTTTGAAGTCGGACTAGAATTAATAAATAAATACATTGAATATCAGCGAAAGTATTTTATGAAGGGGCAAGCTTCAAATTGCCGCCTGCCCCAATATAAAATGCATGGCGTAACGAATAGCTATAGGGAGAAAGTTGTGGACTGAGGTTTAAAAACTATTCTTCCTTGACAAAAGTGTCATAGATGAAAACAGCCAGAATGGCTCCAATAATAGGGGCAACCAGATAGATCCAAAAATTAGGCCAGCAATTAGGCCCCCCGGCCAGACTGTCTATTAAGACCGGTCCAAAAGTACGGGCCGGATTAATCCCCTGGCCTGAGATATTGCCCATGGTGGTAATGAGCCCAGCTACAATAAGACCAATGACTAAGCCGGCCCACCCTTGCGGGGCTCTTTTATCAACGGCAATTCCCATAATCGTTAACATGAGGATAAAAGTCCCGACCAACTCTGCAATAAATACACCGGTCAGGGTGATCCCCGGGAAAGGCCCCGGAGCACCCAGCCCGCCTACAGTTGCTCCCTTGCTTCCGAGCATGGATAGCAGCGTGGCGGCTCCAAGGGCTGCGCCGGCGAATTGCGCTACAAGGTAAGGAATCAACTCTTTGGTTGGGAACCGTTTACCTGCCCAAAGAGCAATGGTAACTGCCGGATTCATATGGGCTCCGGAAACAGGCCCAAAAATGTAGATTGCTGCGGTGATCACAATGCCAAAGGCTAATCCGATCGACAACCAGTCTCCCAGTCCGCCTAAAGCGCCTATCCCGATATTAAAAGCAGAAGCTTTGCTTTCCCCCTCCGCAATCATCAAAGTGACTGCAGCGGAGCCTGCTCCAACAAGAACAAGCATCCATGTTCCAATCAGCTCTGCTACAAACTTTTTGGCTATTGAAGGCATTGATATTCCTCCCTTCATCTGCTAATGTATTGATAGTGATCCATTTTTTAGGAAGTGGGAAGGCAGTTAAAATTAACCACCTTCACCTTCCTTTTTTTACAAATAATCATTATACGGCCGAATTCCAGTTGCAATAGTCGCAACGTTTGATCAGGCTGGTCACTGCGCAGTTTTTGCATACTCTGGCAGGGGAACCCGGTGACTTGGGATCTAAAGCAATGATATTTGTCATAAGGGTAGCGGTGACCGGTTCACTGGTCAGGAGACACGGGAAATCAGCGAGTCTCATAAGAGACGAGAACCTTACCGTTATTGCGCAAGCGGGATAGGTATACCTTTGCGGATTGGAGATAATCTCATTGGCATCAATCGCGCTCAGTTGAACAGGAATACCTTTAATTTTTCCGCCGGCACCCTTGGGCGCCTTATCAATGATCTGGGCTCCGCGCCAAATCATGTCCATAAAGTCGACATTGTGCAACTCGGCAGCAGGACCGCGGCTGGGGTATTTCTGAACATAGTTGGTATAACGCTTGGCCAGGAGATCCACAACCATCGGCACGGTGAAACCGTCTTTTTCCAGGATATAAGCAACAGCTGCCGCTGTGGAACCGGTAGCCACGCTTAGGACATCGTAGACGCTCTTATAGCCTTGTTCCAAACCGGCTTTCAATGTCTGCTCCATAACATCCGTTGTGGCTTCCATAATGGCCATGGTCACGTCATCTTTAGCCATATTAAACATGGACTGGGCAATGTGATGGGCTACATCCCCTACGCAATAGGCAGGAACCGTCACAATATTTCCGTAGTGGACACCGGCATCAACGGCGGCTTTAATGGCTGAACGCATTCTCTCCTTGTACATCTCCATGTATTTCTTGACATCAAAGGAGGTATGACCGCCATCCGTCATCAATTTTGTCTGCGCTTCAATGGGCTTGTCATAAACCAGTTGCAGCATTTTAATTTCTTCTTTAACAGCTTGCTCCGCAGTTTTGCCTGCCTCGATTGCACCTGCAAAAGCCGCCCCGATGCCATAAGAAGTGTTCATGCCCCATGACTTGGAGGATAAAATAGCTTGTTTGTACTTTTTATCAATGGACAGACCCTGCAAAATAGTATTGACCACATTGCTGGTTGATCCGGGAACAAATGCAAAATCTACAACTGCGGTCGGCCCATAAAAACCACCGTACCGGCGGATGGATTCCCTGCCGATCAGAGCCTCATTATCGGCAAGGGCTTTGATGAATTTTTCCACTGCCCCACGGAAAGCAGGGTCCAGTTCATAGAGAATTTCCATGATAGCAGGAGTCTGATAATGCTCGACAAACGGATCGTCTTCCGGAGTTACTGTCTCGGTAAGCTTTTCAAAAATTTGATAGTGGGCATTAACCGAATCAACATGAAGTCGGATAACTTCCGGACTTTGCCCTTCCCCAGCGGTCATGCCGTTGACTGCATCGACGTAGGGCTTGGCATCGGAGATTTTGAATTTACCTCCTCTCTTGGCTTTGATGACGTTCAGATCTGCTTTTTGGGCTGCCAATGCTTCTGCGATCATCTTGGAGTAAATGGCGTTGGACATAAAAAATACCTCCTATAAAAGTAATATGAACCTGTAACCTGTATACGCAGCAAATTCCATGCCAACTTTTAAATCAACTCAAAAGGCGGGTTTATTATACTGCACTCGAAATTCTCCTTTCGATGTTTGTATCTTTTTTGAGCAATTGGATTTTTATAACAAAAAACCAAGCCTTCTGGCTTGGTTTGCTTACTGTAATTAAATCTAACACTGTTCCATTTCTGCACAAAAAAACTCTCCAAGGAGAGCAAAAAGCAAAAGGAAAATTAAGAAACAAATCATTTATAATGATATCCCTAATAATTTTTGGCTACAATTCCATACTTATCCATTTTGCGATAAAGGGTATTCCGGGCAATGCCCAAAATTGAAGACCCTTTGGAAATATTCCAGTCGACAGATTCTAAAGTATTGAGGATTACTTCCTTTTCCAATTCTTCTAAACACTCTTTTGATGTCCCCTTATTTTTTGCCCCATTCCCCAGTTTTTGCAGATGTTCGGGCAAGTGTTCCAACTTAATGTTTTTCCCTTTGGCAAGATTTACGGCTCTTTCCATGGCATTTGCCAATTCCCTTACGTTTCCCGGCCAATCATAGTTTTCAAGGGAATTGGCTGCTTGAGGTTCCAAGTCACTTGCTTCGAAACCCAACATGACAGATACTTTTCTCAGATAGTATTTGGCCAACAGCAAAACATCCCCTTCTCTTTTGCGAAGAGGAGGTACATTAATGTTAATGACACTCAGGCGGTAGAAGAGATCCTCCCTGAAGTTTCCTTTACGGACTTCCTCTTTTAGAACCTTATTTGTTGCGGCAATGACCCGGACATTGATGGGGATGGGCTTGTAACCGCCTATTCGGACTACTTGTTTTTCCTGAAGCACACGTAACAACGATACTTGAGTATCAAAAGGCATATCACCGATCTCATCCAGGAAGATTGTGCCGTCATTGGCCAATTCAAATTTTCCGGCCCGTCCCCCTCTTCTTGCTCCGGTAAATGCACCGTCTTCATAGCCAAAAAGTTCGCTTTCGATCAAATCCCTGGGAATAGCCCCACAGTTGATGGCAATAAATGGTCCATGAGAAAAACTGCTGGCATTATGAATAGCCTGTGCAAACATTTCTTTTCCTGTTCCGCTTTCTCCTTGTAAGATTATGGAAGACGTACTGTCTGCGATATCTAAAGCAATCCGGATACAGTTTTTTATGCTTTCGCTTTCGCCGATAATGTCCCTAAAAGTAAACAGGGCTCTGGCTCCAACCATCTGGTTAATCAATCTGTGCACATTCTTGATTTCCCTGATAATGGCTACTCCCCCACAAATTTCTTTAGTATGGTCAATAATCGGCTGTCCTGAAAACAAAAACCTGACTTGTTTGTGATTTTTCTCCAGAATGAACTCGTGGTCAAAAATACTGCGGCCGCTTTTTAAAATGTAATGGAGAATATCCTCATTCTGAAGAATACTCTTGAGCAATTTCCCTTGATAATTGGAATGGTCCATATTCAAAATACTTAGAGCTACCGGGTTCATATTGGTTATCCGGCCATTTTCATCAAAAGAAATAATCCCTTCGGAAATGGTTTCGATAATCGCATTCACATTATTGTAAGACTTAATCACTTCTGCATTCGCAGCCTTAAGTCTTAGTTCATTTTCAATCGCCTTTTCAGCGGCAACTACCATTCCCAATGTATGCATATGAACTTTATTAAAGTCGCCGGAAACATCCAGTATTCCGATCATTTCCCCGTTGGGGGCAAAAATGGGAGCCCCTGAACAGGTAATGCAGTGATTTGCCAGGACATAGTGTTCCGTAGCATACACCTGGACGGGAATTTTTTCTATCTTTACAACACCCATCGCATTGGTGCCTTTGGTTTCCTCGTCCCAAATTTCCCCCACACGAAAATGCTTAAATCTTTGCAAAATATCCTGGTCCCCTAAAATCTCTAAGATACAAGCATCTTTATCCAGAAGAACAACGACAAAACCGGAGCCTTTTACAAAACTATATAATTCCTCCAGAAATGGTTTGGCAACCTTGATCAAACTGCGGTTAGCTTCTTTTCTCCGATGCACTTCTTCTTGAGGCAATTGTAAAGAAGCAGCCTCGTCGGAATTCTGGTTTCGATTTTTACAGCGGGTCCAAGAGGCCATGATAATGGGATTAACTAATGACGTAGCTTCATTAATTTTCCCTTTTTTAACAAAAGTTTCCCAAGCCTGATATTGGAATTCCATAAGGTCACCCCTTTAACAAAAATACCTCACAGAGATCGTAAAACAGACGAGGTTTCAGTCCACCCATATATTCGATTTGTTTTATTAATTTCCTTTATATAATTGAGATCTCTGCAAATTTATTTAATCCTGAAAAGCCAATGGTTTTACAGGTAAAAAACGACTTCACCCCCAAAGTGAAGAATTTTTCAAGTGACCAAACCCGAAAAACCAAGGAGGGAAGTCATTTGTATATGCTAGGTCATTATTCAATTTCGACCATGCTCTGTGGTCAATTCAAGTATAACCTGACAAAAATTATTATTAATTTTATTTCGCCTGTAAATACCCCTCGGCTTTTAAAAGCTCGGCAATGAGTACCGCTCCTCCTGCCGCTCCCCTTAAAACGTTGTGGGAAAGGCAAACAAATTTATAATCATAAACACTGTCTTCTCTTAGACGTCCCATGGTCACACCCATACCGTTTTGGAAATCCCTGTCAAGCTTTGTCTGAGGCCTGTTATCCTCGTCAAAGTACTTCATAAACGGTTGGGGAGCGCTGGGTAGTCCAAGAATTTGTGGTTTTCCCCGGAAATTATTCCAGGAATCAATAATTGCCTCTTTGGTTGGTCTTTTCTCAAAAGATACAAATACTGCTGCCAAATGCCCATCCGTTACCGGAACGCGAATACATTGGGTGGTAATAACGGGAGATTCAATATTCTTAATCACGCCATCCTTGATCGTTCCCCAAATTTTCAGAGGTTCGTTTTCACTTTTCTCCTCTTCCCCGCCGATATAAGGGATGACGTTATCGACCATTTCCGGCCATTCCGCAAAATTCTTTCCTGCGCCGGAAATGGCTTGATAAGTACAGGCTAAAACAGATTTTGGTTTATATTCCATTAAGGCATGGAGCGGCGGAACATAGCTTTGAATGGAGCAGTTGGGCTTAACTGCTACAAAACCTTTTTTCGTTCCAAAACGTTTTCTTTGTTCCTCAATAATCTCAATATGCCCTGGGTTTATCTCAGGAATAACCATAGGAACATCGGGAACCATCCGATGGGCTGAATTGCATGATATCACCGGAGTTTCTGCTTTTACATAATTCTCTTCAAGTGCTTTTGTGTCTTCCTTTTTCATATCCACTGCACAAAAAACAAAATCGACATTCTCACAGAACTCACCCACCTGGGAAGCATTCTTTACAACTAATCCCTTAATATGTTCAGGAATCGCTGTTTGGAGCTTCCATCTCCGTTCGACCGCTTCGATATAACTCTTGCCCGCGGATTGTTCGCTTGCAGCAACTGAAACAATTTCAAACCAGGGATGATTATGAAGAAGGGAAACCAGCCTCTGCCCTACTAACCCTGTTCCCCCGATTAAACCCACTTTTAATTTTTCCTGCATGTTCTCCACTTCCCTTAAAATTATTTGCTATCTTTATAAGATATTTATATATTAATAGTCCAAAACTTTTTTGTTGTGATTAAAACCTTCCTAACAGTATAATTCAATCAGGCTTTTACTGCAATAAATTATTGTATTTTCCTAATTTTATATTAAAAAAATCCGCCTCATAACAGGCGGAAATTATTTTCATCTTTTGAACATTAAGAATGCAGTCCAAGATACTTCATAAACATCTCATGAAAATCTTTACGCCCGGATAATTCAATATGCCTTACCTTTTGTGAAACATCATATGCTTTTTCCCAAAAATTATCGGACAGCAGCGCCATTTGCGCTCCGGTCCCGGCAGCATTTCCAACCAGGCAGATTTTTTCCGGATCGACTTTCGGCAGCAATCCAAGGGAAAGTGCGCTTTCTTTATCTATGTAGTTACCGAATGCTCCAGCCATCAACACCTGAGTAATATCTCCGGCCGTTATTCCTGCTTCTTTCAGCAAGACTTCGATACCGGTGCGTATAGCCCCTTTAGCAAGCTGCAGCGCCCGGACATCCCCTTGTGTAATGATTATTCCTTCCTGGATACCGCCGGGGTGGGAAAGAACAAAAAAGTTGCCGCTTTCATCCGCCCCAAGACGCTCTATAAGGGATGAAGGAAGGCCCTTTTTCTCAGCTTCTTTCCTGTTTAACATTTTGCCGCCGGAAAGAAGTACCCCGGTCGATACCATTACTTGTACGGCCTGAAGGAGACCGGAGCCGCATATACCGGTAGGAACTATATTTTCTATAACTTTTAAGGAAATATCTCCGTCAAAAACAACTCCTTCGATGGCTCCGGGAGCAGCTCTCATACCGCATTTTATTTGGGCGCCTTCGAAAGCGGGACCTGCGGCCGTAGAACAAGCCAGCATGTTTCCGTCAATTGAGAGAACCATCTCCCCATTGGTTCCAATGTCTACAATAAGGTAAATCCCTGATTTTTCATAAACCCGAGTAGCTATAATGGCTGAAGTTGTATCTCCTCCAACATAACCAGCAATATTGGGAATTAGACAGACTTCAGCATGAGGATTGACGCGCAGTCCGATCTCCCGGGCTTCCAGCTCTACCGGATGAGTCATGACCGGAGTGAAAGGTGCCCGGGCCAAATACCTTGGGTCTAAGCCCAGGAAAAGGTGTTCCATTGTTGTATTTTCCACTGCCATAACCTTATAGATATTCATGGAGAGGATGCCTGTCTTCGTGCTCAGCATTTCAATGAGATCATTTATGGTCTTAACCGCCCGCTTTTGCAATTGGTCCAACCCTTGTAGATCGCTAATGGTATGTTCTATACGGGAAACCACATCAGAACCAAAAATATTTTGCATGTTAGTTGAAGAAGCGATCCCTAGAGTATCCCCATTTTGGCCGCAGGTTCCTTTGCCCCCGCAAGGTCCTTCCAGCTGCAAGCCTCCCACTGCTGCGGCCTGCATCAGGGAAGTTCCTTCCTCAACCCGGACCTCAAGTTCTTCATGAGTTCAATATTAAAAAACCTATTTATCATGTATTGTAAAATTCACAATACATGATAAACTAAAAAATGCCTATGTATTTTTTATAACTCAACTTGTAGATACGGTTATACACTTGTTGTTTAGTGGAAAGAGTTATCCCCAGACAATATAAGGCCCTGGATTTAAGCAATCCAATTGATATGGCATTCAGTCTGGCAATAAGCCTTATGGGTTACGAACATAATTTTGGGGTATCCGGCAATATCATCAACAGATTAACTGAAAAATACAGCTATGGACCCGGAGTGCCTCCATCAGCCAATGGGTTTACCGAAGCGCCCTTTGACTTTTTGGCCGACCAGCTTCGGGGCTTTAAAGAAATCAGTATGGATGTCAGGAGAATGCCGGATAAGGTTGCCGAAGCCTGCGATGCCCTTTATCCTATTTCAAAAAAGGCATGCCTTCAAAGCCAATGGAGTATTCCTCAGTCTTTTTACCTTTACATATGCCTACCTTTATGCGTGAAAAAGACTTTGCCAGGTTATGGTGGCCAAGTTTCAAGCGAATGATGGACGAATCTCATTTTTCTTTTACTTTAACCCGGTTTTCAATAATATTTTAGAAACAAAGGAGAATATAATCATGATTGATTTGAAAGTTTTAACGGAAGTAGTCGGACAACTAGATGAAGATATCATGTTAACAATGATTAATGACTTTGTAGCATCCAACCCCTCGGAAGAAGAAGCCCTGTCAGTAGTCAATGCTTGCCAGCAAGGAATGTCCATTATAGGAAATTTATTTGAAACCGGTGAATACTTTGTTGGAGACCTCATTTTTGCCGGGGAAATGCTGACTCAGTCTATAGAAATACTCAAGCCTTTTATCGGAAACACGAGTTCCACCAAACCGGGTAAAATTGTTTTAGGGACAGTGGAAGGCGATCTACATGATATCGGAAAGAATATTTTTAGAAGTATGGCAGAAGCAGCAGGTTTTGAAGTCTATGATCTAGGTATAGACCAAAAACCTCATGCCTTTGTGGAAAAGGTTAAAGAAGTTAAACCCGATATTGTGGGCATGAGCGGTGTCTTGACTTTGGCATTGGAATCAATGAAAAACACCGTACAAAGTCTGGAGGAAGCAGGTCTGCGTCAAAATCTTAAAATCATCATTGGGGGAAATCCTGTCACAGAAGAAGCCTGTAAACAAATAGGTGCCGATGCCTTTACGACAAATGCTGCCGAAGGGGTCAAAATCTGCGAGAGGTGGATAAATAAATGAATGATCCAAAAGCATTAGCACAAGAAAGACGGCAAATTTTCGAGGATACTTACGATGGGATAATTCCTAAAAGAGTTCCTATTCACGCCAGTCTTTACATCCAACTCTGCATTCAATATGCCGGTCTTCCTTTGGGCGAAACCCAGTGGACCTTACAAAATATTGAAGAAGCTATGGATAAAACTTATCAATTAAGTTACTCCGATAATTATCCTGCCGGCATCTCCCAATATCCTGCTCATCTTCAGATTATGGGTTCCAGAGCCTTTGTTATGGGTTCGGGCGGTTTTTTCCAGCATCCGGAAGTATCTGCCCTTGAACAAAACGAATATGATGACTATATTAAGAATCCGCATGATTTTGTCATGGAAAAGGTGTTACCCAGACTTTATCCCGAACTTGACACCGACCCCATTACCCGTTCCCTTATCTTCGCCAAAGCTGTGAAATCTTTTTGGGATTATGTTGAAGCCTATAGTAAAATAGATGCTAAACTAATCCGGCCAACCTGCACCAGTCGATAGTACTCCCGGCAAAACCGAAAAAATAGATATTCCTGAATTCAAATCAAAATACTATAAACCATGGAAAGAGTATATAGCGGAACATCCTGGGATTTCCCCGGAACTCGAACCGGTTATTGCCCCCAAACTACAAAGTTATGAAGAATTGGTATTTAATTTCACGTATAGATTGATATAATTTTAGTACCAATTAGGCTTCTTTTTTGGGTCCTATTTTTCCTTTTCTGTAAGCATCGTTAAATTTTCGGCAATTCCTATCACGCCCCATAAGAGCCTCAGTTGCCAATAAGGAAGCTATCATATCCCTGTTGCACGGGTCCATAATAGCCGAATCCATACCGGAAAAAACCGCATGCGTCAAAAAATGCTGATTAATAACTTTTCTTAAGGGCATGCCGAAAGATATATTACTTAGGCCTGAGGTGATTCTGGCTTTTGGATATATTTCTTTAATCTTATTCATCGTGTCTATGAAAGTCAGCAGGGATTGATTATCCGTGGCTAAGGCAATAACCAAGGGATCAATAAAGATTCGTTCCGGGCCAATGCCATACTGGCCGGCCTTTTCAACAAGTTTTACAGCAATCCCAATTCTGGTTTCTGTATCTTTGGGAATACCGTTATTATCACAGGTTAAAGCAATAACCTGCCAGTCGGTCCCTTTCAACAAGGGATAAATAATCTCACATTTATCTCCCTCTTCCGAAACAGAATTAATGATCCCAGGTTTTTTTGAAAATGGTATGACCGCTTCGATCGTCCTGGGGTTTGGACTATCTATGCATAAAGGGGTCTCAACTGTCCCCTGTACAATATCCATCAGCCATGTTAATGTTTCAACTTCAATTTCAGGGATAGTACCGGCACAAACGTCCAGATAATCTGCTCCCGCCTCGGCTTGATCAATTGCCAGTTTTTTAATAAAATCCTGATCCTTATCTTCTATTGCCTTCTTAACAACCGGTATCGTTCCATTAATTTTTTCCCCAATGATAATCATTTTGTTTTCTCCTTTCGCTGTATACACAGGTATATATTAATTTTATAACAAACTATGTCGTTGTCAATACATCCTAAATAAAAAATCTCTCTTAAGCCTTCCATATCCTCACATTTTGACACACGAAAAAGGGGACGTAACGAAACTTTAGTTTCGCCGCGTCCCCATTAACCTTTTTACTCCAAAAAATTATTTGCAAATTTTCCTATCCGGTTATTATTACTGCCATCTTCCTCATATTATGAGCAATGCAGTGCAATCCCCACT
>JAAYUV010000097.1 GCA_012517475.1 Peptococcaceae bacterium | reverse complement strand
TTTGCCTTCTTTAGTCATCTATTTAAAATAGGAAATCCCATTTATATTTTACAAAAGAAAAGACGTGAAAGCATCCTCTCACGCAAAAGCATTTTTTCTTCCAATAATCCCTCAAACCCGCTATTCATCAAGGTTTCCGCTCCTTGCAACAGGACTATGGCTTCCACATGGCTCGAGAGGACAGAATGAATGTCATTTGAGCGTATCCGTTCTCGGAAACATATCCACTACGTTTTTGGCACTATCGGTAGGCGGGAACATATCGACCTTCAACTATCACACCATTAAATGTGTTTAGTTAATAATATCGCCTTTGTTTTTAGCTAAATTTTCATGCCATTCTCGTCGCTTAGTAGCTGTCGGTTTCGTCCACTCTGTTTCTTCACCAATAATTTTTAAAGGTTCTTGTGAGCGATAAGAACGCGTTAAGTTACCAGGGAACTTTTTGTCAGTAACATTTGGGTCGTTTTCAAATTCACCTGTAGGTTCTACTATATAAACGCGTTCTCTTCCTTTTCCTTTTGCTAATGCTGCTGCAAGACCTGCCCCATTGACATTAGCAGTGAAATAAATATGGTTCATTTTAAGCCCAGGTTTGTAATTTGAATTTCCACCCGCTATCAGAAAATCACCAACTTTCAAATCTGCCTTTGTCCCATGGTAAAATGGGCCTTTATCTGTTAGTGCACCATTATATGATTTGGCCAATTCATAATTTCTAGTTGCCTGTTCAGAATCACCCAACTCCTCATAACAGTTGGCAATGTTTATATACAACGTGGAGTAAGCACTCTTAACGTTATCATCATCTATATTTTGTGCACACTGTAAGGATGTTTCCATCCATTTTAATTTATCTGTAATATTTTCTTGTATACGAGCTAAATGATAAGCTGCGATAAATCTTTCATAGTCATCCGTTGCTTCGTGCCATGCTTTATGAAACATCGCAATCGCACCCTCACTGTTTCCACAGTCCTCCAATCCCATCCCACTCATGCAGATTTTAATAATAACGTTATTTGGATCAAATTTTTTATTCATCTAATCTTACCTCCAAATTAATTGAATGTTATGATGAGTATATCCAGAACTTCAACTGCTCAAGATCTTCTCCATTGGCTTGCCTTTTGCCAATTCGTCGATTAATGAAGCAGACCAAAATAATCACTATCCCAAATCCCCCAACAAATCTCACTAATATACTATCGAAGTATAGCAGTTGAAATTCAGAACGAACAGTCTATATTTGCAATTTTGTATATGTTATAATTAAAGTGAGGAAGAGTATATTATCAGTGAAGTTAAGCTTTTATTGTTTCGGGGGTGCCTAGCACAACCCGAAATTAGCTACGCCAAACATTCACCAATCGTACCGTTTACGAAAAGGGCACTCTTAATAGGAGCGCCCTTTTCGTAAACATTGATGTAATTAATAGTCTTTTTTCTTTACTGGAATCCAAATTTCGCTTCTATACTTAGGATTCCCAGTGTCTGGACTCTCACTCCATAAAATTTCAGGACCTTCAACCGCCTCGTATCCTGATGATGGAAACCACTCTGAATATATCCTACCCCACACATTTTGAAGTGTTTCCGGGAATGGTCCAATCGATTCAAATACAACCCAAGTACTAGCATCAATTTTTAATACATCAAATTCTGCTGTTTCATCACTTGAAGTTGCTACACCGATGTAATGATCTAGTTCTCCTCTTTCTTCCATTCTTCCTTCCGAGAAATTAGTGGAAGCACTAATAATACCTGTTGGTTCTACATTTGAAATTGCTTTTAATTGTTTAATAACATCCGTGGTTAAAAGTTCAGTCATTTTTGCAATCTCTGGATTGACACCTTTAAAAATAATTGGAACTCTCTTCTTAAATCCTACTAACTTAAAAGGTCCTTTCTCAACAATACGATAGTTCATTTCGCATCCTCCTTTAATTGATAATTGAAAGGTCATTCGAGGATAAGCTTTTAATTGTGTATTCTCACTCCTTGCCTCAGAAGGGAGAATGCCATGCAGGGAATGAAAAGCACGGGAAAATGAATCAGCCGAATTATAGCCATATTTGACGGCTACATCAATTATTCTCAAATCCCTATCTTTCAGATCAAGTGCAGCCAACGTCAGTCTTCTTCTCCGAATATATTCTGATAAACTTATGCCTGCTAAAAAAGAAAACATCCGCTTGAAATGATACTCTGAACAATAAGCGATTTTAGATACTTCACTATAATCAATTTCCTCTGTTAAGTGCTCTTCAATATATGCCAATGCATTATTCATACTTCTTAAAGAATCCATCAAACAACCTCCTTTCATCATCAATATTATCAGAGGATGCATTTACCCATCCGACAATCTGTGTACAATGTAGTCGACTCACCTTATTCGGGAAACCCTTTAGTTTACATTTGTTTATTCATTAATTGCTCTAACCCTGCTTCGGATGTTAGATTTTCAAGATTATCAAATATTTCCTCTTCGCTCCAGTTCCACCACTCTAGCTTTAGTAAGAATTCAATCTTTTCGTCACTAAAGCGTTTTTTGATAAACTTAGCTGGATTCCCACCATATATTGAATAGGGTTCAACACTTTTCACTACTGTTGAATTAGCGGCAATAACCGCACCATCACCAATTATAACACCTGGCATAATGGTTACATTTTGACCAATCCAGACATCATTACCAATCACAGTATCTCCCTTAAAAGGAAGTTGTTCTATTGTAGGAGTAACCTTTTCCCATCCACATCCAAAGATATTAAAGGGATAGGTTGTGATTCCATCCATTCTATGATTTGCACCATTCATAATAAACTTCACACCCTCTGCTATTGCGCAGAACTTGCCTATTATCAGTTTATCTCCAAGAAACTCATAATGATGCTCTATATTATCATAAAATTTCTCTGGTGAATTTTTATGATCACTATAGTAGGTGTAATCTCCAATCTCAACATTAGGTCTTTTCGGTAGGTTACTTAAATAACAAACAGTTTTTATGTTTTCATTTGGATATAGTTTTTTCTTATCTGGTCCTATCATAGGATACACCTCTCTTTCATACTTTTATATGTTTTCTATCGTGTTTTATATGATTCATTATTTTGATACCATAGCAAAGCATCCTTTTCTAGTTGCTTTACAAATGCATCCTTACCAGTGCAGTAGCCTTCAATATCCTCCGAGAATCGATAAACCAGCTCCATCTTTAATTCACCATACTCTAAAGCGATGTCTGGATGTGTACGCAGAAAGTCCCTTACTGCTATATGCCTATTAATATCTTTGTGATTGCTTTGCTCAAAAATATGAATCTGGTGTGTCCTGTTATCGCCGCCTTTGCGGAAATATCTACGTCCTTCAATACCAAACTCACCCATACACTCATAACCAATCGCTACAAATTCTTTGTTATGCTTATCAACCAAACTAATATTTGTCACTACGGGCATTATATCAATGATTGATTTAGCGGCTAACCCTTTGACTGCTGTACTGCCAATATGGTAAACCTCCACCAATATATCCTTCAATATATTCTTTATCTTCTGTGATTCATTTTCATACTCTACTTCCCAAAAGGGGTCGTACGGAACTACTCGTATAAACAATATAAACCCTCCAATCTCATTCTCAACGAATAATATTTTTAGAAAAAAGTCTTTATACTTTTTAACAATGGAGCCGCCAGCCAGAACAGACTATACTGACCAGCGACTACCTTAAATTTAATGTTTCAGATTTATTTTCTTATCTCTAATTTCATAAACTACATCAGCTACATTTTCGAGTAAGCGTTTATCGTGGGTGATAAACACGATAGTTCCGGCATACTCCTTCATTAGTATTTCCAAAGCCTCTAAACTTGGTATGTCAAGGAAGTTACTGGGTTCATCCATTAGTAGGATGTTATATCTACCCATGAGCATTTTAGCTAGCAACAATTTTATAATTTCTCCACCGCTTAAAACAGATAAGCTTTTTCCAATATCGTTCTGTTTGAACCCCATAGATGCTAGCACTGAACGAATTTCTGATATATTGTAATCACAATCCTCCTGCATAAACTCCATGACATTCTGATTACTGTTGTACTTGTAACCATTCTGTGCAAAGTAACCTATTTTTGCCTTAGGTGAAATAGAAATTCCTTCTTCATGGTTTAAGATCATTTGGATTAAAGTTGTTTTTCCGGTTCCATTACCACCAGTTAACGCCACTTTTGCTCCTAGAGGAATTTGAAAAGATGCATTTTCAAACAGTGCCTTATCCCCAAATATTTTATTAATTTCCGTACCGACTATAGGGTATGGATTATGGAGCTCCAATGCTTTACTTTGCCTGAAACGAATTCTGCGAATGTCTTCCGGAGCTTCTACATTTCCTAAGGCTGCAATCCTGTGCTCTAGGGATTTAGCGGCATTATGCATCTTTTTTTCCTTACTTCCTATTGATTTTTGATGAGCTAAACGCCCTCCGCCTTCAGTACTTTTTTTCTTTGAAGCACCTTTCGCCTTCTGTTCTATTTTACGAGCCTGTTTTCGCTTTTCCTCCGCAGCCCTTTCCAATCGGGCACGTTCCGCAATAAATTGTTCGTATTCTGCAGCTTGGCTCTTGCGTTCTTCCTCTTTCTGACGAAGATAATCAGAATAGTTTCCCCAATACTCAGTGATTTTGCCATCTTTCAGTTCCCATATTTTATCTACTATTTCATCAAGAAAATAGCGGTCATGGCTAATAACTAACAGTGCACCTGTAAAATATTTTAGCTGTCCAATTAGAAAATCAATTCCTTCACGGTCTAAATGGCTCGTAGGTTCATCCGCTAAAATACCATGAACCTGTGCCGATAAGGCCTGTGCTATTTTAAGCCTTGTTTCTTCACCACCGCTCATGGTCTGTATATCTAATTGCTCAACACCGAGCTTGCCTACAAGTGCAAAATCTTTTTCCACCTGCAAAGTTACTTCGTCCAACTGGGGAATATAGGCAAGTTCACCCAGACGATTCATTTTACATCCTGGGGGAGTTAATTCTCCTAAAAGTACCCTGAGTAAAGTGCTTTTTCCAGCACCATTTGCTCCTACTAAACCAATACGGTCATAATCATATACTTCTAATTCATTTATATCTAAAACGTCGCGTCCTTTGAATTCCACACGAATGTCTTTTGCTTTTAATATCAATTCCATAACATTTCCTCCTGTCTATAATCGCATGTTTTCTTTTGCTTGTACGCAGGGAAAACCCTGCGATTTTAGCAGGAAGAATTACATGAAAATTAAATACATAAATATGGTCCCTCCTATGAATTTTGTTTTAAATCTAATTTTCTAACCTCAGTTATCATGGGGCAAGCTATGGCAATGCCAATAATTAAAACACCTGATAGTAAAAACCAATGATTTACACCGATTCTATCAGCAAAGAACCCAGATAGAATTAACCCAATTGGCATAGCAAGTGACATGATACTTCCGGTCAAAGAAAATACACGTCCTAAATATTCAGGCTTAATTTTCTCCTGAAAAAGAGCTGTTTGCACACCGCTATAAAAAGGCACCGAAAGCCCCATTATTGCACAGCAAACTACAAATATTACAAATCCATTTGGAGGAAGTATTCCCGAAACGGCTAAACTGGCCCCCATTATAAAAAAAGAACTTGTTATTAGTAATACACGCTTTTCGAAGCTCCCTAATCTTCCTAACAATAAGCCTCCTGCTAACATTCCAGATGCAAAGGAAATTTCCGTAATAGAAATATGCACAGGTGTTCCATTAAAGTAATCCATGCTTATTAAAGGAAATAGTGCATTAATTGGCATATAAACAAAAGTATATAGTGTTCCTAAGAGTAATAAGGCAAACAATCCTTTGTTTTGTCTCAGAACGACAATTCCTTCTTTCATTTCTCTTATGAAATTTGGTTCCAAACTTTGCACTCGATCACCCAGCTTAGGTATACGTACAATTGCTACCGTAATAGATGCAATCACAGCACCCAATACGTCGATGGCAATAATAGCATTTAAATCCCAAACGGAGTATAAGAGTGCTGCAACTGCCGGACTAACAATATAGCTTATAGACTGCAAAGACTGACTATAGCCTGCGCATTTCGTTAGCTGCTCTTCTGGTACTAAAAGTGGTGTAACCGAATTGAGTGCTGGGGTATGAAAAGCTGTTCCAATGCTACGGATAAACAATACTATCATAACCATCCAGACAGGTAGCTCCATATAGAATGCAACAATAGCAAGCACTGCACCAGCTGCTGCGATAATTAAATCAGCACCAATCATTATCTTCTTCCTATCATGACGATCCACTAGCACACCAATTGCAGGTCCAAAGACCGCATAGGGTAAAAAACCTACTAGTGAAGCCATAGACAAGACCATCGCAGATCCAGTTTTTTCTGTAAGGTAAAAAATAATCGCCATTTGCAGGATGGCACTAGTGATTAATGATACTGCTTGCCCTGCCCATATTGTATAAAACTTAAGTTTCCAATTGTTGTATTTTTCCATTTATATTATCTCCTGCATATTATTTTGCTTGAATTTCTATTTTGAATAGCATTCTAGGCAATAAAAAATGCAGGCCTAAATCCACAATGTGGCTTTTGGTCTGCATACATACAATTTGGAAACATTCATATTAAAGACATAGTTAAATAAAGGTATAGTTTAATAACCTATATCCTCACCGTAACTAATGAATGCTCAATATCGTATAAATAAGCACAACAAAAAAGCCTATCATCGGGGATAGATTCTGCTTTTTTTATTGCCAGCTTATCTTAAACGCATTGAGGCTGTCATAGTTTCGGTTCCTCCTAAATTCTTATTTGGATCATCATATATTTTAACACAATAAGTCATTTTAAGCAACTTTTAAATTAAAAAAATCCATTAAAAACCGCCAAATGGTGATAGCCCTTAATTGGCGGTTAATATTCTATATCTCTTCGTCAATCTCAATCCCAGACTTGAATTCAACGGTGAGCTTATCTTCATATATCGTTACTTTTTCAATAAGCCGCCTTACTAACTGCTCATCATATTCCTCCAACTCGTAGGATTGTTCATTCAAGAAATCAGTCATTTCAGCGATTCGTTGCCTTTTTCCTTCTCGCTCTGCATTTTCAACCAGTGAATTTTTCTTCATTTCCCGAAGGCGGTAAATTTCATCAGCCACATCTTCATAGTCATTCTTGGACTTTGCTTGTATAAGAAGCTGTTGTTGTAATTCTTCCAATTTGCTATCAATATCATCTGTTGCATTATCATTTTCTTCATTAAGTACAGTAGCTATGTTTTTCTGTAGCGTTGAGAGGAAGGGTTCTTTGGTAGCCAAAAGTTCGTTAATAGCCTTAACAACTGCTGTCTGTAATGTTTCCTCGTTTATGGTAGGGGCAGTGCATTCAGACCCTTTTTCCTCCAAACGGCTGACGCATCTCCAAACAATAGACTTGTAACCTCGGTTATTCCAGTGTACCCGTCGGTAAATATCGCCGCACTGTCCGCAGTAAACAATACTCGATAAAGCATACTTGCTGCTATAGACCCGCTTTTTACCGCCTTTACCGCCACGAAGATTCGCTCTTCGAACCATCTCTTCTTGAACCTGCATAAAAAGGTCACGGGGAATGATAGGTTCATGGCTGTTTTCCACATAATACTGGGGAACGATGCCGTTATTCTTGACTCGCTTTTTAGAAAGGAAATCAACCGTATATGTTTTTTGTAGAAGGGCATCACCGATGTACTTTTCATTCTGCAGTATCTTTTTCAGTGTTTCCGGTCTCCATTTGGCTTTGCCTGCCGCCGTAAGTATACCGTCTGCTTCTAGTCCTCTTGCTATCTGTAAAAGGCTCGCCCCCTCAAGGTACTCCCTGTAAATCCGTTTAACAACCTCAGCACCCTCTGGGTCAATCACTAGTTGCTTGTTTTCATCCTTGGTGTATCCAAGGAAACGCTTGTGGTTGACCTGAACTTCACCTTGCTGATAGCGATACTGAATACCTAGCTTAACGTTCTGGCTTAAGGATTGGCTTTCCTGTTGGGCAAGGGATGCCATAATGGTCAGCAGGACTTCACCCTTAGAATCCATGGTGTTGATATTCTCTTTCTCGAAGAACACAGCAATGTTTTTATCCTTTAACTGACGGATGTACTTAAGGCAGTCCAACGTGTTTCTGGCAAATCGGCTGATGGATTTTGTGATGATCATATCAATATTTCCTGCCATACACGCTTCAATCATACGGTTGAATTCATCACGCTTCTTGGTATTTGTGCCTGTGATGCCGTCATCCGCAAAAATACCTGCCAATTCCCATTCCTTGTTCTTCTTAATATAGTTTGTATAATGCTCAATCTGAATTTCATAACTTGAAGCCTGCTCCTCACTATCCGTTGAAACACGACAATAAGCAGCCACTCGTATTTTGGGTTTGCTTTCACTATTTTTATTATTTCCAACCCGTTTAATTGCCGGAATCACTGTTACATTCCTACTTACCGCCACTTGTTACACCTCACTTTCTATTAAACTGTAGGCATATTCCGCCTGCTTGTATGGGTCGTCATATTTTTGCACCAGAGGTTTTGCTTTGAACTTTACAGAATAATCCGTTTCCGGCACATCTTTAGGTTCCCATATCCTTCCGAGCTTTTCTGCTCGTTTTTGTTTTTCTAAACTTGCTTTTTCAAATGTCTCCTCATCAATAATTGGAGGGTAGAATTCATCGCCAAGGTAGTGCTTATTCTGTAACATCTTACTTACTGTGGCATGGTAGCAGTCTATCCCAGCTTTTTTAGCAGCATCCTTCAAGGAAAGTCCTGCCAAGTATCCTGAAAATAATTCTTTTACCTGCTCTGCTGCTATATCATCTACAGCAGCCTTACCGTTTTCAATTCTATATCCATAGGGCATGTGACCCATCTAATTCACCAACCTTTCCTTCAATGTGATTCCACACTTTAATTCAAATCCAATTTCCTCCCTTGAAAAGACAATAATCTTCTCCACGTAATTTTCAAACAGCTCATCCTCATAGGCTGTGAGCGTTTTGGTCTTAGTAGCAAACTTGAGCAGACGATCAACTTCCTCCATTTTTGCAAAATTGCCGTTTACAGAGTGAGTAAGTTGATCCTTTTCAGCAAGAAGACTTTCTCTTTCTGCTTCCAATGAATTCTTTTCTTTATTAAACAGAGCAGGTTTCAGATATCCTTTGGCCATTAAACCCGTCAGCATCTTGCTCTGCTCCATGTTGTTTTCAATCTTAGTTTCCAACTCTTCAATTCTACGAAAACTCGCTACATTATTCTGGTTACGTAACCCATTCAAAAGTGGTCTTAATATGAACTTCTGACCGTAAATGAGTTTATTCATCATCGTAACAAAAGCAGTCTTTATATCTTCATCTCGAATGAACTGCATAGAACATTCCGTTATATTGCCTATATGCTTACTACAGCACCAAGCAACATATTTTCTTCCAGATGAATGAATTCGTCTTTTAAAGGTACTGCCACATTCCGAGCAAATAATTTTGCCAGAAAAGGAATATCGGTTTTGATATTTACTGTTGCGCTTTTCGATGCCTTTTTCCTTTGCTCTCTGATTGAGAACGACATCTACAGCTTCAAAATCTTCATGGCTAATAATTGCCTCATGATGGTTTTCTACTAAGTACATATTTTTCTCACCGTAATTGGTGTGCCTGTTAAAATGGCTGTCAGTATAGGTCTTTTGCAAAAGTACATCACCAGTATATTTTTCATTAGTCAAAATTCCTCGAATGGTAGTAGCCGTCCAACGGCCACCTTTTTTTGAAGGGATACCCTTTTGATTAAGATCATTTGCAACTTTCTGTGTACCTTTACCCGATAACACTTCTGCAAAAATATACTTTACAATTTCAGCCTGCTTAGGAATTACTATCATTTGACCATCCATGTTTTGATAGCCATAGGGTGGATAGGAAATTTTAAAGGTTCCGTTTTGAAATCGTCTTTGAATGGCCCACTTCGTATTTTCTGAAATGGAAATCGATTCGCTTTCTGCAAGTCCGCTTAAAATAGAGAGCATCAACTCGCTTTCCATTGTCCCCGTATTGATGTTTTCTTTCTCAAAATAAATATGAACCCCAAGGCCGATCAGTTTGCGAACCATCTCCAAGCAGTCTGTAGTATTTCTCGCAAATCGGCTGATAGACTTGGTAATGATGAACTCTATCTTGCCGTCCTCACAATCAGCAATCATAGAAAGAAGTCCGGCACGGACATCCTTTTTTGTACCCGTGATTCCTTCGTCATAATAAAGACCCACATACTCCCATTCGTCATTGGAACGGATGTAATTTTCATAATGGGCCTTTTGTGCCTCAAGGCTGATAAGCTGCTCATCACTGGCTGTGGATACACGGCAGTATGCTGCTACCCTAAGTTTCGGCTGCATGTTTATAAGCGCATTATTTCCTACAATTTTTGTCACCTTTCTCACTATTTTCACCTCCTTGGGGTGAGACATATTACCTCTGAACATCCGATATATCAAGGATTACTGGGCATAAGCTGTGCTAAAATCGGCGAGAAAGCTTCGCGATTTAAAGCGTCAATTTTGTTAAATTCGAAATCAGAAATAAAGCCTTCTTGAAGCAAATTTTTTAGAAGCTTTGTCGATCGCCAATAATCAATCTCGTTTAGAAGTTGCTCGTCGGTTAACTTCACATGTGGAGAAAACGGAATCACCTCTTCCGTACCGGTGGCCAGCCTCATTGAATTTAAGCTGCTTTCTTCTTTATGCTGTTCGTTCAATTGATTCACTCCCTTTCTGAAGGCTTTTATTGGAGCCTTCATAGGTAGCTCATGAGAACAGCAAATTCGCAGGGTCAAAATAAAAAGTCCCACGAAAACAAACAAAAGCTGTTCTCGTGGGATAAGGCAAGCAGATATTTAATTGTATTTGATATAACCATCAAACCCAGCAGCTTTTAGTTCTTTCAGCATATTCTCAGCATTAGTCTTTAAGGAAAAAGCGCCGACCTGAACTCGATAATATTTTTGCGGTTCTGTTTCTGTAGGTTTCATGACAACGGTCAAACTCGCCTTAACAGCTGCACGAAAGTTGTCCATGCTTTTGCCATGCTTAGCAAACCAAATCTTGGGGTCACCATGATTGGAAGCAATACCTTTTTGATGGCCTTCATAGTGTCCGATGATATCCTTTTCTGTCAAACCATGGAGTTTGCAAAGATACACGCAGAGTTCCACAGCCTCAGTATAAACCTTATTAAAATAGAAAGCATCGGTCAAACCATCCTCGCAGATTTCAAAGCCGATATGTGTGTCGTTTGCCGAGCCTCCGGCGTGCCAGCCCCGATGATTCCAAGGAAGAGTCTGGTAAGTGGCAATCTTGCCATCTGC
The DNA here is from genome assembly GCA_012517475.1 of Peptococcaceae bacterium. Lineage (GTDB taxonomy): Bacteria > Bacillota > Desulfitobacteriia > Desulfitobacteriales > Syntrophobotulaceae > Dichloromethanomonas. Next base: position 50,832 of record JAAYUV010000097.1, on the reverse strand, counting down.
CAGCTTTCCAATGAAAGCGTGAACGCAAACCTGCTGGCCGTCTGGTTTATCCTGGTTCCAGTGGTTGTCATACTGGTTCTTGCCGAGCAATCCGTCATCCGGCCCAACGTAGCGTTTTAGATTGGGGTTATTAGCTCCGGTTGAGTGCACCATGATGCCTTTTGGTGTGATGGTTTTGCCTGCTTTGTAGCAGGCGTTGTTGGTCAGAATAAGTTTATGCAAATTCATTTGGCGTCCTCCTTATCCAGCTGCTCTAAGACTGTTTTTAGTTTTTCGGGAATAGGGAGCCCAATTTTAGCCGTATTCTCTATGATGCTGATTCCTTCGTTCGATAAATAAAAGAAGATGACAGCGGTACGAATAGCACTGCCTGTTTGGATTAGCTGCGAATCGATAATGTGGCCTACCGCCACCAGTGAAAAAATTAGCACCTTCTTGAAGATGCCCCTAAAGCCCACTTCGCTTGAAAGGCGTTTTTCTATGATTGCCACCATAATTCCCGTCAGGTAGTCGATAACGACAAACGCTACCAAAGCATAAAGAAATCCGTCCCAGCCTCCCAGGAAATACCCAATATAACCGCCTACCGCGGCAATGACAATCTGAATCGTGTTAACAATGTCTTTCATAGGCCAATTCCTCCTTACTTAAAATGAAAAAGAGCCCGTAGGCTCAAAGGAATTAAATTATTTGATTATACCTCTATTAGGATTCCAAAAGCATATGGCGATGTTCCAATTGAAACTTCCCAAGTCGCTCCATTTGCAGGGATTCCTGCAAGTCGCAGATATCCATTGACTCCTGTTAGGATAGTATCCTTGGCATACGTACTTGAGCATGCTCCAAGGGTTGTCCCACTTTGCAAAACAGCTGCTAATGCATAGAAATGTCCTGCCTTTAATGTCACAGGGGAGGACAGCTTAGCAATATAATTCTTTTTGCCGGTCATCGTAATATTGGATGATTCCGCTACGGCACCGCCGAGCTGAATATTTGCTGAGGATAACTCATAAATAGCAAGTTTTATGTCTTTCCCTATATCATCAATCAAAGCCGAAATTCCTTTAACAGTGATATCTGCCTCAGGCGCTAAATATACACCTTTTGTCATTTGGGTAGTGGTTGTTTTGCTTGGATTTCCTGTCCAGAATTGAAACCACTGACTACTTGCTATTGTAGCGCTTGCCGCAATCGTAAAGGTCTTATTTGCATCATCCTGAGCAATAGAAATGTTGTTTCCGGCTGCGAGAGTAATCATTCCAGTCATTTCATTTGATCCAGCCTTTTTAATACCAGCTACCCTCGCTATTCCTGTATGCAAGTCCGCCGCATGCCTTGCTTCGTTGTAATATTGAGGGTGGTCATCGGAGTTCAGCCCAAGCAGCATGGAGTGGGTGTGGTTATGGCTGATCCCCGCCGGGCTTTCGGTAGCCGGTGTGGAAAGCGCGCTGTTTTGGGTGAACATGGACATCCTCTCGACCAACTGGTTCATGCGGATCTCATGCTCCAGCATGATATTGTTCAGTTCAAGGGTGTAGTTCAAAGCCCCTGCTTCATCTTCCTCGCAGGTGATCCCCTTGACCCTGACCTTTCCGTCGAAGCCTTCGGTGTCGCTTCCTTCCGGAGAAATGTACCAGCCAATCCAATCTCCCATCATAAAGGTTTCAAAGGGCTTTAGCTTATTTCCCTCTGAGTCCGTAAACTTAATAACAGTACCCTGAATGCCCCAGCTCACCTGCGCCGCATTTCTTAGGAATAATTGTCCATAGTCCTGGAGTTTTGCCCAGTCGTTTGGGATGTTCCTTGCCTGAAGATATCCTTCACGCCTACCCCAGTCCATCTGGCTTGTAGGGTGCGCTGTTTCAATCAGACTGCCATTTTCACCCTCAACAAGAAGCGCATTCGTCATATTTGCGCTGTCGCTTTGGTTCTGGTGCTTGATAATCGCTTGACCGGGCCTGTATTTCACTGTGTCGTACTTATCTGTGCCCTTAACCTTGTACAGCTTTAGATGCAAGGTTGGAGTCATCTCAATATCGAACAATCCCATCCCTTCGCTGAGCTTTGCTGCAACCTGCGACAGGGGAGTTCCTGCATGAAATGTAAGGGTTGTTTTATCCTCAAAAGGGTTGCCCAGTGTATCTGCATCTGTAGTCCAGTCAATTGATACTCCTGCCAAACACCCTCTTTGCTGGGCTTCCAGCAAAAGTTGTCTTAAAATCGCGCCGCCATGCGCATCCGTAAATGTTCTTTCCAGAGTGGCAGGGTGGGGCATACCTTCTGGATATACCACTGCCCGATCAAGAAGGGAGAGAACCCCTCTTCCGCTTACCTCGATCATCTGCTGCTCGCTGTCATCCACATAGGAAGGCCTTCTTGCTTCAATTATCCACTTGAATATATCAATTCCATCCAGCCTGCAAAGAATGAAGTTCTGGTCAGACACATAGTTCCTGCTGCCGCCCTTGTCATCATACCTGCTGATGGAAAACTTGCCGCTGCCGGGATTATTCAGCAGAACCTGAAATGATTTATTCTTCGCCCCATCGAGCTGGCAAAGTATACTGTTCGGATTGTTTTTGTCGCAGACAAAAAGTTCAATGCCTATGTCATCGGCAGGCTCTGCATCATAAACCTCCATACCTATCACATTGCTGTATCTCACACCTGGCGGATCTGGTACTGTAAGGGCAACCTTGACCGCTCCACTTTCGGCTTCCTGCGGGATTTGAAATACGATCTTATCCCAGCTCCAGGAAATAACGTTACACAGCTGATTCCCCAGGTATACAAATCCCCCATAGCCCCTTACCGATCTATCTGCGTTCAACGGATCAACTTCAGCCTTGGCCCCAAAACCATTACCATAAATCGTTACAACCGTTCCTTCAGATGCCCTGGTAGTGGATAGCCTTTCGATAAAAGGGAACGGAGGGTCACTGGTTATGTTTTCATAATCATAAAGCGCCCTTTGGTCTGTCCAGATATTCGCCTTTGCCACGTTTTCATAGAAAGCCTCTGTCCTCTTCTTAGTCCAGAGATTCAGCTTTGCCACGTTCTCGTAAACAGCCAGAATTCTCTTGTTCAACCAGACATCAAGCTTGGCGACATTCTCATAAAACGAAAACGCCCTTTTCAGCACTTGGCTTACTGTGAGCGTTTGGATCTGAGAAACCTTAGTCCCGCTCGCATTGGTTGCGGTTACCCGCCAATACCATGTCCCGTTTGATAACATCGCAACCATGCGGCAGGTGGTGTTGTGGGCAACATTTGAAAAAGTGCTAGTTTTCTTATTTAAGCTGTCAAAAGTGTTGACTGTATCAATCTCGAAGATAACTGATGATGCAACCAGCTGGTTAATATTATCACTATAGGTTGCATCAAAAGCGCTCATTGTCACTGACAAGCTTGCCTGATTGGCAGGGCTGACGAGATTTATGCTTGGAAGGCCCATCTACTCACCCCCGTTACGTCCAGCTGCCAACCGTAACAATTGCCCTAGCTGCCTTCGGTCCTAGCGCCAAAAGCGGCGGCCCGAGCAGGTTTCGTACAAATATTGTGCTGGATAGCGAACCAGGCCCTATTGACGAAATATCAAGAACACTCTGCCACGGTCCGTCCTGGCTGAATGAAATCGTAAAGTCTGCATGGTTGAGCTGGATGTTTACATTGTTTGCAATCCTAGAACTGCTTGTATTTTTGATTTTAAAACTTTGTATTTCCGTAGTTCCTTCCGGTTGGTCTCCAAAGTCTATAAGCGAAGTCAGCTCGACTCCGGATGCATCAGTTAGAGCAACATCATCCTGTTGCTCACCAGCTGCTTTTCTCCCATAAAGATGGATGCCACATAGGTACACGTCTTCAAACTGTGGAGAAGATTCACGGAATCCTATCCGGATAGCCTTGACCGGTCCAGAAAAGGAAAGGGTGAATATCTTGTTTCTCCAATGGTCCATGTCTGTGTTGGCTGCCGGTATTGTATAAACGCCTGTTTCCCAGGTACCATCCACTCCATTTGTTGTATCGGCCGATCCCTGTATCGTATGATTGACAAAGGAGCCTCCTGTTGTTGAGCCCCAATGAAATGCGACTTTATTGACCTCCCTAAGTTCGGGAAAGAAAAACCAGAATGCTGCGCCCAGCCTATAATCGCCTACCTTCCAGGATTGAGAGCGGTTTTCTTTGTTTAAATTGCCCTTGGCAGTACTGTCAAGCCAAGACGCCATGCCGTTTCCAATAATTTGCTCAATGGAGCCAATATCAGACATGCTCCTAAAACCTACTTCTGTTCCATCTATATCATATGGCATCCTGTGTTCCGCAACTTCTGCGTACATCGTTTCCACCTCCTAAAAAAATGCCGGGTAATATTCCAGCTTGATGCTACCGCCCGACACTCCGTTTATTAATCTCAATTGATTGTATCCCGCTTCAAGCACAAGCCAGTATGCATCGCCCCCATGCCTGATGGCGGAGAGCATGTTGGTGCTGCCCTTTGTACACTTGAAATCACCTGTGTTTATGACCACGCTTTCTCCCGATCCGATGCTTCCCTGGTACTGAAGCCACACATTGCTGTCCAGGCACTCAAACTTTGGGGATTCCATCGGCCCGGTCAGGATTATGATTGCATCTGTAACCGGGGCATTCCCCGGATTATTGTGGCTCCATTCCTGGGTTGTCGAAGTTATGTTCTGTGTTTCAATAGCCGTTTGGGAAGCATAGAAGAAGGGATCTGAAAGCAGGAACTCCACTGCGAACTTGGCGTATCCAGCCTGGGTCTTTCCAAAGCTGACAGGCCTATAAACTTCGGCTATTGCCTCTCTTTCAGTCCCGTCCGGAAGGACTCTTTTCAGCACAAACTGGCCGCGTTTGCCGAACACGCCGCTCAAGTAGTCGATGTTGTCATACAAGGCTTCATTTTCGCTTTTGCCGCTCGGCAGTTTTCCTGTCAAAGGGTCAAGCCCTCTAACCCACATTGGTAGCATAACGATTCTTTCATCATAGCGCTTCTTAATCCAGCGCTTGCCGTTTTGGAACGGCACTTGTAGGTTGCTGCCTCTAAGTCCCGGTGTGCCTATTCCTTCTGGAACATCTATCACGGACCATGCCTTGGTGTTTAGACTAACGCCATTAAACTGCCATGTTTGCCCTTTCAAATCTTGCTTCACCTCCCTTTAACCCAAGCCATAGGATTGTCTGAGAAGAACTCTCCGAGTGCTGTCAGAGGCTGCTTCCGACTTCGGATTATTTATTGTAATGTCATAGTTGTTTGTCACATTGCCGCTCTGAATTCCTGTCCCAGCTGTCTTGGCTTGAGTTCCTACCCCAATTTTCTGAAGCGCCTTAGCCATAATCTCGTCAAGCTTTTCTACGGGAACAACCGCCTCAGTACCGGCTTCACCAATACCGATAACACTTGGGCTTGAGAAAATTCCGCCAGTCGAGTACCAGTTGACTGAAAGCTTCGGCACTTGTGGCGGGCTTAGGCTGAATTTGCCTGTAAGCGCGAAGTGGGGCAGCTTGATCTGCGGAATCTTGATTTCAGGGATCTTAAGATTCCTAAAGAATCCTACGATAGCGTCAATCGTGGCCTTAACTGTGTTTCTGGCTGCATTGATCGGAGTTTCAATTGCGGTCTTGATCCCCTGCCATATGCTTAAGGTCACTGATTTTACTGCATTCCATGCCCCTGTGATGGTATTCTTCACAATTCCGGTTTCTACCGAGATGATTCCTTTTATAAGGTTCAGCACCCCGCTAATAACGCTCTGGATTCCGTTCCACAAATTCTGAGTCAGATTCTTTATGCCTTCCCAAACGCCTTGCCAATCGCCCTTGATAAGGCTGGTCACGATCTGAATAATGTTTTTTATCGCATTCAGTGTAGTCGCTACTACCGATGCTATAACATTGAAGGCCACCGAAATGACAGCGATGATATCTGCTCCATATTTCTGCCAGATGGCTCCTGCGACTTGTACGAAAGCTTGAATCAAGGTCTTTATCGCCTCGAACACGCCGGCCATAATCGCCTTGATCTGATTCCATACCGTAATAACACTGTTTCTAAAGTTTTCATTATTCTTAAAAAGCAGTACGAAAATGGCAATAAATGCTGCCACCGCAGCAATTGCAATGCCAACAGGCCCGGTTATCGCCGCAATTGCAGCGCCTACTGCACCTGATGCCCCTCCTGCTGCTGCCATTGCACCGGATATGGCTCCAAAGGCAGATGACATGGTACCAACTACCGACACAACTTTTCCGATAACCATGACAACCGGTCCAACAGTAGCTGCTACAAGAGCGATTTTTACAATCAGTTCCTGCTGTTCCTTGGAAAGTCCCTGGAATCTGTCCATCAAAGGCTTTATGACAGCAATCAGCTTCTCGAGTATCGGAATCAAGATCTGTCCAAATTGAATCCCTATCTGCTGGGCCTGCTCCTTCATAATCCTTAGTTTGTTGGTTGGAGAATCCATGGTTCTGGCAAGGTCTCCCTGGGCATTCTTCGTTGCCTCCATAATGGCGCCGTAACGAGCCTGGACTTTTTGAGCCTCGGTCAGTTCTTGCCCCTGCTTGGCAATGCCATGGGTATATGCATAGGTTTTGATAGTCGTATCGTTGACCAGAATACCCAGTGCCTTGAGCGGTTCAGCTTCTCCTGAGATACCCGACTTTAATTTCTCGAAGGCTTCTTCCGGCTTTAGGTTATAGAAGGATGCCATGTCATAGGATAACCGAGTCAGCCCTTCGGACATTTTCAAGGACTCATCTGTTGCAAGTCCCATAGAGGTGAGCATGGCATTATAGGTGGCCATATTGTTTCTGACATTATAGGCATTAAGTCCAAGAGCCTTGGAGGTTTCTTCAGACCATTTTCTTGCATCATCAGCCACACCGCCCATTGCAACTTCGAAAAGGTTCTCAGATTCCACTGCATCCATAGCCATCTTGGTAGCCGCAGTCCCTATTCCGACTAAGGGAAGTGTCACCGCTGTAGACAGTTTCTTTCCGACAGAGGATATCTTGTCACCCACTGCCTTCATTTTCTGTCCGGCTTTATCCATGCTTTCGGAGAGCTTATGCCAGGCTGAACTCTTAAGTTTCAGTTCCTCCGTTGTTGCTTTAAGCTCCTGCTGCATTTTGCTAAGCTCTGCGTTTGCATAGTTCAGCTTAATCTTCAGGTTCTCGGTGGCCTTGGCATCAGCGCCTTTTTTCTCGACACTCTCCTGATAGCTTCTTGCCAGTGCTGCTACCTTTTCCTTCTGTAGCTCCATCTGTCGGTTCAAGCTGTCAGCCTTCAGCTTCAGTCCCTCAGTCGACTTTCCATAGTCTACAAGCTTTGAACTTGCCGCCGCGAATTCACTCTGCACTACCTTCAAGCTTCTTTGGATCTTGCTGACACCTTCCTGAAAACCGCTGTCATCAAGTCCAACTCTGGCCACTACTGTGTTATTGCCGTTTGCCATTCATCTCACCTCCCCTAAAACAGAATGTTGTCAATTGTTGCAAAGTCAGACTGGTCCTCGATCCCATTGACTGTCTTGTACACCTTAAACAATGCCTGCAGCTTTTTCGGGGTACTGCGCCAGAACTGCTCCTCACTCATTTGTAGAAGGTTCGTTCCTAAATAGAAAAGCCACTCCCAGTCCCATGTTCCAGAACTTAAGTGGCTTTCGTTTCCCCCAGGTTTTCCTCCACCTCCGGCATTGCTTTAGTAAGCGCTTCGTTGATGGCTGTTCCGAGTCTTTCCAAATCATTCAAGCCCAACTGCTCGCCTATAGCTTTTAAAGAAACACTTTCGTCCTCTGCTTTTACTGCTGCATAGATAAGTGCTCTGACTGCCTTTAGCTTCATATTCTGCAAATCATCAAAGGCGGTATTTAAATCTCCGTAAACCTCCTCCAATTCGCAGAAGGTGTTCATATTAAGCTTCAATTCGTATTCTTTATCTCCAAGTTTAAATTTAATGCCCTTGTGTTTCAGCTCAGCTGCCTTCACGTATCATCACTCCTTCTTACGGCGCAGGTACTGGTTCTGCCGGTACTGCTGTAAACCAGCCTGAAATAATGGTTGGATCAATACCTACTTCATCTTCATCAGCGATAAATCTAAAGTTACCATCATAATCCCTGGAAAAGAACGTCCCCTTGAGCTTTGCACTCTTTGGCTGCGGCTTTTCCGCTTCGGTGTCGTACTCGTCTGTTGCCAGTTCGAACTTGCCTTTGAGCAGCCACACATAGCGATACTTTCCATTATGCTTCTTGGACTTGAAGCCAAGTGCCAGTATCGGCGCAATATCTTCCTTGCTTTCAATGAGAACGCCCTTGACCACCTTCGCTCCCTGCAAGGTAGCCCTGCTTGTAAGCGACAGCTGGTTGAGCTCAATCTCCACATCAACGCTGTCGAAAGCTGCGATTACATCCTCCACAGTATCGTCTGAATAAATGTTTTCTGAGTTCACTTTTGGCGAGAGCTTTGCACTGACCGCCCTCTCAAGTTTTGTAGGCGTTGCATAGGTTGCACCAGTTTCGTCATCGTCTGTCAATAAAGCAATGTGGATGTCCCTTAATCCGATTTGTCTTGCCATATGTTAAACCTCCTTTGATTCTAAAAAGTAAAATTTGAGCCCCTTATGATAGAGGCCAGTATCCGGTTCATAAAAATCCGCTTCATCCAGTCTTTTTAAGCCCGCTGAAATAAGCAGAGTTTTTACATTGCCGCCCAATGTGGTGTAGTCTGTTTTTGACCAGATATCCACTTGAAGATAATGCCCGGTGAAGGCTTCCTCATCTTCCTCAAATTCTTCACCAGTTTGAAGATATTCATGAAAGGTAATGTAGGTTGATTCTTGGCCGGAGTACTTTTGAAATCCTACTGGAACGCCAAGGGGCTTCAATGTATCGATGACCAGTTTATTAATCAAGCTTACCAAGCCCCCTTTCCATTTCCTCTTTGATTACCTCATTGATTTTTTTCTTGTTCTCCAATACCGAGTTTTCAGCCCAATGCTGTGCAGGAATCTTCGAGGTTCCCCATTCAGTAAATTTTGAATAGTAGAACTCTGAATTATCTCCCTTGTTTGGTCCAATCTTAATAAAGTCAACGCCGTTCTCGCTTTCAATCTCAGACACCTTGATGTTGTCTGCCAGGTGTCTTTTCGTAAGCTCAGATCTCGGTGCTTTCTCTTCCATGCTGCTTTTAACCATGGCTCCGGCTTTATCTAACGCCTTCTTTTTAATCTCTGTCCCTTTGTTACCGAGCTTGTTAACCTTGTCTATCAGCTCCTGCATACCTTCCAAAGTAATCTTAGCCATCTGTCACCACCTCCATGGCTTGAATCTCGATATATCGCTTCTTATATTTGATGTTGTCAATGGAGGTAATGTTGTAGGCTTTCCCTTGAAACAGAATTTTCATAGTCTGATCAATTCCAGCAATGTATCGAATGGTAAATTTCACTGTATTTTCTGCCTGGACAGCTTTAGCAGCAAAGTATTCTTTACCATGAAGCTTTTTCACTGATGCACATACAGTTTTGAAATCCTGAGAGATTTCACTTTCAAAACCGTTTTCATTGATCGTTGGTGTTATCCTTTGGATAGTGATGCGATGTCTCATTTCACCAATACTCACACACACCACCCCTCTCTACAAGAAAACTCATATTTACACCTTCCAATCCCGATCAAGCCTTAAAAGAAGATTGACCGTATTCCACACCTGCTGTCCGGCCTGCACATTGTCGGCAAAAAAGCCGCCTGTGCTGCCGTCCCTTGATTCATAAAAATGGGACGACAGCATAATTACGGCTTGTTCAGTTGTTGGCGGCATCGGGTTATCAGCGTAGAAGTTTTCAGTCAAGTGCTGATAGCTCTCGGCATACCTGACAGCGGCGGTGATGTACAGCTGCAGGAGTCCATCGTCCGCCGAGTGCTCAAGGATGAGGTTAGCCTTGACCTTTTCAAGCAGTGTCATACCGTCACCATCCTTTCCTTATTCCTAACTGTCTGCCGCCATAAGCCCAGCAGCTTTTAGCTTTGCAAGCAGCGCATTGAAATCAACAACAAGTCCAGCAATGGTTGTAGCGGTTGAGTCTGACTGGTTTGCAGCCGGTGTAAACTGAGATGGAATCCCCGTTACCAAGGCTCCCTCTTTGATTTCAAGTGTGCCGCCAATGACGGTTTTTTCACCGCCTTGTTCGGTGTAGTTCTTTGCGTTATAGCTCATAGTGCACCTCCGTTATGCCTTCTGCTGGAGCACTTTGATTGCCTCCGGCAGAATCAGTTTTCCGTCGACACGCTGGGTAGCGACAAAGCCTACCTGACCGGTTGCGGCATAAAGCTCATTTAGTCGCTTGAATACACGTCCCTGACGGTCGGCTACCCAATAGTAGCTGAAATCCCCGAATACTATGGTCTTAGCGGTTGCAGCTATGGCGGGCACATATGCCGAAGTGTACAACGGTCGGTTCAGGATGGTGTCAGGGGTTCCGGCCTGCAAAGAAGGCTGCCAGATGTACTGCCCTTGTCCGTCCTTCAGCTTCCGGATCGCTTTGACAGTGGCATCGTTCATGACGAACACAGCCTTATTGCGGTAGGGTGCTTTCAGCGAGTAGAACAAATCAAGCACCTCATCAATGGTGATCGCTGTTGCACTCGCCGTAGTCACACCAAGTTGTGCACCACCAGTAGCCGCAAGGATACCGCTAGGTTTACCTGAACCGTTACCTGTAAAGAATGCTTCCTCTTCTTTGTTTCCGATGCGTCTGGCAAACTCTTTTGAAATGTAGGTTTCGAGGTTGAATACGCTGTCGTTCAGCAACTCCTCGGAAACCTTGATCATGGTCCCAAGCTTATACGCACTGATGGATACCTGCCCGAAGCTGTCATCACTTTCGGGGATTGCGCCCTCTTCATCAATCCAAGAGGCTGTACCCTTAGACGCCACAACCGGAATTTTACGGTCGCCAGAAGAGGTTGTGATGACATTGGCCAGTCTACGGAAAATGTTCTCGTCCTCGAGAGCTTCCACAAGGGTGCGTTCAAACTCATCCGGGACAAGATATCCGCCCTCGGTATCAGTACCGATCTGCAGTGCGTTTCTAACGATGGGGTCAAGGCCCTCACCGGCACGTGTACGCATAGCATTCCAGAATGCTTTTCGGTATTCATCGGATGCTCTGCCAGTCTTGGTATCCATGCCCTGAACAGCCGGTTTGCCCGTAAGGGGTGCGTTTAAGGGCTTAGAAAGCTCGCGATCAAGGGCCTCCTGCTTTTCAAGGCGGTCGATTTCCTTCCCGAGAGCGACCACGTCAGCTTCCATTTTTTCGTAAGTTGCGGTATCTTCAGGGGAAACCAGCCCGTCCGCACCGCGCTTGGTATCGAGGAAAGCCTTGGCCGCTTCCCATGCTTTCGCGCGCTTCTCACGCAGTTCAAGAATTTTGTTCATAGTATTTTTCCTCCTAAAAATTAGTGTTGAATTAAAGAAAGCCGCTTTAGAAGCCAATCCACAGGAGTGGCTTTAGCAACATCAACGGGTATACCTGTTTTCTGCTTGGGTATTTTAGGCTTTACCTTGTCCAGTAATGAGTTTGTGACAGCCTTGCGGCTGAAAGCATAAGTAATGTCATCAGTCTGTATCCGTTTCTTTTCGTCTTCCAGAATGCCGTCTGCGAAACCAAGCTCGATGGCTTTGTTTGCATTGAGCCATGTTTCCGCATCCATAAGGTGGGAAAGTTTTGTTCTCGACTGACCTGTTTTGATCTCGTAGGCATTGATGATGCTTTCCTTGACCTCCGAAAGCATAGCAATGGCTTTCTGCATTTCCTCGCTGTCTCCAATCGCTACGGTCAGCGGATTGTGAATCATCATAAGTGCTGTCGGAGCCATTAATACGGTTGTTCCTGCCATTGCAATTACAGAAGCGGCCGATGCGGCGATGCCGTCGATCTTGACGGTGACCTTGCCTTTGTAATCCATGAGCATGGAATATATCTGGCTTGCTGCCACACAGTCACCGCCGGGAGAGTTGAGCCAAATAACAATGTCACCCTCGCCGGCGGTAAGCTCCGCTTTGAATGCCTTTGGGGTGACATCATCATCAAACCACGACTCTTCGGCAATAACGCCGTCAAGGTAAAGTGTTCGGACGCCGGGGTCTTCATCCCGCGCCCAGTTCCAGAATTTCTTCATTCTGTTTCCTCCGTTTCTTGTATATTTGCGAACGCTCCTGCGTCCTGCAACTTAGTCATCGCTCCATTGATGAGATAGAGATCACCGCCAAGCTCCGCCGGGATTCGGTCGAGGTTTTCAAGTTCCCGAATATCATTAGCGCTCATCCAACCGTTCTGACGTGCTGTGGCATAGCCGTTCATGCGGCTTACATAGTCACCGCGAAGCAGTCCGTCCACGTTGAACTTAATGAACACCTTCAGCTTTTCACTTTCCATAAGCAGGGCGCGGCACATGGACTGCTCCCAGCGCACCACCCACGGATCAAGCGTGTACTTTACGAACTCCAGTGACTGTTGTTCGATGTTTGAGAAGCTGCTCTTTTCGAGATCTGCAAGCATATGTGGTGGAACTCTAAATATGCGGGCAATCTCGTTAATCTGAAACTTCCGAGTTTCCAGAAACTGCGCTTGTTCGGGTGAGATACCTATAGTCTGATATTTCATGCCTTCCTCAAGTACAGCTACCCTGTGCGCATTTCCACTTCCTTGGTAGGCAGCATTCCACGATTCCTTAATCTTCTGCGGGTCCTTGATGGTACCCGGGTGCTCCAGCACGCCGCCAGGTGCGGCCCCGTTGGCGAAGAACTTTGCACCGTATTCCTCGGTGGCAATAGCAAGTCCCACAGCATTTTTTGCCATTGCAATAGGTGAGTAGCCGACCAGCCCGTCAAAACCCAGGCCAGGGATATGCAGTACATCGGGCGGAGCAAGGTAGACATGACTGTCCTTTCCAAGGGAGGGATTATCCTCTGAGCTTCGCTGATACAAATAAAAAAGCCGACCTGCTGAATCGCGATCGACCGTCATTTTGTTTGGCATCAGTGGATAAAGTGCAACGACCTCGCCTCGTGCATTCCGGATAATCTGTGCGTATGCATTTCCCCACAACAAAAGATGACTCATCAGCGTTTCTCGAAATGCAAAAGAAGTCATCTCAGGGTTTGGTTCATCATGGAGTAGCTTATACAATGGGTGAGCGAGGTGTTTCTCTTTTCCGCCTAAATCGTTGTAGCGGTACACATGGAGCGGTAGCCCAGCCAGCGTCTCGGATAGTATTCTTACGCAGGAGTAAACCGCTGTCATCTGCATAGCTGTATGCTCGTTGACAGGTTTTCCCGCAGTAGTGCTTCCGAAAAAGAAGCTGTAGCGGCTGCCGCCAAGAACGTCCTTAGGCTTGTCGCGTGCCTTAAATATTCCCTGTAGTATTCCCATAGACATCACTCTCCTTAATTAAAATACAAGCAAGCCGCGCTGGTCATAAACCGAAGCGCTCGTATCATTACCACAACGTATTGCTCGATCCAGAGCCATGATGGTCGCAACCGCACCATCGATACGCTCCGTCGATTTTTCCTTATCGGGCTTGATATTGCCTGCAGGGTCTGTTCGAATAAAAATGTTGTCCATCATCCACCGAAGTACTGGATGCCCGCCATGTGCGATTTTCTGCTCCAGTGTCAGCTTCATTAGTTCCTTCGTTGGAGGCGACATATCCTTGAAGCCTTGCCCAAAGGGAACGACAGTGAATCCCATACCTTCAAGGTTTTGCACCATCTGAACAGCACCCCAGCGATCAAAGGCAATTTCACGTATGTTATACTCTAAACCTAGACGCTCAATGCAGGCCTCAATAAAGCCATAGTGAACGACATTGCCTTCGGTGGTTTGAAGAAAACCTTGTTTCTCCCACAAATCATAATTCACGTGATCACGCCGGACGCGCAATTCGAGGTTTTCTTCTGGTATCCAAAAGTATGGCAGGATAATGTATTTGTCATCCTCATCAATCGGGGGGAACACCAGCACAAAAGCGCTGATATCCGTTGAAGAGGAAAGATCGAGGCCACCATAACAAACACGTCCCTTGAGGCTACTTTGATCAACAGCAAAGGCGCATTTGTCCCATTTATCCATAGGCATCCAGCGCACAGCCTGCTTTACCCATTGATTAAGGCGAAGCTGCCTGAAGCTGTTTTCTTCTGCTGGGTTTTGCTTTGCACTTTCACAAGCCGCTTTCACTTTATCTATACCGATTGTAATTCCAAGAGAGGGATTTGCTTTTTTCCATACTTTTGGATCCGTCCAGTCATCTGTCTCTTCGATACCGTAAATCACCGGATAAAAGGTCGGATCCGTCTTACGTCCAGAAAGAATATCCTGTGCCTTTTGATGCACCTCGTAGCAGATAGAATTCGTATTGTCTCCCGCTGTGGTAATCAGAAAATACAGTGGTTGCATCCGAGCATCTCCGCTGCCCTTGGTCATAACATCAAATAGCTTTCTGTTGGGCTGCGTGTGCAGCTCATCAAAAATGACGCCATGTGTATTGAAACCATGCTTATTCGCTACGTCGGCTGAAAGCACCTGATAAGTACTCTCAGTTGGTGTAAATATTAGCGTCTTTGTAGATTCAAGTATTTTCACGCGCTTACTTAACGCCGGTGATTTACGCACCATTGCCACAGCTACCTCAAATACTATCTTCGCTTGATTTTTATCAGAAGCACAGCTGTATACCTTGGCACGCTGCTCGCCATCACCACAGGTCAACAGTAAGGCGACTGCTGCAGCAAGCTCGGACTTTCCATTCTTCTTTGGTATTTCAATAAAGGCTGTGTTGAACTGTCGATACCCGTTCGGTTTGAGAACACCAAACACATCACGGATAATCCGTTCTTGCCAATCTATAAGTTCAAAAGGCTGGCCATCCCATATACCGCTGGTATGACGCAGTGCTTGAATAAATGCGACTGCATAGTCGGCGGCGGCTTTACTGTAAACTGAATCCTTCGCCATAAAACGAGTTGGAGTGTATTTCTTTAGTTTTCTTATTGTCACCGCCTCCTTCCACAAAAATAGACATGAAAAAAGGAACCCTCAGTGGAGCTCCTTTGTGTGTGCCGGTTTGCCCGGATAATTATTCGTCTTTGCCGGTCAGAATAAACCTTGCGTAGCAAGGCAATTCGGCTACATAAAGTGCATAAATACACAGTTATTACGTCTTGGAATTGTGTAGTTTATAGTGCTCTATTCTTCAATTTTTCGGATCTCATCAATGCCAAAAACTACGCCTAAGGAACTGCCACTATCCCAATTCACAAATACAGTTCCGGTATCGTCAATAAAAGAAACGGTACCACTATCGCCGGGCTGCAGCTTGCTATATGGGTCGTCCATGCGCACAAGCATGACGCGGGTGCCCGGCTTATAGTAATCACGAAGCTGCTTCAGCATTCCAGGATGGATTTGCTTCATTCGGACACCTCCTTATCCTTTGCGCCGGACTTAAATGCCGAACTGCCACTTAAGTTCTTTAGCAGCACTTTGCGCGTTTTCTTATACTCTTCACCGATAAAGCCCAAACGAAGCAGAAAGCATCGAAAAGCATATTTTTCATTTTCCACTGTCTTTGTTGTTGTGTTGACTCGTTGGAGTGTTTTGGCCATCAATACCAAATGCCCAACAAAACGTGCATAGGCGCTGAGTTCTTCTGGAGCAGGTAAGCACTTAAACCATGGAAAGCCGATCTTGTCTTCTGTAACCGTAATCTCAAGAGCATCAGCCCCCAGCGCCTTTTTGATCAGCTCTGCTTTGCCTTCGACAATTTGCTTGAGGTTCTCGATTGCCAAATCGCTGATGCCTTCTCGAGGCAGCTCGATGACAAAGCTATCCGGAACAACACATTCAAAACCGCGCTCCAGCAAACCGTCCAGGATTCTATCCACGTCTTCTTGGCTGGCATCTTCTTTAAAAAGAACGGTCCCTTGTTTATCGACGCTGATGTCTCCAAGCTCATAAGAAAAGGAGGGCGCGCCAAGATATTTAGGTTTTACCTCCAACAGCTCGCCAAGAGCCTGAATCAGAGCCTTTCGCTCCTCACTGGTAACGTTATAATTGATTTCCATATTCGTACCACCTTTCATTTTTGGTAGGTACATATATCGCTCGAAAGCTGTGATATAGCAAGACTTATTTGACTGTATTCTGCGCTTTTTCATAGCTCATTTTTTCGCCGCCACGCAAGAGGGTAACCTCTGCATCCGTGCCTTTAAACTCCAGATACCGCTTTACAATCACATCGACGTATTTTTCGTCAAGCTCGATCGTGTGACAAATCCGTTCTGTCTGCTCACAGGCAATGAGCGTGCTACCACTGCCGCCGAAGGGGTCCAGCACAATGCTATTGGATACGCTGCTGTTAACGATCGGATAAGCAACCAAAGCTACCGGTTTCATAGTCGGATGAAATTTACTCTTTGACGGCCGGTCGAAATTCCAGGTGGTGCGCTGCTTTCGATCTGCATACCACTGATGTCCTGCTGTCGGTTTCCAGCCCATAAGCACCGGTTCGTGGTTATACTGATAAACGCAGCGGCCAAGCACCGGCACATTCTTTATCCAGATACAGGTCTGATGGCAGAAAAAACCCGCCTCGGTAAAGGCGGTTCGAAAGTTGACGGTTTCCCGATCTGCGTGGAATACATAAATACTTCCACCGTCTACAAGCTTCTCATACATACAGCGAAAAGCTGACAGTAAAAATGCGTGGAACTTGGCGCTGTCCATGTTGTCGTTCTGGATGGTACCGGCAGTACCTTCATAAGCCACGTTATATGGCGGATCAGTCACTACAAGGTTGGCCTGTTGGTCGTCCATCAGGGCTGTATATGTGTCGGGCTTTGTGCTATCTCCGCAGATGAGCTTGTGTCTTCCCAGCAGCCAGATATCTCCTTGGCGGGAAATCGGCGTTTCCGGTAAAGGCTCATCAAAACTGTCTTCTTTGACGCCTGCAATTACGCTATCCCGAAACAGTGAATCCATCTCCGCAGCATCAAAACCGGTCAGCGATACATCAAAGCCGCTGGCATTGATATCTTTTAACAGCTCGGTCAAAAGGGGAATGTCCCAGTCACCGGAAACCTTGTTCAGCGCAACATTGAGCGCCTTTTCATCTGCCAAGTCCATGTCTACGACAACACAGTCAATTTCCGTATGTCCTAAATCAAGCAAGACTTTGTAACGTTGGTGACCTCCGATTATATTGCCCGTCCTTTGATTCCAAAGAATCGGCTCGACATACCCGAAGGTCTGAATGGATCGTTTGAGCTTTTCGTATTCAGAATCCCCAGGCTTTAAATCCTTTCTCGGATTATACTTTGCTGCTTTAAGCTGCCCGGCTGGAATGCGCTTTATAACCATTGTGTTTTCCATGCTATACCTCCAGTTTTAAGGCAGTTTCACCCGTAAAGGTTTCCCACCGCTTGACGATTAAATCGCAGTACACCGGAGAGATCTCCATCGCATAACAGCGGCGTTCGGTTTGCTCGCAGGCAATGAGGGTTGTACCACAGCCGCCGAAGGGTTCCAATACAATCCCGCCTCTGTCCGAGTGCATCTTAATGCACCGCCAAGGCAGCTCCACCGGAAACATGGCAGGATGTTCTTTGTTGGCGCGTACCGTAGCAATCTCCCAGATACCGGCATAGCCCCACTTTTTTCGTTCCTCTTTGGTAAGTCGCTTTACAAATTTATAACTGTGTCCGGCAAAGGCAGATACCCAAGCATATTCCTGATCGTTGTATTCCTCTGTCTCTTGTCCGGCAAAGGCTGTCACATATTCGTACTGCTGCACCGGCTTATTGGTCACCAGATGATAGGGAGCATTGCCGAAGTTCATGCCTTGCTTTTTCCAAATGCGAATCCAAATTGGACGAAAACCATTGTCATTGAACATTCCGATGCTGTACATTTCCGTTGGCTCAATGAACTGCGTTCCTGTCGCAAATAAATCACCAATGTTCCAACAGATAATGTCCGAGTGCTTACAGATGTTCTTGATTGCAGGTCGCATGGTGTCAAACCAAGGCTCGATACCCGCTTTCTCATATTCCTTGCCCACACCATAGGGAGGTGAGGTCACAGCACATGCTGCATGAGCCCCGTCCATCAGACGGGAAAAGTCCTGCTCGCTGGTGCTATCGCCACAAAGCAAGCGATGATTACCCAATAGCCAAATGTCTCCGGGTTTCGTTCGGGTTTCACCGACGGCTTCGATGGCATCTTTTTCTTTATCGACATCGAAGTCGTCTTGTACCGCTTCTTTTGAGTAAAACTTGTTTAAGAGCACATCTACCTCGTCGGCATCAAAGCCGGTGATTGATACATCAAAGCTGGTTGCATCAAACTCTGCCATAATCGCGGCCAGCTTTGTCTCATCCCAGTCACCTTGAATTTTATTCAAAGCCAGGTTCAGCGCTTTTTCACGTGTATCATCCAGCTCGACTACCACGCAGTCAATTTCCGTCTGACCGAGATCAGATAATACTTTAAGCCTTTGATGGCCGCCGACCACATTGCCGGTCTGCTTATTCCAGATCACAGGCTCCACATAACCAAACTCGGAAATGGAACGCTTTAGCTTTTCGTACTCTTTATCTCCGGGCTTTAGATCCTTTCGGGGATTATATGTAGCCGGATTCAGCTTCGCTACTGGTATTTTTTCAATCAACAAGCGCTGTCACCGCCTCTCTATAATCCTTGTATTGATTGACATCCTCCCACGAGCCCTGCCATTTTCCAAAATGACCATAGGTCGCGGTATCCGCATAAATGGTGTTTCGAAGGTTTAGCTTTTCAATCATTGCTGCCGGTCTTAAATTAAATACCTTGAGTGCGGCTTCGCGTAAAACGGCATCGGGTACAGTGCCCGTTCCCAGTGTGTCTACTTCAAAGGCAACTGGATCCGCCTTGCCAATGGCATAAGAAATACTGACCACACAACACTTCGCATAATCACTCCAAACGATGTGCTTGGCGATGTAGCGAGCCATATATGCGCCGCTGCGATCAACCTTAGTTGGATCCTTTCCGGAGAATGCTCCGCCACCATGAGGAGCAAGGCCACCATAGGTGTCAACCATGAGCTTCCTTCCGGTAAGCCCTGTGTCTGCTGAAGGCCCGCCCTCCACAAAACGGCCAGAAGGGTTCACAAGGATTTCTGTATCATTATCAAAGGGGAACTTCTCAAAGGCGTTCCATAACACCCAACGAATAATATCCTCTCGCAAATCCTTTGTCGATTTGTCTGCAATATGCTGAGCAGAAACAATAATTGTCTTCACGCGCTTTGCTTCGCCGTTTTCATACTCAATTGTCACCTGAGCTTTTCCGTCCGGCAGCAAGCCTTTGATCAGACCCTCTTTGCGCACCGAGTCTAAGCGGCGTGTAATCCTGTGGGCCAAAACGACCGGTAATGGCAGCATTTCCTGCGTTTCGTTTGTGGCGTAACCGTACACAGTGCCTTGATCCCCGGCACCGATGGATCCATACCAACTGGTATCACCGCTTCGAGCTTCCAGCGCCTTATCTACACCAGTTGCAATATCTGTGCTTTGTTTATGGACAAAGACGAGAATTAAAAATTTGTTTGGATTGTAGCCCACGTCCCGCAGAATCCTTTTCACCACGAAGCGAATATCCACCTTACCGCTGCAGGTGATCTCGCCCGCCACGATAATTTTGCCTTTGGTAGCCATGACCTCACACGCCACTCGAGAGGAGCGGTCTTTACGAAGGCAAGCATCAAGGATACTGTCTGCTATCAAATCGCATAACTTATCCGGATGTCCCATGCAGACACTTTCTGCCGTTAAATATTGTTTCATTTTCATCTCTCCAATCCTTGTTATTTACCGCCGCGCCGAGCTGCCAGAAGTCTTTCCATCACGTCATCATGCGGATTCGCGCCCCGGTAATCAGTGGTGCAATTTTCTTTTACCGTCTGGTAAATCTGAAACCATAGATTGTTTGCCTGCTTCATAAAGTTTTGACTCATTGCCACATAGGGTGAGGGAATTGCATTACCGGTGGTCGGATGCTTTGCCAAAAAACCAAATTCAGTGATACATTCCTCGCACTGGATCCAACGGGAAACACTCATGGCATACTGCTCCAAAAGCTGTGTCGGGATATGCACGGCACAGCCGCGTTCATTGAGCCATGTCCAGGTCTTTTGAAAGATGTCTACGGCCATGAGCTGCTTACCGTTTTTCTGCAGTGCAGATAGATATTCTCGTGGCTCGGGCATCGTCATGCCACTTAAGTCAGCGGTATCTGTAAATTCAACTACTGTTAATTTACGATGGCCTGGGTTGCCTTCTTTGAGTTTATCGGTCAAGGCTTTCTTCTTTTGTCCCGAGCCGGGGCGCGCTCCACCATGTCCGTTTGCCATAGGCTTCACCTACCTTTCCTAAAATTACGGGGCATATACCCCTCTTGAAACCGCGATTTCACGCGCGAAGCCCCGCGCCGCTGTCCATCTGAAAAAGTTTTGGAGATTTTACCGCCCCCACCGGTCACCGTCTCGAACGGTAATGGATGAGTGACAGGACTTACACAGCGACATCAGATTGTCCGTTGCATTGGAACCGCCGCGCGAAAGAGGTAGGATGTGATGCACCTCTTCAGCAGGCACTAACTTGCCATGCTTCTTACATTCCTCACATAAGGGGTGAGCTTTGATGTAGCGGTCTCGTATGCGTTTCCATTTACGGCCGTAGCGCTTGTTGCTTTCCGGATCGCGTTCATATTTGTTATAGCGAGCGTTGGCCTCCCGCTGATGCTGTTCACAATAAAGACCATCGGTCAGATTTGGACAGCCGGGTTGTTGGCATGCACGCTTTGGTTTCCTTGGCACTTTGTCACCTCATTTCAGGAAATACAAAAGCCTCCGCAGGATTGCTCCCACGAAGGCTTCTCTTCATGCTATTTTTCTATTGTAATGATAACACGCAGGCTATAGTGACAAACAGTGACATTTACTGACTCGTTTCAGGAACCTTAATCAAAGAGACGGCTAAGTCATGCATACGATAGACATGACGCACATTATATCCCATGTCCACCGCGATTTGCTCCCAAGATTTAAAACACAGGTAGCGCAGTTCCAAAAGCGTCTGACATTCCGTATTGTCCACCGCTTTGATGATGTCTATGATTTCTCGTTTCAAATCAATAAGCCGATCAATGTCTCGGTCGATCTCAGCTTGCATGTCGATGATTTTAGCAACCGAATCCGCCATCGTTGACGTAGCGCGATTGGGATTCCTAGGCATACCTGTCAGCGTGTGGGTTGCTTTGGTGGCCAGCTCATTAAGAGAAGCTACTTGCTCCAGTTTACTGTTGATCCGCTGATCCAGCCGAAACGCTTGCCCAAGATAATTTTTTGCGTTCATCATGCCACCTCCGCATTCAGCTTTCGAATCAGCATTTCCGGATCGATACTGGTCAGCACTTCAAACCAGTCCGAACGGAAAAACCTCTCTACTTCCTGTTTTTCTGATAGTGCCATGTTGTTATATGGATGCTTTGCCAGCCTTCTTAAAGCATCTCGATAATCCTTGACCGCTTGCAGGATAATGGCGTTTGCCAGTTTTGTATATTCATCCTCTGTGTGGTAGTTATCAATTGTTGTTTGATTCTGATGCATACGCTTTACCTCCGTAAAATTTAAATTTCACAGTGAGGCATTGCAGCAGTGTGCTCGTGTATGCATAGCTCTTATATCTTAAATGCAGCTTCTGCAGTATATTCTAATTCATTGTTCATTGCGGAGGGCAAGCCCCGATTGCTTCAGTACTGCCCGCACCTCATCAACTGTGCGCACGACCACAGCCGTACCACCAGCAGCTAGGATTTTCTTGATTGTTGCTCTCTGCAGCTTTGTTACCTTCCCGGCCTCTGTCTTTACCTCGAATGCATAGAACCGGCCATTAATGCAGGCAACGATGTCTGGAATCCCTGATGTACCATAGAGCCCGCCATGCTCTTTCCAACAAAAACAGTTTGGCACAGTTTTTAAAAAGCGAAGTATCAAATTTGTGATATCCTTTTCCGACATCCGTTTTCTCCTTCCTGTAACTTGTAACCTTGTAACTACCAAATTTATAGGTCTACATATTTTTACGTGTATACACACGCGCGCACGCGATAAGAAAAAAATCTCGTTTCCTGCGTAGCTCTAATTTTTTAGGTTATGAGGTTACAAGTTACAAATTATAAAGGTTCAATTTCTGTGATTTCAAAGCCGCTGACATCGCATCGTTCCTTAAGCAGCGTGTAATCCAGCGTCCATACCTTGCGGTTTTCTGTACCCAGTCGCTTTTGAACATTGCTTTCCAGAAAGAATTCGCAGTGCTGCAGTTGTTTCTTAAACTGTGCGTAGGTCAAGGTTTCTCCAACAATGGCATAATCCTTACGATATTTGGTGTAACGGTCATACACGTGATTAAGCCAAAGGGCCAGCACCTTACCGTCCTCGCAGATTGAGTACTCACTTTTTGGATCCAGCCCCATGCGGGACATGATCTCCAGCGTCTGCTCAACGACACTTTTATTGCTGGTATTGCCATCCAGCAGATATTCTTTGGCCGCATACTCCAGATACTTTCGACAGGTTTCCCGGTTATACGGAAACACCTCCTGCCAAGATAAGCCGATAGAAATACACAACTTTTCAATGAGACATAGTCCTACGTAGCAGCAAGCCAGATTATTGATTACTCTGGTAGGTAGCTCCTTTGCAAAGCTTTCGAGGCCTTCCTCATACCATTTTTGCACCTCGGAAAAGCTTGCTTGTAATGCCATCTCCAGAAGACTTCGTCCGAAGCTTCCAAGAAGCTCAGGCTTTGCGCACAGTCTTGCGAAGTTTGCGCGATATTCCGCTGGCCTTAGATCCTTCTTGGAAAACAGCAGCTCTATGCTTCGCTCCCTGACCGCTGCTTCATCTGCCGATTCCTCACCGGCGACAACCAGCGGTGCCAAAAGCTCATAGCTGACGGTGGTTTGATCCGCACGACCACGTATGCCTTCATGGCCGTCATAGCTGTTACGAAAATGGTTATACAGCGCATCCAGCTTGTATTTATCGAGCTTGGAAGGCTTGAACTCATCCAGTGCCTGGGGTATCAGGTTTGAAGAAGCCGAGTCCTTCATCAGGGTAAAGGCGGTCGTCTGGCCTGCTGCAATGACCTTTGTCCTTGAAAATACAGGCAGAATCACGCGCTCTAATGTATTGCTTTTACCGCTGCCAGCTTCGCCGATCAGCATCAGGTGCGGAAACTTGACATTGTTATGCCTTAAATGCTCTTTGATAAAACACCCTGCCATCCACGCAAGCACTGACACTGTTTTGGCAGGCTCGTTATATGATATGAGCCACTCGCCGAGCTTTTGAAGCTGCTCCTTTTTCAGCAGGTCGGATTTGAGGATTTCCGTATCAATACTTTTGTATTTTTCAAGCTGTACCAAGTCTGGAACCTGAACCTCTCCCGCCTCCACTGCACCCTCCGTAGCAACAAAGACCAGACGTTTTTCGTGCCTATAGATTCCCACCGCCTTAACTCCTGTTTTCGTAGGCCAATCCAGCTCGGAAATATAGCCTTTGAGCAGCTCCAGATCGCCATCCGAGCCAAAGTAGCCAAGGGCTATGGTTCGACGATTGAGTATGCTTTTAAACTTCTGCTGATTGGCAAAGTCAGTGGTCATAAAGGTCAAACGAAAGGTTTCACCGCGTATGGTAAGAAGATCCGCAGTGAGCTGTGTTTCCTCCTCTGCCACGATCATCTCGACCGGCTGAAATAGAAAGTTGGTAATGGGGTAGATGTTTTCACCCTTGGAGCGGAAATACCGGCCATCATATTCGAAAATAACCGCGTCACCACCGGGGCTGTAGGTGGTTTCCGTCGCTTCGATTGCCTTGTTCAGCGTTTCCTCGCCATACGTAGCACCGCTGGCATGATGCTTTTCATCCCATTTGTCCCGGTACATAGCGGACCGCCGAAAAAGCCTGTCCATTTGCTCTTTGTCTTTTCCGGACCAGAAGGCAAGCTTACAGCAAAGGGATAAATCCGCCTCCGACTGGCTTGCAAAGCTGTCCTGCCATTTCCCTTCCCATAGTAGGGAGAAGGCTTCGCCGTCACCTGACTCCAGAGCCCTTTCCAGCAGCTCCTCGTCGGTAAGGGAGATCGTTTTTGACTTGCTTTTTGCTTTGCTCTTTTTCTTATGTTTCTTTTTCGGCCGGATATAGGTTTCATGAATCCAGCTTAGCGTGCCATTGTCAGCTGCGATTTCATCGGGCGCATTAGGGAGCTTCTGTCCTGTCATGGTGAAGTAGCGCAGACTGCCATACATCTCCACGCCGGTGGTGGTATTTTTATTGCCACCTTCGGGCATGGTGCCTTTGAATAACAGATGTACACCCTTGCCCGATGGCGAGTATTCTGCATAGGTCGGCTGCTTGGCAAGTATGGCTGTTGCGATCTCATTAAATGTCCCAATATCCGTGTCACAGCAGTGGTCGATGTCTACTCCAATGAACTCATCGTCCTCTGTAAAAACGAATCCCAGTCCCGTATAGCCATAGCGCTCCAGTGCGTCGGCGGCTGTTACATAGTCTGTCCAGGTATCCGGCTTGTTGGAAGATGCCGTCTTGCCGGTGGTAGGATTGAAGGGCACCTTTTTATCCTTACCACCTGTTTTATCCGGAACCAAGCGCCAACAGATCCACTGCTTTCGCTCAGTAAGCTCCTTTGGATAACTCATCGGCTGACACCTCCTTGCAATCCGTATCAAAGTAACGAAGCACCAGCTTTCGGCGCTTTGCTTTTTCGATTTCCACTGCCATGCCCGCAGTGATTACATCACCGAACACCCACACCTGCGTACACTTGCTCATCAGAACCATGCCGAAGAACAAACCGAGGTCACGTTCTTTACGATTGGTATCATCAAGAAACTGAGGAAACAGAAGATGCGGTGCAAGGGGTATGTAGTTTTCCTGTACCGCAAATCGGCTGTAGCGGCGAGCGTTCGTGGTATTTCTCTCAATGTCCCCTGCATAGGGAGAGCAGATAAACACCAGCGGTCGAAATGGCTGCTTCTTTGCTTCGTGCTCGATATTGGTTAACGCTTCATAGGCTGTGGGATCGTAATATCCCTCAGCATTGAATTTGTTAATGCTCATCGCTACACCTCCAGTTCCTTTAAGTTGCCAAAGCTATCGCCGACCGCTGCTTCTGCGACAATCGGTACATCAAACTCAGGGAAGGGCTTTGCTTCCATACAAGACTTGATAAATCTCACTGCCTCATCCACCTTATCGTTTGGCATCTCAAATACCAACTCGTCGTGGATCTGTAAGAGCGGCTTCAGCCATGGTCTTTCGGGAAGTCCGGCGATAACGCGACCACAGACCAGCTTCAAAATATCTGCCGCTGTGCCTTGAATCGGGGTATTGAGTGCACAACGCTGTGCAAAGGAGCGCTTACCCCAATCCTCAGAAAGCATGCTGATGAGATACCTTCGTCTGCCGAGCCATGTTTCGGTGTAGCAGGTATTGGCAGCGCTTGTTTTCGTCTCGTTTTGCCATTTTGCTAAGCCGGGATATCCGGCCTTGAGGTTATTGATGATGGTCTCACATTCTTCTTTTGTTGTATGAAGTCCGGCCTTGAACTGAAGGGTGCGCTGCAGCCCATTGGCAAACAAACCATAAAATACTCCGAAGTTACAGTTTTTTGCGATGGTGCGCCGTTCCTTATAGCCTTTCGCATTTTTATCTACTGCCTCAGCAAACGGAATGTTATAAATGACCGAGGTGGTCTGCGCATGGATATCTCCGCCGGTGCGGTAGGTTTTCAGCATCTTTTCATCCCTGCAGTAAAATGCACCCACACGAAGCTCGATCTGGGAGAAGTCCAGAGAAAGAATCACCTTACCCTCCGGTGCAACAATAAAGCTTCGCACGCCTACTGGGTCATTGTCCTTCCTGGGGCAATTTTGAAGGTTTGGATTTCTTGCTGCAAAGCGTCCGGTTTCGGTTCCCAGCGGCATTAAGTCCGGATGTATTCTACCGGTGGCAGTATTAATGTGCTGCAAATAGCCGTCGATGTAGGTGCTTTTGAGCTTGCCCCATTTGCGGTACTCTTGAATTAAATCAAACAAACGTACCAGCTCCGGTTTGTTCTCTTGGCACCAGTCGCGAAGCATAATCAGCGCTTGATCATCGGCAGCCTCCTGATATTTCTCCGTTGTTTTTAATACCGGTAATCCGAGGTCTTTATATAGATACTGTTTAAAGGCGGAGGTGCTAGCATTGGCTCCAATATGAATGCCTCCAGTTATAGCATCAATTTCGGTTTTCATCCTTGACAGCTGTTCCTCCGCTTTAGCCTGCTTTTTGAGCATGGTAGCCTTGTCCATTGGGATCCCGTTATATTTCATGATGCCGCAGTAAACCGCTGTCGGCGCTTCAATCTTTTCTGCTATATATCGATGCGAAGGGAGGAAGCGATCAAACCAGCCATTAAAGCGATGATACAGTCGCAGCGTATAATCCGAGTCGGCACAAGCATAGCGGATTGTCTCCTGCTCCTGCGGATCCAGTTCGTCAAAGTGGCGGCCGCTGGTTACCGTTTGAAAATCCGGCATCTCTGCACCGAAAAGGGAGGTGGCCAGTAATTTCAGACCGCTGTCGGAAAGACCACGAAATTCCCACTTCGATTTCAGTGTCAATTGTGCAGCGGCAATAGTATCGTAGCATGGGGCCTGGAGTACGATGCCTTGGGCATATAAAAACATGGCTTCAAATGCAAGGTTATGAGCGACCTTCGTTACTTGGGTGTTTTCAAATAACGTTTTTTTTAAATATTGAAGAATGACATCAGGATTTTCCGCATTTTTACCCACCTTATGAGTCAAGGGCACATATACGGCACTACCCTCCGCTACTGAAAAGCTCATGCCGGTGATCTGGGCTTTATGTGCATCCAAAGCCGCGCGCTCATCTTGTCGATACTTTTCTGTTGGTGAGGTTTCAAAGTCAAAGGCTATGAGCTTAGCACCTTCCAAATAGGCAGCAATCTCGTCCAGCCTTGTTATGCATTTATATTCCATATTGGCTCCTATCTGCTGCAGGAGGCCGAGCGGAAAAGTACCCGCCCGACCTGCAGCTTTTATGTTAGACGAGAGGCTCTATAACCTCTCCGGTTTTGGGATCGACATTTTGTGTCAGACCATCGCCAGAAGGCTCCGCATCATAACCAACACGGGTACTAAAGGCTTTGACCTGCTCGGATAGCACATTTACCAAGGCATACTCCTCAGGTGTCAGGTTGCGATCCACGGTGAACTGTGCCTGTGAAAAGGCAATGCCACTTGAATTTGTGGCTTTTTTCAATGTAAAGCGCGTAACCACCGCATTGGACTTCTTACCTTTGGAAAGCAGGCGCATCAGGTAACGGGTAAAGTCCTTCAAGGAACCGGTTGGGAGTGACAACAGCATCGGGAAGATTTCGCCCTCACGCAGCAGATAAATGCGGCGACGATTCTTGCAGGCTTTTCCGCTGCCTTCACCGGAGCCAAACTGGTTATATGGACAGGTGTTACAGTTGCCGCCCGGGTCTCCCTCACCGGTGATGCCGTCAAAGGAACCACAATCGGGAGGATTAGAGCCGCCGGTGTATTTGTTTTTGTAGTAGGCATAGAGCGGGTGATGATAAAGGATCACTGCTGAAAATTCCTTGACCGCGACCGCTTCGGGGTTGTTCGGATCTTCACTGGGGATTTCAAAGACCGTACTGCCTGCGGCAGGGATTTTGATGCGTTCAAAGCTTCCGGTAAGGCCTGCCAGCTCATCGGAAAGTGCAATAGATAAATCAAAGTCCTTCAACTTCAAAAAGGTGCTGTTATTTGTGGTAAGCTCGTTGTTTTTCATAGTCTTTTTTCCTCGCTTTCTTATTTACGGGTCGCCTTGCGGACGCCCACAGTGGTTTTTTCAAATACATTTACCAGCCCGTTTAGCCAGTCCGGAAGGGTATCGTTGTTTTCCGCGATCTGCTCTTTTACGAAAGCAGATAGTGAAATGGCATTAACGGTCTCATAGATCAGCCCGCCAAAACCTTCAGCGCGCAAGGCTGCAAAAAGCTCATCTTTGCGGTCCGCTGCAGCAGATGCGCGGGTTGTGTTGGTTAGGCAAAACATAACGCCGGAGCGGGTAAAGTTTTGTGTTTCTGATTCCAGCATGGCTGTTGCCAAGCTAAAGTCCACTTCGTCAAGCTCGGTATTAATTGACTTTAGCTGCTGCTCAAGCTCCTTTTTCGTGTCTCGCAGTTCTTTCAGGCGATCTGCAAGTTCAAACATTTTCTCTGAATCGTACATAGGTATCTCCTCTCTCTTATTGGAATGGATTCAGTCCCGTTCTGTAATCGTCCACCAGCATTTTTGCAAGATTAGCCTTGTTCTTCAGTGCTTTTAAGACCTTCTCATCTACTGTTCCGGTGGCTGTTAAATAAATGTAGGTGCAGGGCATTCGCTGGCCTGCTCGGTGAATCCGGGCTTTTGTCTGCTCAAAGTTGCTCATGGAATAATCCAGCGAATAAAACACCATGGTGCTGGCCGCCGTAAGTGTGATGCCAAGACCCGCCGTTGCGATCTGCCCAACGAATACAGGAACATTGGGATCATTTTGAAATTGTGATACCTGTTCGTCGCGGTTCTTCACGCCGCCCATGATGAGCGAGTGACGCACACCCTTTTTATCCAGCAGCCTGCAAATGGCGTTTAACTCCGGCACAAAGCGCGCAATAATAACCAGCTTCTGGTTTTCTTCCAAAGCTGAATCGATAATATCCTCCAGCACCTCCAGCTTGGCCGTACTGACTTGTTCAGTCGATGCGCTCTCATCACTGCCTAAAAAACCGCCGGTTAGTTGGGATAGCCTTAACAGCTTCGTCAGAACGTTGGTAATCGTAACCTCGCCCTTTGAAAGCTCCGCATAGCTGTCCTTGACAAGATTTCGATAAAGACGCATCGCATGCGGCTCCAGCTCGACCTTGCGAACGATATCTGTTGTATCCGGCAAATCGAGACACTCTGCTTTTGTGGCACGATATGCAATGGAATGCATCCGCTCGGTCAGTTCCCGCTCCATCGACTTTTTAAGTACCGGTGTATGGTTACCGTAACCAACCATGTTAAAATACCGATTCCGGAAGGCATAGAAGCTTTGACCGAATATTGCAGGATTTAAAAACTTGTATTGGCTGAACACATCGATGGCTTTGTTGGTCACCGGCGTGCCAGTTAATAACAGCCGGTACCGCGCTCCGGCCCCAAGTCGGTGCATGGCTTTACTTGCCGCTATGTTATGGGTTTTGATCTTGTGCCCTTCATCCGCAATGATCAGTTCCGGATGCCACGCAGCAATCTCCTTTTCCAGCCGCCACGCTGATTCATAGTTGATAACCGCGACCTGAAGCGCATCGCCATTCAGGTGTCTTAAGGTATCGATTTTCTTTGCACCGGAGCCGGTCAGCACCGCAAGGTTATAGTCAAAGGCCGCAAACTTGGAGAATTCCTCCTGCCAGACACCTAAGATGGATAGCGGTGCGACAATCAGAACGCGGCGTATGCGATTTTCGTCATACAGCGCTCCCGCCACAGCGATGGCTGTAAGGCTTTTTCCTGTGCCTTAGTTAACCCATTTCCATCAGGAGTGCAGCTCCACAGCCTTTGGAAATGTTCATATGCATCACCTCGCTTTCTTCTTTGAAAAATGAATCCTTGCATGTTCTGCTTGTGAGGGTAAAATTTCAAGGTTTGCTGGATCATTGTTCAGCTTGTTCCCGTCGAGGTGATGGACAACCTCGCCTTCTTTAAGCGGCCTGCCAAGTATCGCTTCAGCAATCCTGCGGTGTTCATGCTTTCCCAGTAATTTTCTATAAGCTTTGCCTTCACCAGTACCCCGCATAGCATGACTGCGTTTGATACGTGCTTCCATTACGCCGCCGGGTTGGTTCATGGGATTGGTGCTGCTGTTGTATTCCGACATGCGCTTCGAATTCCACTGACGAAAATGCTCTACACAGCAGAAATTGTTTTCACGGACTTGGGTTTCCGGCTTTAGGAAAGGCTTGCCGCAAATCCGGCAGGTCACCTCGACCTTTGGCATCGGAAGCACCTCCCTCCGCAAAGAGGCCAAAACACTTACAAACGAAATTGAAGGCCTCTATTTGATGGCGGTAGGCTTTCGCCTTAATAGTCATTGGGATTTTCGGAGTGGGGTCACGCTCGTTCATCTTCGTTACCCTCCTCCGGCAGCTCTGAAATCGATACACGCTCAACGCTATCGCCGGGGACGATTACCATCACCCTGTGCTTTTCGCCAAACATTCGCTTCAGAAGCCGCTCCCGTAGGGTGACCGTCTGATTTTTAACAACGCTACCTTCAAACGGTGCCCTACGGATGCTGATTTTTAGCTCATGCTTCATCGCTCTTACCTCTTTTCTGGAGAGCGGTGTTGTTGTTCTCTCCATAGGTAGCTCACGGCAGAAGCGAATCCGCAGGGTCTATTTCAGATTTTCTTTCAGTTTTTTATAAATGCGGTTTAGTCGATCGCGTATTGCGCTTTCGCCGACGCCTTCTTCACGGGCGATGCTTACGATGGTGCGCTTCTCGAAAAAAACTTTTTTGATGAGCTCCTGCTGCTGCGGCAAAAGCTGGTCAATGGCTTTATACAGCACTTGGTATTCCTCGTTTTTGATACATTCGGCTTCGACATCCACGTCTGCTGGGAATAGATTCCCGTCAAGATTAAATGCGTCCAGTGAAGCATGTCGGCGGGTTTCTTTTTGATTGACATTGCGTTCCAATCGGTCAAGCTCGATGAGTATGTCATAATCGCCCTCTTGAACTTCGATAGTGATGGTTTCTTTGTTGAAGTGGTAATCATATTTCATTGTTCGATATCTCCTTTTTGTTTTTCCGGAGAGCCGGAAACAGGAGATATCGAAGATGCTTGATGAAACGGAAAAAGGCCGCAAGTATCCGCTGTTTCCAGCGCTACTCCGGCCTTAGTGGTGGCTGTTTATAGCCCCAAGTGACTCAGTCAGTAACTACTATTCAGTTGTCATGAGATTCGCGTTAAGCTCCTCTTTTTCTTCGTATTGCCGCTGCCTTTTCAACTTTCAATGTTGAAAAATCTACATGATAGATGCGACCGCATCTTGGACACTGGCACGAGATCTTAATGTCAGCTGGCTTGTCCGCAAGAGTTTCGCCCTTCTCACACCATGGACACTGCACGACGATGGGAAAATGAATTGTATTACTCATAGGCTTTTAACCTCCTTTCTGTCATAAAGAACTTGATTTTTATTACTGCTTGTGGTAATATATTTCTGCGAAAGCGGTATGCAACGCACGGTTATCGCTAACACAATCAGTATAATACTGAGTTTTAATTACCACTATTGGTGGTAATTTCATTGTAGCACAGACATATTTTAAAAACAAGTCTTCTTAACGAATATTCTTTACTTAAAGTGGGAACTATGTTATTATTACTACAAGGAGTTGTATCTCCGAGATAGGAGGTCATCGCATGGGAAAGAAACTCGGCCAATATATTAAAAACTTGCGGAAAGAAAACAAAATACCCGCAAGAGTATTAGCAGAGAAAACTGGCATGTCTAAGTCTTTCATTGATTATGTTGAAAACGGGTTGCGTGAACCGTCGGCAGAGTCCTTAGCAAAAATTGCCGCTGTTCTTGACATACCATTAGATACACTTTTGAAAATTCAAATTGATGAACAACTTGGTAAAGCCGCTATTGCTTTTTCAGTTACCGCTGATGCGAAAGAAGACATGGACGTGGAGCTACGCGCAGCTGGCCGCGATCGTGATAATCAAAGCAATGTAAGTGAAGAAGCATTAAAAAAGGTAAAGTTAGCTCTTCGTGGAGATGCAGAACGGGAGACAATTATTGATTTGATTCAAAATTCAGATCTGCGTGCCATCTTTCGTGCAACAGAAAATCTGCCGGACGAAGAACTGACCAAAATTCGAAAAGTATTGGAGTCGTTGTATCCAGATGCCTTCAAAAAGGAGTAAGAAACTAGGTGATGGCGGCGTTGATTACGCCTTCGCCACAGAAGCTGCGCATGAATTTATTAAAAAATACGGGGTTGACTGGCTTCCTGTTGATATCTTCGAGCTAGTTGACAATTATGCTGAAGCAAACAACGTTGAAATCAGAATAGTGACAATCGAAGAATTGTCTGAAGAAACAAAAATAGACCGTCAATCTCTCATAGATGACGTAATCTACGGAGAAGACGGCCTAGCAATTTATGACCCGGATACCGGGAAATATTCAATTGTAATAAATGAACAAGTTGAACCTTATGGACGCATACGCTGGACAGTAGCGCACGAGCTTGGTCATATAGTTTTAGGTCACCTATCCAGTTCGAAAGTATCGATAACTAAATGGTCGCTGTCCGACGAGGAATACAATAAGATAGAGCAAGAAGCACATATTTTTGCCGGTGAACTTTTAGCTCCAAAATTCATCGTTTACCGCATTGGTTGCCATGCTTCTGCCGAATTGCAGGATATCTGTGGTTTATCAGGAAAGGCAGCAGATAGCCGAGAACGGGCAATCCGCGAGCTTATTGACGATAAGCGAAAACTGCATGATTCAATGTTAAGCATTATTCCTCCGTTTACAAAATTCCTTGAATTCAGGACAATATGTGCAGACGAATCAACGTTACGAATCCACAGTAGAATTCAAAGGAATCCCGAGCCTGAATTACCTGTGTTCCTTCCTACACCTGATATCAATAAGGATGGTCGTTACGCCTATTGTCCAAACTGCGGCAACGCCCACATAGCCGAAGAAGCACTTTTCTGCAAGTTATGTGGAACACATCTCTTTGCCGAACCTATCAGTCACCCGACAACTCCTTGTGGATACATCGGTGACAAAGATGCACGCTATTGCGAGCAATGCGGAGGGCCTGTATATAAAACCCGTTTCGGTTTACTGTTTGATCGGGATGAAATATAAAAGAACGCCAGTAAGAAGTATCGCTTCCTATCGGCGTTCTTTTTCTGTTTAGATTAGTAGTATTCGCGGATATAGTTATAGGCTTTATCAAACAGCTCGTTGTCTTTGTGTAATCCCTGTTTACGCAGTGCCGTTCTTAAGGCTTTTTTGACTTCGCGTGTTCCAGCGTTAGTCCATTGCCATTTGTCAAACCGAACTATGTTAACAACATTATCGATTTCGGTAACCAACATCTCGATTGCTATCGGCGTCTTTTCTGACTTTGCTGATTCAAACAACTCTGTCAATGCAGCCTTTGCTTGCTTGCGATTATCTTCCGGTTCAATATCGCGTTCTGCAACGACTGTATCTTTAGCGATTTCAAGCAAGCCTTTGAGGAATTCCAGACTGTTAAAGAAGCCTTCTTCGTACTTTTGCTTTAGCTCTTCTAAACGCTCACCAAGCTGTTTAAATTTTGGATTGTTCTTGTACTTACGAAGTCGAGTGCATATCTTGATTTCGAGCTCCTTAATTTTTGTTTCGTCGGGATTATCAAGGAGGTCTTTTATTACCTCTTCATCTAATATGAGGGTTTCCAGATCATCCCGTATCGCATCAATGTGCACATTCTGATTAACAATCTCTATGGTTTTAGCGCCAAGCGCGTGCCATATAAGTCTTCCCACTCCGCCCGATGGCTGAATTGACTCATAAATCTGTGACAGCCATTTATAATCGTCCTTGTATCTTGAAAGAAGCGGATCCGGTGACAATGTTTCCCACAGCTGTGCCAGGTAGTTATAGTCAACAGCAAATTTATCGCGGATTTCATTGTTCGGAAGGCAATCTTGGGCTGCTATCAGTGCCTCAAAACCAGTAAGCGATCGGTCAACATTTTTGAAATACTCCATACACTTTTCAAGAGCGATTGGAAACTCATCTCGAAGCTCATCAAGGATGGTCGCTACCTTTTCAACCTGCTTTTCGTCGAACTCCAGAGCTTTAGCAACTTCATCAAATACACCGATATAATCGATAATGAGTCCGAAGTGCTTATTTGGATATGGACGGTTGATACGGCAAATTGCCTGCAGTAGCGTATGTCCTTTCATCGGCTTGTCCAAATACATAGCTTGCATGATTGGGGCATCAAAACCGGTGAGTAACTTTGCGGTGACAATAAGTATTTTTAGCGGATCATCCGGATCACGGAATCGATCAAGTAGTTTACTTTCATCCTCTTTCTTTCGATCCCATTGCTGATATTCAGCCGGATCTCCCTTGCTCGTCGTCATTACGATATCGGTCGCATCAGCAGGAAAGAGAGTATCCATAGCCCGCTTATACTCCGCACAACAATGACGGTCATAACATACAATCATAGCCTTGAAGCCATTCGGTTCAACATTCTCTGTGTAATGCTTGGCAATATCCTCAGCGATTTTATAAATACGCTCGGACGAACTAACGATCGTTGGCATTTTTCCAGCTCTTTTCGAGAGCTCTTCCATGCTTTCTTCGTCGAGAGAGTCAGCCATTTTAGCGAACTCTTCATCGATAATGGCCCGGTCAATTCTCATTTCAACCAGACGAGGTTGAAAATGGAGCGGGACCGTTGTCTTGTCACGAAGAGAATCCTCGATGGAGTATTTGTCGAGATACCCTCCCTCATCATCAGGAGCACCGAAGGTTGTGAAGGTGTTTCTATCACGCCTATTAATAGGTGTGCCTGTGAGTCCAAACAAGAATGCATTAGGAAGTGCTGTCCTCATTTTGATTGCAAGATCGCCTTCTTGTGTTCGGTGAGCTTCATCGACAAGCATGATAATATTGTCACGACGGTCAACAATACCATCGAAATCAGCGAACTTTTGAATGGTGGTTACTAATATTTTGCGAGTGCCCGCTTCCAAAAGCTGCTGTAAATGAGCCTTATCCTTTATTTGCTCCATATTGGGGATATCTGTCGCTTTGAAAGTTCCGGTAATCTGCGTATCAAGATCCTTTCTGTCAACGACAACGATTACTGTTGGGTTTTGCAAAGCCTCATCTTGGCGCAACTTTAGAGCAACAAAAGCCATCAACAAGGATTTGCCTGACCCTTGGAAGTGCCAGATTAAGCCCTGCTTTGCCGTAGAGCGTTTCACACGGTCAACCATTTTATTTGCTGCATAGAATTGCTGTGCCCGACAAATGATTTTTGTCTTCTGACCGCGACCATCTGTAGCGAACAGGGTAAAGAAATGCATAATGTCCAATACAGCTTCTGTATTTAACATCTGCAAAATCGGCGCGTCTAAATTACGTAACCCTACTTCAAGAACTTCTTGACCGGACTCACGCCACGGTGCCCATTTATCGGGTGGAGTGCCCACAGCACCATAGCGATAAGCCTTTCCCTCAGTAGAAAAACAAATAACATTCGGCACAAACAAATCCGGTATAGTTTGCTGGTAATCCTCAGTGATATCGTAAGCTCCGTCAAACCAGGTTACGGCATTACGGAAGGCTGTTTTTATCTCACCTACTACAACCGGAATCCCGTTAATGAGCATAACGATATCCGGACGTTTTTCAATGGTACCGTTTGTAACAGTATATTGGTTTGTAACAATATAGCTGTTCTTTGTTTTGTCAGGATCATCGAAGTCTATGATTTTGATTGAAACATGATCTCCATCTTCTCCAAACTGGAAGGACGGTTCTTCGCGAATCAGTTTCATCAGAGTTTCGTTTGCGGATATTAATCCGTCATTGCGCTGACTTAGCACAGCAGCCCTAATTTTAAATATAACCTCGTCAGCGTTTTGCGGTTCACGGGCAATGTCGGGATTAAGACGAATGAGCGCTTCTTTCAGCAGCTTTTCGTCGATCACTTCATCTGTCTTCCGGCTCAATCCCGAAGCCGGAACATACGTCCATCCAGCTTTTTTGATTTGCTCAATGACATATGGTTCAATGGTGTTTGGCTCGCTGTGGTTCATTGTCACTGTGTATCACCTCCTGAAATTAGCTTTGTAATAGTTTCTTTTTTTAATGCCTTTATTTTCTCGATAGCAGCTTGCTCTGCAAGTAACGCATCCTTTATTATTGCAATCTTCTTTGCAAATGCTCTTTGCTCATCAATACTTGGTACCTGAATCGTTAAATCACCTAGTGCGCTTCTGGTTATTCGCTGACGTGTTGAACCGCGTGAGAATCTTTTACATAAAGCAAGCCATTCATCGGTATTTAGTAAATATGCAATGAAGTCCGCATCATATTTTGACTTATCAATCTTTAATATTGTACAGTCAACAGCAGTTATCATTTTTGTGCCAAGATCAGGAATAACACATGCTCTACCAACAGGGTCGGCCAATCTACATATGAGTATGTCTCCTGGCTCAACTTCAGTGCAACGTAGCAAATCAAAAGTTGCTTCTGAAATCCATTTTTGGTCGTTTTTATCAATAAATTCATTGATTCCTATGTTGCCTGTTTGAATCAACCTAATACCTTTTTTAGATAGATATTCAGCCTCTATCCAATCTCCGTCTATAAAACTCTTATCGGTATCAGGGCGAGCAAGATCTTTAATCGTTACGGTTGTACAATCAGTGAAAGCAATCCGACTGCTTGAATAAATAGCACGCAGTGCCAGCACGGTATTGCAATGCGCTTCTACGCTCTCGTCGAATGCCTGCATTAGCTCGGCAATTTTACGTTGAGTATCCTTATCAGGCAAAGAGAGTTCATATTCAGCCAGATGCTTCCATTTAACTCTTGGAGACAAAGATCCTGCTGATTCGCTTACAGCATACTCGAAAAATGAATCACTCTGGATAATATATGGTAATAACTCAGGAACAATCGCACCTTCGATTGCTTCTATAACAGTGATATCACCGGAGCAAATCCCATCAAAATCTGCTACTGCGGCTTTCTTCTGATATGCTCGACGGCGACCAAACAAAATCTGGCCTGCACAAAACTTTTTGTTGAAGGTTACA
This sequence comes from Peptococcaceae bacterium, assembly GCA_012517475.1. Taxonomy (GTDB): domain Bacteria; phylum Bacillota; class Desulfitobacteriia; order Desulfitobacteriales; family Syntrophobotulaceae; genus Dichloromethanomonas. The sequence goes on along the minus strand of JAAYUV010000097.1, from coordinate 13,713 downwards.
CCATCGGCAATATTACCCCAGCGCTGAATTTTTAATTCTTGAGGATCGAGATGTTCTAAACCTACATAACGTTCCAGACCTTCTTCTAGAGGATTATTAATGGTTATTTTAACTTCCCGCGCAACGTCACCAAGTTTCACAGATTCACCCCCTGACCGGTCAATTTCGCAAGCAGATCATCGAGTTTCTGATATAACCCCTCTGAATGACGACGCCATTCAAGATATTTTTCTTGTAATAGAGAAGCGTCATTCACAGTCGATGTGTCCCCGTTACTACGTACATAAAGCGGTATTGAAAGATTCCAATCCCGAATCTCATCAATTTTCACTACCTTTGAAAAACCGTCAATATCCTCAAATGCTTTGTATGCTCTATCTATTCGTTCAATATGCTCCGGCTCTAAGAAGCTCTGCGCCTGCTCACGTTTCACTTCATTAACCGCATTAATAAATAGTATGCGATTTTTAGTTTTGTCTGGTTTTTTCATTCTGCAAATAACAATACAGGCTTCCATTGGTGAGTTGTAAAACAAATTCGGTCCCAAGCCTATAACACATTCAATCCTATCAGCCTTAATGATGTTTGCACGAATCTCTTTCTCTGAATCTCTAAACAAAACCCCATGAGGAAAGAGGATTGCACAGCGACCAGTATTCTTATCTAAGCTCTTGAGTATGTGGGCAAAGAATGCATAATCAGCACATCCTTGTGGCGGTACTCCATATTCGTTTCTGTTGTAAGGATCGTTTTCAAACAACGCCCTATCCCATTGCTTAATTGAATACGGCGGATTGGCCAAGACAACATCAAATGTTTTAAGTTTATCTTTATCTTTAAAATATGATTTAGACAATGTATCGCCTTGGGCTATCTCAAAATCCTCAATGCCATGGAGGTACATATTCATCCTTGCCACAGAAGATGTGATTATATTTATCTCTTGTCCATAAAGCCGCAAATTCCGATATTCCATTCCAAGTTTTTTCAAGCGGGCCGCTGTTACCATCAACATTCCGCCAGTTCCGCAAGTTGGGTCGTACACAGATTCGCCAGGCTTAATATCCAATAGAGAAGTCATAAGATCAATGACAGTTCGATTAGTATAAAATTCCGCAGCAGTATGGCCACTGTCATCAGCAAAATACTTAATCAAAAATTCATACGCATTTCCCAATTCATCCAGTCCCGCGTGGGTGTTGTCAAGCTTCATCAAAGAGAACTGTTCAATGAGTTCCTTTAGAGTCTCGTCGGACAAGCGTTTTTTATTTGTCCACTTGGCATCACCAAAAATACCAGTCAGGGTTTCCTTATTATCGAATTCGATCCCGCGAAGTGCTTTATTAATCCTTGCTCCAACATTTGTGGTGGTTTTACGCACCTCATTCCAATGGTTCTGAGGACGAACTATAAAGCGGTGCTCATATATTTCAGCAGCATACTCTTCATCCCCATCGGATTCCTTCATTGCTTCATTATACTCCTCGTCATAAACGTCGCAGATACGCTTAAAGAAAAGCAATGGGAAAATATATTGCTTATAATCCCCTGCATCAATATCTCCACGCAGCAGATTAGCTGCGGCTTTTAAATGGGATTCCAATTCAGCTTGTGTCAGTCTTTTTTCGCTCATTGCTCTATCACCCCGATCTCAACCAATTTCCTATTGAGTACTTCATCAGCAGCTTTGCTCATATTAATAGCATTCCGCAAATTTAATATGGCTTCATCTAATGTAAGTATCGCTTTCGTTTCTTCTTTTTTGATAAATAGGGATATACTTAGATTGCAGTCATTTTGCTTGATTTCATCATGAGAGACAACGCGTGCAATATGGGGAACATCCCTAAATTGATTGTATAATTCAAAGATACGAGTAACATGCTCATCCTCTAAAATGTTCTGCGCTCGTTGTGGTTTATATATCGTTGATGCATCAATAAACAATACCTTCCGATGGCGATCCGGCTGCTTCCTATGCTTAAGAATAAGAATACATGCTGCAAGGTTAGTACCATAAAAAAGGTTATCTGCTAAACCTATAATTGCTTCGATCTTGTCATTTTCTATCAGCTTTTCACGAATGGTTTGCTCGCTACCTTTTCTAAACAATACACCATGCGGAACAACAACAGCCAAACGTCCCGTTGCAGGCGCCATTGATTTCAACATGTGTTGTACCCATGCAAAATCTCCATATGAAGCAGGAGGGGTACCGTATTCATTGCGCTTCCATTTATCATGCTCCCAAACTTCCAAGCCCCATTTTTTTAAAGAAAAAGGCGGATTGGCAATAACACAGTCAAAAGTAGCAAGTTGGTTTCTGTTTCTAAATATCGGATTACGTAGCGTATCGCCGCGTTCTATATCGAAATCTTCTAATCCGTGAATAATCAGATTCATCCTTGCAATGGCTGATGTGGTGAGATTTCTTTCTTGCCCGTATAGTTCAAGTGTCCTTATATCCTGACCTTTATCTTTTACATGAGCAAGTGCCTGTAACAGCATCCCGCCAGTACCACAAGCCGGGTCATATACCGACTCACCTTCACATGGGTCAAGAATTAAAGTCATCAACTTTACAATGCTTCGAGGTGTGTAAAATTCCCCCGCCTTTTTATTTGTCTTATCAGCAAAGCGCTTAATTAAGTATTCATAAGCGCGGCCTGCCATATCCGGCTCAACATTCTTTATAGATAAGTTATGTAGAGAAAAATGTTCAACAAGATTTTTTAAACGTTCGTCCGAAAGCTTATCTTTGTTTTTCCACTCAACATCACCAAAGATACCGCTAAGAGTTTTTCTATTAGCAAGTTCTATACGACGAAAAATGCTGGATATAGCGGCACCAATATTAGTGGTTTTAGCCTGTAGATCACTCCATCTACAGCCCTTTGGAATTATAAATCGGTGATTTTCTTCAAATTCCGCATACTCAATATCTCCATTAGATTCTTCCAATGCTTGTGCATACTCTTCTTCATAAACATCAGAAATACGTTTGAAGAATAGCAAGGGGAAGATATATGCCTTATAATCACTTGGATCAACAGGTCCTCTTATTATATTTGCTGCATTCAGCAGCCAACTTTCAAGTTGTGGTAAGCTCATCATTATAAAACCTCTTTCCGAGTCATCTGACACTGTTTTTATTCTATCACGATTTGTGGTAATTTGCAACTATAAGTAGTAATTTTCTGGTGCATAGTTAAAACCCTTATACAAGCTGTATTGACGTCACAAAAATTAATCAATTTTACTAGTTTTCTCAAGAATATCTTCTTTATCTTTGATTTCATGTTGGATTAAATGAAATTAATACAATTTTCTGCATATCCAACAGCAGCATTGCTGTATGTGTCTTGTTTGTATTTCATCCTATTCAATCCTTTCGATTGTTTCGTTAAGCTTCTTGTCGAGTTGCTGCAATTTTGCAAGCAACATCGTATTGTTTTTACGCAGGGCATCGATATCTTCTTCAATAACGACTTGTTCAATGCTCTTCTGTAAATATGCACCAACACTAAGATTATAATTGTTTTCAGCCAGTTCCTTCTGCGTGATGATTGTCGATAATCCTTCTATGACTTCACGCGATTTCACCATCCGCTGAATTTCTCTAACTCCATAATCAGTAATCCGAACACTGGCTCGACCATTGCTCTCAATAAAATCCTTAGCCGCTTCCCGGCTTGCATCGAGCATATAAATATCTTTTTCTTTTCGATCCTTCTTAAAGACAATAAGTGCTGTTTTTATACTTGTTGCGGCTACGATACCAGCAGGTAATTCAATTATTGCGTCGATATAGTTATCTCTTATCATGTTGGCTCTAACCTTTTCTTCCATACCACCCCGGAACAATGCGCCCATTGGCACTTGTATGACTCCGATGCCGTCCTTCCTTAATGAAGCGATCAAATGGCGCGAAAAAGTCAGATCACCTGTTAGCTTAAATTCAAGTCCATATTCGTAAGCATCAGCCTGTTGGCCGCTCTCAAAATTTGCATCTTTTACGGAACGTTTAAGCCCAAACGGCGGAGAAGATATGACGCAATCAAAAGTCCTCTCATTATTCAGAACGGTAGTCAACGGATTTATTATCGTATCTCCGCATAACACAGTGGAATTTAGACAACCAGCCATTGTTAACATCATTATCGTTACCGCGGCACAGGTTCTATCGATGTCTTGTGCAAGTACATGCACATCTTTCCCTTTTGCGCACTCCGCAGCCAGAATCCCATAGCCAACGGCAAAGTCATAAACAGAACCATTAACAGGACTACCAATTGCGGCCATGAGTTTAGCGAGATTTTGCTCTGTGACACACTCTCCGGAAAACCTGATTTCTTTTTTTACTGTAACTGAAAAATAGTTTGCTAAGGCTTCGTAAACCACGTGCTCATCATTCAAATCAGACATATCTACCGAATTAAGCACTTCCCAAATTTGTGTGTCCTGCCGGTCAAAACTATCTAGATCTATGCTACTTGCATAACTTTCAAGTATGCCGTATCCATGTCCCAGCTGCTTTTCAATGTTAGCTATATGCGCTACTAAATCATTTCTTCTTAGCCGTTCGCCAAATAAAACACTCAGAAAATCAAAGTTAAACTTCTCATCAAACTCAAGGCTCAGTTTTTGTTTATTATCAGACACATATTTCAAAAAACTAAAGAATACGAGAGCCGCAGAGGGATTGTCATTAGCAGCATTTCTTAAGCTCCACTTGCTAAGCTCACGGTAAACGTAATTAAGAGCCTGTAAAATTTCGTTACTTTTATTAGTCATTCGCGAGCGCCTCCTTTACAGTATTCATCAATACATTCTCTATTATTTTCTGTTCATTTAATAAGAGATCTTTTAACACCGACTGCTTATGACAACTTAGAGAATATGCTTCACCCAGTGTTTGCTGTTTTGTAATCGAAATATCAGGTACCTCAAAGTCTTTCACATCACTGATTTTAATCATGGGCATTGTGGAACCGGCTACCTTTGCTTTAAGCAACTCTCGTGCATACGATGTATTGAGATAGGCAACTAAGAATTCAGGATTAATTTTAGCTTCTTTCCCTATACGAATAATGCAGCAAAAGGAGGGAACAACCAATCCTTCATCATCTTCTTCGATATATGCCGCATCATATGGAGTAGATAGTTTTAGAACTACATCACCCTTCTTTGTTATTCGTTCGGCATCAACAGACTTTTTTAGTTTCACAATTCCTAAATCAGAATGATTTACTCGGCCATTTGAAATCGCTTTTGGTATAAGCACCTTTCTTTCTTCTAACACATTATCTCCAACCTCGTCTTTAGCTTCCACTCTCGAAATTATCTGGCCAGAATAGACATTGATTTTTGAAGCATTACCAATTTTCATATTCTTCCTCCTTGCGTACACTTAACTTATATCACTTTTTCTATTGAAATATTTTTTACGTTCGCCTTATGTGCATAGAATACACCCTCAAACAATGATTGTCAATACTATTTCGGAAAATAGTTGAAATATTTTTTATGTACACTTATATTCGCTATTATTTTATTCCTTTTTTACATCTATCCCGCTCACTTAAACGCTAAAATGACCTATTTTCAATAAAATCAGTGCCACAACCTATACCCTATAAAACTGCACACGCATAACTTAATTCCGATATGTTCCCGCTAATATAAAAACACCAGGCTTCCAAGCTAACCTTCACCCTGTCGCTGACCGACGAAAAGGATGATATGCTTGGAAGCCCTTGTTTTTCAGGCTTTTCAGCCTCCTATTTATTCACTTTTGACATCAAACATACCGTCTCCACATGTGCCGTCCACGGAAACATATCCACCGGCTGGACTTTTTCTATTTTGTAGTTTTCCTTACCTGCCTCATTTTCTCCCTCGTTTGCCAGAAGCAGCCTTAAGTCCCTGGCCAGGGTGGCAGGGTTGCACGATACATAAATCATTCTTCTCGGTTTTACCTCCAGAAGTCTCTGCACAACCAACGGCTCCATTCCGGCCCGGGGAGGGTCGGTAACGACAAGATCCGGGGTATGGGAAATTCCTTTTATCCTATCCTCGACTTTGCCCTGAAGAAAATGAACATTGGCAATCTTATTGTCTTTGGCATTCTGAGCGGCATCTTCTACAGCATAAGGATTTTCTTCTATGCCTATAACATGTCCCGCTCTTTTGGCCAGCATCAGCGTAATCGTTCCAATGCCGCAGTAGAGATCCCAGACCTCTTCCCTTCCTGAAAGCTGAGCCCAATCCAGGACAAGACCGTACAGTTTCTCAGTCTGGGCGGCATTCACCTGCAGGAACGCCCTTGGGGAAACCCGAAACCTGAGTTCATCAAGATGCTCATTCAGATACTGGGCGCCGCTTCCTTCGAACTCCTCGCCGCCCTGGGGTATAGAAACCGAGCAGATATGGGGAGAAAAAATCTCTTCCTTTTTAAGCTCCCTGACCAGGTATTCCAATTCTTGTTTTTCCTTGGTATTCCCCTCTAAAAGCAAAAGCCCCTTGCCCCTGTTGCTCTCACGCAGTGTCGCTGTCTTTATTCCGGGACAGCGGTTCCCCAGCGTTTTCCGGAGCTTTCTGATTCGCTCGTTGGTATTCCTGCTGAGGAGCAGGCAATCCTCAAATTCAACAACTTCTTTCGTTTTCTCTTTATAGTAACCCCACCGGCCTTCCTCATTCCGATGCAATAGGGCTTTATTTCTATAACGCCAGGGATCTTCCATTCCCATAACCGGCTCGACCCGGATATCCCGGAATCCTCCGATCCGGGTAAGGGCATCTTCTACCCATTGGCGTTTCCACTTCAGGGAATACGCATAATTTGCATGCTGAAGATCACAGCCTCCGCAAACGTGATAATCGCTGCAGGGCGGAATCTGCCTTTCCGCAGAATGTTCCAACAGTTCAAGAACTTCAGCCCTTTGGTACGTTTTTTTCTCTTCCGAGATACGAACCTTTCCTTTTTCCCCCGGAAGCATTCCGGGAACAAAAGTTGTCTTTCCGGCAAGATAGCCTACCCCGGTTCCATCAGATGTCAGGCGAACTATTTCTATCACCTGGTCAGAATCATTACGGTCTCCGGAAATATGCAGTTCACTTTTTCTTCCCATCCGTTCTACCCTTTCTGCCACCACATTAAAATGGTCATCAGTATATTCCATATTCCGTGAGCAATCACAGAAGGCCAAAGGCTCTGCGTTTTTTCATAAAGCCAGGTTAAGACGACCCCACCCAAAAACAGAGGAAAAAACCGGATCAAATCAAAATGCATAGCGCCAAAAAACAAAGCGGTGATCAAAATGCCGCTCCCCTTGCCATAAACAGCACGCAGGGGAGGATAAACAAGCCCTCTGAAAATCAACTCTTCCTTTAATGGTACGATCACCCCGCCCAGGATTAAAAGCAAAACAAATTGCCAAATTGAACTTGCACCGGAAACCGCAAGCGCAAAACTTTGAGGATCAGGATTTCCAAGGTATTCTACGATGAGATTACCCAAAACCCCAACGAAGATAAAAAGAAAGATCCCTCCGGAAACTCCAAATATCAAGTTTTTAAAACCGAAGTGAACCAATCCCAGATCTGAAAACGATCTGTGCATAATTCTTAAAAAAATTAAAAGAGCTATTAAAAAAAGAAAACCTTCTCCGAAACCGGTCATCAGATAGTTTATAAAGCCTTTGAGGCTTCCTAAACTATCGGGAAGTTTCAGCCATCCCAGAAAAAATTCAACCAGATAGACCACCAGAATGAGATAAAGAGCCTGCGAAAAATTCCAATTCGGATTGGATAATGCTTTATGGTCTCTCCGCTTAGCTGCTGTTTTTTCTTCCATTTATCCTATCTCCGTTTTTTCCTCATTTTAGCCATGATAACCCATATAACAAAAGCGCATGATATCCCAAATATAGTATAGCAAAAGTGCCTGCTAAGGGTAAGTCAATAGAATCATGACAAAAAGGGGCTGTTGCAAAACGACTAGTTTCCGTAATGTATAGACAGCGTAGTTTTGCAACAACCCCTTAATGATTCATGTAACTCTAAGGACGTCCGGTGTTACCCCATCGCTTCAATAATATAACGGGCCATCTCCTTGGTTCCCGAGTTTCCTCCCAGATCCGGGGTAAGTTTTTCTTTCTGCGCTAAAACAGTGTCAATGGCCTGCATGATCTTGTTGGCTTCTTCCGAAAAGCCCAAATATCTGAGCATTTCTACACCGGAAAGGATCATAGCAAGGGGATTGGCTTTATTCTGTCCGGCAATATCCGGGGCGCTCCCGTGAATCGCTTCAAATAACGCTCCATTATCTCCGATATTCGCTCCCGGGGCGACTCCTAATCCACCAATGAGGCCTGCCCCCATATCCGAAAGGATATCCCCATAGAGATTGGGCAAAACGATCACGTCAAATCTTTCCGGAGTTTTGACCAGGTCCACACAAAGAGCATCAACTATTTTATCCTCAAACTTGATGTCCGGATATTCTTTGGCCACTGCCCGGGCACATTCCAAAAAGAGTCCGTCGCTAAGCTTCAGAATATTGGCTTTATGGCCTGCCAAAACGGTTTTTCTCCCCTCTTTGCGGGCCAGCTCGAAAGCAAAACGGCATATTCTTTCCGATGCTTCCCTGGTAATGATTTTAATCCCCTGAGCAGCATCTTTACCAACCATATGTTCAATCCCGCAATAAAGGTCTTCCGTATTCTCCCGCACAAAAACCATGTCAATTCCTGTGTATCTCGATTCTATATGTCTCATGTTTTTGAGCGGCCGAACATTGGCATAAAAATTCATGGCCAGGCGAAGTTCCACATTTACACTGCGGAAACCTTTCCCTACAGGGGTAGAAACCGGTCCTTTCAGACCGACTTTATTTCTCTTAAGGGATTCGATAATATGCTCCGGAAGGGGTGTACCATATTTTTCAACAGCCAGAAGACCGGCCTCATATTCTTCCCACTCAATATCCGCACCGCTGGCATTAATCACTTCAACGGTAGCGGCACTGATTTCCGGACCAATCCCATCCCCAGGGATCAACGTAACTTTTTGGGCCAATTTTATCACCCTCTCTTATTCCGCCAGTTTTCCCCTGAGCAGCTTATTAACCAGCCCGGGATTGGCCTGTCCTTTGGTCGCTTTCATAATCTGACCGACTAAAAAGCCAATGGCATTTTCTTTACCTGCTTGATAATCACCGACCGATTTAGGATTAGCCGCAATCACTTCATCAATAATTTTCTCCAGAGCACCTTCATCGCTGATTTGGACAAGTCCTTTCTCTTTGACAATGGTCTCAGGATCTTTGCCCGTCTTATAAATCTCTTCAATAACGGTCTTGCCGATTTTTCCGCTGATTTCTCCTTTTTTGATCAAGGTTAACAGTCCGGCCAGTTGTACCGGTGAAACCGGAGAATCTTCGAAAGAACAGGAATTGGCTTTTAATAAGCCGCTGAGATCACCCATGACCCAGTTAGCCAGTGTCTTGGCATCATCGAATTTTTCCAGCGCCGCGTCGAAATAATCGGCCATCGCTTTAAAAGATGTAATAACCCCGGCATCATACTCCGGAAGTCCCAGTGACTGCAGGCGCTGTCTCTTGGCAGCGGGAAGCTCGGGCATAGCGGACCGGATTTCGTCTACCCACTTCCTGTCAATAACGAGAGGCATAAGATCCGGCTCCGGGAAGTACCGGTAATCATGGGCTTCTTCTTTGGAACGGAGGGATAATGTCATCCCTTTTCCCTCGTCCCATGTTCTGGTTTCCTGTACAATGGCTCCCCCTTCGTCCAGAATGTCAGCCTGGCGTTCCAGCTCGTATTCCAGGCAGCGGCGGACTGAGTTGAAGGAGTTCAAATTTTTGGTCTCCGTCCTGGTTCCAAACTCACTGCTTCCTTTTAAGCGCAGTGAAACATTGACGTCAAAACGGACAGACCCCTGTTCCATCTTGCAATCGGATATTCCCGCATATTCCATGATCTGAACGAGTTCTTCCAGGTAAGCCAGGACTTCATCAACCGACCTCATATCCGGTTCAGATACGATTTCAAGCAGCGGAACCCCGGTCCGGTTATAATCGACACCGGAACTGTTGGAGGTCGTAATCGTTTCCCCGCTGTGCACCAGCTTGCCGGCATCTTCCTCCATATGCGCTCGGGTAATTCCGATTTTCTTCTTCTCCCCATTCACACTGATCTCCAGCCAGCCATTTTTGCAGATCGGGAGATCATATTGTGATGTCTGATAATTTTTCGGCAAATCCGGATAGTAATAATTCTTTCGGTCAAACTTGGAAAACTCCGCAATTTCACAATTCAATGCCAATCCGGCTTTAATGGCCAGATTGACAACTTCCCTGTTCAATACCGGCAAAACCCCGGGCAGACCAAGGCAGACAGGACAGACATGCGTATTCTGCTCCCCGCCGAATTCCGTGCTGCAGCCGCAGAAAATCTTGGTTTTGGTAGCCATCTCCACGTGGGTTTCTACTCCGCAAACCATTTCATATTTATCATCATATGCCATTTTAACCCACCTCCTTGATGAATGCAGGGATTTCTTTATGATAATCGGTATTTTGTTCAAAAGTATAGGCAGCCCGATACAATACCCCTTCATCAAAATGCTTTCCGATCAGCTGCATACCCACCGGCAGCCCGTTCACAAAGCCTGCGGGGAGGGAAATAGCCGGCAGACCGGCCAGGTTTACCGGAATGGTATAGACATCCCCCATATATATCGTAAGCGGATCGGATATCTCGCCGATCTTATAGGCCGGAGTAGGCGCGGTTGGGGAAATCAGCACATCATACCTGGCAAAAACTTTGTCAAAATCCTGCTTGATCAAGGTTCTGACTTTTTGTGCTTTAAGGTAATAGGCATCATAATATCCTGAGCTCAACGCATAGGTTCCCAGCATGATTCTGCGTTTGACTTCCTGTCCAAAGCCTTTGGCCCTTGTATCTTTAAACATGTCGATCATATCATCGGCTTCAGCCCTGTATCCATAGCGCACCCCGTCATAACGGGCCAGGTTCGAACTGCATTCTGCCGGAGCAATAATATAATAGGTCGGCATGGCATATTCCATATGCGGCAATGAACATTCTTCCACTTCCGCTCCCAGCTCCTGAAGAGTTTGAATCCCGTTGCGGATGACCTTTTCAACTTCCGGTTGAAGTCCGAGTCCAAAAAACTCCTTGGGCACTCCGATTTTTAAACCTTTTACATTATTTTCTAAAAATTGGGTATAATCTGGTTTATTAAACGGTACAGAAGTGGAATCCTTGGGATCATGCCCTGCCACAGCGTTGAGAACCAAAGCATTATCCCTGACAGTCTTGGTCAGCGGCCCGATTTGGTCCAATGAGGAAGCAAAGGCTACCAGCCCATAACGGGATACCGCCCCATAAGTTGGTTTTAATCCCACTACCCCGCAGAAAGCGGCTGGCTGACGAATTGATCCCCCGGTGTCGGATCCGAGTGTAAATGGAACCTCTCTGGCTGCAACGGATGCAGCAGAACCGCCGGAAGATCCTCCGGGAACTCTCTTCATATCCCAGGGATTGGAGGTAGGGAAAAAACCGGAGTTTTCGGTGGAAGATCCCATTGCAAACTCATCCATGTTTAATTTGCCCACAAGAACCGCTCCAGCCTCTTTGAGCTTTGCAGTAACGGTCGCATCGTAAGGGGGAACAAAGTTCTCAAGAATCCGGGAACCGCATGTTGTAGCAATCCCTTCCGTGCACATGTTATCCTTGAGCGCAGCGGGTAACCCCTCCAGGATTCCTATCGTTTCGTTCTTTGCGATTTTTTCATCTATCTTTGCTGCTGCGGCCAGGGCAGTTTCCTCTGTAATGGTCAGAAAAGCCCGGACTTTTGCTTCGGTATTTTTTATATGAGTCAGGAACTCTTTCGTGAGTTCCGTACTGCTTATTTCTTTCTTAACAAGCATGGTATGTAAATCATCAATGGATTTGTTGATTAGTCCCATAACCAGATACTCCTTTCAGCACCAAAAAGCTATTATATTTCATTAAACAATCCTGGGGACTCTGAAGAAGCCGTCTTCAGCATCAGGCGCATTTTTCAGAACTTTTTCCTGATCCATAGAAGGTTTAACCTCATCATCCCGGAGTACGTTATAGAGCTGAACTGCATGGGCTGTGGGTGACACCCCTGCTGTGTCAATTTGATCAAGCATGGCTGCATGCTCAAGGATGGAATTCAGCTGTTCCGTATATTGATTCATTTCCTCCTCAGTCAGTTTTAATCTGGCCAGAAGGGCTACATGTTCAACTTCTTTCCTGGAAATCTTCATCAGAAACGCCTACCTTTCAAATACTGGACATATAGATAAATATAACAAATATACAGGACAGGAGCAACAAAAAGCAGGAATTGCACAGAATAAGGTCTAAAGCAAAAAGTTTTCGACGACCATGGAAAAACTTAAAGGGGAAATGAGGTCCATGTAGAATTAAATAGTATACCTCGTGTTCCATTTAATTTAAAACCAGAAAGGAAGTAATGCCAATGGAGCAGGTTGTCAAACCCTTTGAAAAGTTTCTTCCCGGAAGCCATCTTATTATTGGCGAAGCAGGTTCCGGAAAAACCCGCCTGATCTGGTCCATCCTGCAGGAAAAGGATTATGCTGAGGATGACTCCATCAATATCGTCCTCACCGATTCGGAAAAAAGAATTTGGTACAAACCAACCCGCAACCCTATTATTACGGTAGATCCTTATAATACCAATATATCCTGGGTAACAGAACCCAAAAAACCTGGAATTTACTATTGTGCCTGCGAGTACGCACCGCGTATCATAACTTTCCTGGAATGTTTGGCTACATGGGCTATTCAAAATGAGAAAAAATTAGACAATAAAGTAAGAATCTTTGTGGATTTTCCGGCCAAGTTCTGGTCTTTGCCTGAGTTTGTCGAGCAATTGAATAGGCTTCATTACATTACAGCCAGCCAAGACAGCGAAGATACTCCTATAGAGATCTGGTCTGTCTTTTGTTCACTCAAAAAGGTTATTCCCGAAGCGAAAGCGCTGTTTAAAGACATCAATCTTGTTCTTCTTAACCCTTTCCCGGAAAATTGGTCCAATAATATTTGCAAACTACTGGATCTGAAGTGTGAGAACCTGCCGGAACTCTTATCGGCCATGGATTATTCACTGAAAGACGGTTTTTATTATATCCCTTCTTCGGAAGATACTCTTTATCTCCAGGCAAAACCGGTAGAAAAATTATAATCCGCTGAAATTGCAAAGAGGCGTTTGCCTATGGTTACTCCATAAGAGCAAACGCTTTTTTTTAATTCTTTCCTATAATCCAGGTATATTCCCCTTTCAAATTCCAAAGAATTTTCAGATTATTAACTCTACTCAGGAATGTTTAAAGATATTTTTAAATAAAATTATTAGATAATTTAAAATTATCTTCCAAAGTCGATAACTTCGTTGGTTTAATTCCGATTTTATTCAAAAACATTGACCAAAACAGTAAATAAATTTTAAACCAAGATGTTAATTTTATGTAAAATTACATTAGCGTTGCATTAATTTCCATGCTCATTGTCAATAGATATTAAACGACGAACAATAGTTACTAATTATTACATTTATTACTAATATTACCATTTGGTTTTTTCTGTCAATGTTTGAAAGGGCATAGACTCAAAAGAT
>JAAYUV010000049.1 GCA_012517475.1 Peptococcaceae bacterium | reverse complement strand
TGAGGGGTCCGCAGGGGCAAAGACCTTCCGGAGAGATGAGGGGTCCGCAGGGGCAAAGACCTTCCGGAGAGATGAGGGGTCCGCAGGGGCAAAGACCTTCCGGAGAGATGAGAGGTCCGCAGGGACAAAGACCTTCCGGAGAAATGAGAGGTCCGCAGGGACAAAGACCTTCCGGAGAGATGAGAAGACCACAGGGTCAAAGGCCTTCTGGAGAATATAGCAGGCCACAGGGTCAGCGCCTTGAGGACGGGGCAAGACCTCAGGGTCAAAGATTTGAAGATGGAAATAGGTTTCAAGGTTCCAGGCCGGAAGATAGAGGGAGATTCCAAGGTCCCAGATCCGATGAAGGGAGAAGACCTTCAGGCCCAAGACCACCTATGAGCGGCGAAAGACAGTTTCAGCCAAGACCTCAAGGTGATTTTCGCCAGTCAGGTGCTCCGCGTCCATCGGGCGAAGGAAGAAAGGCTCAGGGAACCCGCCCTTATTCTGAAGGTGGAAGAAAACCATCCCAGGGAGGGCGCCCGGGGCCAGATTCAAAAAAAGCCCCGCAAATGCAGCGCATTAAAATTGAGGGGAAATCGGTTGAACTGACAGTGAGTGAACAACCCGTTAAACGTCAACCCCCCGAAAAAAAGAAAGCACATGAAAATAAAGAATTTCTCTTTGATAAAAAGCGCAATGACGAAAAAGATATTACCACAATCCTGAGGAAAAACGAAAAGCCTCAAATCAAAGAGAAGAAAGATACGTCTCCTAAGCATATCATTATTCCTGAAAGCTTGTCGGTCCAAGAGCTTGCTTTACGAATGAGCCGTAAAGCCGGCGAGGTCATCAAGGAATTAATGAAATTAGGAGTTATGGCAACCATAAACCAGGAAATTGATGCTGATACAGCCGCAATTGTAGCTGGTGAGATGGGGATTACCACCGAGGTAAAAGTAGAAAAATCTTTGGCAGTGATAGATGAGATTGAAGATGATGTTGCCGAACTCAAATCCCGCCCTCCGGTTGTTACGGTTATGGGTCATGTTGACCATGGCAAGACTTCTCTGCTTGACGCAATCCGTTCGGCCAATGTGACCGCTTCGGAAGCCGGTGGTATAACCCAGCATATCGGTGCATATCAGGTTGAAATAAAGAATCAAAAAATTACGTTCCTGGATACACCCGGACATGAAGCATTTACAGCAATGAGAGCAAGAGGGGCACAGGTAACGGATGTTGCCGTTCTTGTTGTAGCAGCTGATGATGGGGTTATGCCTCAAACAATTGAAGCGATAAACCATGCCAAGGCAGCCAATGTGCCAATTTTGGTCGCTATTAACAAAATCGATAAAGATAATGCCAACCCGGATCGTGTAAAACAGGAATTGACCGAATATGGTTTGGTTGTAGAAGAGTGGGGCGGCGAAACCATCGCAGTACCTGTTTCTGCAAAAACCAGAATAAATATTGAGACCTTGCTGGAAATGATCTTGCTTGTTGCAGAAATGAAAGAATTGAAGGCCAACCCTAACCGCAATGCGACAGGGACTGTTATAGAAGCCAAGCTGGATAAAGGTAAAGGGCCGGTTGCCACAGTATTGGTCTCTAAAGGAACACTGAATGTCGGTGATATTGTCGTTGCAGGCCATTCTTTCGGACGAATCCGGGCCATGCTGGACGATAAGGGCAGAAGGGTGAAAAAGGCAGGACCTTCTATGCCTGTTGAAGTTCAGGGATTATCTGAAGTTCCGGCAGCGGGAGAGATTTTTCATGTTGTTGACGACGAAAAACTTGCCCGTCATATTACCGATGCGCGTGTAGATGAGAGAAAAGCAGAAGAAATCAAACAAAAATCTAAAATAAGCCTGGATGACTTGTTCGACAAGATAAAAGAAGGCGAAGTCAAAGATCTGAACATTATTATTAAAGCAGATGTCCAGGGTTCGGTTGAAGCTATAAAGCAGTCTCTGGTTAAACTAACAACGCAGGAAGTCCGTGTGAATATTATACACGGCGGGGTGGGTACAATCAGTGAATCGGATGTTATGCTGGCGGCTGCATCCAACGCTATTATTATTGGTTTTAATGTGAGACATGACTCTAATACCAAGGCTACTGCTGATCTCCAGGGAGTTGATATCAGACTGTACCGTGTTATCTATGATGCAATCGATGATGTCAAGGCTGCAATGGAAGGGTTGCTTGATCCCGACTTTAAGGAAGTGGCTCACGGAAAGGCTGAGGTTCGACAGGTATTCAAGGTACCAAAGATTGGTACTATAGCAGGATGTTATGTGACCGAAGGCAAGATTATCCGTTCCAATAAAATTAGAGTAGTCAGAGATGGAAAGGTGATTAGTGAAGGAGAAATCGAATCACTAAAAAGATTTAAAGATGACGTCAAAGAAGTTGCAGAAGGATATGAATGTGGAATTGGTTTGAAAAACTTTAATGATATTAAAGAAGGCGATGTTCTAGAGGCCTTTACGATGGAGGAAGTAAAAAGAGAGCTCTAATCAGCATTGGAGGGAATGCTAATGGCTAAGCATAGGGCTTTCCGTTTGGCAGAATCGATCAAAGAAGAAGTATCAAAAATTATCCGGGAAGATCTCAAAGACCCCAGATTAGGTTTTGTAACGGTAACCGATGTTGAGGTTGCGGATGATTTAAGGTATGCCAAAATATTTGTGAGTATCATGGGAAAAGAAGATGAAGTGAAAAGCAGCATGGAAGTTCTGGAAAGGGCTTCTGGCTACGTTCGCAGCGAAATCGGCAAAATTATCAGACTGCGTTATGTTCCTGAGATTACTTTCAAATATGATCATTCCATAGAGCAGGGAGCCCATATTTCCAAGCTCCTGCGTGAAGTTGGGGTGAAAGGTGATCCAAACAATGATAAAGAGAACAACGAGTAGTGTCCTCAAACAAATTGGATCAGAAATTGAGAAAGTGCCTGAAGCGGCACTTTTCTCCCATGTTTCCCCTGATGGGGACTGTTTGGGTTCCATGCTCGCCTTGGGCATTGCCTTAGAGTGCTTGGAAAAAAAGGTTACGTACTACAATGAAGGGCCCTTTCCGGAAAACTTACGTTTTTTACCCCATATTCACCGGGTTTCTTCCGTCATTCCTGAAAAACTTCCGAAAACGTTAATATTTATTGATTGCGCCGAAGCAGAAAGAGCGGAAAGTTCCATAGTCAAAAAACATTTTCAGGGCAAAAATGTTATCAATATTGATCATCATGTCTCCAATGACCTTTTCGGAACCTTAAACTGGGTAGACCCCGGTGCAGCGGCAACGGGGGAAATGGTCTATGAGCTGATCAAAAAACTGGGAATACCGATTACCCAAGAGATTGCTATTAACCTGTACACCGCTATCATAACGGATACCGGCAGGTTCAGCTACAGCAATACGACGGCCAAAAGTTTTAAAATCGCTGCCCAATTGGTTAAAACAGGGATTGATCTGGTATCAATTAATAATATCTTATTTGAGCAAAAAACGTTTTCCCAAACCAAACTTTTACACAAAGCCCTATCGAATTTGGAATTGCACCAAAATGGTAAAATAGCGGTCATTGTTCTTTCCCAAAAGGATTTTGAAGAGACTGGGGCCGAGGAAAATCTTAGTGAAGGCCTGGTTAATTATGCCCGAAATATCGAGAGTGTTGAGGCGGCTGCACTTCTCAAAGAAATTGATACGAAAGAGATAAAAGTAAGCTTTCGTTCCAACGCGTGGCTTGATGTGAATAAAGTGGCGGCCCGGTTCGGCGGCGGAGGCCATATTCGGGCTTCGGGATGCACGATTGATTTACCTCTTTTGGAAGCTAAAAACATTGTAATTTCTGCCTTAGAGGAGGCACTAACCCATGGACGGGATCATTAATGTCTTAAAGCCTGTCGGGATGACATCTACCGATATTGTTAGATGGTTACGCAGGAAGACAAAAGCTGAAAAAGCGGGACATATTGGAACCCTCGATCCCGGAGCCGCCGGAGTACTGCCTGTCTGTATCGGTAAGGCTACAAGGCTGGCAGAATACCACTCTGAACTGGGAAAAAGTTATAGAGCGGAGATTACCTTAGGAATTACCACGGATACTCAGGATGCTTTTGGTAAAGAAATATCCAGAACTACACCACATGTTTCACAACAGGAGTTTTTTCGTTGTTTAGAACATTTCGCGGGAGAAATTGAGCAAATTCCTCCCATGTATTCTGCTGTTAAGAAAAATGGGAAACCCCTTTACGACTATGCCCGAAAGGGGTTGGAGGTGGCTAGGGAAAAACGGCATGTAACCATTCATCGCCTGGAAATGGTGGAGTGGTATGACCAAACCTATCCCAAGGCGATTTTTGATATAGATTGTTCCAAAGGAACATATATTCGTACATTATGCCACGATATTGGCAGGGAGTTAGGCTGCGGCGGACATATGTCCTTTCTCCTAAGGCTCAGAGCCGGCAAGTTTTTATTGGAAACTGCTTACACATTGGAAGAAATAGAGAATTATCTTTCTCATCAGGATTATTGTTTTGTCCTTAATCCCGAGTGGGGATTGGAATTACCTGAAGTCAGAATCTCATCGCAAAGACTAAAAGCTTTTCAGAATGGTCTTGCTACAGGAAAGAGTATGATAGAGGGGGATATTCCGGGTGAAGATCTTCCGGTGAAAGTATTTTGTGAGGGTCATTTTATTGGGATAGGAATCTGGAGCAATAGTTGCCTGTGTCCTAATAAGGTACTAATTTGAAAGATTTTCAGGAGGAAGGCGGCTTTGGAAATCATACATATCGAACCTGGAAAGTGTTATGACCCATCTGTAATAGCCTTGGGAAATTTTGACGGCGTACATTTGGGCCACCAAAAACTGTTAAAATTCGGCCTGCAAAAAGCGAAGTCCTTACAGATGGGGTTATCTGTTCTTCTTTTTGATCCACATCCGTTGAAGGTACTCTACCCCGAAAGGAAGTTGAATCTTCTCACGGGGCGGGAAGAGCGATTGGTGCTTTTTGAAAGGATTGGGGTCGATCGGGTTTTCCTCTTGCCTTTTAGTTTAGATTTTGCAAATACTTCACCAGAGGATTTTGTGCGGGACATCCTATTAAGTTTAGGTGCGGCCCACGTTGTTGTAGGATTTAATTATTCATTCGGTTTTCAGGGTAAGGGAAATCCTGCGAGTTTGGAAGAGTTCGGAAGGCAATATGGTTTTGGGGTTAGTATTATCCAAGCCCAAAAACTTGGAGAGAAAATTATTTCTTCGACAGAAATAAGACGCTATCTTATTCACGGAGAAATCGAAATGGCCAAGAGAATGATAGGAAGATCCCCGAATATATACGGGGAAGTAGTTCACGGTGACGGAAGGGGTAGGAATTTGGGATACCCGACTGCCAATATCCTGGTTGATGAAGACCTGCTCATTCCTAAAAATGGAGTTTATGCCGTTACGAGTGAGATTGACAGACAACTGTATGGCGGGATGATGAATATTGGCGTCAGACCGACATTTACTGATGAACAAGAAAAAACAATAGAAATTTATTTTCTGGATTACCAGGGTAATTTATACGGGAGGAACCTTATTATTAATATTGAGGCCAGATTACGTTCTGAGAGAAAATTTAACGGGATGGAAGAGATCATTTCCCAGCTTAACAGAGATAAAGAAGAAACGATCCAAGTACTATCTCGCAAGGGTGGAAAATCTTAATTTTTTTCGTTTTAGTGAAAAGGTTTGATCAGGCTTACTTTACAAATGAAACAAAATCGTTTAAAATGACAAACGACGGTCAGGATGACCTAGTGCGGCGGTGTCAAGGATGACAAGGAGCTGCCGACGGTCAGGATGACCGCATGCAAAAAAATGCCGTGCTTTGACGCGGCATAGAAGCAACCGCTGACTGGGTTGAATGAATCTCCAACGTTCTACTTGGCAGCAGGCGTTTAAAATTTATGGAGGTGCAATTTGCTATGTTAACACCAGAAAAAAAGAAGGGAATAATCAGTCAGTTTCAGCAGCATGAGGGTGACACAGGTTCCCCGGAAGTACAGATCGCTCTTTTAACAAACAGAATTAATGAGCTTACAGAACATTTCAAGACTCATAAGAAAGATCATCACTCTCGTCGCGGCTTATTAAAATTAGTCGGTCAACGCCGTGCACTGCTCAACTATCTGAAAAAATCCGATTTTAACCGCTATCGCAAAATTGTTACAGATTTAGGGTTGCGTCACTAATCCCCATTTGACAAAAAGAAACAAAAAGGTGTAAATAGGAGCGAAAATTTCGCTCCTTATTTATTGGGCTTACCCTAAGCAACCTAAGCAAAAATCACAAATATCTTCAAACTTCGTTTTTTTTTACTCAGTGCAGGAAATAATAAAGAATATGTCGAACATTTACCAGATTGTTGATAAAAGATGCGTGATTTAAGGAGGTTTCATCGTGACTCAGGAAGTCTTAGAACGCTCATTGCTTGTAGGAAATAGAAAGTTTTCTATTGAAACAGGCGTGATTGGTCGTCAGGCTGGTGGGGCAATCTTTTCCAGATATGGTGATACGGTTGTATCAGCATTTGCAACAGGCAGCTCTCAGCCGCGAGAAGGTATTGATTTTTTCCCGTTAACGGTTGATATGGAAGAAAGATTTTATGCAGTAGGAAAGATCCCCGGCGGTTTTATTAAAAGAGAAGGTAGACCCAGCGAAAGAGCAACTTTATCCGCTAGACTTATCGACAGGCCAATAAGACCTTTATTCCCGGAAGGTTATCGCAATGATGTTCAGGTAGCGGCGATGGTTATGTCTGTTGACCAGGACTGTGCTCCGGATGTAACTGCAATCAATGCAGCATCTGCTGCCTTAACCATATCGGAAATACCATTTGAAGGTCCTATTGCGGCTGTAATCGTCGGTCTGGTTGATGGTGAATATGTAATCAACCCTACAGTGGAACAAACGGAACACAGCAAAATGCAGCTGTATGTTGCCGGTACCAAAGATGCTATTATGATGGTCGAAGCCGGGGCTCAGGAAGTTCCCGAAGATCAGATGCTGGAAGCCATTATGTTTGGTCATGAAGAAATCAAAAGGATTACCGAATTTATTGACTCTTTCAGAGAAGAAGCATTAAAGGTCGGATTGGCTAAGCCCAAAAGGGAAGTTGTCATTGCAGAAATTCCACTAGAGATCACTGACAAGGTAAAAGGGTGGGCTTATGACAAACTGGATCAAGCTATCCGAATCGAAGAAAAATTAGCCCGACAAGAAGCGGTCGAGCAGGTTAAACAAGAGGCTTTGGCGTTCTTTACCGAAGAATTTCCGGAACAATTAGATTTGGTAGCAAAAATTCTCGAAGATCTCGTGCACAAAATAGTTCGAAGACTGATCACCGTTGAACATATAAGACCGGACGGAAGAGCATTGGATGAAATCAGGCAAATCACTATTGAAGTCGGCCGCCTGCCGAGAACTCACGGAAGTGCCCTGTTTACGAGGGGGCAGACTCAGGTTATGACCGTGGCAACACTCGGTGCAGTTGGTGACGAACAAATTATTGACGGCCTTGGATTAGAAGATTCCAAGCGATATATGCATCATTATAATTTTCCGCCTTTCAGCGTGGGTGAAGTTCGCCCCATGAGAGGCCCGGGAAGACGTGAGATAGGACATGGTTCACTGGCCGAGCGTGCTTTGATACCGGTTATTCCGACTGAGGAAGATTTTCCGTATACGATCAGATTGGTTTCTGAAGTCTTGGAATCCAACGGTTCCAGTTCCATGGCATCGGTCTGCGGCAGCACCCTGGCTCTGATGGATGCAGGTGTCCCAATTAAGGCCCCGGTTGCCGGAATTGCAATGGGTCTTATTCAGGAGGACAATCATATCGCCATTCTTACGGATATTCAAGGTCTTGAAGATCATGACGGGGATATGGATTTTAAAGTAGCCGGCACTGCCAAAGGGGTAACAGCCCTGCAAATGGATATTAAAATTAAAGGGGTTAACCGCGAGGTTTTGTCCAAAGCTTTGGATCAGGCCAAAGCGGGCAGAATGTTCATTTTAGATAAGATGCTTGCGGTATTGCCTGAAGCGAGGAAAGAACTGTCTCCTTATGCTCCCCGTATTATATCCTTCAGTATTCACCCGGACAAAATCAGGGATGTAATCGGCCAAGGCGGTAAAATTATTAAAAAGATTGTTGAGGAAACCGGAGCAAAAATTGATATTGAAGACGACGGCAGGGTATTTATTTCTGCAGTAGACGGAGAAGCCGGAGAAAAAGCTTCGAAGATTATACAGTCTCTTACCCAGGATATCCAGGTCGGACAGATTTATAAAGGTAAAGTTGTCAGGATCATGGATTTCGGGGCTTTTGTTGAAGTTATTCCCGGTGTGCTTGGCCTTCCTGGAAAAGACGGTCTGGTGCATATTTCTCAGCTGGATGTTTCCAGGGTAGCCAAAGTCGAGGACGTAGTGAAAGTCGGAGATGAAATTCTGGTTAAAGCAACAGGCATTGATAAACAAGGCAGGCTGAATTTATCCAGGAAGGAAGCTCTTAGCCCCGAAAAAAACGACAAACAATAACGGTCTGTATGTAGCAAATAAACGTCTTACTTCCTAAATCTCAGCATATCTATGTTAGGGGGGAAGCAAGATGTTTATTTTTCATTTCCATAAATTTCATTTTAAAATCTTTACCCTAGCTATTGTTTTTTTAGGTCTTACCCTGGTCCAGAATAGAGTTACCGGGGTAAGCAATAATATTCCCGTACCCCTCGAACAGATTAAAACCGGGGAAAAGGCAATCGCCATTACGATTAATGTGGATTGGGGTGAAGAGTATCTTCCTAAAATACTTGATATTTTAGATCAGTATGAAGCAAAGGCAACGTTCTTTGTGACAGGGCGCTGGGCTTCCAAAAATCCTGAGCTTCTTCAAAAGATTGCAGAGCGTGGGCACCTGATTGGGAGCCACGGTTATGCTCATTCTCATCCCGATCAATTGTCGGTCCTGAAAAATAAAGAAGAACTAATTAAAACGGAAAAAATCATTGAGAAGCTTATTTTCAAGAAAACAAATTTTTATGCTCCTCCCTATGGGGAAAGGGGACAAAATGGCCTTTTTGCAGCAGATCAGCTTGGATATACTACAGTTTTATGGACGCTGGACACCATTGATTGGAGAGCTGATAGTACTCCTCAAGTAATTGTTCAGCGGATCATCGGTCCTAAAATCCTAAACGGGAAGCGAATAGAAAAAAATGGTTCTATCATACTGATGCATCCCAAGGAGAATACGGTTATTGCACTTCCGCAAATACTAACTTATTTTCAGCAGCAAGGCTTTAAAATGGTAACCATAGAAAAATTAATAACATTGGAGTTATCGGGAAATACTACTCCTTGAATGATCTAAAGGGGTGGTAAAATGATAAAAGCTTGGGCGCGGGTAATTATTTGCGTCTTTCTATTTATATTTGTTTTTGGAAATTCGTCTTATGCCGATTCTTTATCTGTTTGGAACGATGCCGGTGCTATTTTAAGTTCTTCCTTGGAAAAGCAAGAAGTTACTGTGGAAACCTCAAAAGTTTCTGGAGATAAATGGACTTTGCCTTATGTGTCGGCCCATTCCGCAATTCTCATGGATGCTGCAACCGGGGACATTCTTTATAATAGGGATGGGCAAAAACAAAGGCCTCCGGCCAGTACAACCAAGATATTAACTGCCATTGTAGCTTTGGAAATGGCTGATTTAGATGAAATCACTACAGTCAGCGAAAAAACTGACATGGTAGGAGAATCATCCATTTATCTGAGCAAAGGAAATAAAGTAAAACTCGGCGAGTTAATCGAAGGTGCTCTTGTTAAATCAGGAAATGATGCTTGTGCAGCTATAGCAGAGCAGACTGCAGGAAGCGTTGATGAATTTGTCCGTTTAATGAATCAAAAAGCAATTTCATTGGGGGCATATCAATCCAATTTTGTTAACCCGCATGGATTACCGGATAAAAACCATTATTCAACGGCTTATGATCTTGCTGTTATAGCCCGATACGCTATGAACAATCCGGTTTTTTCTAAAATAGTTGCACAAAAAATTTCTACAATAAATTTCGAACAACCTCAAAAATCTGAGATTTTCAAGAATACCAACAAATTATTATGGAATTATCCCTCTGCTGACGGAATTAAGACAGGAACAACCAGTGCGGCAGGAAAATGTCTTGTTGCTTCGGCCAGTAAGGATGGAAGAAGACTGATATGTGTAGTGCTGAACGCACCGGACCGTTTTGGTGATGCCAAAAGATTGATGGAATGGGGCTTTAACAATACTGCCATTGTTACATTAGGTAAGAAAGGCGATTTAGTTGGCTACTATCCGGGTTTTGAGGAAAAGGTTCCTGTCGTTCTTCAAAGGGATGTGACCCTATGTATGGAAAAAACAAAAATAAAAGATCTTAAAACTCAACCAGAGTTTGCAAAAAAAATATCTCTTCCAATTAAAACAGGGGATGTGCTTGGAAATTACGGCGTCGTTCTGGGAGATACGGTGCTGGAAAAGATACCAATTGAATCAAAGCAGGATTATAAAGGAAGTCCGGTCAATATCTATGGTACCGTTAATAGGGTTGTAGATCACTTTCTGGATTTGTTGGACAAAAAAGGATAAACTAGAGTTAGTTTCGTTCAGTAGAAATTTAAATCATTCATCATCAATTGTCCATTATCTTTTTAGGAGGATGTAAGTTTTGTATCAGAAGCATGTATTGTCAAACGGAGTTCGGATTCTTACGGAAGAAATTGATTATGTTCGTTCTGTGGCTATCGGGATCTGGGTTGGGACGGGTTCACGGAATGAAACGGAAGGTTATGAAGGGATTTCTCACTTTATTGAGCATATGTTTTTTAAGGGGACAGAAAATCGTACAGCAAGACAGTTAGCCGAATCTTTGGAAGCAGTCGGAGGGCAATTGAATGCTTTTACAACGAAGGAATTCACTTGTTATTATGCAAAGATTCTGGATGAAGACATTAATTTAGCCATTGATGTTTTAAGCGATATGTTTTTTAATTCCCGTTTTGACAGTAAGGAAATCGATAAGGAAAAAAATGTTGTGATAGAAGAAATAAAAATGTACCAGGATACGCCGGATGAGCTGATTCATGATCTTTTTTCACAGTATGTTTGGAATGATCATCCCCTGGGTAAACCCATTCTCGGGGTGGAAGATACGATTAATCATTTAAACCGGGATAAGATAAAACATTATTTGGAAACCAAATATACCCCGGATAAAGTCGTGATAGCTGTTGCCGGGAAAATCAATCATGATGAGATTATCAAAAAGCTTTCAATATTTGGTGATTTCCAAAGGCAAAGGCAAGAATCGGAAACAGGTGAACCCCGTGGCAGTATTATTCGAAAAGCCGTTGGTAAGGACACCGAACAAATGCATTTGGTTATTGGGGTTCCCGGGCTTGGACAAGATGATGAGGATATGTATGCTCTTCATATTATTAATAATATTCTTGGCGGGGGATTAAGTTCACGGCTCTTCCAGGAGATCAGGGAACAGAGGGGACTCGCTTACTCCGTCTATTCTTATCACTCTACTTTTGTTGACACGGGCTTGTTTGCAATTTACGCCGGTACCAGCCCCGGCAAGACTGAAGAAGTCATTCAGTGTATACTAAAGGAAATGAATCTTGTCAAAGCGGAAGGAATTACCGAAGAAGAACTGAAAAGAACGAAGGCCCAGATCAAAGGGAACTTGTATTTAGGTTTGGAATCAGTAAGCAGCAGGATGAGCAGGCTTGGTAAGACAGAATTAAGTTTTGGCAGGGTAAAAACAGCAGAAGAAGCGGTAGAAAAACTGGAAAAGGTAACTTTATCCGATGTCAAACGAGTTATGGAACGACTGTGGCTCCAGGATAAAATAAGCATACTGACTTTGGGTCAAAAAGGTTTTGATACGGATTTTGACCGTATCATTCAAAATTCGGTTGATAAGGGATGCTAAGACCCTACAGGGAGTAATTTTTTACTTTTAAACCGCGTATAGCGGTTTATTTTTTTTCATTGGAGGAAATGGTGAGGGGCTGAAGAAATGTTATTATGGAGATTAATAACATCTTTAACGAAAGAGAGTATATTATGAGCCAAGAAAAAAGTTTGAGCCAAATGCATGGAATGAGTAGTTTATTAGAAGTTCAAATCAAGAAGGTTAAACCATCCGGTGATGCTAAAATTCCACAATATTCTACCCCCGGTGCGGCTGGGGCAGATTTGCATGCCTGTTTAGACAATGATATGGTGATTAAACCGGGGGAAAGAGTAGCTATCCCTACAGGGATAGCCCTGGAACTACCCGGCGCTCATGTTGTTGGCTTGGTTTTTGCCCGGAGTGGATTGGCATCAAAGAAAGGTCTGGCTTTAAGTAATGGAGTCGGTGTAATAGACTCGGATTTTCGGGGTGAAGTCAAGGTTTT
Source organism: Peptococcaceae bacterium (assembly GCA_012517475.1). Lineage (GTDB taxonomy): Bacteria > Bacillota > Desulfitobacteriia > Desulfitobacteriales > Syntrophobotulaceae > Dichloromethanomonas. The sequence continues at coordinate 9,871 of JAAYUV010000049.1, read as the reverse complement.
AGCGATCAACCTGGGACGGGAAGATATTGTGATCCAAAATGGCGACCGAATCGCCCAGATCCTTTTTACAAATGCTTTTCAAGCCAAATTTATAGAGGTCCTGGAACTAGAGGATACGTTAAGGGGAGAAGGAGGATTTGGGTCGACTGGGCAGAAATGAAGTGTATGTTTAGTACAAGTGGTATATCCTGCTTTATTTTTTCATAGAATCCCACAGGGGTGATTCTGTGAAAGTATTCTTAAGTGTTCTGCTTATCGGCGGAATCATTATTTCGATAAGAACGAGACAAAAAATGATGATGTGGCGGTCCCCGAATAGTTCCGGGACACTGGCTAAAGCCATTACACAGCTGGTAGGGACAGCCGGCGGTATTTATTTATCACTGGAATTACTTCTGACCTTTATCGGGATACCGGAATGGGTATGGAATCCTCCCTCGATCTATTATTTTAAACCTTTAGCTGTCTGTTCACTCCTTATTGCCATATTCCAGCCATATGGGCAAAAGCTTATTGTGAATATTAAAAAGAGGAGAGGATAATATGCTCTTAAGTGAATTATCCGGAAAAGAGATCGTTAATCTTCATGATGGGGCTAAACTCGGGCTGATTGGCGACAGTGATATTAAAATAAGTAATACTGGAAAGATTGAGGCATTGATTATTTCATCCCGTTCGGGTTATAGCTGGTTTTTTAACCGAAATAATGAAAAAGAAGGGGATTTTGTGGTGGTTCCTTGGAAAGCCATTAAGAAAATAGGAAGTGAAGTTATCATTGTTGATATTGATTATGCCCAATTCGTATGATTTTTACCTTTGTTTGACATGATCCTTGCGTTATAATAAAATAGGAAGAGTTATAACCCCGGACTTTTTGTCGGGGTTTTGCATTATTGTATACATCAGGGGGGGTTGACTTGAATAAAATTCGGGTGTTTGTAGCCGGCGCCTGTGGAAAAATGGGCATGGAAACTGTCCGAACTATCCTTAAGGAAGAAGACATGGAAATTGTCGGGGTTTCAGATATCCAAAATCAGGGAATGGATATAGGTTTGATTCTGGGTCTTGCTTCCCTCGGAATAAAAATTTCTGGGCAATTAACCATGGAATATTTAAAAGAAGTTAAAGCCGATATACTCGTGGACTTTACTAATCCTCAATCGGTATTTACCAATGCGAAAGAAGCAATAAAAGCGGGAGTAATCCCCGTTATCGGTGCAACAGGACTTGATGAACAAGAAATAGCAGAATTAGATGAAATGGTAAAAGAATACCATACGGGGGTTTTTATTGCTCCAAACTTTGCTCTCGGCGCGCTATTAATGATGAAATTTGCCCGCGAAACCACCAGGTATTTCAGTCATGTTGATATTATAGAATACCATCATGATAATAAGCTGGATGCTCCATCCGGGACTGCTCTGAAAACTGCTGAAATCATATCAACTGTTCGTAAACCAATGATACAGGGGCATCCCAATGAATATGAAAAAATCCCTGGGTCCCGGGGAGGGGATATGAACGGTATACATATCCATTCTGTCCGTTTACCGGGAATGGTTGCACACCAGGAAGTTATTTTCGGGGGGCATGGACAGACGTTAACAATCAGGCATGATGCCTATACAAGGGAAACCTACATGCCTGGAGTACTGTTAGCAATTCGGAAGTCGCTTCAAATAAAAGGAGTCATCATTGGATTAGAGAATTTCCTGGATTAGGAGATCTTCTTTTAAGCACCGGATTCTTTGCCTGCTCATATAATGGATAGTAGTTTACCGGACACTATCCAACAAGGAGGCATAAATATGGGTGCGGTACTTGAAGGAGTACGATTGGCAGTAATCGGCGGTGATGACAGGGAGATTTATCTTATCCCCGAATTGCAGGAGCTTGGAGCTTATGTTATTGGGCTCGGACTCGAAAAATCACCCCTCGGAAAAAGTATTGAACATGCTCGATCCTTTAAAGAAGTTGTTGAAAAATCAGATGCTCTTCTCTTTCCCATGTTTGGGACAGATGAGCGGGGTCTTGTCAAGGCGAAATATTCCAATTCACCAATTATTTTAAACAATGATGTTTTAGAATCCATTCCTCTGGGTGTTCCTCTTTTTATCGGTTGGGCTCGACCTGCCTTAAAAGTAGCTGCACAGAAATTAAACATAGAAGTAGTTGAAATTGGCAATCGAGATGAACTAGCTATTCTAAATTCTATACCTTCCGCCGAAGGGGCTATACAGATGGCAATGGAAGCTACCAATATCACGATACATAGCAGTAACAGCTTTGTATTGGGTCTTGGCAGATGCGGGATTACCCTTGTGAATATGCTGAAGGGCATGGGCGCAAGAGTGAAGGTTGCCGCCCGAAAACCGGCGGATTTGGCTCGTGCTATCGAGATGGGAGTAGGAGTAATTGATTATTCTGAATTAAAGAAGGAAATCAGCAAGGCGGAAATTGTCTTTAATACTGTACCTGCCCTTATTCTGGATAGGGAAATTTTAGAGAATATGTCCAGGGAAGCAGTAATCATTGACCTTGCATCGATTCCCGGAGGAACAGATTTTGAGTACGCACAGCTGTTAGGAATTAAAGCTCAGCTTGCGCCTGGCCTTCCCGGTATTGTTGCACCAAAAACAGCCGGAAAAATTTTGGCTCAGGTATATCCCCCAATTATCAAGGAGCATCTTTCCCGTCAATGGAAGGCTGCCATAAAAGGGGGAACGTATGTATGAGATTTGAAGGGATGAAAATAGGTTTTGCACTCACAGGATCTCATTGTACGTTAGCTGAAGCGGTTAACGTTTTAGAACAACTCGTCAAAGAAGGTGCAATCATTACTCCCATTATCTCTTATGCTGTTGACCAAATGGATACAAGATTTGGCAAAGCAGAAGAATGGAAAGAGAAACTTAGAAAAGCAACCGGTCGGGAGCCGCTCAGAACAATTCCTGAAGTTGAACCGATTGGACCTAAAAAAATGTTTGATTGTGTTGTCATTGCACCTTGTACCGGCAATACACTCGCTAAGTTTGCAAACGGTATCACTGATTCGCCTGTTTTAATGGCAGCAAAAGCCCACTTACGAAACCTTGGACCGGTTGTTATTGCTGTATCGACGAATGATGGACTCGGTGCCAATGCCAAAAACATTGGAATCTTGCTTTCGACGAAAAATATTTACTTAGTACCTTTTGGGCAAGACAGCCCTTTAAAAAAAGCTAATTCATTAGTTGCCCATATGGATAAAATTCCGGACACAATCATTGAAGCATGCCAAGGCAAACAGATTCAGCCTCTTTTGGTAGAGTTTCCCTCTTACGTTTAGTTCTTTGATTTAGTATGCTTATCTTATATATGTAGTATTTAATTAGATAAATTTAGTGTTCTGTTTTCCTCAGAACACTAAATTTGATTTTTAAGATTTTTGTAATAGAATACGTACAATTTAACAAGTTGCTGTTATAATAGAAAAGAAGTTATTAGGGAGGAGAAATTAACTTGCGTATCTTAGTGCAAAAATTTGGTGGAACTTCAGTAGCAAATCCGGAAAGAAGAGCACAGGTTGCTGCCAAGGTTTCCGAAGCAGTCAGTCAAGGTTATTCCCCTGTGGTGGTAGTCTCTGCGATAGGACGCTCCGGAGATCCTTATGCTACAGATACTTTTATAAAAATGGTTTCCAGCATCTATTCTGAGGTGCCGAAAAGGGAAATGGATCTGCTGATGAGTTGTGGGGAAATTATTTCCGGCACGGTTATGGTCAGTACCTTACAGAGTTTGGGGCTGGAGGCGGTTTTATTTACCGGAGGACAGGCTGGAATTATTACGAATAACAGTTTTGGTGATGCCAAAATAATCCGCATTGAACCTCAAAAAATTCTTGAACAATTGGAAGAAGGTAAAGTTGTTGTGGTAACGGGTTTTCAGGGAATAACTGAAGACGGACAAATTACTACTTTAGGGCGCGGCGGTAGTGATACTACAGCCTCTGCTATCGGGGTTGCCCTTAATGCAGAAGCCATCGATATTTATACCGATGTGGAAGGGATTATGACCGCTGATCCGCGGATAGTTGAAGATGCCAAGATTCTTGATGTTGTTACTTATAATGATATTTGTCATTTGGCGCATCAGGGGGCCAAGGTTATTCACCCCCGGGCGGTTGAGATTGCAATGCAGAAAAATATTCCTTTAAGGGTTAAATGTACATTCACCGATGCGCCCGGAACATTGGTTACAAATATGCAACCTAACGTTGCGGAAGGTTCTGATGCGATCAGTGATCGAATTATTACGGGAATTGCCCATACTCCAAATGTGACTCAAATTAAAGTCTGTATTAATAATGAAGAAAACAAAACTCAAGCAGTCAAGAAAATTTTTAAAGGAATGGCTTTGGCTGATATCAGCGTTGATTTTATCAGTGTCCAGCCGGAGAATGTTCTTTACACCGTTAGAGACGAGCTGGCCAACAAAGCAGTTAACATTTTAAAAAATATGGGTTTTGAACTTGAAGCATTGTCAAGCTGTGCCAAAGTTGCTTTGGTAGGAGGCGGGATAGCTGATGTTCCCGGGGTAATGGCAAATATGGTAGAAGCTTTAGCCGAAAGCAGTGTAGAAGTGCTTCAATCGGCGGATTCTCATACAACGATATGGGTGCTGGTCAGAAAAGACCAAATGGTTTCTGCCGTACAATCTTTGCATAAAAAGTTTCAATTAGGGAAATGACAGGACTAAAAATTAATATAAGGATTTTCTAATATTTCGGGGGGAATAGATATATGTTTGGAAGAGTACTTACTGCGATGGTTACGCCATTTAACGATATGCTTGAAGTCAATTATGAAGCAGCAGCCAGGATTGCAAAGCACCTAGCTGCTAACGGTTCGGATGGGATTGTGGTAGCAGGGACTACCGGTGAAACACCGAATCTGACTAAAGAAGAAAAAATTAATCTTTTTAAGGAAGTAAAGCAGGCCGTTGGAAATTCGAGCAAGGTAATCGCAGGGGTTGGTACATATTCCACAAAGGAAAGCGTGGAACTTGTTAATAAAATTTCAGGCTGTGAACTTGATGGGATTATGGCGGTTGTGCCTTATTACAATAAACCGTCCCAAGAAGGCTTATACCAGCATTTTAAAGCTATAGCAGAGGCTACAGAACTTCCTGTTATGCTCTATAATATTCCAGGTCGAACAGTGATTAACTTGCTCCCCCAAACTGTTAAGAGACTGGCTGAGATACCGAATATCGTCTGTATTAAGGAGGCTGCGGGAGTCATGGATCAGGTGAGTGAACTCAGAAGCATACTCCCGGATTCTTTTGCAATATATTCTGGTGATGATTCTCTAACTTTGCCTATGCTGTCCTTGGGTTGCTCAGGAATCGTCAGCGTTGCTTCTCATCTTATTGGAAATCAAATTAAGAAAATGATTGAAGCATTTCTACAGGGTGATATCCATAAAGCGTTGCAATGGCATCTTCTTCTTCTCCCGGTTTTTAAGGGAATGTTTATCGCTACGAACCCTGTCCCTGTGAAATATCTCTTAAACGAGATCGGATTAAACGCGGGGGGTTACCGTCTCCCTATCGTTGGACCTACCGCATCAGAACAGGCTTTCTTAAAAGAGCTTCTGTCCAGCATCCAGTCCCTTCCAGAAGCGATATAACCCTACTTATTCAATATCGTTAATTTTTTTCTTCGGCAGAACTGCCGAAGTTTTACTTTTATTGCAGATTGGGCAATAATAATGACGTAAGAACTCTTGCGTACTTGCACTTATAGTTTTTGGCGACTATAATATATACAATGTTATGTGTACGGCTAACTGTATAGATGAGTCCAGAACCTAGAGGTATTGATTTTTTTGTGCCTTTTTATATGGAGAATACTTCGGGGTATCTTGTTGCTTTCTTTAAGTCTTACAGAGTCTAAACAAGAACAAGAAAAAAGAGTTAATATATAAAAATTATATGGAGGTGGTGCCTTTGCCAAAAGAGCACAAATTACAAATTATCCCTTTGGGGGGATTGGGCGAAGTCGGAAAAAACATGACGGTTATTCGGTACGACAATCAAATGATTATGATTGATGCCGGACTGGCTTTTCCGGAAGATGATATGCTTGGAATTGACATCGTTATTCCTGACTACTCTTACGTTGTTGAAAACAAAGATTTGCTTTTAGGCATTCTGGTTACACACGGACACGAAGACCATATCGGGACCTTGCCTTATCTTCTAAGGGACATCGATGCTCCCATTTTCAGTACGAGTCTTACCTTAGGATTAATCCAATCGAAACTGAAAGAGAGCAATATCAGTTCGATGAAATCTACAGCAATCAAACCTGGGGACAGTATCAAGCTGGGAATATTCAAAATTGATTTTATTCGCGTAAGTCATAGTATACCAGACTCAGTAGGTCTTGCGATACACACTCCTCTCGGAGTTATCGTACATACCGGAGATTTTAAACTAGACCATACCCCGGTGACCAACGAGATCCTGGATATTTATAAGTTCTCTGAACTTGGACAAAAAGGTGTTTTATGTTTAATGTCTGACAGCACGAATGTAGAAAGGCCCGGCTTTACAATGTCGGAGCGAAGAGTCGGTCAAATGTTTGACGAGGTTTTTCGCAATGCAAAGGATAGAATTATCCTTGCCAGTTTTGCTTCAAATGTTCACAGAGTACAACAGGTTATTGCCGCTGCATTTAAAACCAATAGGAAAGTTGCTATCGTCGGCCGTAGTATGCTTAATTATGCTACCATCGCTGCAGAATTAGGTTATCTGACAATTCCGGAGGGAACATTGGTTGATGTGGAAGAACTTCTCCAACTTCCCAGCAATCAAGCCTGTATTATCACAACAGGAAGTCAGGGTGAACCGATGTCTGCCCTTACCAGGATGGCCATGAATGATCACAAGAGGTTAGAGATTCAACCTGGTGATACAGTGGTAATTTCAGCTAGTCCAATCCCCGGAAATGAAAAATCCGTTGCAAGAACAATCGACCAATTATTTAAATTGGGTGCCAATGTTATTTATGAATCGATGTCAGGAGTACACGTTTCAGGACATGCCAGTCAAGAGGAGCTCAAGCTCATGTTGAATATGGTGAAGCCAAAGTATTTCATTCCTGTACACGGGGAATATCGCATGCTTATTAAACATGGTCAACTGGCTGAGCAGCTTGGAATAGCCCAAGAAAATATCTTTGTTGCAGAAAACGGAAGTGTCATTGAGTTTACAAGACATGGTGCCTGTGTGGCGGGCAAAGTACCGTCCGGAAGAATTTTAGTTGATGGACTGGGTGTAGGGGATGTTGGGAATATTGTTTTGCGAGACAGGAAACAATTATCGCAAGACGGGATTTTAATAGCCGTAATTGCTTTAAGCCGTTCAAGCGGGGAAATTGTTGCCGGTCCGGATATTGTAACCCGGGGATTTGTTTATGTCCGGGAATCAGAATCCATGTTGGATGAAGCGAAGGAAAAAATTCGTCAAACTACCGAGCGTTGTCTTGAGAATGGAATCATTGAATGGGCACTGCTGAAAAACCAGATTAGAGATACACTCGGCAAGCATCTTTACGAAAAAACGCGCCGCAGACCAATGATTTTGCCAATAATCCAAGAAGTAAAATGATAGAGTAACAGGGCTCTGTTTGCTTCTGCTATTAATGCATTAATTACCAGAGCCCATTTTTCATTTCACTATCATACAATTTTTTCATGAGCCCATTAGAAACCGAAATGCTCCTGTCAAATGAGAATAATGTTTATACATCCTTCTGATACTATAGGTAAGATGCAGTATTCTTGTTCCAGCATCAATATAATTATATGGTATTATTTTAATTCGAAAAAATATTAATAATTCGATTAAAAATTTTGCTGAAATCGGGTTGACAATTATTATTCATTTAGCTATACTATCAAATGTTCTCGCTCATTACGGCCCCTTGGTCAAGCGGTCTAAGACACCGCCCTTTCACGGCGGTAACACGGGTTCGAATCCCGTAGGGGTCACCATATCTTAACAATATAATAATAGGATATAAGCATTTTTTCTTAAGTAACTTATTATGTTGTCAGAAAGAATTTTCAAAACTCAGTACGAGAACGAAATATGGGCGATTAGCTCAGCTGGGAGAGCGCCTGCCTTACAAGCAGGATGTCGGCAGTTCGATCCTGTCATCGCCCACCAATCCTAAATTTCAATTGAAGTGCTCATAGTGAATATGGCCCCGTGGTGTAGTGGTTAACATGCCTGCCTGTCACGCAGGAGATCGTCGGTTCAAGTCCGATCGGGGTCGCCATATATACAGTTGCCAGTCAATGGGTAGGTGGCCGAGTGGTTAAAGGCGGCAGACTGTAAATCTGTTCCGGAAGGTACGGTGGTTCGAATCCATCCCTGCCCACCAAATTCGAAATGGTGTACCAAGTAGTTAGCTTGAGTTTAAAGTTAAATATGTAACTGATATTGAGCATCACTAATGGGGTGTCGCCAAGCGGTAAGGCACCAGACTTTGACTCTGGCATACGTTGGTTCGAATCCAGCCACCCCAGCCAATACTTGGGCCATTAGCTCAGTTGGTAGAGCATCTGACTCTTAATCAGAGGGTCCAGGGTTCGAGCCCCTGATGGCCCACCAAATATCAGGTTTTACTCCGGGCCATTAGCTCAGTAGGTAGAGCACCTGACTTTTAATCAGGGTGTCCCGCGTTCGAGTCGCGGATGGCTCACCAGCATAACATGCGGGTGTAACTCAGTGGTAGAGTGTCACCTTGCCAAGGTGAAAGTCGCGAGTTCGAATCTCGTCACCCGCTCCATAAAAATTTGCGCTCGTAGCTCAGCTGGATAGAGCGTCTGACTACGAATCAGAAGGTCTGGGGTTCGAATCCCTACGAGCGCACCATAAAGTTAGTTTCGCCGTTATAGCTCAGTAGGTAGAGCGTATCCTTGGTAAGGATAAGGTCACCGGTTCAATCCCGGTTAACGGCTCCAGTCACGCGGAAGTGGCGGAATTGGCAGACGCGCACGTTTGAGGGGCGTGTGGTGAATACCGTGCGGGTTCAAGTCCCGCCTTCCGCACCAAAAAAGATTACTTTCATATCGGAAGAAGGGCCTTGAACGGGCGGAAAAGAAAATGCGACCTATGGGAGCATTTACCCGCCCTGGCGTGATAGCCGCAAAGCGGCGGCGCAAGTCCCGCCTTTGAATTTGAACGGAGAAGTACTCAAGTGGCTGAAGAGGACGGTTTGCTAAACCGTTAGAGTGGGTAACTGCTGCGAGGGTTCAAATCCCTCCTTCTCCGCCAGTCCTTTCCTCGATAGCTCAATGGTGGAGCAACCGGCTGTTAACCGGTAGGTTGCTGGTTCGAGTCCAGCTCGGGGAGCCATGGCAGGGTAGCCAAGTGGTCTAAGGCAAGCGGTTCATACCCGCTCATCCGAGGGTTCAAATCCCCCCCCTGCTACCAATCATGCGGGTGTAACTCAATGGTAGAGTGCCAGCCTTCCAAGCTGGCTACGTGGGTTCGATTCCCATCACCCGCTCCATTTATTTTACATAGTATTCATGCTGTTTTTTTTCATATCAAATGCCGTCATTTGGATTTATAGGAATAATTTGAAGTCAAAAAAATCTTTAATGGTGTGTTGACAGTCAGAAAACAGCGTGATATTATAATAAAGCGTCTCGGGGGGCAAACCTAAAGAGATGCAACAGGTCATTGAAAACTGAACAACAAGAAAGAATTAAAAAGCTAGACTCGTCAAATGAAATTGAGTAAATCAAGAGCTTTGATCAAAGCTCCGTAAATAGTTTTATGGAGAGTTTGATCCTGGCTCAGGACGAACGCTGGC
>JAAYUV010000028.1 GCA_012517475.1 Peptococcaceae bacterium | reverse complement strand
TTTGCCTTCTTTAGTCATCTATTTAAAATAGGAAATCCCATTTATATTTTACAAAAGAAAAGACGTGAAAGCATCCTCTCACGCAAAAGCATTTTTTCTTCCAATAATCCCTCAAACCCGCTATTCATCAAGGTTTCCGCTGTTGCAACAGGATTATGGTCTCCACATGTGTTTTGGCAGTAAGATGATACTGGTACGCGGAATTACAGCTTTCTGAGAAGGGGGTCGCCTTAGGGGGTCGGGGGGGCGTTTTTAAGTCAAATTTAAACCTTTTCGCAATTTTCATGTTTTGTAAGTTATAAAAAATTATTAAATGATTAAGGACGGTATCTAGAAATAGTGTAAATGTAACCGAGTAGTAAATTGGCTCAGAGAAGATATTATCCTATGTTTTTTAAAGTTAGGAGTTACGAATTTATTTATACTGGACTAAGTATGCTAGCAATTCTAGATTGGCCGCCAAATCGATAATCTGAAGTTTTATTTCAGCGGGTACAGTCAAAGCGACCGGTGTAAAGCATATTATGCCTTGAACTCCAGATCTAATCAAGGAATCAGCGATAGTTTGAGTGGCAAACTTAGGATCTGAAATGATTCCGATTTGGGTACGATTTTGTTTTGATATTTTCTCCAACTTTTCAATAGGCATAACCTCAATACCTTGAATCATTCTTCCAACTTTTTTAGGATCACAATCAAAAATACTATTAATATAAAATCCTCGTTCCCGAAAACCACTATATCGACTTAAAGCAAGTCCCAAACTTTCGCATCCGACAAGTGAAACACTCCAATTCTTGTTTAACCCCAGTATTTTAACTATACTGTGATGCAGTTCATATACATCATAACCTACTCCTTTGGTTCCAAATCTCCCAAAATAAGCTAAATCCTTACGAATTTGCGCAGGCTTAACACCGACAGCACTTGCAATATCTTGAGAAGAAATCTCGATTATTCCTCTATTCTTCATTTTGGTTATGTAGCGAAGATAAATTGAAAGACGAAATATTGTTGTCTCAGTAATTTCAAAATTCATAATAGACCTCTCTATATTGCTTAAAACGAAAACTCATCCTTTCGGGGCAATAATAAAACATCGTATTTTATGCTTGCTGATATTTTTTGTAATCGTTTGAAATATGGACATGCGCTAATTGGTTAGAGAGAGTTTGGAAGCAGCCAGAACAGCTGCTTCCAAATATATAGTTATGGAAGGGGCACGCAAAAATAATTGGAAATAGGCACTTTTGGTATCTACAAGGTTTCTTAACAAGGGGAGGAAGCAGTTAGACTGTAACTGCTTCCAATGGCAAAAATTTATACAAAAATGAGATGATGTCATGAAAGAAAATGCTTAAAACGCAGAAAATTAACTTAATCTATCATTCAAAAGAAAGTACCGGTATCTCTTGTATCATATCCCCCGAGGGCCTTAACATCATTTTAAACGCATCACTTCGAATAACTTCAAGCATTGCCTTTACACTTGTGTCTTCAAGGTATTGCAAAATCTTAACGTTCTTCCCCAATCGGTATAAAATCAAGCTTTAAGAATTTACCAGCACTTTCGATACCTAATCCTACATCCGCCGTTTTGAAGCCACCGCAACAGGAACAGCTAAGTGGTGAATTCTTCGCGGTCATAACCTTGTGTATCCTTACTCAACTTGCTACAGAATACAAGGACTCTTGGTAGCGAAAGGAAAACCTTTGGTCATCCATACCTTAAAAGATCTGACTCGTCCGTAAGTACGGTTTGTCAACCTCAGGCAGGATTAGGCACCAGAACGCGTTTTGGATAATCTATTACAAAAGGAACAATTAGCCTTGGAAGCAATATCCTTTCCCTGCAGCAAATATTTAAGATAATTGATGTTATATTCTCCGCTTTCAGGATCCAGCAGATGAAACACGGCAAAATGGGCTTTTTCCTTCTAAAAGGGATTGTTCCAGAACATCCTATTTATCAGGCGTTATCGGCCATATATTTCTTATCCCCGCCCCACTCTTCTACCAGAGATTAGCGTTGATATGTATGGTGCCGAAGGCAGGGGCGAACAGGCACGAGATCATCCCCATCAGTTTTTGAGACCGACTGCTATTGATAACAAAACAGGCAATTACTTTTGGTTTAACACCTTACGATCCTATCCGCCATTCGTGCGGCGTTCTTATTCTCACGAGCATCGTGAACACGTAAAATATCTACCCCAGCCGCAATACCCAAAGCCCCAAGAGCTATTGTCGGTTCAAGCCTTTCTTTTACAGGCAGGCCCAGGCTTTTACCAATTATTGACTTTCTCGATACACCTAAAAGAATGGGATACTTAAACACCTTAAATTCGGGGAGTTTCTGCATCACTTCAATATTCTGTTCTAAGGTCTTTCCGAACCCTATGCCCGGGTCAATGATGATTTGATCTTCTTTGATTCCATTAAATAAAGCAATTTGGATACTTTCTTCCAAAAACGTAATGATATCCGCCATTAAATTCTGATACTCCGTATTATGCCGGTTGTGCATGATTATGACTCCAGCTTGATACTCTCCGATTACTTTGGCTATTAAAGGGTCTTTTTGCAGCCCCCCAATATCATTAATAATATGTACTCCTATTTTTAAGGCCTTTTCTACAACTACTGCCTTCTGAGTATCAACTGAAATAGGAATCGGACAGTTACCAATAAGTTCTTTTAAAACAGGCTCTAATCTGGCCCACTCTTCTTCTGGACTAATCTCGACATAACCGGGTCTGGTTGATTCCGCCCCAATATCTAAGATATCAGCACCTTCACTGACTAATAGCTCAGCGTGTTTGAGTGCAAGATCTAAATTAAAAAACTTGCCGCCGTCGGAAAAAGAGTCCGGTGTTAAATTCAAAATCCCCATAATCAGAGTCTTTTTTCCTAATTCCATTTTATAATCGCGACAACGAAATATTCTCTGAAGCATATTAATATTTCCTCCTTATAGCCCGGACAGTTATTATCCTAGGCAGCAGCCCCCTAAGAGACGTAAGTGACCATGGAATTGATATTTTAATTAATACGTTCAGGATGAGTATAGATGTTTAAACTTTGCCCACGGGCAAATCCTATCATGGTAATATTTAATTCCTCCGCTAAACCAATTGCCAAATCTGTCGGGGCAGACTTGGACACAATAAAAGGGATATCAGCCCTGGCTGTTTTTATCACAATTTCTGAAGATACCCTGCCGCTTAGCATCAGAAATGTATCTTTGGTCTCAAGACCCTCGATACACAAAGCTCCTAAAACTTTATCTACAGCATTATGTCTTCCGATATCCTCATACATGCAAATGACAGCTTCTTTAACTAGAGCAGCACAGTGAACTCCACCGGTCAGATGAAAACTTTGTGAATTTTTTTCAAGCCAAGCCATCTGCTCCAAAAAATAATCTGCCTTAAACGAACCGGAAGCCTTTACTTCCTTTACCTGTCTGGCATCATTTATGAAATAGAGTCCCGCCCGTCCTTTCCCGCAGCAACTGGCTATTTTTCTTCTTAAAAAGCTATCGGTGTTCATTGGATCTGCAGCCAGTTTAATGTTAAAAAGTCCATCACTTTCCTCGCACTCCATCTCTAAGATATCCTGAAAACTGCTGATGAATCCTTCACTGAATAAAAAACCAACAGCCAATTCTTTAAGATTATCAGGGGAGCATACTACCGTGACGATTTCCTTCCCGTTTACAAATAAGGTAAGAGGATATTCGCAAGTAACAAAGTCCGTGATTTCTTGTATCGCTTTATTTGAATATTTGCAAATAGACATTTTAATAGAATTTTCGCCCATACCTTACCTCCAATTCCGTATTTTTCTATTTAGGGCTCATAATCAGCGAAAAAGCTTCTGCTCTTGTTGCGGTACTGGTTTGAAAAAATCCTCTGACAGCAGAAGTCACAGTTTTCGATCCTGGTTTTTTTATTCCTCTTATCGTCATACACAAGTGTTCAGCTTCAATTACAACAAGCACTCCTCTTGTTTCCAGAACGCTTTCTACCGTATCTGCAATTTGACTAGTAAGTCGTTCTTGGAGCTGGGGCCTTCTGGCATAAGCTTCAGCTACTCTGGCCAGTTTGGATAAGCCTGTAATTTTCCGATTTTTAGGGATATACGCGATATGGACATGTCCCACAAAAGGAAGTAAATGATGTTCACACATGGAATATATAGGAATATCTTTCACAATAACCATTTCTTCATGATTCTCAGAAAATTGACAAGTAAGGTATTGGCTTGGGTCTTCATGCAGACCAGCAAAAGCTTCTTGATAAAACCGAGCGACTCTTTGAGGGGTTTCTTTTAGACCTTCTCTTTCAGGATTTTCACCTACTGCCTCAAGAATATCCCTTATGGCATTTTCAATTTTTTGAACATCGATTGTCATTTTCAAATACCTCATATATATTCCCTCAAAACGAGAGATATTTGGTTCGGGTTATTATCCCTATTGTGTGTTAAATAACTTTATAAGCTTTTATGAGAGCCTGGGTAATTCCATCCATAACTGATGCTCTAATCTGCCTGTTTTCAGCCTGTGTCACTGGCATAATACCCATTAGCGCATTAGTTAAAAAAACTTCCTCAGCCTCTAGCAATTCCATTGGATAAACGTCTCTTTCCTGCAGGGGAATGTTAAGCTTATGGGCTAAATCTATCACTATCCCGCGCCTGGTTCCAGCAAGACAACCACTGGTTAGGGATGGGGTATATAACGTTCCGTTTTGTACGAAAAAAATATTACTCTTCGTTCCTTCAACCAGTTCTCCTCTTTGGTTAATCCATATGCCCTCAAAAGCACCCCTATCTTTCATGTTTAGTAAAGCGGATTGATTATCCGGATAGTCCGGGGATTTGATATAGGTCAATGAAATACTGTCCTGCCGTAATTTCTCTAGAAAGATAATTCCAACCCCCTCCTGGTATTGCTCCTCGGAGTAAGGAATCTGACGGACGCTGAATGACCACTTTGGGGAGTGCAGCTTTGTTGAAGAATCTTTCTTTGCTTGGGTCAGGGATACCCTAAGAGCATGAGGAGGTTGAAGGTGTATGCCTAAAAGATATTCTTCCAGATTGTTTATCCACTCCAGGTAATCCGGCACGTTTATACCCAGAATTGTTCCTCCCCGCTTCATTCTTTGCCAATGAACAAAAGGTACTTCGATACCGTTTTGCGTTATCTTCATTGTTTCGAAAATACTATGTTCCAAAGATCTACCCCCAAAACCTCCAGCAGCTTACCTGCTTTATAAATTGTTTCTGTATATTCATCTTCCTGGACAGAATCCGCTACGATTCCCCCTCCGGCATGAACATACGCTACTCCATCTTTAAGCAGAATTGTTCTGATAACTATATTGAGGTCCCAGGCACCATCGAAGCCAATATAGCCGATGCTCCCCGTATAAATTCCCCTGTAATAAGGCTCAAGCTCATCAATTATTTCCATTGCCCTAATTTTAGGGGCACCAGTAATTGATCCGCCCGGGAAGACAGCTTTGAGCAATTGGCTGGGCATAAGACCTTTCCTTAATTTACCGGTAATCGTTGCGACAAGGTGCCAAACCGCAGGATATTTTTCTAGAGTTATAAGTTCATTGGTCTTTACAGTTCCGTAAGTACAGATTCTCCCGAGATCATTTCTCTGGAGGTCTACAATCATAGTCAATTCCGCTCTATCCTTCTCACTGTTTAGGAGGTCTTCAGCTAATCTTTGGTCTTCTTCTTCTGTCTTACCTCTTGGCCGGGTTCCCTTGATGGGTCTAGTTTCTATTAACCCGTCAGAGGTAATCTTTATAAATCGTTCCGGCGAAGAACAAAGAATCTGAAAATCTTCATAAGGTAAAAATGCTGAAAAAGGAGCTGAATTTTTTTTGCGCAAAATGGAATATAGTTCCCAGGGATCGCCTTGGCACTGCACACTAAACCTTTGGCTTAAGTTGGCCTGGTAAATATCCCCTGCATAGATATAATCGATTACTTTTTGCAAGTCCTTCAAATAATGATCTCTTGGTACACTTTTTCCAATCTCCTCAAAAGAAACATTTTGCTGGCAATAATTATTGGTTTTAACAGGTAAACATAACTCGTTAAACTGACTGATAATGGCTTCAAATTTGTCCAACCTTAACTTAGCCAGTTCGGAATCACATTCCCCGTTTTCTTTTATGCCGCAAGCAGTCAGCCAATATTGCTTTGTCTGATGTTCGTAGACGATAATTCCGTCATACCAGGCAAAGGTCCATAGTGGTAGGTTAAATTCATCTTTTATTCTTGGTGGCAAGTTCTCAATTTCATTTTTTAAATCATAACTGAGAAAACCAACGGCACCTCCAGCAAAGGGAAATGGAGTAGGTAATGGTGTTCGAAATCTTGTAATGTAAGCATCCAACCCATCCAATACACTTTGGTTTGGCGAGAAAGCTTCTTTTGATTCAGGCTTCCCGGTCCAATGAATATCCAAATATTCCTTGAAAGCATTTATTTTAAGGAAAGGATAAGCTCCAAGATAAGAATATTTCCCCAGTTCTTGATAATTATCACCGCTATCGAGGAAAAAAGGATGATCTGCTTTTTTAAACGCATAAATAAGTTGGTGCGGCGTTAAAGATAACGCAAGTGGTCTAACCTGCCATACAGAGGTCGTTCCTTTGCTTTTATTCCACTTGCGGGCAGATATTACGGCATTTTCCAAAAGCTTTAGACCGCTTTCCGTCAAAATTGCTTCAGGGTGAAACTGTACACCCTCAATTGGCAGATAGGCATGCCTTATTCCCATAATCTCACCTCCAGCGGTCTGGGCGGTAATCATGAATTCAGCAGGAAGACTGTCTCTGTTTAATGTAAGTGAATGATATCGTGTTACCTCCAACGGACTGTCAATATCTTTAAAGACCCCCTGCCCATCATGGATAATGCTTGAAATCTTACCATGAACAGGGCACTTTGACCTTACAACTTTGGCTCCAAAAACCTGTCCGATAGCTTGATGTCCAAGACAAACTCCAAAAATCGGCACACTTTCTTTAAAAGATTTGATGACTTCCAGGGAAAAGACCGCTTCATCCGGTGAACATGGACCTGGAGAAATGACAATTAATTCAGGCTGAAGTGTTCTGATTTCAGAAACAGTAACCTCCCCCGGGCGGAAAACAACCACTTCTTCTCCGAGTTCTCCAAAATACTGGTATAGATTGTAGGTAAAGGAATCATAATTGTCCAATATAAAAATCATAAATCAACCTACTTCTAATAAAATTATTTGGTCATAAATGTCCAAGGATAAATCCATCCACCGAGGATACTTTTCCACGCCAAAGAACCCTGTTATCTGAAGGCGTAGTATCATTGGAAGAAAAATATATTTTAGTTTTTTTCAAGTGAATGTAAGCCTCTCCCCCTTTGGCATAAAAAGTGTCCCAATCCGTATTAGTGTATGAAGGATTTGCATTTAACCTGGACATTCCATTTATCCCTGAAAGGTTAAGAAGTGATTGAACTAATCTTTCAAAGTATTCTTTCTTACTGATGAGTTGTCCCGATATTATTGTCCCATTGATATTTAACGTAATACCCAGAGATAGTTCTTCTGCTTCAACTTGCGATATCAGCCATTTTAATACATCATCCTGATTCCCATCCAAAGAAACCATCGCATTTAGATTTGAATAAAAGGATGATTTTTTATTCTCACTATTTAAAGCCCCCATGATATACCTCCTTTTATCGGGTAAACCCAACCTTATTCATATCCGTTTCTATCAACGTTCTAGATCATTAAGCTTTTCTATTGCTTCCCGATTAAGACGCCCTTCGTGTAAACTGGTTGCCACTAAAGCGCCTTCAACTCCGTTTTGGGCCAACCATTTTAAATCTTCGTATCCCGACACTCCGCCGCCGAGAATCAACGATCCGCCAGAACTTTTATCTTTTATCAAAGCTCTCACACATTCTTGAATCAATTTTTTATCCACCCCTTCTCCTGTCCCCACTCGGGAAAGCTGCAGCAGGATAAATTGATCTATACCGGTTTTTCTGACTTCTTTAATTACCTCAGGCGGAGACAACTGGGCGATTTCCGAAGATGAACTTATGACTCCCGATTCTTTGGTATCAATGCTCACAACCAGCTGCTGGGCTCCGAATTTATTAATAATCTCTGGCAAAGTATCCAGGGAGATAAGCGTCTCAGTCCCGATAATTATTTTCTCTACCCCAGTCTTTAAGACTTTTGCGATACTTTCGCTATCCCGAATTCCGGCGTCCAGCATAATGGAATACGGAAATGCCATATTCTTTTTTACTGCGGCTATCAGTCCTAACTGATCTTTCTTGCCGGAAGACATCAATGCATCCAGATCAGCAACATAAAATTCTCTCAGCCCAAGGTGTTGGGAGAAGGCTTCCATCACATCCGCAAATTCTTTTGAAGAAGTAAGCATACTTTTAACGGGTTGATACTTATGACGCTCCCCTTTATGTCCGCCTACTACCATACCATTTTTAAGGTCTAAAACCGGGATAACTTTAAATGGTTTTCTCATCACCAGTCCAGATCCTCCCTGTTAATTCTTTTGCCAGCAACGCTGATACTGCAAAGCTCGCCATTGCCAGATGAGGCTTTGCTCCTTGTATCACTCTCCACCAGGGGATAGCTTTGTAACCTAAACGACGTGCGACTTCATCTAAAATGAAACTCCCTTGCCCGGTTGTAATAAGATAACTAGGCTGAGGTATATCTTTTCTGGATGACAAACGTAAGATGTTGTTGACAATTTGTTCACCCTGTTTCTCTTGAATTAATTTCGCCATGAAGAAAATGTTTTTTGCTCCTAGCTCCAGGGGTTCAGATGCAACCACACGGGCAAGTCTTTTAGCACATCCCTCAAGGCCTTTTTCCCCTCCATCCGGAGTAGGAACGTCATAATCTCTGTCTGTAATGAGTTCTAAGTAACGGTAAACATCAGCACTGATGGCAAAATATTCATTGGCTACTTGGCAGCTTACACCATCAATGTAAGCTTCTTTAAGAATTGCATTGATAGCCGTCCTTAGTACACCCGTATAAAGTAATTCTCCGCTTTGTAAACGTTCTATATCCGTTTTCCCTTTGACATGAACTTTTCCGGGAGAGACTGGAAGAATGTCTGTCGTTGTGCTTCCCATATCAACAAGAATCGACGGATTTTCAATGATAGAACAGTGTGCTAAAGCAGAAGCACTTGCCAGCCAGTTGGCTGCAGCTGCCTGCAAAGGATCATTTTTGATCTCCTCCGGGAGAACAAAGTTACCTTCTGTCGTCCAAACATAAACTGGAACATCCTTAAAGACATCTTCTACGATTCCGAGAATGTAAAGCACTCCTTGTGATTTTGATTCAAACCCATCACATAGCTCAGCTGTCATAGTCAAGGCCACACCGTCTAAGTTCGTCTTTTTTAATACTGTTTTCAAGCCATTTAACACGTCTCTTAATCCTTCCGGATTTCGCCAAATCTCATGATACACTGACCGTCCCTTTGCAGCCTGAATGATTCCCTTATTCATTTTCAAATAACAACTCTTGGTATTAGCTCCACCAATGTCTAAGCCCAGGACGTGTGCCATATTAAATCCTCTCCCTTGAAGCTGTTCAGTTTAATTAATATAGTGTTTCAAAATGATATTTAAGTTTTCGAAATTTGTTTTCAGTTCTTCTGATTTTGCTACGACTTCTTGTGTATAATGCATTTGCTTTTGAGTCCTTTCTGCTTCAGTAGAAGCAGCCTCTAAAAAACCAGTAGCAATTGCTGTGGTGCTATCTTGAATATCCCATAGTTCCTGGGTCTGCTCTAAAATGGCGTGGGCTTTACGCATATTCTCATCAACTTTTTGCGAGGTGGTATGGATAACGATATCAAGCTTATCTATCGCTTCCCCTGCGCTTTCAATAACAGCATTACTCTTATTGACTTGTCCCATAACTTGACACATATTCTCAACAGAATCGTTTATAAGGTTTTTGACATTATCAATGAGTTCCATAATCAATGTTGCTGATTTTAGAGTGTTGTCAGCAAGCTTACGAACTTCATCCGCCACAACTGCAAATCCCCGCCCGTGCTGACCTGCCCTTGCAGCTTCAATAGCCGCATTCAGAGCAAGCAGGTCGGTTTGCTGCGAAATACCATTGATTAACTGCACGATATCACCAATTTTTTTTGCCTCCTGAGCTAAGGTAGAAATTGAAAGATTAACCTTTTGCGATACATCAAATACTTTTTCCATCTCCTGCCTGGCTCCCATTACCATATTACGTCCTCTTTCACTGGTATCCTTTGCCGAGATGGCCAAGTCAAGAACCTCTTTTGTACTGGTATCAATTTTTTGCGATGCAGTATACATGATCTCTAATTTTTCATTTACTTTTTTCATACCGCCAATTTGTTCACTGGAACCGGCAGTCAGTTGTTGAAAAAGTGCAGCTAAATGTTCATAGTTATTGACTAGTTGTTCGATATGCCCTGCTTGGATTCTGTTAATGTCCTCAGCTTGTGCAACAGCAGCCTTGAGATTCTCTAGCATATTTTTACCGCCTTGTGAAACTAAGTTGAGTTCATTGATCAATTCCCCAAATTCATTTTTTTGTTTTACCCGGACACTCTCTCCCCATTTATTCCTTGATAAAAACTTGGTAAGAGTCTTTGCCTTATTCAAATTATTTTTTATCCCTGCATACATCCAAAAATGAATAATACCATAAGTCATCAGCCCAATTCCTGAAAGCACTGCAATATTAAATGAAAACGCATCAAAATAAAGATGAATCCCTATTAAGAACAAAATTGGTATCGTACATAATAGGAACTGGAAGTTCAGATTGCTCACTGCTTTCCTCAAAAGATTCCCTCCTCTTCCAATTAGGAATTTCAAATTAGAGAAGATAGGTGTACATTCCACGGAGCTCAGGTTTCTCCGGCAAGCAATCTTCCCTGCACAAGAGTAATAAATCCCGGGCTATGTTGGTTGAAATAACTTCCCGCAGGGCAACATAGGCTAAAGTAATGCGGGAGTTTATTTCCATCAGTACCGGTCCCTGAGAATTGACAACCATATCAACCCCGGCGAACCCTTTAAGTCCTGGGATCTGTTGACATGCTTCTGATGCTATTTTTATAATATCTTGATCCAGGGGATGAACATAGGGAGTAGTGATCCCCTGGATAACAAGCTCGTTTTCATTTTCGATCATTTGCTGGTTACAGCTAAGAGGCAGGACCTTTCCATCGACGACAAATAAACTAACACTCACTGCCTGACCTGGTATATATTCTTGAACAAGAAGTGTTTCCTCTTCCCCAATTAATAACTTCAGAATGATATCTTCCAGCTCTGTCTTGTTTTTGATTAGTCTAACTCCCTGACCGCCGGTTCCATAGGCTGGCTTAATGACATAAGGAAAAGAAAATTTTTTAAAAATATTCATCTTTATGTCGGAAACAAAAGGCTTCCTTAAGATTTCAGTTCGCGGAACAGGCAATCCCTGCTTGTTCATCAAACTATAAAATTCTGCTTTGTTGCAGGTAAGTTTTAAGGACTTGGAACTCGAACCTAAGACAAACTTTTTATAATGCTCGGCAATGGCTGTTAACTCTGCCAGGATACCGCCGGTTTCAGGCGCAATAATTAATACTGCATCACATTGATCTAATGCCAGTTTAAAAAGATTCATCCAGTCTTCTTGGTTTCTCCGCCAATAAATTTCCAATTTCTTATTTATAAAAAGGGGAAAAACATGATCTACTAAGGAAGAATCTAGTACCGTAGTCATACGAAATTCCGGCATTAAAGAAATATCTTTGCAAACAGCACTCAGCATAGCCCATCCTGCCTGTTTAAGTTCTTGATTTTCCTTCGCTCCGGATGCAAAATACTCGTATATGAAAAGCTTCAAGATGATACCTCCTTGTTAACTTACCTGTAAAATCTTGTTATAATAATGAAGTTAAATTTAAGTAAGATAGTGATTAATAAATGGAAAGGGATGCTAGCAATGTTGCTTAACCCTATCATCATAAAACTTGGCGGGAGCTTAATTTACCACAGAAATGGAGAAATTTTGCGCAATTTGGGTGACGTTATTTCTGAATACTCATCAGAGTATCCTTTATTGATTGTTCCCGGAGGGGGCCCTTTTGCTGATGTTGTTCGTGAGTTCGGAAAACAGCTCGAACTTTGTGAAGAGACTTGTCATTTTATGGCTTTGTCCGGGATGGATCAATATGCGTACGTACTTAAAGATTTTATTCCAGGCAGCGTTCTTACCGATTTCTCAGATTTGGAATCAACTATTCCTGCTATCCTCTCCCCCCCATTTAAACCCCAAATTCTTTTGTGCTCTTCCTTTCTCCGGCAAGTGCCGGAAAATCATTTGGAACGTTCTTGGGATGTCACTTCGGACTCTATTGCTGCTTATTTGGCGAAAAGATTAAACAGTTCGCTGCTTGTCATTCTTAAAAGTACGGATATTGATCCAGGAATCCAAGAACCGGATGTCGATTCTTTTTTTCATAAACTGCTGCCTCTTGGTTTCCCGGTTTGGTTTATTAATGGTCTCTATCCGGATAGATTGTCCCGTCTAATGCAAACCGGCAGTACTCAAGGCATTTATCTATCTTCTACGAAATCTTACGGAGAGCTTTTTTAATATGATTTACATCTTGGGCAGATACCGTTCCATTCAAGCGATCACCCATGCATACCGCAGATCTAACCCCGATAATATCGGCTTCGAGTCCGCTAAGAATTACTATATCGGAAAATTTCAAGGAACCGGCCAGTCCGCAAAAAAGTTCCCTTTTGTGACAGCTATCAATAAAATGTTCAATATTTTTTATGGACATATAATGGAGTAGTGATTTATTTTTCTTCTCCCAGGTATCCACGAGACACCCTTTAGCCCCTGCTTCTTTGGCAATCGAAGCAAATTCGTCCACATTCCACTGAGCAAATCGCAATTTATCGGCATAAGCAACTGAGACCAAAGAAATTTCTTTATCACTCACTAAGCTTAGGCTTTTTCTAACTTCCTGAAGCGTAGTGCTCATTTCTTCTGGAGATGTATTGGGGAGAAATGCAATTTTAACAAAATCCGGTTTAAAGTACCCGCTCCCTAAAGCAGCCAGAGCTGCAGCGCCGGGTTTTCCCGGTAATTCCCCTAGGGCAACGCTGAAGGGTTTCGTTCTGTCTAACATTGAACATACATCCTGGATTGTCCCTGGAGCAGGAGCCCCCAAGGCCCCTTCAGCAGGATTCTTTATATCGATGATATCTGCCCCCCCTTCCAGAGCGGCAAGAGTCTCTTTTCCGTTAACAACGCTAATCATCAGTGCTGTTTCCAAGAAGCATCATCTCCCTATGTTTTTAATAAGATTTTGTTCCAGTAAATATACAAATATTATTGCAGCGATCAGGTCAGCTGTGGAACCCGGATTGAGATTGTTTTTTTGCCCATTTCCCCTTAGCCAGCGGTCAAATTTGAAAATATGCTTCTGTCCGGCTGCACACAGCCATCCGCCCTGTTTCCAGACGTTGCGGGCCTTGTCCCGGACCCGGATGCTCCATTGCTCTCCTAGTTTTCGGGTTATTAAGGAATCTTGGACTTGGCTTAAAAGGAATAGATGCGTATGCGCTATGGCTTGAGGCAAAGGAATGCCTTGCCCAAGGCTGCGTTTAAACTCTTCATATCCATTGCAGATTACCAGATCAAAGTGCTCCTTATACTGCCGGGCTATTAAATCTCTCTCTGCAGAAAGGTTCATGGCTTCCAACAAAGTAATTTCAGGAGATTCATCCTGAAAAACATCATGCGCATTAACTCTTCCCATACCTGAAGGATTAGCCAATCGAATAGCTTGATAAACATAACGGGTATCCTCAATGGTAAGGCTCTCCAACACTAAAGTGATAGCTTGCTTCCAATTGTCAGAAAGGGTTTTACTGTCTTGGGGATTGCTCGTAATTCTACCTTTTTGAGACATCCGGCTCCAAGCCATTCCAAGGGGTGCAAGCAGCAGGATAATTCCTAAGTTGGTATTGGAATCAACTGCTTGTCTTGTTGCTTTCACAGCTTCAAAAATCGTTCTTCCAACCCCTTGCTCTTCAAGATAACCAAAGGGGCGGCCGATGGCCAATGCGCTGTAGTGAAAGTCCTCCAAAGAAGTATCAGCAAAGTCATGGTAACGGTTGACGTTTCCCACTTTTGGCGCATCTACCTCTAAGATGCATGCCTTTTGAGCCGCTAAGGCTATTTTCCAGTTGAAATTTTTACTAACTATTTCGGTTGACATCCTTTTTTATCTCTCCAAGAATATATTCTGAAAGAATACCGGAAATATCCGAATCCATCACCGACTGCAGCCCCGACCAACCGGGAATTCCGTTCGCTTCAATGACGTAGGGATTCCCGTTGCTGATTAAGATATCTACGCCAACATAATCAGCTTTTAAGATTCTGGCTGTTTCAATTGCTAAGTCAGCAATTTCCTTTTCAGGAATGTAATGTTCTGCAGTTGATCCGCAAGCGATATTCGTTTTCCAAGTCTCCCCCCGCCGTCGCATTGCACCAATCACCTGGCCTCCAACCACAAAAAGCCTATAGTCTTCATTGCCATTTGGAAGGAATTCCTGAAGGTAATAAATATATCTGCCCATTTCCAATGCCCGGAAAATTCTGTGTGCTATATCTGGATCTTCTACAAGTACAATTCCTTTACCCAATGAGCCAAATACCGGCTTGACAACAACAGCGCCAAGCTGTTCTACTGCTTTCATAGCCTGATCATAATGTTCGGTGACAATCGTCTTCGGAACGGGTAAGCCCGCATCGGATAATAACGCAGAAGTATAAAATTTATCTACCGTTTTTTCTATTAAGGATGCATTGTTAATAATTTTTAGGCCGAGATTCTCCAAACGGTGTAGAACATTTACCCTGTAGATCACTTGTTCCAGGGACCCCCCCGGAAGAGACCGTACAACTAAGGCATCAAGATTTTCGATTGTTAGAGGTGAACCGTCCTGGCCGGGAAAACACGTGGTGGGCTGCGGAAGATAGGATGTCAGTTTTTTAGGATTGATTAAAGTAACCTCTGCTCCCATACCTGTCAAAGTATCTGCCAGCATCTTGACATGGGATCCCTGAGCTGTGCCAAGGATCCCGATATTCATTTTTGGTTGGCTAATTGTTAAGCTTTTCATTGCTTAATCCAGCGTAAGGCTAAAAGATTTAGCTAATAAATCGGGACGAATTTTTCCTGAACCGAAAGAATTACCGCTTCGCTTATTACATAACCAGACCTGAGCAGGGCTAAAAAGCAAAGGATCAATATCATAAAAATTGCCATACCGTTCAAACAATTCCTGAAAAGCAGCCCCATAATCCTGTGAGCTGTGGGACGGAACTTTATTCACTAATGCCAAAAGATTCTCATCCTCGTCATCTAATGTATAATGAACAGTAGTTCCATAAAGAATAGCATCGTTTGTCCGTCCCAGAGCATTTAGATCGTTTTCACCTATAGGAGGAACCGGAGCGATACCCCTTCCACTCTCGATTAAACTTAAGTCATAACCAAGTTCCATGAGTTTATGAAGTCCGGTCTCAACTGAACGGGCTGCAATCTGGACAGAACCAACCACGGAAGCTGTAGGGGCAATAAGAATATAGAGGTCCGCTGGATAACCACACTTTTCAGCAATCAAGTTTACGGCCTCCTCAGTAGGTAATTTATTCCCTTCCAGACACAAAACAACGATCTCAGATGAATCTTTATAACCGCCTAATTTCGTAAATAATTCTTCGGTTTGTGCGACCGCACGTGCCGGTCCAGAGCCCATCGCAAAAAATTTGTCCTTTTTTATTGCCCATCCTGCATACTGGGATGCTAAACAAGCGCGAACCGGATGATCAGTAGTGACTTCAACTGCCGACCAGTGTAAACCTGAAAAATCAGCCCAGAGCAAGGAAACTTTAGCCAAGCCCCCTAGGCATACGTTAGCAAAAATTACTCCTGCTTCCCAACTCCCTGGAACATTTATACCGCAATCAATAACAGTAGCCTTTCCAATTATTTTTTTGGCTACTTTGAGTTGTTCCGGTCGTGCCAAAAGCTGCCTTACAAAGGGAAACGCCTGCTGGTTGGGACTTAATTGTGGAATATCGTTTAAATAGATTGACATATTAGAACCTCTCCCTTAGCACCTTCATTGCCATCTCCGCTATAGTGTTTAAACAATGTAGCTTTCAAAGATTGATTGAGATTAAACCCTTTAGACTGTAATTCTTTATAAAGCAGTCTCCAAAATTCGGGTTGGTAACAGCAGTTGAAATAAAAAGAAGGAAGCAAGTCAGACGGGTTTAGAAGAATCACCGTACCCCTTTCCATATTGGCACCAACTCGGATACCCGTTCTCCCGGCTACTAAAATCGTCCCAGCCAACATTTTATAGCCAAGTACATCTCCGCAGTCTCCGCCAACAGCAATGAGTCCCCGTCTCATTTTGGAACCTACCATTTGTCCGGCATTTCCTTTAATCAGGATTGTTCCGCCGCTCATTCCTTGTGTTCTGCCACGATAAGCCGCTCCGACAAAATTTCCTGCCGAGCCTTCGACACTAATTTGTCCGCCTTCCATTTGGGCACCCAGCCAATCCTGAGCATTTCCTTTGATAACTAGAGTGCCTCCCCGCATCAAAGCTCCCGCATGAAAACCTGCAGAACCTTGGATTTCCATTTCTCCGGCGGACATCCCCTGGCCCAAGCGTTTAAATCTGGACAGATTGCCCTGCAAAACCATCTTTGGCATGCTGTCAGCTGGAAGACTATCCCCATCCAGTTCAGAGATCTCAACTGTAAAATAATCTTCTACCTTTTCCTGTCGGTTACCGCACCAAAGCGGCAGACTATTTATTTCAGCAAGACTTTTTCCACTCAAATTCTCCGGAATTATACTTTCTGCTTCAATCGGAATAGACGGCTGTTCCTTTAATCTTAAGGTTATTTGAGTTTTCATTATATTTCACCTCCGATGATTTTATGGAGATAAAAATGATATTTCCCCAATTTTCCGCCGTAGTTTCCAGCTGTAATACGCTGAATCCCCGGTACTTTAACCGCTTCGAGAATACCGGTTCTCATAGCCTGGCTGACTAACTGTTCTGTCAACCCGTCAATAACGATCTCTAAAACGGCATTGGTGCCTTCTGGCAGAGCACTGTCTTCAACTCTTCCCCGAACTGTCGGACAGAAAGCGGTATTAGTTGATGCCGAAAGAAATTTATACTTGGACCCGACCTTGCTGCCACTTCCCACTATTCCTCCCGGGAAAGGCAGAATAATACCTCGTATCTGTTTCATTTTCTTCACTGCTGCCTCAGCAGCTTTTAAGGCTGCCTCAATGCTATCAGCAAAAATAAGAAAATTTCCGCCACCAACGGCTTTAGCCATAGTGAATTCATCTTCAATCATGAATTCACCACCCATAACCGGAATCCGCCAGTACCTTTTTTCTCCGACCATTTTACTGGCTTGATATCCATCCCCAAAGAATCGTAGTTTACTTCCGACTTTAAATGTACTAAGTCCGTCATAGTCGGCTGGATATTCTACTAATTTTCCATCATATAAAGCAGCGGTCGGAGCTGTAATAATAGCTTGTCCCACACGTTGAGCTACACTTGCTTCCAATCCTTCCTTAGATGATGCAAAGAAAAGACAATCGATACCAACTCTATCGTCTTCGGTGCTTGGAGATAGTCCTTCGATCCCTGCTTCTACTCCGCAGCCAATAACCGATGTCGCAAAACCGGTCGCAGCTAAAGCTGCATTATAAGCCCATTGTTCATTTATGGCTGTAACGGTCAGGCGGGTAGCTCTCATTGTAAAAGCTTCAGCAAAAGTATCTTCTATTTCTACACCATTTAATATTAAATGCATGGTATTACCTCCGGATGTAAAAGATATTCGTCTTGCACAGCAAAATTGGATAAAGCAACGGAATAATAGCTGGCAAAATCTTTAACAAGATCTGGGGGTAAACATTTTGAACCGTCTGGTTCGACGATTAACCTTCTGCCAGCGAAACTATCTATAACGATTCCATCACGTACCACTATTTTGCCGTTCTTTAAGACATAAGCAGGACTATCGAACATCCTTTCTTTATTCTTCAGCATTTTATATATTGCAATGTCCGCTTCCGCACCCACCCCTAAGTGACCTTTTTTAGTTAAGCCCAAGGCCTTTGCTGGAGCAGAACGGGTAATTATTGCTATTTCCTCAAGGGTATACTCTCTTTTTAGTTCCTTAAGATTAGTAAATTGTGTTGTTTTGGGGTGAAGTTGATCTATTATGGAATTGCGGTAGTCAGAATCCATTAACAGACGTATAATTTGCGGATAGGAAGTAAACGGACCAGCATTGGGATGGTCTGTTGTTAATACAATTTGCCAGGGATCTTTTATCAGTAAGAGCAGTTCTAAACCAATGCACCATTGTATCGCATTGAATAAAACGGATGGCTTATACATCATTGGAACAATTCCTGCTCCTGTTTCCATTTCAACATCAGCGTTTATCCATTTATTTCCTGTTAATTGATGAAGCCTAAACTGCATCGGAGAATCTGCCGTCATGGTAGTAGCCGGCCCAAAAACAATTTGCCCAACATCACATGTAAATTCTGGATGTGTGTTCAAATATTCGGCAATTTCGCGGGCAGCTGATCTAAGAGCACCTTTATTTGTAAGCCCATATGAATAGAACTGTAGGTGGGTAAAATGTACAGGATACCCTTCTAACGCTTTCATGGTTTCCAAAGTAGTAACAAAGTTACCCGTTTCTCCAAGACGATTGGCATGAAGATGTAGTCCATGGGGAAGCTTTAGTTCCTTAACGGTTTCTGCCAATCCTATCATAATATTTCTGGGTGTTATCCTAAACGGTGCAACGGGTGTATCTAAATCAACAGAACCGTTGTTCCATTTCCAATTTTCTACACCGCCAGGATTCACTACTTTAACAGCGTAGCCCTTACTGCTTGTTAAAAGCCACCTAACAACATCATGCAGTCTTTCCCGACGCCCTACTTCATCTTTCTCACTTAATATTTTCATAATCATGTAGTTATTGCCCATAAGGGTATAGATTCCAGAGTCAAGCAAAGGCGTTTCTTTAAGTTCTTCATGGGCATGCCGTGCTTCCAAGGCGGGAACTGCTGCTTCAAATGCGGTAGTGTATCCCAGCCTGGAGTATTGATAACCGGTCATATATGTGCTTGGGATAGTATATCCGGTTCCTGACCGTGTTTTTTGGGTTTTGATCATAAAATGATCATAGTGGTCTTCTGGACACATACTGCGGGCACTGTTAACCTTTGGTCCTGCAATATGGCTATGAATTTCGATTCCTCCCGGCATGACAACACAGCCTGAGGCATCTATGATTTGGCAGTTTTCATCGGATAGGGAGTCGACTATTTTTCCATTATCAATCAATAGTTCCTGCCCTTCTCCAATTACCCCATTAATGGGATCGTAAACTTGTCCGTTAACTATTTTTAACATGACTTACTCTCTCCTTAATCGCATGCAATACTTCATAATCAGAAGGACAAGGGAAATCAATTATCTTTTTTAAACGCAACGGAACATTATCCATACGGTAATACGTTCCTTCAGTGCCGATTCCCGCAGGGGCAACAGGTATCACAACATTAGCCCAAGGCGTTACAAGATTCTCGATAGGGTCAATTAATATTGTTGGAATACTTTGCAGATATTTGACTGCAGCCTGTGGCAAATGTGCGGCAGGATCTGTCGCGATTATTACGGCAGCATCCACTTCTTTGCGGATAAGCATATCAAAGACACTGAATTCTCCCGGGTTAAAACGAGGATATCCACGATAAAAGTTTACTGCTAAAGGAAACCCTGTTCGCCAAACCAAGACCTGGTTACTCCCGTTAACATTAGCGTGTCCGCGCATCGGAATGGCATAAAACCTTGTGTAGCGGTTGAGTTCATCCACTAAGCTGAGGATGTGTTCAATATTCAAGTCTTTGCCGCGGCTCTGGGTAAGCCCGATTCCAAAAAGTACTACACCGTAATGGCTTGCCTTCATCATTTCCACTAATTCTCTCCAATTGGCGAGTGGAACTCCTCCAACTAAACTTTCATCAGTTAACCCCTCAAGCTTAAGGTTTTTTGCCAGAGATCTAAGCACATTAATTATTTCAAAATCACTGCCCGGCGTTATTTGCAGAAAAATATCTGCATTTTTAGAACTCATGGTAGGTCTGACATCAATAGCGACAACTTTCCGGCCCTTTCGCCCATCAGGCACGTACATCCCTTTTGCCATGACGGAATACTGATTAAAATGACGGGGATGTGATTCCATTGGATTGGCTCCCCATATTACAATCAAGTCCGCTCTGTTCTTCACTTCTCCTAATGTACAGGTAGACATTCCGACATGCTGGCGTGCGAGTACTCCTGGCCCATGACAGTACGAAGACGGATTATCAATCGCCGCGTTAAGCAATTCTGCCAGTTCTACAGCCTCACTGTTAGCTTCTGCAGTCGTACTGCTTAAACCATATATAATCGGAGCTTTGGCTTCTGTGAGAATCCTAGCAGCCTCATTATATGCATCATCCAAAGAACACTCTTTGCCGTTAACCCTAAGCGGCGCCATGTTATGAGGCTGCTGATGCATAATTTTATTGCGTCCGATGGCGCAAACGTTCTTTACCTTCTTAATTTCATTATTTTCTACTTCTACTTCAAGATCATCACACAGACTGCCGCAAAATGCGCATACAACATCTTGATGTAAAGACACAGTCATATTTTTTCCTCCTTCTAAGATATATGTTTTCCGTAATCTCAGTTGGTATATTTCAAAGTCATGATTCCCCCGCTAAAAAGAAGGAATATGAAATCTTACCGGGAGTGTATACTAAAAAGTTAAGCCCTTTTGGGAAATGTCCTTTATTTTACTGCGGTAACGCTAACCGGTATACCCTTATAGTTAGGTACCCCTGTCCCATTGGTCTCTCCATCAATTACCATATTGGCCAAAGGACCAAGTGGAAGGAAAAATATACCCTTAGGCCCTTCCACAGACTGGCAGGTTACCGTGATTTCAGCTGAGTGGCTTTTCAAAATAGCTTTCTTTTCCGAGCCCAAACCCAGAGAACTAAAGTCTTCGGGATTAATCACCAAGGTAGAGATTTCTTTAATATACTCTGCGGAAAATTTCCCTTTTTCCATTGCTGCTCCTTGACGCCCAGTACGTACTGTTATCAACAATCCCTCAATGCTGTTCATTGTTCTCCCCCTTTTCATTTGTAATATCAATTACTTTAACGAGCAGTCTTTAATCTGTTCTGTGCTATGAATTGTTGAACCCATTCAGCTTTTGCTTGTAACTTTTGGGAACAATCCTGATCAGACTTTCCAGCAGCTAAAACCGTACATAGTGGCTGCCCTTTCTCAATTAACGTTCCTGTCCGTGGAAGGTCCCGTACTCCTTGCAGGTAGAGATAACGTAATTTTCTCCCATCATAGTTTGTTATCAGATTAGAATTCCTGCTGAAAACAATCTGCTTACCCCGGAAATTCGGTATTCTGTTGCACTTAGTCATATGATCGTACACCAATGCTGCCCTTTTGGGCTGGGCTCTTAAGCGTTGAATAGTCTGTGTCATGTCCACTCCCTCACAGGCTGTAAGGTGATATGGAAACAACCGTTGGCCGAGAACTCTTTCAATAAGTTCTACAGATGCTGACCAACGAGGATTAAGCTCAAGAATCCAAACGCCTTCTGCGTTAACTATAAAATCAAGGGTATTAATTCCTTTCAGACCAAAAACCTTAGTAAGCTGTGTCACCGACATTAATATTTTCTTCATGAAAATACGGGAACTAATGGTTCCGTTTAAATCAAGAGGAACAATGTTTCCAGAGTATAAAAAATGTTGCCCTGCTCCTCCCCTGGTAATGAGTTGGCGGCTTGTACCCAAGAGCCAAGCTTCTTTCCCGTTGGCTAAGAAAGTCACCGATCCAGGAATTCCTGCAATATATTCTTCCACAATGTTTTGGCGCGGTTGTGGTAAATCTGAGATCAGAGCCTTAGCCTTTTCTATGCTCACCGGTAATTCCTTGATTCCGTGTCCGCCTCCCCTGTTAAGAGGCTTTATCAGCCATTTTTTTCCGTCATCACTGTAATCCCATTGATTAGCAGAACAAAATACAGGCATTTTTGCACCAATATTTTCTAAACATTCCTTTAGTCTCCAGGGATTACGAACTTCATTCAAAGTCAGTACTCCGTTACCCTTTAATGAACCTTGTCTTTCCCAAAAATCCAATTCACTAGGGGTATTTTCCGGACCTGATGTATAGATAAACGCGTAACAGGGGATTGTTTTGGCAACATCTAATAAATTTTTAACAGTAGGTTTTAATCCGAAATCTTGGGTTATGCTCATGGTTTTACCTCGCCAGCAGGCATCTGCATCTCCATAGAAATCTAGACCCGTTACTGTATACCCTGATGCAACTGCTGATTCGATTAAAGCCCTTACGCTAACACCCGCCAGAAGGATCATTTTATGCCTCCAATTTCTTTGCCAGTTCATAAATAGAGTCAAAATCAAGAACGAGATTATTATTCTCAAATAATGTTTTAACGGCAGCCCGGTGTACTTTCATCTTTAAATTTCCTATAGATATCGCTCCATAGAAAATTTTCCCTTCTCTTTCTCTGCCATTATCTGTTACCTTCATTCCTTCAACTCCTAAAGGATAAACGGCATTGATATCTGCAATAATTTCGAGGGATGGAGCATCTGACCAAGTTGCTAAGTCTAACATCTGTGCTCCTGGGGCGCCACAGCAGGCTGCAATGTTAATTCCTTTTTTCAAAATTTTTGCGACATCTTTTTCGCCCTCAATTTGAACCGGAATAACTTCTACCCCATAATTAATTTGAATATGTCTTACTACTTCCTTAGCCCTTTCAAGTTGACGTGAAGAAAGAAATACTTCGCAGCCTTCCTTGGCTAGGAGTATTGCCGACCTTATTCCAACTGGGCCTGTTCCTGCCAGCACAAGAGCTTTTTTGCCTTTAAGGTCTCGTTTGTAGGCTATCTTATTGACGAGTGCTGCAGCTGTTGTATTGGATCCGTTGGCATCAAACATAACAGATACACGAACATCACCAAAAAAAGTATCCTGAACCTTTTTCATAAGTTTCTCTGCTATTGGGACATTAGTACCGCCTATAAAAATTGCTGTATTGCGCAGTCCTTCTCCGCCCCGAGTAAACATGGCACCGTAAACAAGATTTGTTACTTGATCCAATTGGACTCCGCCATAGGCAAGAACATGATCAACCCCTGCATCATATGCTGTAACTTGATCAAATACACTTGCTTGAGCATCGCATTCTAGGTGAATTAGAAGTTTCTTCATAAATTTGTCCTCCTTGTCCTTCACTCATTAATTAATTGGGAGTACTATCCCGTTTTGGATAAAATAATCGGTCACTTTTGAAAATGCTTGGAATTCCCTTAATCCGCCGGTCCTATTCACCACTTCCTGCCAGAGAGGCCAAGATTTTTCTATCCTTGTTGCAGAAATAAACTGCAAGCGGGTAGCAGCAATGATTGCTTCGAGGATTACACAATGAGCCCTGCAGAAACCTGTAAACCCAGCATATTCTTTAGCACATAAAATTTTGCATTTGACACGAGCAGGTTCTGTTGAATCGTCGAAGAAGGTAACCATAAATTCCCATATCATATTTGCATCTGCCATTCTAGGCGAAAGAACCATGTGAGAAGGAAGCGATGGTAAAATAAAAGAAAAAAGTGCAGTATCCACAAAACTTAATATATCATCGGTAAAATTTACCACACCTATTTTTGTTGCTTTGAGATTATTAAATGTTTTTGACCCAGGATAAAGAAATATTTCCATCTCCTTTACATCCAATAACTTCTGGGTATTATCAGGCACATAGATTCCTATTGGCGCAAAATTTACTTTTCCATCATCATTTATAGAAGAAATAATTGTTTCAATGATCATGATAATACCGCCTTTGCCCACTTCTCACTTGTCGAAATACCCCCAACGCAGAGGATAATCTTGTACATATTTCTTTCCGAGTTGCAAAGCAAGTTCCGCTTTTGCAAGTTCTCTGCCTAAATAAAATGCATGATCGGGATCATCAACATCTAGTTTTGAAAATACGTCCTGGGCAGATGTTCCCTGGAAAAAACACTTGGCATTAAAAATATTGATTTGATCGTTTACGAAAATTCGGTAATTTTTGTCCCTAATGACAAGCTGCATCTCTTTAAGTTCTTTATTTCCAAAGGAATTACCTGATGGATCTTTGATGGTCAATAGGCCTTCCTCCAGATGTTTAGGCACTCTATCTTCCATAATAGCTCGATGAATCAAGCCACGGGCCAAGTTAATTTCACGAACTGCCCCCCGAGCCCTGTGGCTTACTTCGGTCGTTAATATATAATTAATGCCTAGTTCTCCAGCAATTCCTGTCAGTAAAGCGTTGATTCCTGTGCTATCAGCATCTATTAGCTCCGTGACGTTTCCCAGACCCATGAGCATTTCACTATTAGGGAATTTTTTTCTTATACTGAGATAGCGTCCGATTCCTTTCGCTAATCCCATAGTCAAGGGGGGAAGAATAGGATCAACTAGGTAGCTGATATTCCACCTTTCTAATTTTTCCATATTGCGATACAGTGAATCCAGGTTCTCACAATCGTCAGGTATGAGAACCACTTTACAATCCAGATCTTTGGCAATTTTTATATTATGAGAAGTAAAACTTAGAATTAAATCTGCTCCAGCTTTATTTGCTTCAAGAATGTCCTCTTTTTGGTGGCTGTCTATACTTACCTTGAATCCTTCATTTTTTAGTTCTTGGATTACTTTGTGCAAACGGGGAAAAGGTTGATTGACATCCCCTCCGAGATCTATGATGTCCGCTCCGCTATCAATAAAGTAATATGCCTTTTCCATAATCTCTTTTTGACTCATCCGCGGAGCATTAACAATTTCAGCGAGTATTTTGATAGGTGAATTCTTGTAATCGTTCATTTGCTCTTTTTTTTCAGTTTGGCTGCTTTGAAAGAAAAGTGGCAAATCGAATAAATCTTTAGGCCCTCTGATTACCTGACAGCCTGTGGCTTCAATAATCGGCTGCAGTGAACCTTGACACAATCCTGGAATAATAATAACTTCATCTATTAACCCTTCTTCGGAGACGAGTTCCCTGGCGATATATTCGGTTGACATCAGAGCAGCAACTGTACAAGGTAAAGCCTTAATCTTTAGGTCTATTTGACTTATTCCCTTTATGACCTTGGCTAAGGAACGCTGAGCAATTAGACCGGTAATCAATAAATATCTTTCCAAAGAAATAACACCTAGCTTCCACTGAAGATTTATTTCAAATGTCGCATTAACTCTCCCGGACTGTTAACCAGA
Organism: Peptococcaceae bacterium; assembly: GCA_012517475.1. GTDB lineage: Bacteria > Bacillota > Desulfitobacteriia > Desulfitobacteriales > Syntrophobotulaceae > Dichloromethanomonas. Next base: position 5,534 of record JAAYUV010000028.1, on the reverse strand, counting down.
GTTACCATATCCCAGTTCGCTAAACAAGCTATATTTTCACGGTCTACAGCTCTCACAAAAACCGATACCATTCTTCCTTGAGGAGTTGTGGATTGTATTTCAGCTCTCCAATCGCATGGTAAGAGAATGGTTGGGACCCTGCATTTACCAGCATGAGCAAACAAATTGGAAATAAGATTATCGGCAATGCCATGTGCCATTTTGGCAATAGTATTAGAAGTTACCGGCGCAATGACCACCAAATCATATTTTCCTGTATACAGCTTGGAAACCGGTAAACAACTGGCACTTTCATCAAAATAAATCGAATGACCTGATGCTTTTAGTCGGTCAAACAAATCGTAATACATTAGTACTTCTTTTGCGGCTTTAGATAGAAAAATATCTACCTTCTGCATAGTAAGCAGCATTTTAATACTTGAAGACAAAAAATGCCCAGCACCGGTTAATCCCCAGGCAATCCTTGGTTCTAATCCATCACTGTCAGTCATTTCATCCCCTCCAGATAAGCATCACCGTTTTATTTCCAACCCCAGCTAGCCCCATGGTTTCTTCCTGATGCACCCCAGACAAGGATTTCATCATCCAAAAACTTTCTAGTCTTTTCCAATAAATCAATTTTTCTTTCTTGTTTGGTAAAAGCATAGAGCGCAGGTCCCCACGAACTTTGACCAACTCCCTCGGCACCTTGGGAAAGCAAAAACTCTGCAATCTTAGAACTTTGAACCGAAGAGTATTGTCCTCCCTGAACTGGTTCAAAATATTGTCCGACATACTGTTGGATAGCTGTTACAGCTTGCCCAAAGCCTTTTAAATCTTTTTCCTTCAGACTTGGAAGCAGTTTCATATGCAAAAGCCTGCATATACTCGCAGAGACTTCTTCTTTCATAGGTTTTAGGGATTGAAAGGCGTCATCTTCTTTACTACCGAATATTTTTTCTTCACTCTGTGGCAGCGCAACTATAATAGCCCATTCTTTCGGAAAGGGGATTCTGGCAAGGATCGGTGGAATTTTGAAAATATTTTCTGTTTCACCCTGGTTAACTGGTTTGCCTCCGTCAACTAAAAATCCCCCCCGTTTAAAGGCTGCAACTCCAATTCCGGAACGGCTGCTCTCCCTGTCTGTGATTCCGGCCAATTCATCTAAACTTGGCTGTAACCCATATACTCTGGAAATAACAAAACCCAACGCTAAAGAAAGCTGTGTTCCTGAACCCAGCCCACTATGGCTGGGCAAAGCTTTAATCACATTGATCTTAACCCCGGGAAGGCTATAATATTTTAGATATTGACGTGAAATTCTTTCAATTCTTTTTTCTTCCTTATCTAAACATTTGATGCTAAGAGTGTCACCTCTTTCTGCAGTTATCTCTAACTGAGGTTGGTCTATGGCTAAACCAAATCCACCATAGATACGGCCTAAAGATCCGTTTAAATCCAGCTGACCTAAGTGTAATCGCGCTCCGGCTTTAACCCATAACTTTTTCATTTTTTCACCTCTCCTTGAAAGAAAATTGATATCTTGATAATAATTACGTAGAATAGCAGTAATGGTTTTTATATGGGGCAGGGTTTAAAAGGTCCTGCCCCATATAAATACATGACTAAGACAATAACTATTGGGAGAAGGTAGTAGACAAGTAATTATTTGATTATTCCTCTTTTACAAAAGCATCATAAACAAAAACTGCTATAACTGCCCCAAGAATTGGTGCAACCAAATAGATCCAAAATACTGACCACCCATTAGGACCCCCAGCCAAACTATCAACAAGAACTGGTCCGAAGGTGCGCGCAGGGTTTATTCCTTGACCCGAAATATTACCCATAGTCGTAATAACACCCGCAACAATAAGGCCGATCATCCAGCCAGCCCACCCCTGAGGCGCCCTTTTATCAACAGCTACTCCCATAATGGTCAGCATCAGAATAAATGTACCGACCAATTCCGAAATGAAAACTCCTGTCAAGGTAATACCAGGAAAAGGCCCCGGAGCGCCAAGTCCTCCTACTGTTACGCCTTTACTACCAAGCATGGCTAACAGAGTAACTGCCCCTAATGATGCTCCAGCAAACTGAGCAACCAAATATGGAATTACTTCACTTATTGGAAAACGTTTAGATACCCATAGTGCAATTGTAACTGCAGGATTGAAATGAGCACCGGAGACAGGTCCAAAAATATAGATAGCTGCAGCAATTACAATACCAAAGGCTAAACCAATGGCTAACCAATCTCCTAACCCACCCAAAGCGCCAATACCAATATTGAATTCAGATGCCTTACTTACGCCCTGCGCAAGCATTAATGTTACTGCAGCAGCACCTGCCCCAACAGTTACAAGCATCCAAGTACCAACTAACTCCGCTACAAACTTCTTTACTATAGAAGGCATTGATATTCCCCTCCTCATTTGATACTCTTATAAGTAGTAACCTAATTTAAGGAAGTGGGAAGGTGGTTAAAATTTAACTACCTTCACCTTCCTTTTTTATTTTGAGAAACACTATACAGCTGAATTCCAGTTGCAGTATCCGCAACGCTTAATTATGCCTGTTACTGCACAATTCTTACATACTCTGGCTGGGGACCCCGGTGTTTTTGGATCCAAAGCAATAATATTGGTCATCAGTGTGGCTGTTACCGGTTCACTGGTTAACAGACATGGGAAATCTGCAAGTCTCATCAGAGAAGAGAATCTGACAGTAATCGCACATGCCGGATAGGTATAACGCTGCGGATTTGAAAGGATTTCATTTGTATCAACCGCACTCAGTTGAACTGGGATACCCTTAATCTTTCCGCCTGCTCCTTTTGGAGCATTGTCGATAATTTGGCTTCCCCGGCAGATCATATCCATAAAGTCAACATTGTGTAATTCTGCAGCAGGACCGCGATTGGGATATTTTTGAACGTAGTTAGTGTAACGTTTGTTTAAAAGATCCACGACCATAGGAACGGTGAAGCCATCCTTTTCTAGAATATAGGCTACGGAAGCAGCGGTAGAACCAGTGGCAACGCTTAATACATCATAGACACTCTTATAGCCTTGTTCCAGACCAACCTGTAAAGTTTGCTCCATTACTGCGGTGGTAGCCTCCATGATGGCCATGGTGACATCATCTTTGGCCATATTAAACATGGATTGGGCGATATGATGGGCCACATCCCCTACACAATAAGCAGGAACAGTAACGATATTACCGTAATGAACTCCGGCGTCGACTGCAGCTTTAACAGCTGGGCGCATTCTTTCCTTATACATATCCATGTATTTCTTAACATCAAAGGAAGTATGCCCTCCGTCTGTCATTAATTTGGTTTGAGCTTCTATTGGCTTATCATAAACCAATTGCAGCATCTTTATTTCTTCTTTAACAGCTTGATCGGCTGTTTTTCCAGCTTCGATCGCACCAGCGAAAGCAGCTCCAACTCCATAAGATGTATTCATGCCCCAAGACTTGGAAGATAGAATAGCTTGTTTATATTTTTTTTCAATAGAAAGACCCTGTAAAATAGTATTCACAACATTGCTGGTAGATCCCGGAACAAAGGCAAAATCAACTACTGCAGTAGGTCCGTAAAATCCACCATACCGGCGGATGGATTCTTTGCCAATCAATGACTCATTGTCGGCAAGCGCTTTTATGAATTGTTCTACTGCTCCGCGGAAAGCTGGATCCAATTCATAAAGAATTTCCATAATAGCCGGAGTCTGATAATGTTCTACAAACGGGTCATCTTCAGGGGTTACAGTCTCAGTAAGTTTTTCAAAGATTTGATAATGCGCATTGACAGAATCGACATGCAGGCGAATGACTTCAGGACTTTGTCCTTCTCCTACAGTCATACCATTAACTGCATCTACATAGGGCTTTGCATCTGAAATCTTAAATTTTCCTCCTCTCTTTGCTTTAATCACGTTAAGATCTGCCTTTTGTGCTGCTAATGCTTCTGCGATCATCTTGGAGTAAATTGTGTTGGACATAAACAGTACCTCCTAAAATTTATATAACTTACATTCATATTTCTAAGCAAATTCCATGCCAACTAGCATATGGCCTCAAATGCCTTATTTTTCAGGACTTTTGTATTAATTGTTCCTGAAGTGATGTAATTTTTTTGAGCAAAGCTTTTTTTCGAATAATAAAAAAAACAAGCCTTATAAGCTTGTTTTCTTTTGTAACAAAATGTAACATTGTTCAGATTTTGAACAAAATTTAGCTCTAAACTAGAGCTAAATTACAAATTTATTATAATTATTGTATCGTTATTCCATATTTGTTCAGTTTGCGATAAAGAGTATTACGTGCCATTCCCAACATTAATGAACCTCTGGATATATTCCAATTTACTGATTTCAAAGTATCAATAATAATTTCTTTTTCTAAATTTTCAATATCCATAACTTTATTTCTGCCTGTCTTAACTGGTTTTTGGAGATGTTCCGGTAGATGCTCCATTCTAATGGTTTTGCCTTTTGCAAGATTTACTGCTCTTTCCATTGCATTGGCAAGCTCTCTGACATTTCCAGGCCATTGGTACATTTCCAGGGAACTTTCTGCTTCTGTATCTAGGTTACAAACTGTATAACCTAACATAATAGAAAATTTTCTAATATAATACCTGGCCAACAATAGTACATCCCCTTCCCTACTCCGAAGGGGGGGTACGTTAATGCTGATAACATTGAGTCGATAAAATAGATCTTTCCTAAAATTCCCTTTACGGACTTCGTCCTCTAAATTTTTATTGGTCGCTGCTATGACTCTGACATTAATAGGTATTGACTTGTACCCTCCGATTCGTACCACTTGCTTTTCCTGAAGTACCCGAAGTAATGATACTTGTGTTTCTAAGGGCATATCACCAATTTCATCAAGAAAAATTGTACCTTCATTGGCAAGCTCAAATTTTCCAGCCCGTCCACCTCTTCTTGCTCCAGTAAAGGCACCGTCTTCATATCCAAAAAGTTCGCTTTCAATTAAATCTCTGGGAATAGCCCCGCAGTTAATGGCAATAAATGGTCCATGTGAAAAGCTGCTTGCATTATGAATAGCCTGTGCAAACATTTCCTTGCCGGTCCCGCTTTCACCTTGAAGAATAATCGAAGATGTGCTTCCTGCCAATTCCTGTGCAATTTTTATACTATTTTGAAAGCATCCACTTTCGCCAATAATATCTGAGAAAGTGAATAATGCTCTAGCTCCTACTATCTGGTTAATTAGCTTGTGAACGTCTTTAATTTCTCTTATAGTTGCAACCCCTCCACAAATTTCCTTTTTGTGATCAATAATGGGCTGCCCAGAGAACAAAAATCTAACTTGTTTATGGTTTTTCTCTAATAAAAATTCGTGATTATTGATACTCCTACCGCTTATTAATATATAATCTCATTAAAGTTGCATAAAGTTTTTTCTACAATGTCAAGTTAAGATATTTAAAGTAAACCAAATAAATTTAGAGAAAACAGCAGATATTCCTGATTATTCCTGTAAAAGTATAAAAAAATTCCTTATAATTAGAGTTAGGC
>JAAYUV010000003.1 GCA_012517475.1 Peptococcaceae bacterium | reverse complement strand
GAGATGGTTTATTAAGTCATACAAAGAACCAGCCATTTTAGAAAAAATCCAGATTCAAATCATACGATTAGGCTGGTTTTTATTTCTTTATAGACAAAGAAGGGTATCGCTCAACTACTTTTTAAGTAGTTTTGCGACACCGCCTTTCTTTTTTTCACGTCCATGGATGACGCGTTAAGGCTTTGACAGCCTTAACGGGATGTGCCTAATTTCAAACGGCCATGGACGGCCTAATATCGCTGTAGCCAAGGAGGGCGAGAAGCGATAAGGTCTGACTGACCTTATCGCCATGCCACGGAGGGCATAAATGGCTGATGGCAAGGAGCTGCGACTCATAAAGTTAAGGATTGACTAGAGATATATAATAGTTATATAATAATTATGGCGTATAAAAAAATAATTATTCTAATTTTAATAAAAAATAGATTATTTAATAGTAATAAAATTTTTAAGAAGATTTATTTACTTTTTAAATATCTTTTATAATAAAAAATATAATTAGGAATTTTTATATATCAAGAAAGGATCTGAGGTTAGTGGATGCTGTAGAGATACTCAAGGGCTTAAAAGATAAGGGGATTCGTTTTACTCCTCAAAGACAGGCTATTCTTGAATTTTTGCTAGCTACTGATGCTCACCCGACTGCAGAGGAGATTTATAAGCAGGTAAAGGTGAAATTTCCGGGGGTAAGTTTAGGGACAATTTATAATACCTTAAACATGCTGAAAGAACATGGGTTTATCTTAGAACTTCCTTGTGGAGACATGTCCAGCCGTTTTGACGGCAATCCGGCCAATCATTATCATGTGATGTGTTCTACTTGCGGGAAGGTTGTAGATTTTCATAATGATTTGATCGATATGGACCAATTAGTCACTGAAAAAACAGGATTTGATATTCATACCCATAACTTGGTTTTTTATGGAATATGTCCTGACTGTCAAAAAAATAAAGAGCACTGATTCTTTATGGGGATTGTCAGTAAAGACAAGAAGGCCGGATTATTTCCGGCTTTTTTATTTGGAAAAGAGGGAGTTTTTTTGTAAAGAAGGTTTTTCGGAGTTATTATCGAATTTTGTTGTTTAGAATCTATTGAATCCCAGTAGAAAGATATCTTAAGAGGGTAAATATGTTCAACCGATTTTTGACTCTAATCATCGCAGTATTTTTACTTTCATCCCTTTCACTTACCTTCATTTGGAAAGATGCAACGGCAAGAGAGATATTCGGCGATTCGCCGGTAACGAGTGTATACCGGATCAGCCAGGATCTTGGCGGTAAGTGGGACAATTTTTCTTCCTTGAGGCAAGCTTGGGCAGAAGAAAACAGAAAATCACAGGGTGACGAACACAAAGGAGTTGCGCTGTTTAATCAAAAAAGTATGATTATACCGTCAGATCAGGGATTTCATGTTGCGGTAAAAAGATTCAAAGTGACAGGGAAATGGGGATATAAAACAGCGCAATTGGTCTTGAGCGGGGTTTACGGAAAAGCAAGAGTATTTCTTAACGGGATAGATGATGCCAATTATTTGGGAGAATTTGAGGGAGTTGGCGGTACTTACTATTTGGATATATCCTCTACCCGATTTGATTTTAATAAGGAAAATGTTCTTTATATTGAACTCAGCAAAAGCGGTCTTCAGCAAAAAAAAATGTTAGGATGGCTATGGCCTGAGTATGGACGAATAACCGGAGAAATTAGGCTGGAAGCAGTTTCCGAAACAACGATAGATTATACCAAAACTACGGTTGCCTATGATCTTGAAAATAAGAAATTAATACTCAACACCGGGCTAAAACATCATTTGACTCTGGATCATGGCCCTTGGGCGATAAACGGCGTATTGAAAGATAAGGACCAAAAAGCAGCGGAATGTCTTCTGCCGTTGAATTCTAACGGGGAATACGAGCAGGGAATAACCTTGGTTTTTGAACTTCCGGATCCGAAATTTTGGAGTCCGGATAATCCATATCTTTATGAACTCAATCTGGTTCTCTCCAACAGTGAAGGGGATTATGACAGTGTTCAGTTCCCAATTGGAATTAAAAAGGTTACCGGCTCAAACCAAAGATGGATACTGAATGGGAAGAATTTTGAAGTGAAAGGGGAAATCATTTCTTCCCAACAAGGATATCTAATCAGAAATCAGCAACAGCTGGAGGATTACCTGAAGAAGTCTAAGGCTCAAGGGATGAACCTCATTTACTTCATGGGCTTCTTTCCTGACGAAAGCTGGCTTTTTTGTGCTGACCGGCTTGGGATGGGGGTATGGCTGGAGATGCCGGCTGATTTTATATCAAAAGAAAAGATCCCTTCTTACACCCAATTCCAAGAACTCTTATTAATCTCGGAAAGGCACCCGTCAGTTCTGGCTTTGACCGCTGGGAAAGAATTAGAATCATCTCCCAAGACTGAAGATTATTTTCGGGAAATCACGAAAAGGATACCGACCTTACCGGTTTATCACATGAAAATTTTTGCAGACAATGAAAAAAAGGATTTACAAACAAATATTCTGACCGGGAACGGGCTCCAAGGGGAATGGGGGAAGGTCAGTTTCAATAAATCTTTTCCCGATGAAGATAAAAACAACACAAGCTGGGAAAAGGAAATAATTGCTGCAATCATTTGGTTTTTATGGTTATTGTTTTTATTTATTCAAAGAGTGGTTTCCGGAAAGTGGAATTACACCGACCTTTTTAATGACCGTCCAAAAAGAGCGGTAAGGGTAGCGTTGTTTTGGGGTACACTTGGATTTATAAGTCGAATGGTTACTCTGGCCGCAGTGATTGTCTCACTATTGTTTGTAATCCCGTTACAGCTTTTAGTTCGTATTCCATACGATATGAGTGCTCCCGTATCGGTAAGAAGTCAACCGCCCTTGTTGCTGTGGCTGTTGCTTTCCTTTTTCTTTATCTTAATCAAAATATTTCAGGCAGGTTTAGCGGAAGCGTGGTTATCCCAGAAGCCGGGAGCGCTGGGTTTTTGTTGTTGGCTGGAACGAAGAAGCAACTGGATTCTTTTTGCAGGAGCAGCCTGGATTATATCGGTTTACTGGAAGGTGTGGTATCTTCCGCTCATCGTTTATGCCGCTTTTACCTTCCTTCTATTTCCTTTGCGGGTAAAGGATGTCTGGAAAGCCGGGGGGAAATACAGGTCGGTTCTGATTCTACCCATGACGCTTCTGTGCGGGATTGCCGTAATGATTTTCAGCCATTGGTCTGATTTTCGTTATTTATTTCAAATAGCCTTACCTCTTATGAAAGTTCTTCTTTCTTCGATATTTTCTATGTAAATCAAGCAACGATTTTCACTAATTATCAGTTTGCTTCTTATTACGACATAAATTATAATGGATGAAGATAAAACCCAATTTCAAAGGAGGACAAATCATGATTACCAAAGATATGATTATAGGACAGGTTCTTAGAAAGTATCCCGAGACGGCGGAGGTTTTTCTGTCACTTGGGATGCACTGCCTCGGATGCCCGTCTGCAACCATGGAAAGCGTAGAAGGGGCCGCAATAACTCACGGGAAAGATCCGGACGAGCTTGTAGATGAACTTAACCAGGTGGTAGGAGAATAAATCCGGAAAGAGTCCGGTCCGGGGTAATGAACATATGATGACAAGCTTTGCGGCAGCCCGCAAAGCTTTTTTAAAATGATCCTTATGGTTAAGGAGTGTGGGATGATGTACGGGCTTGTTCTGGAAGGCGGAGGAGCAAGAGGTTCTTATCAGATTGGAGCTTGTAAGGCGATTCATGAATTGGGAATTGAAATAGGGGCAGTTGCCGGAACTTCAATCGGAGCTCTTAACGGGGCAATGATCGTCCAGGGAGAACTGGAAAGAGCATATCAACTCTGGTATAATATTTCCCCTTCACAGGTTTTCGACATTGAAGAGGGACGGCTGGAAGAACTGAAAAATCTGGAAATATCCCACGACGGATTTCTTTACTTTATGCGGAAAGCAAAAGAAATTGCTCAAAGTAAGGGTCTCGATATCACATTTATTAAAAAACTCCTGCAGGAGATCATTATTGAAAAAAAACTTAGGGATTCAAAAATAACTTTCGGTTTTGTTACGGTTTCTCTGTCCGAGATGAAGCCGCTGGAGCTATTTCTGGATGATATTCCGGAAGGTAAAGTAGCGGAATACCTTATGGCCAGCGCCAACCTTCCTGCTTTTAAACAGGAAAAAATCGACGGCAAACATTTTATGGATGGAGGTTTTTATGATAACCTTCCCCTCAATATGCTTGCGCGTAAAGGTTACAAAAATATCATCGCCGTAAGAACAAAGGCTTTAGGCAGAACAAGGAAGATTTCCGACCAAACTGTAAAAATCAAATATATTGCATCAGAAGATAATTTGGGCAGGATTTTGGATTTTAATCAGGCGCAAGCCAGATTTAATCTGCAATTGGGGTATTATGATGCGTTAAAATCCTTCCGGGATTTAAAAGGGGTAAAGTATTATATTAAACCAACCGGGGATGAGGAATTATTCCTGAATTTCCTGTTGTCTCCGGGCGAAGAGGCTATTCTGAAATTAGGCGGCAGTATGGGGTTTACCGGCGTTCCGTACAGGAGACTGCTGTTTGAACATATAGTTCCGAAATTGGGCCTTTTGCTTGATGTCGGTAAAGAAGGCGGTTATGAAGAAGTGGCAATAGCCAGCCTGGAATTGTTAGCCGCAAATTATGGCGTGGAAAGATTTCGTATATATTCCTTTCATGAATTTGTAGACGAAATCAAAAAAAATAGCAAGAAATCCAAACCTGTCAGGACAGAGGAAGGCATCAGGCTGCCTGGATTTGTAAGACAGAGTGATGTCTTGTCAAGGGCAGTAAAAGACAGAATTGCCCATGAAATCGTAGAGGAATTTTTCGGGGAATATCTTCGCAATGCGGGTATTGCACAATAACAAGAAAGATTGTAAACTGTTAAGAAGAATCCGGGTAAGACTCTTAAATCTCTCTTAGGAGAGGTTTTATTGTTGTTTATTATAGGGGGAAAAGAAGTGGCTTTGAAGTCGATTGGAGATCTTGAACTTAGGTCGGGGAAGATCTTAAAAGATGTAAAAATTGCTTACCATACCTATGGAAAATTAAACCCTTCTGCAGATAATGCGCTGATTATTTGTCATGCCCTTACCGGAGATCATTATCCCGGGCGTTTCGGGAAAATCAAAGGCTGGTGGGACTCTCTCATAGGTCCCGGAAAAGTCATAGACCCAGGGCGTTATTTCATTGTTTGTTCCAATGTTTTAGGAGGTTGCTACGGCACAACAGGTCCTTCCTCCATAGATCCTGATACCCAGGCTCCCTATGCGATGAATTTTCCCGTTGTAGAATTTGCTGATACAGTCAGGGGACAAGTAAGACTGGCCAGGCAATTGGGAATTAAAAAAATACATGCTGTCTTAGGTGGTTCGATGGGAGGATTGCAAGTTCTGGAATGGGGGATGCAGGAGGAAATACCGGTTCAAAAGTTGATTGTGATGGCCGCTTCACCTAAATCCTCACCTTTCGTGATTGCCTTCCACGAAATACAAAGGCAGGCAATCATGCTTGATCCCGATTGGCGGGGCGGCGAATATTACGGTCGTGAGATTCCCTCGGCCGGATTATCGGTAGCCAGGATGGTAGCCAATCTCTCCTACCGCTCCGAGCCTTCTTTAACAGCCAAATTTGGACGAAAACCTGCATGGAGAACCGGAGTTGCCGAGGATCCCTATCAAAGTTTCGAGCAAAGATTCGATGTTCAGAGCTATATGAATTATCAGGGTGATGCGCTGGTTCACCGCTTTGATCCGAATAGCTATTTATATTTAACAAAGGCGGTAGACCTTTTTGATATTTCCAGGGGCCGGAAAGATTTGGAAGAAGCCATGGCTTCTCTTCAAGGGGATTTGTACTGCTTGTCAATCAACACGGATCTGCTCTTTCCGCCCCATGAAATTGTTGAAATGGTCCGCTTGAGAAGAAAGGCCGGGAAACCCGCAGAGTATTACGAGATGAACTCTATCCATGGTCATGATGCCTTTCTGATTGAATTTCCTATCATTGAACCCGTGGTCAAGGAATGGCTGGATTGATTCCTTAGTAATTTATAAGCAAATACATTTTATATTGAGTATAAGACAAGAAACGAAGGGAGTACCGTAACTGCTTTTTAAAAGTGGTTAGCGATACTCCCTTTTTGATGTAAATGCCCTAAAGATGTTTTAGACTTTACGCATCTGGAAAAGCACAAAAGGAAATAAGGCAACGTATAGATACAATACCGATTAGGGCCCAAATTTCTTTATCTAAATTACAATCTCGTTTAGCTTTTGCTATTTAAGAAACGAGCCTAAACCCGAATTGAATGTAAAACGCCAGAAATTCTTTAGAGCTTACCACTTTAGAAACAACACGATAAATGAGAGGAGATATATAATGTTCGAATCAGCCATGATTCCAATCACGATCTTGGCCTTTGTGATTACAATTATTCTTATTCTCTGGCGTCCAAATGGCTTGAATGAGGCAATGCCTGCCACATTCGGGGCCTTGTTAGTCCTTCTAAGCGGGAGCGTCTCAATAGAAGACCTGGGGATAATTACATCAACCATTAGTGGTGCCGCAATCACTATCATGGCAACAATCGTAATGGCTAACGTATTAGAAAGCTTTGGATTTTTTAATTGGGCTGCAGAGGGATTAGCCGCTAGGGCAAAAGGTTCCGGAATTCGCCTATTTTGGTTGGTCAATCTACTCTGTTTTCTAATGACAATGTTTTTTAATAATGATGGAAGTATTCTAATTACTACACCCATTTTGCTCATATTGCTGGAGCATTTTAAACTGAAAAATTCTGAAAAGATTGCTTATCTTCTTTCTGGTGCTTTAATTGCTACCGCCTCTAGTGCCCCAATCGGAGTTAGCAATATTGTAAACTTAATTGCTTTAAAAATAGTAGGCATGACACTTTATATGCATACTCTTATGATGTTTGTACCAGCTACAATAGGATTGGTATTACTATTGTTACTTTTATATTTTCGTTTCTACAAGCGGTTACCTCGTGTACTCCCTTCAACAAAATTTCAATTCTACACAAATCTGGTTAAGGCCAACCACCCACCTGCTCCTCCAGAGAAACACCTCACACATCCTCCGCATCCTTCAGGGCCTCGTCCGCACCACTACCCGCCACATTCTTTAGAACATTATCCACACGAACATCCGGTTCGTAATCCATATCATCATCCAGTCCATGACTCAAATCATTATCCTATGACTTCCCAGGAAATACTGAAAATTAACTATGAAAACCGGAATAAATTCATGCGGAATGTTCTGCTATTTGTTCTATTCGTACGGATGAGCCTTTTTATTGCTTCTTATTTAAGTATTCCAATAGCATTTGTCGCAGTAACAGGTTCTTTGCTATTACTAACCTGGCGTTGGATTTATGCCACTATACCGCCAACAGATTTGATTCAAAAAATCCCGTGGCACATTTTCGTATTTGCTTTCAGTATGTACGTTATTATTTATGGTTTAAATAATATTGGTTTAACAAATTTGTTGGTTAATCAGTTTGAACAATTAGTTAAGAGCAATTTATATAATGCAAGTCTAGTAATGGGGACACTCATATCCATGATGTCAATTTTCTTTAACAACCATCCTGCATTACTCATTGGAACATTAACTTTAACAAATATGAATTTAGACCCGCTCACTATGAAAATAGCCTATTTGGCCAGCGTAATAGGAAGTGATGTAGGTTCATTATTATTACCTATCGGGACCCTGGCATCGCTAATATGGATGTATATCCTAAGGCAGAATGGAGTCAAGATACGCTGGAAAGATTATGTTACTGTAACAATAGTCGCGATCCCGCCAACTGTGTTATTTACTTTGCTGCTTCTTGCATCTTGGGTAGATTGGATTTTTACTTCATTACATTAGGTTTGGGATTTCCAACAAAAAAACAGGGACTAAATTCCCATTTTTTTGTTTTCTTCTTTTTTATAGCAGGAATTAATAAAGTTTTGGAGAATAAGGTGGTGTAAAGTGGGGTAAAGTGGTAAATAGATTAACCCAAGTGGGGTGAAGATCAATGTTTATGGGGGAATTCCTCCATACAATAGACAGCAAAGGACGGCTGATCATACCGGCCAAATTCAGGGAAATCCTTGGTGAACGGTTCATTACCACCAAGGGTCTGGATAACTGTTTATTTCTTTATCCCCAGAATGAATGGCAAAACTTCGAAGAAAAGTTAAAGAAACTTCCGGTTTCACAGCCTAATGCGAGGGCTTTTGTGCGTTTCTTTTTTTCCGGTGCAGCTGAATGTGAATTCGATAAACAGGGGAGAATTTTACTGCCGGCAACTTTACGGGATTATGCGTCTTTAGAGAAAGACGTCGTCGTCGTAGGGGTTATGAACCGGATTGAGATCTGGGATGCCGCTAAATGGAAGGATTACAGCATGGAAGCGGAAAGCAATTATGAAAAAGCTGCCGAATCCCTGGTTGATTTAGGCATCTGATCGGAAGAAAGGGACGAATACCTTGGATTTTGAACATACAAGCGTCTTGTTGAAAGAAACGGTAGATCTTGTTTTTACAATACCCCAGGGGGTTTATGTAGACTGTACACTGGGGGGAGCCGGACATTCGGAGTATTTGTTGCAAAAGTTAGGTTCTCAGGGCAAGCTGATTTGCTTTGATCAGGATGAAAAAGCGATTGAGAACGCCCGGGTAAAGTTTCAAGGGGAAACCAGGGTCAATATTTTCCGGAGAAATTTTTCGGAGATGGAAGCTGTCCTGCGTGAAAATAATTTTCTTCCGGTACACGGAGTGATGTTTGACCTTGGAGTGTCTTCTCCTCAACTGGACGAAGCAGAGCGGGGTTTCAGCTATATGCAGGATGCTCCGTTGGATATGAGGATGGACAGGAGATCGGAAGTTACTGCTAAAGATTTGGTCAATAACTGGAGTGTTGATGATTTAACCGCAATCATCCGGGATTACGGAGAGGAAAAATGGGCTTCGCGAATTGCAAAATTCATTGGTGAAGCGCGGGCTCAGGAACCGATCAGAACGACCGGGCAGCTGGTGGAAGTGATCAAAAAGGCCGTACCGGCCGGGGCGCGAAGAGAAGGGCCACACCCGGCGAAACGGACATTTCAGGCTTTACGAATCGCTGTGAACAGGGAACTGGAGGTTTTGGAACAGGCCCTGGATCAAGCGCTTTCCTGTTTAGCCGCTGGGGGGAGAATTGCAGTCATCAGCTTTCATTCTTTGGAAGACAGGATTGTAAAAAATAAATTTCAGTCCTGGATGGGAAAATGTACCTGCCCGCCGGCATTTCCGGTTTGCAGGTGCGGTGCAAAGGCTTTGGCTGAGCCGGTAAATAAAAAGCCTCTTCTTCCTTCGGCAGAAGAGGAAGCGATAAATCCGAGAGCGAGAAGCGCAAAGTTGCGTGTTGCCCAGAAACTTCAGGTCTAAACAGGAAGGGAGAAGAATACCATGGTAATGGCACAGAGAAAAGACCTATACGAAGAGCTTTATGCCTATCCATATGGAGAGAATATCGACGTGGATTTGCCGAAAAGAAGGAAAACCGCGCCGGTAAAGAAACGGGCGCAGGCAGTACGGGTTCAAAGTCTGGCTATGATGCTTGTAATCATAGGCCTGTTCGGCTTGATCGGTGCCAAAACTGTCCATACCAATGTGGTCAAAGGGGCAGAAGTAAGGGCTTTGGAAAAAGAGCTGCAAGCGTTGCATGTCGAAAATGATTTGCTGCAAGTGGAAGTAGATAAGCTTCGTTCCATCGCAAGAATTGAAAAAGCCGCCTTGGCAATGGGTATGGAAAGACCTGAAGGAACAATCTATATTGCGAGCAATGTGATTCAGCCACAAAAAACGGTAGGGGTGGAACAAACTCAAAAGACCGCGGCAGTGCCGGACCAAGGCAAAGCCAATTCCATGTTTGATAATGTCTTTAAGATATTAACGAGCTTTTTTGCCTCAACCCAAAGGTAGCAGCGTCTCAGAGTTTAATCTACCCCTGTACTTGGGGGTAGATTTTCTATGGTACAGTATCTGAAGATGCGCAAAAGGGTTGTCTTGCTTTTTGGGATGTGCAGTATCTTTTTGTTTATCCTCATTGTCAGATTGGGATTTGTTCAATTGAGAGACGGTCCTTTTTTAAAGAACCTTGCGGATGAAGAACATTTCAGGGGAGTTCCGGTCGCTCCCAAAAGAGGAAATATTGAAGATTGTAACGGCAACGTGTTAGCCATGAGCGTTAGTACGGAGACTGCATATGCCATTCCGGCAGAGGTGAAAAAGTCGGGAAGGCAAGAAGAAATTGCTGCAAAACTAGCTGAGATCCTGGAAATGAATAAAGCTGATGTTCTGGAACGAATCACTAAACGCACCTCGCTGGAATATGTGAAAAAGAAGATATCTGCGGAGAAAGCTGCGAAGATTAAAAACGCTAACCTTCCTGGGGTTGGGGTTGTTGAAGACAGTTCCAGATTTTACCCAAATGGCTCGTTAGCAGCGCACATTTTAGGTTTTACAGGCATTGACAGCCAAGGTCTTGAGGGAATAGAATTTTCCAGGGACAAGGAACTTACGGGGATTCCCGGAAGTATTCTTACGGAATTTGGCGCCAATGGAATAAAAATTCCCGGTGCCCAGCACGATTTCATTCAGCCTGTTCAGGGGAATACCGTAAAATTAACCATAGACAAGAATATTCAAGCTTTTGCGGAACGAGAGCTTGCTAAACTAATGGCCGGGCAAGGGGTTAATATGGAGGGCAGGGTTCCAAAGAACGCTTCGATCCTGGTAATGGAACCTTCTACCGGCAGAATGCTGGCCATTGCATCGGCGCCTACCTTTGATCCGAATAACTACCAGGCTTCCGATCCGGCTACCCGGAGGAATATTGCTATCCAGAACGGATACGAACCGGGCTCTACCTTCAAAATCATTACCCTTTCGGCAGCTTTGGAAGAAAAAGTGGTTAAGACGAGTGAATCATTTACCGACCCCGGATATGCAACCATTCTGGGCAAGAAAATTCGCTGCTGGAAATCAGGGGGACATGGAACCCAGACCATGGTGCAGGTTGTTGAAAATTCCTGTAACCCCGGTTTTATTGAAATGGGTCAACGTCTTGGTATGGATCGGTTTTATAAGTACCTTACGGGGTTTGGATTCGGCAAAAAAACCGGTATTGAGATGTCGGGAGAAGCCAAAGGAATACTTGCCAATAAGAAAAGGGCAACTGCTCTGGATCTGGCTACCATGTCCATCGGACAGACCAACAATGTAACACCCATCCAGCTGCTTACTGCAGTATCCGCAGTGGCAAACGGAGGTACCCTGCTGAAACCGCAGCTTGTTCAGGAAATTACCTCACCCACCGGAGAAGTGATCGTACCTTTCAAAAAAGAAGCGGTGGGTAGAGTTATTCGCGAAGATACGGCGAAATTGGCCCGTGAAATCCTCGAATCGGTCGTCACAAACGGGACCGGAAGGAGAAGCTTCCTGCCGGGATACAGGGTAGCCGGTAAGACGGGGACAGCACAAAAAGTTGGAAACGGCGGCTATATTCAAGGGGAATATGTTGCGTCCTTTATCGCTTTTGCCCCTGCCAATAATCCACGTCTGGCAGTATTGGCGGTTGTGGATGGTGTTCCTTTCTATGGCGGTGTTGTAGCCGCTCCGATCGTCCAGTCAGTTATGCTTGACTCCTTAAAATATCTGGGCGTAAAACCCGACCAGAATGCGCCGCTTGCCCCCGGTAAACCGATGTACGGTGTGGAATTCCCGCCGGTCAAAAAAGCCGCCGTTGTTCCTTCGGTACTTGGGTACACCCCTGCAGAAGCAGAAGCATCGCTGAAGAAAGCAGGATTTAAAGTCATCATGGAAGGCAAGGGGTCAAATGTCGTTGATCAAATTCCTCATGGGGATGCCAAAGTAGAACAGGGTTCAACCGTTTTGCTTTATCTTGGCTCGGAAGCCGGGCAGCGCACGTTAGCGCCTTGGATGGAAGAAGATGATCCTGACGTGGAAGCAATTGAAAACTTTGGTTCCAGGGTACCGATCAGCATGAACCCGGCCTTGCTGGAATAAATCAAATAAAGAATATTATATGTACTAATAAGTCTGCAGACCCTGATTACTGTTTATAATAGAGGTAAAGGGTGGGTGTATTGTATGTCTACAGATAGGAAAACGCTGGCGGACATTGCCAAAAAAATTACAGGAGCGGAAGTTCTGGGAGAAACGCAAGTCATGGTTTCGGGGATTACGCATGATTCCAGGAAAGTTTCGTCAGGCGACATCTATGTGTGTATCAGGGGATTTAAGCTTGATGGACATGATTTTGCCGAGGCTGCCGTTCAGGCCGGGGCTGCTGCTCTGGTAGTGGATCACTATTTGGACATCAATATTCCTCAGATAAAAGTAAGGGATCCCCGGCAAGCCATTGGTTTTTTGGCTGCCGAAGTATACGGGAATCCATCGCAGAAATTGGAACTGGTGGGAGTAACCGGAACAAATGGGAAGACTACAGTTACTCACCTCATAGAAAAAATCGCCCAAAGCGGAGGAAAGAAAACCGGTCTCATTGGTACTTTGGGAGCCAGGATTGGGGACAAAGAGCTTCCGGGAAACCATACGACGCCGGAATCAACCGATGTGCAGCAATTGCTTTCCGAAATGGTTGGCTCTGGTGTGGATTTGGCCGTAATGGAGGTATCTTCTCATGCCTTGGATCTTGGAAGGGTAAACGGGTGTACCTTTCGCGCCGGCGTATTTACCAACCTGACACAAGATCATTTGGATTATCATCAGAATATGGAAAATTATCTGAAGGCAAAATCCCTTCTTTTTAGCGGGATGGGTGAATATGATCATCAGTTCGCAATACTCAATCACGATGATAAAGCCTGTGATTTCCTGAAAAACAAGAGTGCTTGCAGGGTAGTTACTTATGGTTTGGAATCCGGAGCTGATTTTTGGGCTGATCGTATCCGTCTTTCAGACAAAGGAGTGACCTTTGAAGTAAATTTTAAAGGTGTAAAAGCTGAGGTGTTTTACCCGACCCCGGGAAAATTCAGCGTATATAATGCGCTGGCTGCTTTCAGCTGGGGAATTGAAGCCGGATATCCGGTGGAAGCGGTGATTCAAGCCTTGCAAGATGTTCAGGGTGTTCCGGGAAGATTCCAGAGTATCCGTAAAGGACAGCCTTTTCTGGTTATTGTAGACTATGCCCATACTCCTGACGGTTTGGAGAATGTCCTGGCCACAGCCAGAGAAATTACGTCCGGGAAACTGATTGCGGTATTTGGATGTGGGGGAGACAGGGACAGGAAAAAGCGACCGCTCATGGGAGAGGCAGCAAGCCGTTTAAGCGATTTTGTCGTGGTTACTTCAGATAACCCCAGAACAGAAGAACCTTCGAAAATTATTGAGGACATTCTTCCCGGTGTCGTAGGAACAAAACATACTGTTCTGGAGGACCGGAAAAAAGCAATTCACTTTGCCTGTTCCATGGCGTTGCCGGGTGATACCATAGTGATTGCAGGGAAAGGGCATGAAGATTATCAGATCATCGGAACAAAAAAAATTCACTTCGATGACAGGGAAGAAGTAGAATTGGCTTTAAGGGGAATCGGCTATGTGGGATAGTGCACGAATCACCGAAATACTTCAGGGTGAGCTATATGGTTCCAAAGAGGTGCCCTATGCCGGAGTCTCCATTGACAGCCGGAAAGTCGGCCAGGGAGAAGTTTTCGTAGCTATACGGGGAGAAAAGACCGATGGGCATCACTATATCGGCGATGCCTTTCAAGCAGGGGCAGCTGTGGTTCTTGCTGAGAAAGAACGGCTGGACGAAATTGGGCTGCCGTGTATTCCGGAAAATAAAGCAATCATTGCGGTCAGAGACTCTATACAGGCCTTGCAGGTGTTGGCCAAAGCCTGGCGGCAGGAACTCAATCCGAAAGTAGTAGGGATCACCGGAAGCAGCGGGAAAACGACAACCAAAGATATGGTTGCGGCTGTTCTTGCCCAAAAATACCGGGTACATAAGAATATGGAGAATCATAACAATGAGATCGGGCTGCCCTTGACGATTTTAGGCGCCTCTTATGGAACTGAGATTATGGTTTTAGAGATGGGGATGCGGGGGCTTGGGCAAATCAAAACCCTTTGTGATATTTGCAGGCCTTCAATTGGAGTAATCACCAATATTGGAACAACGCATATGGAATTATTAGGTTCTCAGGAAAAAATCACAGAAGCCAAATGGGAACTCATTGATAGTTTGCCGGAAGACGGGATTGCTGTTCTCAATGCGGAGGACCGTTTTAGTGTCCTGAAATCAGATACCTCCTGTCTAAAGAAGATATTTTACGGAATAAACGGGAGCTACGTAAAACCATCTATACAGGGGACGGATATGGAGCCCCGGGGAACAATGGGGACGCAATTTAAAGTTACCATCCCAAATGAAGAAGCCACTGTGCAGATTCCTTTGCCGGGAGAACATCATGTACTGGATGCACTGGCGGCCTTGGCAGCAGGGTTTAGCTGCGAAGTCCCCCTGGAAAAGGGAGCTTTGGCTTTGGAAAATTTCGAGTTATCTAAAATGAGACTGGAAGTACTTAAAGGGGTTGGTGGCAGTATCCTGATTAATGATGTCTATAATGCCAACCCGGCTTCTATGAAGGCTTCTCTTCAAGTTTTGGCTGAAAGAGGGGGGTCCAAAACCATTGCTGTCTTGGGCGAAATGTATGAACTTGGAGAGGTTTCCGCTGCGGGACATCGGGGAGTCGGCGAGGTTGTCGCCCAATTAGGAATAAGTGAACTGATTACAGTGGGCAAAATGGCCGGGGATATAGCTTTAGGGGCTGAGCAGGCAGGAATGTCTAAAGAAAAAATCCATCCATGCGATGATTGTCCTCAGGCAGCAGGGGTAGCCCGTGAAAAAATAAAGGAAATCGGACCTTCCGCAACCGTGCTGATTAAAGGGTCAAGGGGTATGCGGATGGAGAGAATTAGTGAACTTTTATGTGAAAAGTAAGTTTGGATAAACGATTGACCGGAAAGAATAAAAGAAAACAGACTTTCCGGACGATTTGTGAAATAAGGGAAAAGCTGAAACAGCCATTGCGGCAGAGATAAACCTGTGAAGAAAGGAATTATGGCAGTGACGGAAATGATCTTTTTTACGATTGGAATTGCACTTTTAGTCAGTCTTTTGGTGGGGCCGTTTCTCATCCCCGTCCTCAGAGTCCTGAAATTTGGCCAGAGTATCCGGGATGAAGGACCGCAAAGGCATTTAGCCAAAGCCGGAACACCGACAATCGGAGGGTTAATTTTCCTCATCGGAATTCTTGCAGCTGTTCTTTTCATGGCAGAACGTCCTTATTCCCTTGGAATTGTAACACTCTTGGGAATTACATTCGGCTTTGGACTTGTGGGTTTTCTTGATGATTTTCTGAAAGTCGTGAGGAAAAAAAACCTGGGCTTAAGGGCTAAACAAAAACTTGCTGCTGAATTTCTTCTGGCACTGATCCTTGCGGGTGTCTCGGCTGTGTTTCTAGGAAGGGGAACAGTAATCGGAATTCCCTTTACAACGATTCAAATCGATTTAGGCTTTTACTATTATCCCCTTGTGGCATTGGTCGTGGTCAGTGCGACCAATGCGGTAAATCTCACGGACGGGCTGGACGGACTGGCGGCAGGATGTACAGTATTTGCCGCCATTGGCTATATCATGATTTCAGTTCTTGCGTATAAAACCGGACTTCTCAAAGGGGTTGCCGTTCATTCCAGTGATCTTGCCGTTTTTGCAGCTGCATTAACCGGAGGGTGCCTTGGATTCTTACGATTTAACCTGCATCCTGCCAGGGTTTTTATGGGGGATTGTGGTTCCCTGGCTTTGGGCGGGGCGCTGGCCGGACTGGCAATCCTCAGTAAAAGCGAGCTGGTCCTGATCATCCTTGGCGGGGTTTATGTTCTTGAGACATTATCAGTTGCCATTCAAGTGATATCGTTCCAAACCAGGGGTAAAAGAGTATTCAGGATGAGCCCTGTTCACCATCACTTCGAACTGGGGGGCTGGAGTGAAAATAAAGTTGTAACGGTTTTCTGGACAGCTGCGGCTTTATTTGCCGTATTGGGAGTATATTCGTTTTTCCTGATGATTGGTTAGGTAATTATCTATTTGGGCAATTACCCGCTCACCACGGGCCGAAGCTGTTCGTTTGTTAATTTTGCTACTGCGCAAAACCTCAGGGTAATACCTGATGTCGTCGCTCCTTGCCATCCATGGCATCGCGACATTAGGCCATCCGTGGCCGTCAACCGTTGCGCAGCTTAACGCAAAATCAACTGCACTCTCGACGCTTCTCTGCTCCACGGTTCGCTAAGTAATTGCCCAAATAGATAAGCGTGAAAAAAATATCTGGGCAAAAAATAACTTGATTTCCTGGGGGAATGGATCAATGGATTATAAGGGTAAAAGAGTACTCGTTGTAGGCGGGGGCAAAAGCGGGATAGCCGCTGCCGGGAAGCTTCTGGGCATGGGTGCGGAAGTATTCCTTACCGATATGCAGCCCAAGGAGAAATTGAACGGCTTAGCGGAAGTCGGTTTGGATGATGAACATCTTGTTCTGGAAAAAGAACCGGATATCAACTTGATTCAACCCGATCTGGTTGTCCTTTCTCCGGGGGTATCTCCGAAACTGGCCTATATCCAGGAGGCAGCACATCAAGGAGTGCCCCTTTGGAGCGAGGTGGAACTCGCCCTGAGGGATTCAAAGGCATTGATTGCCGCTGTGACCGGAAGCAACGGAAAAACAACAACCACGACCCTGGTAGGAGAACTGGCCAAAGAAACGGGTAAAGATACGGTTGTTGCGGGGAATATCGGGATCGCGCTAAGCAGTCAGGTTGACCAGGTGGGAGACGGGGGAATTATTGTAGCGGAATTATCCAGTTTTCAGCTGGAATTTATCGAACAATTAAGAGTCCATATCGCA
Source organism: Peptococcaceae bacterium (assembly GCA_012517475.1). Taxonomy (GTDB): domain Bacteria; phylum Bacillota; class Desulfitobacteriia; order Desulfitobacteriales; family Syntrophobotulaceae; genus Dichloromethanomonas. Next base: position 120,045 of record JAAYUV010000003.1, on the reverse strand, counting down.
ATTGTATTAAACTTAACCCCTGATCATTTGGACCGTCACGGAACGATGGAGAATTATGCTTCGGCTAAAGCGAGAATCCTTGAGAATCAAAAGGAAGAGGATCTTGCCATCTTAAACTGGGATGATACCGCAGTCAGAGATTTTGCCCGGTTAACCAAAGCAAGGGTAGTCTATATCAGCCTGAAAGAACAGCTTGATGACGGAATTTGCCTGGATGGTGAGGATATTGTTTTAAAAGCCGCTAAGCAGTCCACAAAAATCATTTGCGGCAAAGAACTGTTAATACGCGGGAAACACAATATTGAAAATACAATGGCATCCGTAGCGGCAGCTTTGGAAATGGGTTTGGGGATTGATCAGATCGCCAAGGTTCTCCGCAAGTTTGAACCGGTCAAACACCGGCAGGAAATCGTAGGAAAATTTAATGGCATCCTGTTCATCAACGATTCCAAGGGGACCAATCCGGACTCATCCATCAAAGCTCTCCAGTCCTATGAAGAGCCCATCGTGCTGATCGCCGGAGGGAAAAATAAGGGACTCGACATGACGGAATTCCTGACAGAAGCTAAAAAAGTAAAAAGCCTTGTGCTTGTAGGGCAAGCCGCGGAGGAAATGGAAATTATAGCCAAGAACCTGGGAATAAAAAGAATTATCCGGTCAACAGGGTTTGAAGATTGCGTACAAAAGGCTATCGGAGAGGCGGAGCCGGGGGATGTGGTTTTGCTTTCCCCAGCCTGTACAAGTTGGGATATGTTTAAAAGTTATGAGGAAAGAGGGGAATTGTTTAAGGATTTGGTGCGTAAGCATTATAGCGAACCCGATTGATTTTTTAAAAGGGGGTAGCTATGTGTTCGCCAGATACCGTAAAGTGGATACCGTACTTTTAGGGGTAATTCTCATCCTTCTTCTCATTGGGATCATCATGACTTACAGCTCGAGTGCAGTTAAAGGTTATCTTTATTATGAGGATCCTTACCATTATTTTAAAGCAGATTTAATATGGGTTGGGTTAGGGCTGGCCGCCATGACCGTTGCGCTCATGATTGACTGGAGATTTCTCTATACATGGGCCAAACCGATTTTCCTCTTTGCCCTTTTGCTGTTGGTCTTAGTGAAAATACCGGGAATAGGCAAGACCGTAAATGGTGCAACAAGATGGATAGGAGTCGGGATTCTTTCCATACAGCCGTCTGAAGTGATTAAATTGGCAATGGTTCTGGTCATGGCCAAGTTTCTTTCCGCAAATCCTCATCATATTAAATCCTTCCGGAAAGGGATTATTCCTTCTCTGGGGTTACTGGGGGTTGTATGTGCTCTTATTATGCTGCAGCCGGACCTCGGAACGACATTGGTTATCGCCGCCACAGTATTCTTTATGCTCTTGGCGGTGGGGGCCAATATGTGGCATATGGCGGGCTTGGGCTTTGCAGGGGTTGGATTGGTAGTGGCAGCGATTATTGCAGCTCCCTACCGCATGCGCAGAATATTTGCTTTTTTGGATCCCTGGGCAGATCCTTCCGGCAAAGGATATCAGACCATTCAATCATTGCTGGCGCTTGGTCCGGGAGGGCTGTTTGGATTGGGACTTGGACAAAGCAGGCAAAAATTTCTCTACCTGCCGGAAAATCATACGGATTTTATTTTTGCCATGATAGGTGAGGAACTGGGCTTTATTGGAGCAACGTTGGTTGTACTGCTGTTTTTCCTTTTCATATGGCGTGGATTTAGAACGGCCATGAAGGCATCCAATAATTTTTTGGGTTTGTTGGCGGTAGGCCTTACATCACTCATTGGAATTCAAGCCATGATCAATATGGGTGTGGTAACCGGGGTACTCCCTGTTACGGGAATAACTCTTCCTTTCTTAAGTTATGGCGGAACATCTCTTTTATTTACCATGGCTGGGGCGGGATTGCTGCTAAATATCTCGGCAAGTGATAATTCTGAGGGGGTTTAAACAATTGCGGGTGATTGTTACAGGGGGCGGAACCGGCGGGCATATATACCCGGCTCTGGCTATTGCCAAGGGATTAATTGACAAACACAACGATACGGAAGTGCTTTATGTAGGGACAAGGGAAGGGATGGAAGCCAGGTTGGTACCTGAGAGCGGTCTTCCCTTTAAAGGAATTTCGGGTAAAGGTCTCCCCCGTTCATTTAGTTTTGATACGCTGAAAACGGCCGGTCTCAATTTCAAGGCACTTTGGGAGGCAAAACAGGTATTTAAAGAATTTCGGCCGGATCTTGTCGTGGGAACGGGAGGATATGTGTCGGGGCCGGTGGTCCTTACTGCCGCACTGTTTGGTATTCCTACCCTTCTGCATGAACAAAATGCACTACCGGGAAAAACAAATAAGCTTTTGTCAAGGGTAGTGAAGGCCGTGATGTTGAGCTTCCCGGAGAGTGTGGAACATTTCCCCGTAAAAGAAAAGATAAAAGTGGTAGGGTTGCCGGTCAGAGAGGAAATAGGGAAGATCAACAGAAAAGAAGCCGCTGCTGAATTTGAGCTTGACCCGGAAAAAAGGACGATCCTGGTTACGGGCGGAAGCAGAGGGGCTTTGAGTATCAATAAGGCATGGCTCGATGTCCTTCAAAAACTCGAAGACCATCCTCAGATCCAAATCATTTGGGCTACCGGATCAGCTACTTTTCAGACGATTCTTGAAGAAATGAAATCCAGAAAAATAAACTGGCGGAAAGAGAACTGGAAAATCAGGGAATATATCGAAAATATGCCGCAGGCGCTTGCCTGTGCGGATCTTTGTATTTGCAGGGCGGGAGCTACCACCCTGGCGGAACTTTCGGCAGCCGGTAAAGCCAGTATTCTTATTCCCTATCCCTATGCGGCAGAAAATCATCAGGAATACAATGCGAAAGCCTTCAAGGACGAAGGGGCTGCTTTCATGATTTTGGACAGCGAACTGAATGGAACGATATTATGGCAATCCATCGAAAAAATTGTTTTTGATAAAATAAAATTGGAAAAAATGGGCGCCAAAGCAAAAGAGATATTTTCTCCCGGCGCTTTAGATAGAATTGTCACCCTATGTCTTCAGACGGCTTGGAGATAGCCCTACTGTAACGATAGTGCGGACAAGCCCACTGGACTAAAACCGCGGTGCACACTGTTTTCTCTTATTGCATAACATATGCAGTAGGAGAAAGGGGGAAGACAGGGGCTTTTACATATCAAATCGTTAGCTGGAGCAGAACCTCATTACGGAATGATTACCTGGAGTGAACGTAATGGATTTACCGGATGTTAAAGGCAGACTAGAAAAAAATTATCCGTTAAAAAAACTGAATACCTGGAAAACCGGCGGACAGGCGGAAATGGTTTTTTGGCCTGAAAACCTGAATGAATTGGCAGAAATGTTTAGCTGGTGTAAAACCTATAGAAAGCCTTTGCTTTTTCTGGGTCACGGGTCCAATGTTCTTCTTCCGGACCAGGGATTTCAGGGTATGGTAATTGTGAATACTCAATTAGATAAAATTCGCTGGGAAAAAGAATCTGTCCGGACCGAGGCCGGGTATTCCCTCATGCGTCTTGCCCGGGAAGCTGCAGAAAGAGGGTTAAACGGCCTTGAGTTTGCCTGCGGGATACCCGGAACGGTGGGAGCTGCTATCGCAATCAATGCCGGAGCTTATGGGGAAGAGATCGGAAATTGGGTACAGGATGTCAAGGTGCTTACTCCGGAAGGCGAGATCAGGATGTTTAACCGGAACGATATCAGTTTCGGTTATCGGAAGAGTTCTCTTCAGGATAAAAAATATATTGTGTTGGAAAGTTCGTTCCTGCTTAAGCCCGGAGGAGAAGGCGGTCTCATGAAGGAGAAAATCAAAGATTTAATGGAGAAAAGAAAGCGGACGCAGCCTTTGGAATATCCCAATGCGGGAAGTGTATTTCGTAATCCCCCCGGGGACTCGGCCGGCCGGCTTATCGAACAGGCAGGGTGGAAAGGAAAATGCGTAGGGGACGCTCAGGTTTCAGAAAAACATGCCAACTTTATCGTGAATAAAGGGAATGCGCGGTCTGAGGATATTCTCAAGCTTATCCAAGATATACAAGCGGATATTCTGATTAAATTCGGTGTAAAACTCGAAACCGAGATAAAAGTGATTACTGGCTGATGCCAAAAGGAGGAGGAGACATGACGATGGATCGTTATGTCATTACGGGAAAACAAAGACTGGAAGGGCGTGTGAGAACGAGCGGAGCAAAAAATGCTGCTCTTCCATTAATGGCGGCAACAATCCTGAGTGAAGGGAAAACTGTCCTGCAGGGAGTACCAAGACTTTCAGATATCATGCATATGATCGGGGTATTAAACAAACTGGGTTGTCAAACCGAATTTAAGGATAATGAGTTAGTGATAGATAGTTCAACGCTTAATGGATCAACTGTTGACGAAGAACTCATGAGGAAAATGAGGGGTTCGAATCTGGTCCTTGGCCCCATGATTGCCAGAAACGGCAGGGTAAAAATATCCAGGCCCGGCGGCTGCGCGATCGGCACCCGTCCAATGGATCAACATTTTAAAGGGTTAAAAGAATTAGGAGTAACGATCCAGGAAAGACATGGTTATATTGAAGCAGCGGCGAAAAAGCTAAAAGGCGGAGAAATCTACCTGGACATTCCCAGTGTAGGGGCCACGGAAAACATAATGACCGCAGCAGTATTAGCCGAGGGAACCACCATGATCCGCAATGCTGCCCGGGAACCGGAAATCGTCGACTTGCAGAATCTTCTCAATAAAATGGGAGCCAAAGTCAGAGGGGCAGGAACACATATTATCCGGATTGATGGCGTTAAAAAATTAAACGGAACGGAGCATGCAGTGATCCCTGACAGAATTGAGGCCGGAACCCATTTAATCGCAGCAGTAATGACGGGCGGAGATATTACTGTTGAAAATGTAATTCCCGAACATATTAGCCCGGTGATAGCAAAACTACGTCAGGGCGGAGCTGAAGTAACCGTCAACGGGGAAAGTGCAAGGGTAAGACATAAAGGAAAATTAAAGGCATTTGATATTAAGACATTACCCTATCCCGGTTTTCCCACGGATATGCAGCCGCAATTTATGGCATTGCTGACAATGGCAGAAGGTACGAGTATTGTTACAGAGACAATATTTGAAAACCGTTTTCAACATGTTGCGGAATTGACCCGGATGGGAGCGAAAATTACGATTGAAGGCCGTGCCGCAATTATCTGTGGAGTCCCGACATTAGAAGGGGCCTTTGTAGAAGCTACGGATTTGCGTGCGGGAGCTGCTCTGTTTCTTTCCGCTTTGGCCGCGGAAGAGGGAACGGTCCTGGAAGGAGTAGATCATATCGATCGCGGATATGAAAACCTGGAAGAAAAATATCGCGCCTTAGGGGCCAAATTGCAAAGGGTAGTAAAACAGCCATAAAATAATGTTTGCACCATCTTAGGCTCTTATTGTAAAATAAACAAAAATGACAAGGGGTAGGAGAGAGTACGATTGCCGCAAAAAAAGCCCAATACGGTTCTTCTATATATTGCAGCGATGATTTGCCTCTTGGCAGTAGGATTATTCATGTTTTCAAAGTCCAACTTTTTTTCGGTAAAAGATATTAAGACTACAGGGTTAACGAATGTTTCCGAGGATGAAGTAATAAAGCTGATGGGAGCCGTGAAGGGAGAAAACATCTTTCTTACAGATACAGAGGCTATCGCGAAAAAGGTGAGGCTTCATCCTTTAATTGACAAAGTTGAAATAAAAAAAGCATTGCCTGGAACATTGATTCTGAAGATTCAGGAACGTGTTCCGGTTGCCTTGATCCTTAGTAATGACGGAATGGTGGAGGTGGATTCCCAGGGGACAATTCTGAGATTTTATGAAACTTGGCCCCAAAAAGACCAACCGGTAATCACCGGCATACAAGTGCCGGAAACCATAGGACCGGGTCAGAAGCTGGGGTATCCTCAACTGGATAAAGCCCTTCTTCTGATAAGACAAGCCCCTGAAGGCTTATCACCACTTGTTGGTGAAATTCATATGAATTCTGACGGACAGGTTAATCTTTATCTGACATCGGGAACTCAGGTTAAACTAGGGTACGGTGATCAATTCACCGAGAAGTTGAGGCTGTTGAAAGAATTGTTGGACAGCAAAGAGTATAAATCCGTGGAAAAAGCAATTAAATATATCGATCTTACAGCAGGCAAGCCTGTATTAGGACGCTAGGCGGAGGAATTAAACATGTGGTTACCTATCTTTGGCTTAATACTTGGACTTATGATTGGTTATTTGAGTCCCTTTAATATTCCTGTGGAATATGCCAAATATTTTTCTGTGGCGATTCTTGTGGCTTTTGACTCTGTCATGGGGGGTATAAGAGCTTACCAGGAAGATCATTTTGATAATACGATTTTTTTGAGCGGATTTTTTGTTAATATCATTATGGCAAGTCTCCTTGCTTTTATCGGTGACCGTATTGGTGTCGATTTGTATCTGGCTGCGGTTGTAGCTTTCGGCACGCGGTTGTTCCAAAATATCAGCATTATCCGGAGGCACATTATTAATAGGCTTCATAAAGGATAACACTAAACAAAAATATTAATATAGCAAAAAAGAGGAGTAATTGGGTATTAGCTAGAATTTATATAGTTGGTTATTAAGGTTTTTGAAATATACGCTATTTTGATAGAAGATGTAATTAAAGGAGGCAGGAGAAAAGGATGCTGGAATTCGATCATGATGATATCCAATTTGCGCGAATCAAGGTCATTGGCGTAGGCGGCGGGGGCAATAATGCAGTAAACAGAATGATTTCCGCCGGACTCAAAGGCGTAGAATTTATTGGGATCAATACGGATGCTCAGGCTCTTCAGATGTCCAGAGCAGCTGAAAAGATACAGATTGGGATTAAGCTGACAAAGGGACTTGGTGCCGGAGCCAATCCGGAAATCGGGCATAGTGCTGCGGAAGAAAGCCGTGATGAGATAGCCAAGTCATTACTCGGGGCGGATATGGTTTTCGTGGCAGCCGGAATGGGCGGAGGCACAGGAACCGGTGCCGCACCGGTAGTCGCTGAGATTGCCAGGGAAGTTGGGGCCTTGACGGTTGGTGTTGTAACCAGGCCTTTCTCGTTTGAGGGACGCAAAAGAGCCATGCAGGCCGAAAGAGGGATCATGGAACTTCGGGACAAGGTAGACACTTTGATTACGATTCCGAATGATCGTTTGCTTCAGGTAGTGGATAAACATACTACGGTACAGGCGGCTTTTGGCATTGCGGATGATGTTTTATTACAGGGTGTTCAAGGAATATCCAACCTGATTACCATTCCAGGTTTAATTAACCTGGATTTTGCCGATGTCAAGACAATTATGCAGGATACAGGATCTGCCCTTATGGGGATCGGACAGGCCTCCGGGGAAAACAGGGCGGTTGATGCAGCCCGCAAGGCGATCTCCAGCCCGCTTTTGGAGACATCCATTGAAGGCGCCAAAGGTGTTCTGTTGAACATTACCGGCGGACCGAATCTAACCCTGCTGGAAGTCAATGAAGCTTCGGAAATCGTGGGTGAAGCGGCAGACCAGGAAGCCAACATCATCTTTGGTGCGGTTATTGATGAAAGTTTGAAAGATGATCTAAGAGTAACCGTTATTGCTACCGGGTTTGACCAAAGGGCAAGTGCTATCAAAAAACCGAAGCCCGGTCAGGAATATTCCGGGAAAATGGAAAACCATAATCCGTTCAAGGACAACGTGGATTTGCCGAATTTCCTGAAGTACAGAAGGTAATTTAAAAAAGTTGAGAATATGTAAAAGGAAGGATGCTGAAAACAGCATCCTTTTTATATATTTTGCATGTTGACGCAACGTCCTCCAACCGCTTTTCGGCAGATTGCGCCCTCCTGGCACAAACAGCCGCGCTTCGCAATCCGTGCTCCGCTTACAGCGGTTAGAGGACGTTACGTACCTTTAGCAAGCGATAAATGTCATAGACATCGTGGGCCGAATCCAAAAGGGCCTTACTGAACTTAAATTCGGGATAGAGTTTAAGCAGTTCAACCCAGGCAAAGACAAAAGTGACACTATCATGACGGGAACCCTGTACTAAACGCAGAAAAATAGGCAGGTCATTTGGACTATCTGCCGAAGTAATAGAGTACAGGGTGTGTCCATAAAACCATTGTTCCATGATAACTATCCCACCCCCAATTAGCAGTTGGATCGGTAAAAGAGCGCTCACACTGGCAGTGGTAGATGCCTTGAGCAGGGCATTTGCAGAGCTTTTTACCACGGGAACTGGCGCCGGTTAGGAGTGGGGATCCGTCACCGGAAACTGCCAGGTTATCAGGATTACCAAGCAGACCAAGCTTGGACGATGGAATAACGGCACACTCTTTTAATATTCTCTGCAAAATTCTTTCCGGTCTTTTCTCAATAATGCGTCCCTTCAAGGCTTGGTCTACCAGTTTTTTGACGATGCCAGGATGTTTTGGTTTAAGTTTTTCGCCGGATTTGGGACGTTTACGGCCTTTAGACTTAGGTTTTTGAATGGCTTTCTGCGGGGCATTAGCCAGCCACAACCGGGTCAGCAAATCGTAAAAAGTACCGATACCAGGAGTTGAACCCTCGAAACCGCAGATAGCAGCCAATATGCTCTTTATGGGCTATTCGGAAGGTATACAACAGCAACTTGAAACATTAAAGGTTAAACATAGAATACAACATAGTACACTAGCAGACATATTACTTTCTAATATTAAGTAGGCGGTTGCTAGGGTTAAGACCCATAATTATTATCCTAAACTATTTATTTTATTTAGCTTTTGTAAGTGTGGCTTTTATAGAATGAAAATGAGAAAGACCTCCAATTTTGGAGGTCAATTATTCCCGTTTTTTCTAACGTACTCGTAATACTCTTCTCTTTGTGCATTATCTGTAATATCAAGGCACATATATTGGGTCTCTTCATCTGGGTTCTCAGCTTTCTCATCAGCTAGAGATTCAAAGCAGAACTCTTTTGAGTACCAGCTTACTTTATCATTCAAAGCATGAAGAGTAATAAAACGGCATCCAACCTTTGATGAGATTTCCTCTTTAATGAAAGTAATTATGTACTTCATTAACTCAGTACCTAAATGTAAATTGTCTTTACGTCCATTTTGCCAACTACTACTTACTGCTAGACGAGCGATTTCGATTGACGGAATATATTTAGGTTCAGGAAACATTTCAGGATCAACAATCTTGAGCGAATCACATTTAAGGGTATAATAGGCAATTATTTCATTACTTTTAATTTCGGTGATTACCGTAGTTATTCCTTCTCCATTTATTTGGTGGTTATAGGCTTCGTTGATGAGAAATCTATAATGACCCCAATGAGTTAAACACGAAATTTGAAAACTAAGTTATAATGAAGACATGAGTAAGAAAAGAAGAAATCACCAACCAGAATTCAAAGCCCAGGTAGTAATGGAACTGCTGCGGGAAGAAAAGACTTTGAATGAGCTTGCGGCCGAGCATCAAATCAGTCCGGTACTGATCAGTCGATGGAAAGCTGAGTTCATGGAGCGCGCTGCCGAAGTATTTAAGAAAGGGCCGTCTGAGGCGGAAAAAGAGCTGGCAGAAAAAAATGAGCATATCGCAGACTTAGAGCGGAAAGTCGGCCAATTGACCATTGAGGTTGATTGGATGAAAAAAAAATCTTCCGAACTGCTTAACCGCAAAAGACCGCCAGGAAATCATTGAACATCATCACCCCAAAATCACAGTTAAACGGCAATGCGAGTTGTTAAACATCAATCGCAGCAGTGCCTATTATCAGCCTGCGGAAAAATCCGTGGATGAGGAAACCCTGGAAATCATGAATCAGATCGATAGAATTCATACAGATAATCCGACTTTCGGATACCGGAAGATTACTGATAAATTAAGAGAGAAATATGTCATCAACCGCAAACGCGTGCAGCGTTTAATGCGTGAAATGGGAATAATTGCCATTTATCCTAAACCGAATCTCAGCAGAAGATATCATGCTCAATACGTCAAACCGTACCTGTTAAGAAATTTGAATATCGTTCGACCAAATCAAGTTTGGGGAGTAGATATCACCTATATAAAGATGCAAAAAGGCTTCATGTATCTGTTTGTCATCATCGACTGGTATAGCCGATGCATCGTCGATTATGAGCTGTCCAGCACACTGGAAAAAGGATTTGTCATGACCTGCCTGAAGCGAGCATTTGGCCGCTGCAAACCGGAGATCATGAACAGCGATCAAGGGAGTCACTTTACCAACCCAACTTACATTGAACTGCTTGAAAGCAACAACATCCGGATTTCAATGGACGGCAAAGGACAAGCATTGGATAACGTCAGAACCGAACGATTCTTCAGGACCATTAAATATGATGACATCTATATCAACGAGTACAATTCGCCTCGAGAGCTTCGAACCGGCATCAATGCCTACATGATCAAGTACAATACCTATCGGCCTCATGATTCACTTAATGGCGATGTCCCCATGAATTTCTATAAAGGCACTGCAGCGGATAAAGCTGCTTAAAGGTCTTAAAGACCCCAGATAAAGACTTTACATGGGGGCGGCGAATGCTACCCTAAATCAGGGGATGGGGCCTGACCCAAAAGAAAAGCTGCTTTGAGGCCACAGCGCCTGCCCCAGTTGAAGCATTCGACGTAGGGTCCCATGTCAAGTCTACCCCAGAGTAAAACGCCGGCTTCTCGGCAGAAAGGACATAACTTAGATTTCTAAAAGTGTGTCTTGACAACGGGGTGCGGTATAATCCATCCATAGATAAATTGCCACATTTAAATTTCTTTAACTGTGGCAAATGATTAATGTTTAGTGTTTCATATTCAAATTGCATTACAAATAACCTCAAAACTATCTTGTTTTAGGTTTAAATAGGACAGATGATGATTCTTTGCATCTTTTAAATAACTCAGTGTTGTTTGACGGAGTAGACATTTGTTGAAGCAATTTCTTTGCTACTTCGCCTTTTATGATGGGGGATGGTTTCATGGAAACTGCCAATACGTCCACCTCCTTAAAACTATTTTTGAATTCTTTGTCCATTTATAATATCACCTTCTAACTGGTAATTCAATAATAGTATGATCAAATTTACCAATTTAGAAGATAAATATTCAAGTTATTTTCAAGTAATGGCGAATTAGTTAGTAATTTATTAACTAATTCGCCATTACTAACAAAAAGTCCTGCTAGATCAAAATTTTACATATTTATTATATAAGAATTTATATCCAAATAGAAATATATGTTTATGGAAATTATTTGGTAATATTATCTTACTATAATTTGGAGAAGATTAATCGGCAAAACCCAGGAAATAATTCGGAAATTTTCTTCGTAGCTTCATTGCCCCGTATTCCACCGTAGCGGGAAAACTTCGGCTAACTCCATTCTCGAAATATAGAATATATGGATGTAAAATGACACTTCGGGAATGGTTGAACGTTATTGTAAAGATGAGACTTGTCCATATAATACTAGCGTTAATTACAAGTTGAAGGTACCCGAAGAAAATAAAGGGTTGCAACGGCTTATCCCTTTTTCCATATATGGCCTTTGTCTTCTGGGGGGCATTGAAAGGTGCTCTTTGCGCTAAGCTTACTTCTTATTAAGCAAAAAATAAGCAAATGTTGTTGCTGAAGGCGCTATTATCAAGGGTTTCAGGAAAGGTTCCAAATTCAGAAAATTCATTTGACAGGTTTGGGGCTGGTTTTGCGAAAAATGGCTTAAATAAGCCCAAAAACCCCCTTCGTATTTGCCCTGTAAGACCCAAAATATTTTTGGGAAGAGGATAGTAGCTAAAAACGAAAATGAGGCCTTTATAAGGCCTTTTAAAAAGCCTAAAAACCGTATTTTTCGAGAGAAAGTTGCAGAACAGGAACTTTCTGAAAGGTATTGACTTGCAAAATCTACAGACATTTTTAACCACAAACTAGTCTCCGCAATGTATGGACAGCGTAAAGCGGAGCAGGATGCGGAGCGCGGCTGTTTCGACGGCCATGGATGGCCTAGCGACGCGATGCCCAGGACGGCAAGGAGCGTCGGCCATGGAGGCGTTAAGGCCGAGCGGGCCTTTACGATCTGCCGAAAGCGGCTATACATTGCGGAGACATACCTGGATAAAAGGCTTAAGTGGTTTTGCGATGCCTATTTGTATGTTTGCATGGGAAGGTCTAATTTTTTCAAAAAAATGTATACATTATACAAAATACATATTCCATCTTTCTTATTTAGGATGTAAAATATTATTAGAAGCACCAAGGAAAATTATAGGCATATCAAATCTTATCAATTTATTAGCCTGAGATGGGCAAAGTTAAGAAAGGGAGGGAAGAGGAAATGAGCATAAATATGCTGCTGCAAAAGGTTGAGTTTTTTGCAAATTCGTCAAGGAACGATGGAGTATTCGTTTCAAAAGTATTAACGAAACCAAATTCTTCGGATAGCCCTTACACCTATTACTGCTACGAACCGAAAAAAATTAAGTATTTTATCATTGAAGAGGGAAATGAGAAGATCGTATCGGAGACTGAGTTTTTTGAACAATATCGTTTGGATCATTATATTCAAAAATGCTTAATTGCATAGTATCTTTAATACCATTCGAATTACCAATTAACAGTCAAATTGAATAAATGGCTTATGGCAAATGCGCTATGAGCCGTTTTATCAATGTAAATTACTAAGTTTTTGTTCGGATAATCCGGCTTCTTGGAATACTTCTCCTATTACGAACCGGGCAGTTACGTTAGGTAGCTGTCGGGTTCTTTCATTTTTGCATGTGCTCCGCTTGCATATGCATTATATCTCCTAATATCCAGATAAATTCATAAGTACTAAGTAAACAATTGAAGTGATTGATAATTAGCAACATAAGCACTTAATACTGCTGCAATATTCGAAAATATTGATTGAATCATACCTAGACATTCCGGCATTTTGATCGTAATCATAGCACAAATAAAACCAAGAAGGATCCCCCCGATAATATCCGATGGGTAATGAACATGCAGATAAACTCTGGAAAAAGAAATGACTACAGCCAGTACCAATATTACATATTTATATTGTAAATCCATATACCATGTAACACCCAATACGGCAAAAGAAGAGGTTGTGTGTCCTGATGGGAAAGAAGAGGAATTTGGGAATTTAATTAAAAAACAATAATTATCCGGTGTTACTAACGGCCTTTCTCTCTTAAACAAATACTTTATGAATCCTTCACCACTTAGCAGTCCTAAAGTAAGAGCCAGGAAAATATTCAATAAATTTGTAAGATTATCCTTCCAGAGGATAATAGAAGTGATGATATAAATCTGACCATAGTCGTTCCAATGCGTAATTTTAGGCATAAGCCTGTCAAAGAAGGTATTTTTTATTTTTATGGATAATACATCAAGAAGAATGTTATCAATTTGTAGGAACTTATTATGTATTAAATTTTTCATATGACACCAACCCTCATGTCCACTACATTTATTAATTACACGATGGATATATTATTTAGGTTGCATATTGATAAAGCTTTTTCTAAAAAAGAAAAAAATCTGCAACCTAATTCATTTCTCAGCGTGTAATAATAGAATCAGTAAAAATGTAGCTTTTTAAAGGAAGCATTATCTTATACTGATTGCAAATCAAAGGTGGGAACTTATGGAGGATAAAGAGCTTATACGCAGGTGTCAATTTGGAGAAAAGGCTGCTTTTCAAGAGCTTATTAGCCTATATCACCCCTTTGTATTCAGATTTTTGGTAAAGCTTACCGAGAGTAATCAACTTAGTGAAGATCTTGCCCAGGATGTTTTCCTGAAGGTTATTCGCAATATTGATAAATTTGACATTGGGGGGAAAGCCACGTTTTCCACCTATCTGATGACGATAGCCAAAAACACCTATATTGACTATCTGAGGAAGGAAAAGAAGTTGGCTGTATTCGATCCGCTGGAACACGCTTTCAGAAAAGACGAGATTATTTCCGGCTTTGAGGATTCTGCTGTGGATAGGATTTACAGTCAAAATATTATGGAACAATTTGAATATTTGACGGAAGAGCAGCGGACAGCCATTAAACTCAAATATGTCGAAGGCTTGACACTTAAGGAAATCGGCGAGATGCTCCAAGTGGAGCCTAAGACAGTAAAGAGTAGAATTCATAACGGAATAGCCAAATTGAAGAAGATATTGATAAGGGGTGAAAAAGATGACGGATCATTTTGATATAAAGCAAACAGATCAATTGCTTAAGAACCTCGATAATGAAATAGAACAGAAGTGTCTGGAAATAAAAGAAAACAGAAAACATACCATTCTAAAGAGTATTTTTTTTCTGGGCTGCCTGGCGGCGGCTGTTATATTTGGATTCAATGCCTTTACAGGGTTTCAGTATATCAGAACTTTCATTTATCTTTTTTTATTCCAAGGTGTATCCCTTATATTTTTAATTCCCATAATTATTAATTTGAATGGAGGACAAAATGATGTTCAAAGGATTGGATAAGTTTGTCAATGCCACTGACTTTAGGAAAGTAAGTAAATGGTATATTATTGTCTCTCTTTGTCTTGTCATTGGGACTTTAGCCTGGGGAGGTTATATTTTCAAAGATAAAATAGCCTTAACCATGAATTATCATAACATTGAAGAACAAGCTGAAAAACAGGGAATTGACAAGTCCATACAAGAACAACTGGGTAATCTTGCCAATTCTTCTGCGGATATCAAAGATGTCCTGTTATTGGATAAGGATAACAACATTATTTATAGCGCCAAAAATTCAGGTTTGGGTAAAGATAACAAGCTTGTATTGACCAAAGTCAACGACAAGAGGCAGTTTTTCCAGGATGTAAATATCCCCGATACGTACTTTAAAGTAATCGGGCCCAGAAACGTCCTGTTAACGAAAGATGTTTACAGAGATTCAAAAGATATCAAAAAAGAATTTGATAATGACTTCTTTTATGATTCCAACTACAACACGCAAAAAATATATTTTTTGAATTATTTTGCTGACAGAAAAAATGGAATGAAAGTATTTATTGTCAATGACTTAAAACCAATACCTTATGCAAAAGTTTTTATCGGATTTTCGGCTGCTTTACTCATGCTGTTATTTGGCCTTTACTGGATACTCGTTGCCTTATGGGTCTATAAAGATGCCAACAGGAGAAAATTGAACGCTCCTTTATGGGGGCTGCTTATTCTAATTACGAATATCGTGGGACTGATCGTTTACACTATTTACAAGCAGAATAACCAGACTTGTTACAAATGCGAATCATTGCAAAACAAGCATAATACTTTTTGCAGTTATTGCGGAACCAGAATTAATAAATCCTGTGAAAAATGCGGAACAATTGTCACAAAGAACGACACGTTTTGTGTCCATTGCGGGGCAAAGCTCGATCACTAAATACGAGAAGATAACTTTAGCTGTAACATTAAACAAACGAGGAAGCAGATATGAGCATCATACAAGCAATAGTTTACGGAATTGTTCAGGGCATCGCGGAGTTCTTGCCTATATCCAGTACAGCACATTTAGTGCTCGTACCCTGGCTTTTTGGATGGGAAGACCCTGGTGTTGTTTTCGATGTAGCCTTACACCTGGGTACGGCCGCAGCCGTTATTATCTTTTTCCTGAAAGATTGGCTTAATTTAATCCAGGCAGGTTTCACCAAGCCTGGGACGCAAGACGGCCAACTTTTTTGGCTTTTGGTGTTGGCGACAATCCCTGGGGCTTTATTTGGAGTTTTTCTGGACAAATATATGGAGGATTTTCGGAATGCCGCACTCATCGGGGTTATGTTAATTATCATGGGGGTTATTTTATATGCTGCAGACAAGTTTAGTCCCAGAGAAATCGTTCTAAGAGAAACAGGAATCAAAAGGAGCATCCTTATAGGTCTGGCTCAGGTTTTTGCAGTTATTCCCGGAGTGTCCCGTTCCGGAATAACAATAACAGCAGGTCGTTTATTAGGAATGACCAGAGAAAGCGTAGCTAAGTTTACGTTTTTATTGTCGGCTCCTATCATTTTGGGAGATGGTCTTTATCATGCCAAAGGATTGCTCCACACGCATATTGATAAGGCTCCTTTTCTGACGGCTATGATCACAGCAGCTGTTGTTGGGGCCTTAAGTATAAAATTTCTTTTAAATTATATTAAGAACAAAGGCTTCGGATTATTTGCCGTTTACAGGTTTATCCTGGGAGCCTTGGTTATAGCCCTTTATTTTCTGCGATAAAATAAAATTAGTAATAAAAGAAGATGATCATTACTCTGGAGATTTATCATGCTGAATAAAAGTCTTAAAGTTACCCTGCTTTTAACTGTTATATTTTTATTGACTTCATGCAATGCCGCAAACCTGAGGGGTAATGAACAGAACACAATTCCTATACCTTTAACTCCACAAGCCCCATCTGATAATCTCCAGGAAAAAGAGGGTTCTATTCGTTTTGTAGTAATGGCTGACTGTCGAGGGTCCAACGGAGGAATTAACGTTGAAGCGATAAACCAAACGTTTGAGAATATTAAGAAATTGACACCATTGATTTCTTTTTCCCAGGCTTCGGAAACCATGAATCCACAGCAGGGGCAGGCGGTACACGTGCTTTTGCTGAAGTGTTTCCGGAATTTCAAGCCAATTTCCTAGAAGGATACCAGAAGACAGTCTATTATTTTGATAAGGGCAACACCAGATTCTATATGCTTAACTCAAATTACCCTGGCGAGGAGCACTTAATTTCCGATACCCAAATTAATTGGATTAATTCCAATATGAATTCGGAGAAGAGATATACTTTTTATTTTTTTCATGAGCCTGCCTATCCTACCGGGGCGCATGTGAGCAGTTCTTTAGACGTTAATAAATTGCAGCGGGACAAGCTGTGGGGAATTATTGACCGTTCGCCAAATCCGATTGTTTTTTGTGGTCATGAACATAATTACAGCCGCAGGCATATAGATCACAACTTTAATGAAACAATTGCAGGGCAGACTTTTTTATTCTCACAATCTATTTACCAGGTTACCATCGGTACTTTTGGAGCCCCCGTTTATTTAAGCTATACAGATAAGAAAAATGTTGACGTACCTCCTATTCCGCAGTACCATTTTGCAGTCATTGATTTAAATAGCGACAATATTCTGGTTACTGTATATAATCTTAACGGACAAATTATCGATCGTTTCGTACAATAACTAAGACCACGTTTCTTTGACTATTCTCAAAAAACATAGGATTATTTACTCATCATGGCATTGAACCCGGCAGTTACGTTAGGTAGCTGTCGGGTTCTTTTCTTTTTGCCAGAATAGACAAGGATACTACAGAATCTGGTTTCCGTTAGCCAAAAAAATCGGAGTTGGAGCCAACCTATTCCGACAGGATTTATTTAGGGGGCAAGGTATAATTTGTTAATGAGAAATTGCAAAGCGCTGAAAGGATTTCCGGTATGGTTTACCTGGATGTCATACTCCTGGTTAACGGGGCAATGGATGCCTTTTTAATCGCTTTTACAGCCTATTTGCTCCGGAAACAAATTCACTTGTTGTACCTTTTGGCTGCGGTTATCCTGGGGGAACTTCCGATTTTCTTTGTACTGTTCGGGTTTTCCGGACTGACTGCAATCTCCAGAATCATTGTTCCAATCATGATGATCGGGATAGGACTCAGAATCAAACGAATTGGTGAATTAGCCAAAGGACTGCTCTTTTTCAGCCTGCTCTCGGCAGTATGCGGGGGAATATTTTTTGCACTCTCAGGATGGTTCGGCCTGACAGGAGGTGATGGCGAGTTTATCTCCCTTCAACAACTCTGGATGCTGCCTTTGACAGCACTCATACTGCGAGGGGGGTATCAGGTTTGGGAAAAAATGCAAAAAGCCAATCTGCTGCTTGATAATATCCTTTATGAAGCGGAATTGAACTTTGATAACGGGAAAAGCCTGTCGGTCAAGGCGTTACTGGACACCGGCAATGAATTAAGGGATCCTCTGACCGGTGCGCCGGTTATGATTGTCGAGGAAGAAGCAGTACAGCATGTATTGCCGGAAAAAATTCAGGAATTTCTCGGGCTCCCTTGGCGGGAAAACTCGAACCCCTGGTCCTATCTTTGGAATGACATCGAATACGGTTTACAGCGAATGGTTTTTATCTCTGCCAAAGGGATAAACGGTCAAACGTGGCTTCCGGCTATCCGTTTGGGCAAAGTCAGGATCATACAGGGAGAAATGAAATGGGAACTGCCGGTTACAGTTGCATTAGTCCAACAAGTCCTTAATTCCGAAGGCAAGTTTCAGGCGCTGCTTCATCCAGACCATATTCAAAAGCCAGCCAGCAAGGAGGAAATTGCTTGATGAGTCAGATCAGTAAACTTATTTCTCAGATAAAATGGTTGTGGACCTATTTTATTCAGAAACTGCAAAGGGTCCGGGAAGTCTTTTACGTCGGGAGCAGTGAAGCTTTGCCTCCTCCCTTAAGTCTCGATGAGGAAGAAGATCTTATCAGCCGGCTTGAATATGGT
This sequence comes from Peptococcaceae bacterium, assembly GCA_012517475.1. GTDB lineage: Bacteria > Bacillota > Desulfitobacteriia > Desulfitobacteriales > Syntrophobotulaceae > Dichloromethanomonas. The sequence continues at coordinate 101,475 of JAAYUV010000003.1, read as the reverse complement.
GATTATTCGGTTAAAGATACCTTAATCGAACGGAACCTCAGACTGGTCGTTTATATCTCGCGAAAATTCGAAAACACCGGAATCGGAATTGAGGATCTGGTCTCGATCGGTACCATAGGGCTGATTAAAGCTGTCAACACATTTGACCCTGCTAAAAAGATTAAACTGGCAACATATGCTTCCCGCTGTATAGAAAATGAAATTCTCATGTACTTAAGAAGAAATAATAAAATTCGTTCGGAAGTGTCTTTTGATGAGCCTTTAAATATCGACTGGGACGGAAACGAGCTTTTACTTTCTGATGTTTTGGGTACGGATAATGACATCATTTCCAGACCGATCGAAGAGGAAGTAGACAGGCATCTATTATTCCAGGCTATGTCCAGCTTAACCGAAAGGGAAAAACTGATTATGGAGCTCCGGTTTGGAATGGGAGGGATTGAGGAAAAAACCCAGAAAGAAGTTGCAGATCGTTTAGGGATTTCCCAATCTTACATTTCCCGCCTGGAAAAACGCATCATAAGGCGTTTGAGAAAAGAATTCGTTCGCCTGGAATAAATTCTTGGAATAACTTCACCGGAGTCAGGGAATACTCTCCAAAGAAGTCCACATGGAGGGTATTCGTCAATGGTATTGAACAAAGTAGAAATTTGCGGAGTAAATACTTCCAAGCTGCCCGTCTTAAGTGGTTCCAAGATGAAGGAGTTATTTGTTAAATATCAGGAAGGAGATCATTCCGCCCGTGAACAGCTTATCCGGGGAAATCTCCGCCTTGTTCTCAGCGTAATCCAGCGTTTCAGCAACCGGGGGGAACATGTGGATGATCTCTTTCAGGTTGGATGTATCGGATTAATGAAAGCGATTGATAATTTTGATCTAAGTCAAAACGTTAAGTTTTCTACCTATGCCGTCCCGATGATTATCGGTGAAATCAGAAGATATCTTAGAGATAATAATCCTATCCGGGTAAGCCGGTCACTGCGGGATATTGCTTATAAAGCCTTGCAGATCCGGGACAAACTGGCAACGGAATGTTCCAGGGAGCCGACCATTCCCGAAATCGCCAATAAGCTGGAGATATCTCAGGAAGATGTTATTTTTGCTTTAGATGCCATTCAGGAACCGGTCTCTCTTTTTGAACCCATCTACCACGATGGCGGTGATCCGATTTTTGTCATGGATCAAATCGGTGATGATAAACAATCCGACAGGATATGGTTGGAGTCGATTGCCATAAAAGAAGGAATGGGTAAGCTGGGAGAAAGAGAAAAGAAGATTATTTCCCTCCGGTTCTTTCAAGGTAAAACACAAATGGAAGTTGCGGAGGAGATCGGAATTTCTCAGGCACAGGTCTCCCGTTTGGAAAAAGCTGCTTTAAAGCATATGCGTAAACATGTATAGTGATCCCTATTTTCCGATCCTTGAAAAATGAAGATACCAATCCTCAAAAAAAGAGGATCATTTTTGATCCGGAACGGATACAATTACACCTCTTTCTCATATGATAAAGTGAAACAAGTTGATTTGAAAACGATGTTTAGCTTTTCCTGGAGCAGTTCGCGCATTTTTTCTTTTGCATGACTTGCGTGAAGATTCCGGCGAGGATGAGAGGAGGGGTTTGCAGTTGAGAGTTTCGGAAATGCGCTTGTTGGATATAATTAACATAGAAGATGGACGTCGCCTGGGGCCTATCATTGATCTGGATTTGGATTTGGAAAAGGGGATTGTCAAAGGAATTATTGTTTTGACATCTTCCCGCGGGAAGGGATTCTTCAGTAATCGCAGCGGTGATATTTTTGTCCCATGGGAAAAGGTGATTAAAGTCGGTGTTGATGTCATCCTGGTTGACGGCAGGGATTTAGTAAATAACAATTATTAATTTGTAAATGGAAATGATTAATTTTATGTAAAACTCAAGAAATTTTTAATATTTTTCGATAAAATAAATAGTTGATCAATCCTATTGCAAATGGGTATGAGGTAATTCGTAATGGGATGGGAATGGAAAGAAGATAAAAATCTTCGGTTTTTAACGATTCCCGGTTGGTCTCAAATGGGAGTTATAACAGCCTTTTCGACAAGGAACGATGGAATAAGTGATGATCCTTATTCCTCTTTGAATTTGGCTTTTCACGTTGCAGATGATCCGGTGAAGGTTCTGGAAAACAGAAAGGTGTTCTTAGCCGGGTTAGGGCAGCCATTGGAAAAATGTGTTGCCGCCCAACAAGTTCATGGGGTCAATGTGATCTCAGTTTCGGAGAGAGATCTCGGACGGGGAATGTCTGAGCTGGAGTCTGCAATACCGGAATGTGATGGAATGGTTACTCAGGATAACATAGGACTGATGGGCTTTTTTGCTGATTGTGTGCCATTATATTTTTATCATCCCCAAATAAATATGGTCGGGCTGGCTCATGCCGGTTGGAAGGGCACAGCTTCCAATATTGTGACAAAAATTATGGAAAAGATAACGGCTGCCGGCGGATCTGCGAAAGATTGTTTTGCCGCAATCGGACCTTGTATTGGTTCTTGCTGTTACGAAATTGGTGAAGATGTCGCTCAAATTTTTCGAGAAAAATTTCATAATGTGATCTTCCAAACCTCTTCCGGTAAATACAGGTTAGATTTGGTGAAAGCCAATCTGGAATTATTTCTCAAGGAAGGGATTTTACCAGAGAATATTTCTATTGCAAATCTCTGTACATCCTGTCAAAGCGAACTGTTTTATTCATACCGGAGAGAGGGGATTACCGGAAGGATGGCTGCTTTTATTACAATGCGGAAAGGGGTTATTTGATGGCACACATACTGATCGTGGATGATGAAATGACAATAAGGGAATTGTTGAAATTTAATTTGGAGAAAGAAGGATACCGGGTAACCTGCGCAGCAGATGGCGAAGAAGCCCTTGCTTTCATGGATAATACAAAATATGATTTGGTTTTGCTGGACTTGATGCTGCCTGGGGTAAATGGTCTTGAGGTTTGCAGAAAAATGCGTTCAGACCGTACGCTGGCCAATATTCCGGTGATCATGCTGACGGCAAAAGGAGAGGAAATTGACAAGGTACTCGGATTGGAATTGGGGGCAGATGATTATATCACGAAACCGTTTGGAGTCAGAGAACTTTTGGCCAGAATTAAGGTTCGATTACGCAGGACAAGCCTGGAAAAGGATGAAGAAGTCATTACCAGAGGAGATCTCAAAATAGAGCTCAATTCATTTACCGTTACAATTCGGGGTGAGGCCATTGATTTTACTCCGAAGGAATTTGAGCTTTTACGGTTACTGGTATCTCATCCGGGAAAAGTATATACCCGGGATGAACTGTTGGAAAAGATCTGGGGTTATGAATATCCCGGGGACACAAGGACGGTAGATGTTCATATCCGTCATGTGCGTCAGAAAGTTGAAAAGGATCCGGCTAATCCCGAATACATCGAAACGGTAAGAGGAATTGGCTATCGCTTTAAAGGGAAATCGTAATGAATATCCGAACGAAATTAACGGGTCTTGCTGTACTTCTTTCCGGAATTCCTTTTCTCATTTATTTTTGGATAGATAAATACCAACCTGAGGGGCTTGGATTTGATCACCGGTTGATCCTGCCTGTCGTGATTATCTCTGCGCTGGTTATGTATTTTTATGCCGATATGCTTGGCAACCGTATAGAAAGAATTGTCGCCAAAACGGGTTTGATTATACAAGGGAAATACCAGTTTGAATCCCTAACCATCAAACAGGATGAGATCGGAAAACTGGAAGAAGAATTAGACAAACTTGCCCATCATAATATAGGAATTATCCGGAGTGAAAAAAAAGAAGCTCATACCATCCAGACGATTCTTTCCGGAATGAAGGAAGGCGTTGTCATACTTGATCCATCCGGAAAGATTGTCCTGACTAACTCCGCTATTGAAGAAATGTTCTTTGCCCGAAGTCTTCAGAGCCTGCAAGGAAAACCTTTAATGTATCTTCTCCGGAATAATACGTTAGATGAATATGTTTCGGAAATACTCCATGAAAAAAAAGAAGGCAGCATGGAGTTTCAGGTACGGGGCTGTACATACACCGTCTGGGCCAGAGTATTGACCGATGAAAACATTAATGCGGGTCTTGTTCTTGTTATCAGGGATATCACAGAGCTGAGAAGATTGGAAAAGATGCGGACGGAGTTTGTTGCCAACGTATCTCACGAACTTAGAACTCCGTTAACTTCGATTAATGGCTTTGTGGAGACGCTGCTGGATGGGGCAGCCGAAGACAAGGAGCTGCGGGAAAGATTTTTGGGCATCATTCAGTCTGAAAGTTTGCGGTTAAAAGGTATTATTGATGACCTTTTAACTCTTTCCAGAATAGAAAATAAACAAGTGGGACTCAGAGGCGATGCAGCACCGAAAATCAGTTTTGTCCAAAATGCATATGAGAAAATCAAACCGGTTATTGAATCTTATGCCCGGGCCAAAGGATTGGAGATACATGCGAAGATTCCGCCGGAACTGCCTTACGTTCTCATGGGCGAAGATCTCCTGAGCCAGGTATTGTTAAATCTCATGGAGAATGCGGTAAAATATACTTCCATAGGACAAGTTTCCTTAAGCTGTTCGGCGGAAGAAAAGTATATTATCGTAACCGTAAGCGATACGGGCTGCGGTATCCCCCAAGAAAGTCTCTCCCGGATATTTGAAAGATTTTACAGGGTTGATAAAGCCCGTTCCAGGGAAATGGGCGGGACGGGATTAGGGTTAAGTATCGTCAAGCACATTGTGGAAGGCAGCGGGGGAAGGATAACTGTTTCTTCAGAAGTGGGAACGGGTACATCCTTTACTTGTTACCTCCCCAGCTTTTCAAGTGACATCATGGAGGGGAACAGAAATAATGCCTAAGGGGCAAAGAAGAAAACCCAATTATTTGCTTATTTTGAGCATTATGATTGTGACAGGAGTAGCCTTATGGAGTCTGTTTACTAATTGGCAATCCGGGCAGTATACTTTAACGACGGCACGACAAGGTTGGGTGACGCACCAAAAAGAGGTAAAAGCTGTTTTTGCCAATACGGAGATTGTCTTAACAGCTCCTGTTGAAGGGAAAGTGACTCCGGTTCAAGCAGAAGGAAAAAGGTTTAAAAAAGGAGAAACCGTCGCCCGGATTATTCCTTCCGGAGTGGATTACGGGCAATCGATCGGGGAGGTTTCGGTAGCAGCTCCTATTTCCGGCCTTTTTTATTGCAATACCGATCGTTTGGAACAGGTCATTACACCGGAAAATTTTATGAATTTAGATTTAAATGCCTTGCTTTCACAGGTCCAGAACCAGAAGGGTTCTGCAGCGGAAAACAGCGATGCCGTAAGCAGACTATCTCCTGTAGGCAAGATGGTAAACAACTTATATCCGAGCTGGATGTTTGTATATCTTGAGGAAAAAGACAAAGTGACCAAGGGGGAAACATTAAAATTTGTTATTTCGGGTGAAGAATATGCCGGTACCGTAATGAAAGTGTCCGGGCAGCCAAAGGGGGCTGTTGTTCGCTTTACCCAGTATATTAACGGGACAACAGAAACCCGGGTACAGAATGTGACCTGGAATTATAAACCTGCTTCCAAAGGAATTCTAATCCCGTTAACAGCATTATGCACGTTTGGTGAAGAAAGAGGGGTGTATGTCGGAGATGACGGGTTAATCCGTTTTGTCCATGTCAAGGTGTTGGATAATAACGACAGTTTGGCCTGCATAGAGGGAATTCCGGAAGGGGTAGAAGTGATTTCCAATCCCAGAAAAGGGATAGAGGGTTTGGCAATCAAGAATAAGATTTAAGCCATTTTTCAAGAAAAAGCAGGGGAATTCGAGAAAACGTAGAATTTAATAAGAATGTCTTAAAAATAGGCAGGAATATCCAATGAGCATTGAAAAAAACCTTATAGAAATTCAGCAAAATATCACAAAAGCAATGGAAAAGGCAGGAAGAAGCAAAGAATCCCTTAAAATCGTTGCCGTTTCCAAAACAGTTTCCGAGGAAAGAATTTTGGAAACTTACCATCTTGGACAAAGAATTTTCGGCGAAAACAGGGTTCAGGAATGGGACAGAAAACACCGGGTTCTGCCGGCGGATTGTGAATGGCACATTATCGGAAGGCTTCAAACCAATAAAGTCAAATACCTGGATCAACACGTTGCTTTAATTCATTCTTTGGACAGGCTCAATTTATTAACGAAATTGGATCAGGAAGGTAAAGAAAGAAATATATTATGGAAAACCCTGCTTCAGGTGAATGTAGCCGAAGATGAAGCAAAAGCGGGGCTCGAAATCGAGGAAGTTGAAGACTTTCTGGAGACGGCAAAAAGCTGTTCCAATGTGAAAATTAAAGGATTAATGACGATTGGAGCATTGGATGCCGGTCCGGAGGAGACAAGAGGATTCTTTAGAAAACTAAGGGAAATACGGGACACATTAATCCGGAAGGGGATTTATAAAAGAGAGGACTTTTGGGAGCTTTCTATGGGAATGAGCCAAGATTACCTGCTGGCAATTGAGGAAGGGGCTACCATGATACGTATAGGAAGTATTATTTTCGGACAAAGAAATAGTAATGACGAATCAAATGAAAACTTCTTAGAACAATAAAAAATATTAATTTGGGGGGATAAGAGTGGCGAACATTTTTGACAAGTTTATTGGAATTATGGGATTTGGAGATGATGAACCGGAAGATGATTTTGCTTCAGAAGAAAGGGAAGAAGAGTATTCGGGCAGAGGTGAAAATAGATTCAGAAATTTAAATTCCCGTGAGAACATCGTCAGAGATCCGATGCCTAAAGAACCTTTCTCCCGTGACTTTTCTGCCAGGGATGGCGTTTCCAAGAAAAAACCTGCTTCCGTTGTAAGTATCCATACGCAAAAACAGGTAAGGGTCATGGTAGCTGAACCTGTCTCTTTTGAAGAAGCGCAGGCAATTGCTGAGCATTTAAAAGCCAGAAAATCTGTTATTCTTAATTTGGAAAGGACGGATGTTCATCTTTCCCAGAGAATAGTAGATTTTATCAGCGGAACCACCTATGCGTTAGGCGGAAATATGCAAAAAGTTGGGAATGGAATATTTCTTTTTGTTCCAAACAATGTGGATATTAGCGGAGAGCTTAGTTTCAAGACCGGTGACAGGGAACTCCTTTGGCCAAAAATAAATAACTGATCTCCCTGTTATTAAGGAGGTAATGAAGATTTCTACTCTTTTTTGGATTTATCGTGTAACAGATATGGTTTTTTCGATATTGGAATGGGCGATTATTATCAGGTGTTTTCTTTCCTGGATACCTCACTCCCCTCAAAATCCGCTGATCAGGGTTGTCTATGATGTGACGGAACCCATTCTTAAGCCTTTTCGTGCAATCAGAATCGGCGGTGCGGGCGGGATGATTGATTTTTCGCCGATATTTGCTGTTCTGGCTTTGATGCTTATCCGCTCTTTTGTACTGGCACCAATTTTTAATCTGATCGCCAGATTCTGATATATGAAAGAAATAAGCAGAAATGTCTTAAGCTTCTGGAGCGAAAAAGAAAAAAAACTGGAGGCAGCGCATCTTCTCGATCTTTGTGATATGGTTTTACGTCATAAGGAAAGACTGGTAACACCATTCTTAGGTCCGGCTATGGCCAATTGGTTCAGCCTGGTTCTTAGGGGTACCGGTCTTTGTTATTTGTCTTGGGGTGGATTTGAAGATGCTGAAAGAGTGAGATTTGTCCTTGACGGCTGTGGAAACCAACCCGGAACCGGGGATGCGGAAATAGCTTTGATTAAGGCCGTTCCCAATAAAAAAGACGTTATTCTGGGTCACCGTGATATACTGGGATCTTTGCTGGGGTTAGGGTTGGAGAGGGAAGTACTGGGGGATATCCGGCAGGGGGAACAAGGTGTGGTGATCGCCTCGACCCTGCAGATGGGGTCCTATATCATTCAAAACTGGACCGGTGTAGGCCGGGAAAATATTCAAGCTTCCCATGCCGGTTCAAGTAAGGTTCTTCCCGTAGCGGGCCTTGAGAAGAGAATCGTTACCTCTTCATCACGGCTGGATGCTTTGACCGCGGCCGGATTCGGTGTTTCCAGATCGGAGGTTCAAGAGTTCATTCGACAGGGCAAAGTGAAAAAGAATGATCTGGAATGCCTCAAACAGGAGACGGAATTGAAAACGGGAGACACCATTTCCTGCAGAGGGAAAGGTAAAATCAAGATCATTGAGGAAGATTCCAAAACGAAAAAAGGCAAATATGCCTGGCGGATTTTTATTTATAAAGACAGATAAACCAATTTAATACTTTTCAAAAAAGGTAGTTTGTTTAAAATGAATAGAATTATTTCTTTTCTGATTGGGTTACGTAATGTACTCAAACCGCTTTTCGGCAGATAGCGTCCTCCTGACGCTAACAGCCGCGCTTCGCAATCCTTGCTCCGCTTGCAGCGGTTAGAGCACATTACGTTAATATTAGGCAAAGGAATACGTTTCTTTTGGGTATTCCTAAAACGGAGTAGGCCGATGAAGACGAACTAATGCATACTTATGAGGAAATTCTTAAATAGAGACACTCGGGCTTTAACTATAGTGCTGCAGAAAAGAAAAAACCTCAAAACCTCACCAATTTTGGTATTTGGATTCACAGGAAAGACTCTGGACTAATACTTGCAAAAATATAAACTAAAAAAATGGACTGCATAAAACCAGAGACCAGGCTATGTACTGTATAAGCCAGCGTCAAGCGAAGCAGGATGCGAAGCGCGGCAGATTGCGCCACGGAGGGCGCAATCTGCCGAAAGCGGCTATACATTACATAGCCATACCCTATAAAGGTTTATGAACCAAAGGCGTAAATTTTCTTTATTAAAAATTTTTTGATCCCTTTCCATCTGGAGCGGGATCCTTTGTTTTAGAGTATAAATACCTATTAATACAAAATTAAGTAGACAGAGTTTTGATTTCGCGGTAATATTATATTACAAAACATATTAATATTTATTTATTTCTATCAATATTTATTAATATTTTTTAATATTCTACTCTCTGGAGGGGAATCCATGAAGCTGAATAAAGAAATAGCTCAACGGATCGTCAGTTTTATCTACGACAATAGTTCCTACCATGGGATTGTAAGCGACCCTACGGGAACCATTATAGCTGATTCAGCAGGGAAGAGAATAGGAGTTTTTCACAAGGGTCATCAGCGTATTATGACTACAAATATTATGGAAATAGAAGTGTCGAAGGAAGATGAGATTGCTTCCGGTGGTAACCAAAGAGAAGGATTCAACCTCGCCATTACGGCACAGGGTGAGAAAATTGGCTGTTTTGGGTTGGCCGGTCCGGTTGATATTGTGAAACCAATTGCCAAGGTAGCAGCCGGGATGGTTGTTACCATGGTTCGCGATGAAGAACTGAAAGAAATTCTTCGCAGCCTGGTTGAAAAGCTCAACCAGTCAATTGAAATTGCAGCAAGTGCTGTGGAGGAAGTTGCAGCTTCTTCCCAGGAAGTGGCAGCGATCAGCCAGACAGTTGCGGATGCCGTAGTTGAAGGCCAGGAGCAGGTTAAGCAAACATCCAATATTATTGATTTTATCCGGAGAGTCGCGGTTCAGACCAATTTACTCGGATTAAATGCCGCCATTGAGGCTGCCAGGGCAGGAGAATACGGAAGAGGTTTCTCCGTGGTTGCCGACGAAGTACGGAAACTGGCTGTGGACAGTAACCGTTCCACCGATGAGATCAACCAGATTTTATCCCAATTTGAAGAGGTCATTTCCAAGATCAGCGACGGGGTTCGCCAGAATAATCTAATCATCCATGAACAGGCCAGAGCGACACAGGATATCACCGGAATCGTACAAACTGTTCAGCAGGTAGGGTTTGAGCTTAACGGATTAACCACTCAATTATAATAAAACATAAATTTCAATACACCTTACATGAAGGTGTATTTATTTTTCTATCTTACACAACAATTACAGAGGTGCTTGGGTAAGTCCTTGGCCCTGTTTTTAAAAAAACAGGACTTTTTCTTTTTCGACTTTTGTTCAGTTTTTCCAACAATATTAGTATAATATATTCACGAGGAGGTGGAGTTTTTTGCTAGTTGAAGTTTTGCCCAGCGCAGGCTCTCCCTGGATACCCCTTTTAACGGACAAAATAGCAGTCGTGATCGATGTTTTCCGCGCAACCAGTACCATGGTCACCGCATTGGCAAACGGATGCCTCGCCATTATTCCTGTTCTTACTACCGAAGAGGCTATAGAAAGAAGAGTTACGGAACCGGGATCACTTCTTGGCGGTGAGAGGAAAGCCCTGCGCATTGAAGGTTTCGATTTGGGGAATTCTCCTTTTGAATATTCGCCTGAAAAAGTCGGCGGTAAAAAGGTTATTATGACAACGACCAATGGAACCAGGGCGATCCAGGCAGTTGCCGGGGCCCGTCATATTTTTATCGCATCTTTTTTAAATGTTGAAAGCATTGCCCATGCTATTTACAGACATATAGAGGTACAAAAAGATATTGAAGGAGTAGTGATTATATGTTCGGGCAGTGAGGACCGGTTTGACATTCCCGATACGTTATGTGCCGGAATGCTCATCGAGGCACTGGGCAAAGAAACTCAGGTTAATGACCTTGGACGAGCTGCTCAAATGTTGTACAATATGACTAAAGCGGATCTGCTGGAAACATTAAAGCAGACCGAGCACGGACGCTTGCTGTTATCCTTAGGGTTTGATAAAGATCTCGTCTATTGCTCAACATCGAATATTTTACCCATCGTCCCGGTTTTGGATAACGGGGAAATTATATGGAAAACGGATTGTTAGGGGGAACTTGAATGGAATGTGTGTTGTTTGAAAAGCCTGGAAAGGAGAATACCGTCAAAACTATTGAGCTGGCGGTTGAACGAGCCAGGGAACTGTCAATTAACACCTTGGTAGTGGCTTCTCATAGCGGAGAGACAGCTTTACAGTGTGTTGACTGCGGATTAGAGGTAGTTTGTGTAACACACCATGTGGGTTTCGCCGGACCGGGAATCGACCAGATGGAAAAAAGTATGCGTCTTGAGCTCGCCAAAAAAGGAATTAATGTTTTGACAGGAACACATCTATTTGCCGGGATCGACAGAGCGCTCCGAATTCAATCGGGCGGAGTGTATTCGTCGGAGATCGCGGCGAATACGCTTAGAATATTTGGACAAGGGGTTAAGGTTGGAATCGAGATTTCCGTCATGGCTCTTGATGCCGGACTGATCGATTATGGAAAGAAAATTGTCGCTATTGGCGGTACCGGAAGGGGAGCCGACAGTGCAATTGTTGTTACGCCGAACCATTCCAACCAGTTTTTTTCCACCCGGGTTCATGAGATCATATGCAAACCGGTATAATTTAGCTTTTGCGATATTTGAGTATTGCCAGTAATACTGAAATATCAAGAAATAATTCTAGATAGAAGTGTATTGAGGAAGAGATGAGATGAGGAAGTCAGAAAAGCAAGGAGAGGATACAAATGCGTACATTCCAAGTATCAGTAGGAGTTTCCAACAGACATCTTCATCTATCTGAAAAAGACATTGCGGCTCTTTTTGGAGAGGGGCATGGACTTACCTTCAAGAAAGATCTCAGTCAGCCCGGACAATTTGCCTGTGAAGAGACAGTCACATTAATCGGTCCTAAAGGTGAACTGGCAGGAGTAAGGGTTTTGGGTCCCGCCCGGGGAGAATCACAAGTCGAGTTATCCGCTACAGATGCGGTTAAATTGGGAATTAAAGCTCCGGTGAGGGATTCCGGAAATCTGGAAGATACCCCTGCCATTGAAGTTGTGAGCGGGGATCGGAAGATTAAGTTGGAAAGAGGAGTCATTGTAGCGATGAGACATATCCACGCAACGGAAGAGGATGCTCTTCGCTATGGTTTAAAGGACAATGATCTGGTTAAAGTAAGGGTAGAAGGTCCCCGCGGAGGAGAATTTCACAATGTCCTGGTTCGGGTGAAAAAAACCTATGCCTTAGATTTTCATATTGATACAGATGAGGCGAACGCTTTTGGACTGAATAATGGGGATCTGGTAACTGTTATTCTGGAAGGCTAGCCGATTTAACCTTCCTGTACATTGTACCGGGTATTTCCTTGTGGTAAGATGGGATAGAAACACAAAGAGATACCCGCTTTTTATTTTTGCCCTTAGGGTACCGGGATTTAGGAGGTTTTTTGGTTGTATATTTGGCTCACTCTTGTATTTGTGGTAATCGTGGACCGGCTGAGCAAGGTCATGATCCAACACTCGATGCAGCTTGGAGAATCCGTAGGGGTTATTCCCGGTTTCTTTCATCTTACATATATCCTAAATCCGGGTGCTGCTTTCGGGATGCTTTCCGGTAAAAGATGGTTCTTTGTGATTATTGCCCTCGTTGTCCTCGCAGTAATCTTTTATTATCAAAGAAGCGTACCCAAAGAACAAAAAGTGATGAGAGTATGTATGGGAATGATCGGCGGAGGTGCTCTGGGGAACCTCTATGACCGGCTTTTTATCGGGAAAGTAGTTGATTTCCTGGATTTTAAAGTGTGGTCTTATATTTTTAACTTTGCCGACAGTATGGTTGTTATTGGCGGATTTTTACTGGTCATCATGATATATAGAATGGAAAAGAGTATGGAAGAATAGTACCAAAAGGAAGGTTGATCATTTCCCGATGATTGAGAATCATATTTCAGATGAAATGGATTATGAGGAATGGCTGCTTATACAAGACCTGTCTGAAGATGTCAGATTGGATGTGGCATTGGTCGAAAAGACCGGTAAGAGCCGAAGTTTTATCCAGAACTTGATCCAGGAAGAAAGAGTACTTGTGAATGGCAGGGTGAGAAAAGCCAATTATAAAATTCAAAAAAATGATAAGGTAGAGGTTAATATCCCCGAGCCCAAAGAACTTGATGTTCAGCCGGAAAATTTAGATCTGGAGATCATTTACGAGGATAAAGACCTTTTGGTGGTCAATAAACCACAAGGAATGGTTGTGCATCCGGCTCCCGGATCTTGGAGCGGAACTCTTGTTAATGCCCTGCTCTATCATTGCAAGAGTCTTTCAGGAATTAATGGCATCATTCGGCCCGGAATCGTTCATCGAATCGATAAAGACACTTCGGGGCTGCTCGTTGTTGCCAAAAATGACGAGGCACATCACCATTTGGCCCAGCAGATTAAAGAGCATAGTATGAAGAGAAGTTACCGGGCGATAGTCCACGGGGTTTTATCCGAACCCTCCGGGACGATTGACGTTCCGATCGGCAGGGATCCTAAAGATAGAAAAAAAATGGCTGTCAGCTTTAAGAATTCCAAACATGCGGTAACCCATTATCAGGTTTGGGACAGGTATTTTCAGTTTACAGAGATCGGTGCTTTCCTGGAAACAGGGAGAACACACCAAATCCGAGTTCATATGGCTTATATCAAACATCCGGTATTAGGTGACCCTCTTTATGGTCCCCGCAAAAATCCTTTCGGTATCATAGGGCAGGTATTACATGCAGAAACCTTGCGGTTTATTCATCCTCGCTCGGGAGAAAAGATGGAGTTTCAATCCGATCCGCCACCATCCTTTGTGGAAATTACGAATCAATTAAAACAGTTCACGGAGAAAGATTTAGAATCCTAAGTTAATAACGGCTCATACATCATGATTGCTTCATTGGCACAGACAAATTCGTCACCGACAGGATTTCCGTCCGGATCGGTGATTTTTCTTCGCAAGGTATTTTTTCTGGTGTAGCCGCCCCACCAATGGCTGAGAATCTGGTGTTCACACTCGTATATTTCATAGAGAAAATGTTGCTCACTGCTGCTTCTCCATTGTCCGGAAAGAAAAGTTTCATCCATTTCAAGTACCAGCTGATATTTATCCTGAGTATTATTCCTGATTTGAAGATCAACGTAGTTATAAACAACGGTGGCACCGCTCCCGAAAGGCTGCGAACGTTCGGAATCCGGAAAAACATCGTAGTTATGACGCCACCGTTCTGTGACAGTCAAAGGGGCATGCAGTGTCATCCAGTAGATAAGATTGGAAATCTGGCAAAGGCCTCCACCGATTCCGGGGCGGCATTCCCCGTTATGTAAGACCATTCCCTCAATATACCCTTTTTTTTTCGTTGGCTTGCCTACCAGCAGCCAGAATGAGAACGTTTCGCCGGGATGAAGGACAATCTTGTTTAAATGAGGTAAGGCCAGGCTGAAATTGGTTATTTTATTACGCTGTAAGGGCATGCTGTCTTTTCCGAGATTTCGTATAAGGGGAGTTTTATGGGTGCTTACGATATGAGGAAGAAGATAAGAAGAATGCTCCCTTGCATAATTTTTCCAGTTTTTTGCCCAATGCAAATAACGTTTTAAAGTAAAAAGGCTTTTTCCGATTGCCATACGAAAAGCGCTTCGCATTTTTGGACGGGAAACGAATTGTGAAGAATGAGAAAAAGAAGGCATGAAGAGAATCCTTTCAAGCTAGAATTGTACAGCACCTTTAGGAATCTCCAGGGCGTTATTGGAAACCGAATCCTTTCCAACTTTAAAATTACAGTATTCCCGCACGGAGATATTTCCATTGTAGTTGTTTTCGACTTTGACAGGTAATTCTCTCTTTTTGCTGATCCACAATTTGGTGCTGCCCAGATTATTTTTCAGTATTTCTACAACCAGGCATTTTTCTCCTTCATAGTCTGCTTCACCGATAATACTCAGATCCGGAATCACCCTGTCAAGATACCAAAGGATGGTTTGATCCCGGGGTACGATCAGGGTATCCTTCGGCAGACTTTCTTTCAAGTTTTTTTGTTCCGCATATTTGCCAAGACAATAATGTTTCTTGTTCAGCGTCTTGTAATCAAAAATCCGACCGCTGATCTCCCGGTCGATTAATGTATCGTTTTTGTAAAAGTCCGTGATTTGCTCTGTTTTGAGAACATTGTCTTTGAGCCATACCTGGGAAGTATTCACTATTTTTATCCCGCCTGAATAATAAGAATAAACCGGTTTTTCTTCATAATATAATTCTTCTATGGTTTTGGAGTTAGCAATGATGTTGTTTAAAACAGGGCTGCTTTCTTTTTGAATCACAGGGATGCTTTCCGTGATTGTACTGCCGCAGGCAGGCAAGCATAATAGGCTTATGAGAATAAAAAAACAAATAAAGATTCTGGACAAGTGATACTCCTCCATAAAATATTACATCTCATTTTGTATTAATAGACTATGCATGGACTGTAAATATTACGCCAAGACATAAAAATTTTTCAAAGAATTTTGTGATAGGGAAAATTTTATTTTTTATCGAAACGAATACAGTGATCTATCCATAGCGGTATATGTTTGGATTGACTTTTTAACCTAATTGGACTAAACTATTAATAATAAACATGCCTTTAAAATTGTCCCGTGAGACAGGCAAGGCAGATAGGATGTTGTACAGAGGTATGTATGACTGTCTGCTTTCGCAGGCAGTTTTTAGTTTAAGTGGAAAGGTGATCGCAATGGAAGGTACTCCAAAAAACAGGATCATGGATGAGGACGGAATCCGAAGAGCGATTAGCAGGATATCTCATGAAATTGTCGAGAAAAACAAAGGGACCGATAAGCTGGTTCTTATAGGAATCAGAACCAGAGGAGTGCCTTTGGCCGAGCGTATCAAAAAAAGAATCGCGGAGTTCGAGAATGTTCAACTTCCTATAGGCCTTTTGGACATTACGCTCTATCGGGATGATTTGAGTACAATCGACGTCCAGCCTGTAATCCACGAAACGAAAGTACCTTTCAGCATTGAGGGAAAGACGGTAATCCTTGTTGATGACGTCCTGTTTACCGGACGAACGGCCAGAGCAGCCCTGGATGCCTTGATTGATCTGGGAAGGCCGCAAAAAATTCAACTGGCGGTGCTGATAGACCGGGGCCACAGGGAACTGCCGATCCGAGCGGACTATGTCGGTAAAAATGTACCGACATCGAGCAGAGAGATTATCTCTGTTTGCTTGGAAGAAACAGACGGAACCGAGGAAGTTCTTCTTTTAGAAAAATCATAAAAAATAAGATTAAAGCGATCCCTTTAAAAGTGTCCTGTGAGATATCCAAGGGTAAGAGAAATTGCTTCATAACCTCCTGCCCTTCGGCAGGAGGTTATTATATGATGAGGAGGCTCCATCAATGAAATGGAAGCGCAAGGATCTTCTGGATCTTGAAAACTTAACAGCCGAAGAAATCAAGCATATTTTGCATACTGCCATTCCCATGAAAGAGATATTAGGACGTCCGATCAAAAAATTGCCTACCCTAAGAGGAAAATCGGTAGTTCTGCTGTTTTATGAGTCCAGCACCAGAACACGGACTTCTTTTGAGAATGCAGCGAAGATACTCGGCGCGGATACAACGAATTTTTCAGTTGCCCAAAGCAGTGTCAATAAAGGCGAAAGCCTGTTGGACACAGCGAAAACGCTTCAGGCCATGAACGTAGATCTTGTCATCGTACGGCATTCCAGTTCTGGATCGGCCGAATTTCTGGCAGATATTTTAAATGCAGGGGTAATTAACGGGGGAGATGGGCAGCATGCCCATCCAACACAGGCCTTGCTGGATTATTTTACGATTCAGGATCATCTTGGAGGTTTCGAAGGAAAGAAAGTGGTTATTGTTGGTGACATCCTTCATTCCCGGGTTGCCAGAAGCAATGTGGTCGGTCTTAAAAAACTGGGTGCAGAAGTTACTTTGGTTGGTCCGCCAACTTTATTGCCTCCCGAAATGAAATACCTTGGGGTAAAGATATCTCATCATCTTGATCAGGAATTGCCCGGTGCGGATGCGGTGATGGCTTTGCGATTGCAGCTGGAAAGACAGCAGAGCGGTCTGTTTCCTTCTATTCGTGAATACAGCAAGCTCTATGGATTAAATAAAGAAAGGATCAAACTTACCGGGAAAGATACCATAGTCATGCATCCGGGCCCCATGAACAGAGGGGTGGAGATTGCGAGTGACCTGGCGGACAGTGTTCAGTCCGTGATCGAAGAGCAGGTTACAAACGGGGTAGCGGTCAGGATGGCTTTGATCTACCTCTTAATCGGAGGAGGGACAGTAAATGTTGTGGATTAAAAATGTAAATCTGGTTGATCCCACGCAGGGATTATCCGGAGTCAGAGATGTTGTGGTACGTGATGGGATCATATCAGCGATTCAAGAAAGATTACAGGAGCAGGATGTCCTTGCTGTTTTAGGAACAGCGCGGATTGAAGAGGTCCAGCAAATAGACGGAAGCGGAAAATATTTGTTTTCCGGATTGATCGATGTCCATGTTCATCTTAGGGAACCCGGTCAGGAAGACAAAGAAGATATTCGAAGCGGTTCCCGGGCTGCGGTGCGGGGAGGCTTTACGTCCATATTGGCTATGGCCAATACATCCCCGGTCATTGATCAAAGAGCCTTGGTGGAATTTGTCCGCATACAGGGACAAAGGGCCGGGATGGCAAGAGTATATCCGATTGCCGCTGTGACCAAAGGATTTAAAGGACTGGAACTGGTAGAAATGATGGATATGAGGGATGGCGGGGCTGTTGGTTTTTCCGACGACGGAAAAGGAATACAAAATGCCGAAATGATGAGACTTGCCCTGGAGTATGCCAAATTAACCGGATGCCCCATCATCAGCCACTGTGAAGACAATGACCTTGCCGGGAATGGAGTCATGCGCAGGGGAGAAGAAAGTGCCAGGCTGGGGTTAAGAGGAATCCCTGCCAGTGCTGAAAGTGTAATGGTGGCAAGGGATGTCCTGTTGGCTGGAGAAACAGGAGGAAAAATTCATATCGCCCATGTTTCAACCAAAGAAAGTGTACAGATTATTAGAGCGGCTAAGAATATCGGTATTGATGTGACAGCAGAAGTAAATCCTCACCATTTGCTGTTGACCGATAAGGATGTGACCTTAACCGGAACATCTTTTAAAGTAAATCCCCCTCTTCCTTCCATGGAAGACCAGGAAGCATTACTGCAAGGTTTGGCAGACGGTACGATTGATATGCTGGCAACAGATCATGCTCCCCATACCTGGGAAGAAAAAGCGAAACCGTTTGCCGAAGCCCCTTTTGGAATCAACGCGTTGGAAACGGCTTTGGCAGCTGTCTGGCAGGGTCTGGTGGTTAAAGGCCTGCTTTCACCGGAGCAAGTCGTGAAACTATGGTCTTTAAACCCTGCCCGTCGTTTCGGGTTAGCCGGAGGAACAATTCAGGTTGGTTCGGCAGCGGATATGGTTTTATTCGATCCGCTGTATAAGGAGATGATTACCGCCGAATCGCTCGAATCCAAAGCGCAAAATACTCCTTTTTTGGGGAAAGAAATGCAGGGGTTCCCGGTTATGACCTGGGTCAACGGCGAGCTGCTTATGGAAAACAGAAAGATCTTAGACCGAAAATGATTAAACTGTATATGCTGGAATCACTTGATAGAAATACAAAATCGGAAAGCTTATAAGAAAAAGGAGGCAGCAGGATGGCGTGGCTGGTTTTAGGTGACGGCAAAGCGTTTGAGGGCGAAGCTTTTGGCGGATGGCCCGGTCAAGACAGTGCGGTCAAGGGAGAGGTAGTATTTAATACTTCGATGTGCGGCTACCAGGAGATGATTACCGATCTGTCTTATGCAGGTCAGATCTTGACTTTTACTCACCCGCAAATCGGAAATTATGGCTGGCATCACGAAGAAAGTGAGGCAAGCAAGGTTTTATTGCATGGAATCATAGTCCGGGAACTTTCTGCTGGGGAAGGGAGCTTTCACGCTGACAGAAGTCTGGAAAACTATTGCAAGAAACAAGGAATTCCAGGATTAAAAGGGGTAGATACAAGAGCATTAACGCGTTATATCCGTAATAACGGGACAATGCCCGGAGTTATTGTAGAACAAATAGAGAAGGGAATTGCCTTTTGGCAGCAGTATACCCCAGAAGAGATTGAGCCTGATTTACACTGGGTTTACCAGGCTACCGTAGCAGAGGAATATGAAATACCGGGAAACGGTCCGGTTGTTGCAGTTCTGGACCTTGGGGCCAAAAGAAATATACTCCGTTGTCTCCAAAAAAGAGGATACCGGCTTCATGTTTTTCCTGCGGGAACTCCTGCTGAAGAAATCCTGGACATTAAACCAAGCGGACTTGTACTAAGCAATGGCCCTGGTGACCCCAGCAGGTTGCCTGAGATAGCCGAGAATATGGAAAAGTTGATTTCGAGATTGCCTATTTTGGGAATCTGCATGGGTCATCAGATTATGGCGATGGCTGCAGGGGCTTCCACATATAAGCTTTCGTTCGGCCACAGGGGCGGGAACCATCCTGTCCAGAACAAAGTCACAAGGAAAGTGACAATGACTTCTCAGAATCATGGTTATGCGGTGAGTGAATCGTCTCTGAAGGGAACGGGACTGGCGGTACTTTATACAAATCTGAATGATGGCACCGTTGAAGGAATGAAACATGAGAAATATCCGGTCCTGACAGTACAGTATCATCCTGAGGCAGCACCGGGTCCGGAGGAAAACGGAGAACTTTTTGATTTATTTGCTGAAATGTTGAAGGAATAGGCGGAGGGAAAAAAATGCCGAAACAAAACTGGCAAAAAGTTATGGTTATCGGGTCAGGCCCAATTGTCATCGGCCAGGCGGCCGAATTTGACTATGCGGGTACCCAAGCCTGCAGGGCGTTACGTGAAGAAGGAGTCGAGACCGTACTGGTCAATTCCAACCCTGCGACCATTATGACCGACAGGGAAATTGCGGATAAAGTATATATTGAACCACTTACTCTCGAGTTTTTAGAGAGAATTATCGAAAAAGAAAGGCCGGACGGACTGCTCCCAACCATGGGCGGACAAACCGGTTTAAATCTCGCTTTTCAACTTTCCAAAGCAGGGATTCTTAAGCGCTGCGGTGTGACCTTGTTGGGAACCCCGTTGGAAAGTATCAGTAAAGCAGAGGACAGGGAACATTTTCGCAATCTGATGCAGGAAATTGGAGAACCAATTCCCGCCAGCGCTATCGTATCGGATGTAGAAGAAGCATTAACATTTGCCGAAGAAATTGGATATCCTGTCATCGTCCGTCCCGCCTTTACCCTGGGGGGCACGGGCGGAGGCATTGCCCATGATGCCGATAATCTTGAGCTGATCGCTTTAAGCGGCATTAAAGCAAGCATGATCGGGCAGATCCTTATTGAGAAAAGTGTTGCCGGCTGGAAAGAAGTCGAATATGAAGTTTTGCGGGACAGCAACGGGAATTCCATTACAGTCTGCCATATGGAGAATATGGACCCGGTTGGCATCCATACCGGAGACAGTATTGTCGTAGCGCCCTGCCAGACGTTAACGGACAAGGAAGTACAAACATTAAGAACTTCCGCTTTGAAGATTGTTGCTGCTTTGGGGATCGAAGGCGGCTGCAACGTTCAGTTTGCTCTTCATCCGGAAAAGCTGGAGTATGTGGTAATAGAAGTAAATCCCCGCTTGAGCAGGTCCAGCGCGCTGGCCTCCAAAGCGACCGGTTATCCCATTGCCAAGGTGGCGGCAAAAATTGCCATAGGTTATACCATGGATGAACTTACCAATACCGTAACAGGTAAAACCTCTGCCTGTTTTGAACCTGCTTTGGATTATGTTGTAGTAAAGATACCCCGTTGGCCTTTTGACAAATTTTCCGATGCCGACAGGACGATTGGCACCCAGATGAAAGCTACCGGTGAAGTGATGGGTTTGGGGCGCAATCTGGAAACGGCCCTGCTCAAAGCCGTTCGGTCTCTGGAAACCAAGTCTTATGGTCTCTTTTCGGAAGAAATGGAAAAACTAAGTGACAAAGAACTGAAAGCAAAATGCGGGAAGCCGGATGATCTTCTTTTGTTCGCAATGGCGGAAGCTTTTCGCCGGGGGTGGACAGTAGAATCCATTACAGAATTGAATCAGTGGAATCCCTATTTCCTAAAGAAGATTCAGACCATCGTTCAACATGCCGAACAAATACGGAATAACCCCTGGAATCCTGATGCCTTGGTTAAGGCCAAACGGATCGGTTACTCGGACAAAGAACTGGCGCGCTTATGGAATACGACCGAAGAAGAGATCTACGAATTCAGAATGAAGCATAGAATCAGGCCTGTTTTTAAAATGGTAGATACCTGCGCAGGGGAATTTGAAGCCACTACCCCCTATTTTTACTCCAGCTATGACCAGGAAGATGAAGGGATGGTTTCAAACCGGAGAAAAGTGGTTGTCCTCGGATCGGGACCGATCCGCATCGGTCAGGGAATCGAGTTCGATTATTGTTCGGTACATGCTGTAAAGGCTTTGCGTAAATCAGGAGTTGAAAGCATTATTATCAATAACAATCCGGAAACGGTTTCCACGGATTTTGATACGGCTGACAGGCTTTATTTTGAACCTTTAACCATTGAGGATGTCACCGCTGTTTTGGAAAAGGAAAAACCCGAAGGTGTGGTTGTTCAATTTGGCGGGCAGACGGCGATCGGGTTATGCAAGGGACTCTCGGCTCGCGGCTATCAAATTCTTGGCACAACCGTGGAAGATACGGACAGGGCAGAGGAAAGAGGAATTTTTGATGATGTCCTGCAGGAGCTTGGGGCACGGAGGCCAAGGGGAGGCTGCATCTCCAGCATGGAAGAAGCCGAAAAACTTGCAGGAGAAATCGGTTTTCCGCTGATTGTTCGTCCTTCTTATGTCCTGGGGGGACGTGCCATGCAGATCGTTTATGAACCCCAGGAACTTGTTAGTGTATTTACCAAAGCACTCCGGGAATTTCCCGGACAGCAAATTTGGATGGACCAATACCTTCTTGGCAAAGAGGTTGAAGTTGATGCCATATCGGATGGAGAATCCGTTTGTATTCCGGGAATTATGGAGCATTTGGAAAGGGCGGGGATTCATTCCGGCGACTCCATTGCTGTTTACCCCCCGCAAATGGTCAGCGCGGAAATTCAGAATACCATCTCCGATCTTACCATATCCATTGCCCGAAGCTTAAATATTAAAGGGCTATTGAATATTCAATATGTCATCTATAAAAACGAAGTCTATGTTCTTGAAGTCAACCCCCGTTCCAGCCGAACAGTGCCATTTCTCAGCAAAGTGACAGGGGTACCTATCGTGGAACTTGCTACCAGAGTGATTTTAGGAGAAACGCTGGCAGATATGGGAATAAAGTCCGGACTTTGGTCTGTCGGAGATGAAGTTGCAGTGAAAGCGCCGGTTTTCTCATTTTCCAAGCTTCTCTTGGTAGAACCTTCTTTAGGTCCTGAAATGAAGTCTACCGGTGAAGTCATGGGGATTGACCGCAAGTATGAAAAAGCCCTGTATAAAGCGCTGCTGGCAGCCGGGATGCACATGTCGGCTCATGGGACGCTACTGGCTACACTGGCTGACAGAGATAAGGAAGAGGGGATCAAACTGGTGCAAAGGTTTTATCACCTGGGGTTCCGAATCGTAGCTACCCAGGGAACTGCAAAGGCCATGCGGGAAGCGGGAATTGAAGTAGCAACAGTCGGGAAATTGCATACAGGCTCTGATGAAATTACGGAAAAAATCCGAAAAGGTCAGGTTCAGTGTGTCTTAAATACGACCACTCACGGAAAGAAAATTGCCAGTGACGGATTTGCCATCAGAAGGACGGCTGTGGAACAGGGTATCCCCTGCTTTACCAGCCTCGATACGGCACAGGCCTGGCTTCAGGTCCTGGAGGTCAATTCCCCTAGTCTTATCCCTCTGAGCTAATAACAAAGAAGGGCGGTCAAGTTATGTACCTGAAACAAAGAGTCGTCGAAAACAGGCTTATTGGGCATCCCTCTCAGGGAATCTATAAGCTCGTATTAAGCGGTCAGATTTCCAAAACCGCACAACCTGGCCAATTTCTTCATATCCAAGTATCGGCAACCCAGGACCCCCTTCTCAGGAGGCCGTTAAGTATTGCGGGAATCAACAGGGTAAAAGAGGAGGTCACGATCTACTATAAAGTAGTGGGAAGAGGGACTGATCTTTTAACCCGGTTTAAAGAGAATGACTATATAAGTGTGCTTGGACCATTAGGTACGGGATTTACCATTCCTCAAAAAGGAGAATTGTTGCTTATTGCCGGAGGGATTGGAGTGTTCCCGCTTTACTCGCTCATCCAGGCTGTAGACCGGGAGCAGGTCAAAATCCATCTCTTTTGGGGTGGCGAGAATATTGATTTCCTGGAAAGCGCAGATCTGAAATACATCCTGAATACGGGTGTAAATTTGAAGATTTCCACGATGGACGGAAGCCTGGGACATCAGGGATTGGTGACGGATCTTTTGCAGGCGGGTATCCGGGATTCCGGATTTGCAGATTTGAATCATAACCATCTTCTTGCGGCCGCAGCCTGTGGTCCCAAAGGGATGTTAAAAGCAGCGGCGGAAATCTGCCTGAAGAATAATATCCCCCTGGAAGTATCGCTTGAGGAACGAATGGCTTGCGGTATCGGGGCCTGTTTAGGATGTGTCTGTACGGTAAAGGGAGAGGACGGGAATCTAAAAAGAAAAAGAGTCTGCAAAGAGGGGCCTGTTTTAAAAGCCGAGGAGGTGGTCTGGGATGCAAAAAGTTGATATGACAACAGAACTGGCGGGGATGAAACTAAGGAACCCGATCCTGACTTCTTCCGGAACCTACGGTTTTGGTGAGGAATATGCACCCTATTGTCCGGTTTCTTTCCTCGGCGGAATTACCGTCAAAGGAATAACTCCCCTGCCCAGACTTGGAAATCCGGTCCCAAGATTAGCGGAAACCCCATCCGGTCTCTTAAATTCAGTAGGGTTAGAAAACCCCGGGTTGGAGGAATTCAAAAAATCCTATCTGCCTAAGCTGGAATCCCTTGATACGGCAGTAATCGTTAATATTTCCGGGTTCTCTCTGGATGATTATGCTCTTATGGCAGCCGCATTCCAGAAGGATTCCTGTATAGCCGCTTTGGAAGTAAATATCTCCTGCCCCAATATCAAACATGGGGGTATGGCATTTGGTACGAATCCTAAAAGTGCGGAAGAGGTCATCACCGTAGTGAGGAAGAACACAAACTTACCGGTTATCGCCAAGCTTTCTCCAAATGTTACGGATATCGGAGAGATGGCCAGAGCGGTGGAAAGCGGCGGGGCAGACGGTATATCCCTTATTAATACCCTCTTGGGTATGAGCATTGATATCCACACGCAAAAACCACTTCTGGCCAATAAAATGGGCGGCTTGTCGGGACCTGCAATCCGGCCGGTCGCGGTTCGGATGGTTTACCAGGTTTACGAAGCGGTAAACCTTCCCATCATTGGGATGGGCGGGATCTCAACCTGGCAGGATGCCATAGAATTCATGCTGGCAGGAGCAAGTGCGGTGAGTCTGGGTACAGTCAACTTTGTAAATCCCATGGCACCGGTCGATATTCTGAGCGGCATGGAAGAGTATTGCCTGAAAAAGGGCTATGGTTCGGTGAGGGAACTGGTCGGACTGGCACATTAATAAACTGAGAAATCTTATTAATAGAAAGATGTTGTACTAATAGTTGGAAGGGGGGAGTAAGTATGGGAACCTCTGTAGAATCACTTCTTTTAGAGAAAGAGGGTGACTTTTTTGAAGCCAAACGCGTTCTTAAGAATCCTTCAGAAGTATTGGTGACCCTATCGGCTTTTGCAAATACTGATGGAGGTAAATTTGTATATGGACTGGAGGACGAGAAAAAGGCACAAGGACCAAATCGTTTATATGGGGTATCCGAAAATAAACAAAACGTTGATGAGGTATTAGCCTTACTAAAATCTAGGCTTATGCCTCCCTTGAGAGAAGAATACTACACAATAGAACAGGTTAGGATTCGAAATATTAATAATATTAACGATTTCTTACTAGTTTTACACATAAGGCCAAGTTTAGAAGTTCACACTGTTATAGATAGAGGCACATATCAACGTGTGGGAAGTAGTAATCGAATACTGTCTGCGGAAGAAATTCGCAATTTACAGTATAGAAGAGGGGCTGCTTCTGCCGAAGCTGATCTAATAGACTGGATAGCATTACAGGATTTAGACCAACAAAAAGTTACTCAAATTATGGATCACTTAAAAGTATTGGGTTCTGCGAATGATTTTATGCTAAAAAATGGACTTGCAGTCATTAAAGACGGAAGGCTAGTATTAAGACGCTGTGCTATCTTACTTTTCCATGAAAATCCGCCAGTAGCACTAGGAAGAAAATGTTCTGTAAGAGTCTCACATTATAAAGGTGATTCAGAGCCAATTGGAGAAAACTTGGTGAATAGACCTGTTTCAATAGAAGGTTCCCTAGACATGCAAATAGATCAAACAATAAGTTTTCTTCAAGATTCACTTCAGGCGCAGAAAGCAAAATATCCTGAAACAGCCTTAAAAGAAGCTTTAGTAAATGCAGTAATTCATAGAGATTATTCAGTGTCTGATGATATACAAGTGAGAATTTTCGACAGAAAGCTAGAAATTATTAGTCCAGGACCTCTACCAGGTAATATGACAATTGAGGAAATGAAGACAAGTAGACATAGTAGAAATCCAAATATTGTGCGTATGTTAGCAAGATATCCAAAAACATATAACCGAGATTTAGGTGATGGTATAAGAACTATTTACACCAGTATGGAAAGAGCTTTTCTAAAAGATCCTGAATTTGAAAATGATAGAAATCGTGTTAGTGTTCGTTTAGTTCATGAACCTAGAGGAGACCTTTGGGTTATGACGAAAGAATATATAATTAGAAATGGCCAAATAACTAACAAAGAGCTTAGGGAAGTTACAGGAATTCTAGATGCCGTAAAGGCATCAGCATTATTAAAACGTTGGGTGCGGCAAGAACGTTTACGTAGGGGTATGCCTGGCGGTGGTGTGCTTAATACTAAAGCATTCTATCTACCAGGAGCACAGTTTTATAATCAGTTCCAAGAGTAATACTACTTTTAACTTCGGTATATAACTACTTTTATTAACTAGTAGATCGATTCCAAAGTAGTGATAACTAAAAAAACTTTCACTAACCCCAGATTAGTCTCTGTAATGGATGGATAGCGTCAAGCGGAGCACGGATGCGGAGCGCGGCTGTTTGCGCCACGGACGGCGCAATCTGCCGAAAGCGTCTATCCATTACAGAGACCTGCCCGGATAAAACGAATTGATGTCAATATATTAACACGATTTACGAATCGATCTACTAGGAATAGGCTCTAAATTATATCGGTGCATTTTTTGCTATTACTCGCTAATAACATGCTTAAGGCCGTTCCTATTCTACTTTGTATTGATGAAAGGAAAACAAAACTATGACAGAATCTTTAAAACTAAATGAGAAAGTCATCGTAGCTTTAGATGTCGATTCCAGGGAAAAGGCGCTTGGGCTTGCTCAAGAACTGGCTGGAAGCGGTTGCTGGCTGAAGGTGGGGCTGGAGCTGTATGCCCTGTCCGGGCTCAACCTGATCGAAGAGTTCAAGAAACTGGGTTTTCAAATCTTCTTGGATCTGAAACTGCATGATATCCCGACTACGGTGGAGAAGACCATGAGAGTCCTCACAGCTTCCGGGGTAGATATGATCAATGTTCACTGCAGCGGCGGTTATGAAATGATGGCCAGGTCTGCAGAAGTCTGCCACAGGGCAGGAAAGAAAATCATCGGGGTTACGGTATTAACCAGTATGGGAGAACAGGAACTTTCTGCAATCGGCGTTCAGAACGGTACAGAGCAGCAGGTCGTAAGACTGGCCAAGCTTGCCCGGAAAGCGGCTTTGGATGGAGTGGTGGCATCTGCCCAGGAAGCAAAAATCCTGCGTCAGGAATGCGGTTCGGAATTTCTTCTGGTAACTCCCGGAATCCGTCCGGAATGGAGCGAAAAAAATGATCAGGTCCGTGTTCTTACTCCCCGTAAAGCTCTGGAGGCAGGCAGTTCCTATCTGGTTGTAGGCAGGCCGATTACAATGGCCGAGAGCCCCAGGGAAGCTCTTGATAGGCTATGGGATTAGATATAGCGGTATGTCCTCTTACTTGACCTGTAATAAGTGGGGAATAATTGTGAAAAACGTTATTGATCTGATTACACGCGTGCCAAAGGAAATGAAAGAAGAATTTTCAAGAAATGTTTGTCAAGAGAATTCATTCAGATTTGTGATGATCTCTTTGATTTTAATGATTTCAGAAAGTATTTTATTGGTCTTTTTCCGCGGCTCAATTTTTAACACATGTCCGCTTGTTATTTCCTTTATTATCTTTAATATTCTTTACTTTCCGCTTATTTGGAAGACGTATAGGAATCAGGAAAAATATCATAAATATTTCGTGCGGTGTGTTCAATTTATTTACATAGTGGCTGTAATGCTTTTTGGATGTGCCTTAAGCATTCTTCCCCAGAACCAATTTGCTTCCATTAACCCCTATATTATGGCCGTATTTGGGCTTTCTGTTTTTGTCTATACTCCGCCTGTTGTCAGTTCCATTTTGTTTTTTTCGGTGTATTTTGTTTTCTTTCTGGCATTGCCTTATTATCAACCGAATCCTCAGGCGGTCGAGATACTGCGGATCAATGCATTGATTATGAATATCCTTGGCTGGATTATGAGCAGAATGGTGTATAGAATGAAAATCATGTCCTTTACGGACAAAAAAACTATTGAGGAAATAAATTTGGAATTGAAAGACCTGGTCATGCGTGATTCCATGACTTTATTATTAAATCATGAAAATATATTTCTTCGGTTAACCGATGAAATAGAAAGGGCTAAGCGCATTCATTATCCATTGTCATTGATCATGATTGATATTGATCATTTTAAAGAAATCAATGATCGGTTTGGACACCAGGCAGGGGATGATGTGATCATCAAAGTGGCTCAAATCTTAAATTCAACATGCAGAACCACTGATGTAATCGGCCGGTATGGAGGAGACGAGTTTTTAATTATTATGCCGGACACAAAATCTGAAGATGCAGTGGTTTTGGCCGAAAGAATACGGAACACAATTGAAAAAACTAACTTCATTAAAGGGATTGAAGTTACAGTTAGCGGCGGAATCACTGAATTCCTCCAGGAATCCTCGGAAGAACTGATCAGCAGTGTCGATGCCAAATTGTACAGGGCCAAAGAGAACGGCAGAAACAGGTTTGAATATGAAAATAGAACAGATTTGTAGAATAGACCGGCTAAAGTACAGCAACTTTAACCGGTCTTTTTGTATATGTAAATAAAATAAACCCAGATATTGACTCCACGGTTATCATATGTTATTAATAACATATGATAACCGTGGAGGGATAAAAGCAATGTCTATCAACCATGCGCTCTTAGGTATTTTAAGTTCAAAATCTTTAACCGGGTATGATTTGAAAAAAATTATTCAGGAATCTCCTTTTATGCATTGGTCGGGCAACAATAATCAAATTTATAAAGCTCTGGTAGAGCTGCTTGAAGAAGGTTTTGTCACCAGTGAGACCTATTACCAGGAAAGCTCTCCCCCAAAAAAGGTTTATACCATCACCCAGGAAGGCCTTGCTGAATTAAAAGAATGGGTCCTTTCTGCTCCTGAACCCCCGGAATTGAAAAAAACATTTTTAATACAGCTTGCCTGGTCCGATCAACTAAAAACCGAGGAACTTGACAGTTTGTTATCTGAGTATGAGAACCAAATTCAAATGCAAATCCTCATGCAAAGAGAAAAGCAGCAGAGAGGGATTTTTTCCCCGGGGAGAAATCCACGGGAAGAATTTATTTGGAAAATGATTTATGAAAATATCATTGCTTCTTATGAAACGGAATTAAAATGGCTGGAAAAAATACGCTCGGAAATTCTAATCGGTCATAAAGAGGAGACACGGAAAATGAATTACAAAGTGAATGTGAAAGATTCCCAAAAATATATTGAATGTCTTTCTGTAAAAGTGCCGCTTGATACGGAGCAGGATGCCCTGGATCTTATTGCCGTTTGCGGGGAAAATGATACAAACCTTCTCATGCTCCACGCTGAAGTGTTTTCAGATGATTTCTTCAAACTCCGAACGGGCTTGGCCGGTAAGATATTGCAAAAATTGGTTAACTATCAGGTTAGGACCGCAATGGTAATCCCTGACGAATTAATGATTAGAGGAAAATTCAGAGATTTTATTGCAGAAACCAATAAAGGAAATCATTTTAGGGTCTTTACCATGAAAGATGAGGCAGAAAAATGGCTGATCAAGTCTGTTAGCAGCATTATTGCCGCATGCCCGGATTATTGTTCTGCCTGAGGCGGGGCATACACTTATTAACCTAAGGGATAAGATCTATGACTTTTTGGAAAATGGAGCGGCACGCGGAAATGGAGCAGTACCCGAAGGTTGAGCAGGTGATACAAAAAGAAATAGAAACGGATTTGAAAATAAATGCCGGTTAAATTTGAACAAAAATTTAACCGGCATATTTGTTATTGTTATAAAGCAGAAAAATAAATAACGCTAAAAAACATAATTTTTAACAAAGTTAATGCTTAACAATTTTAAAAAAATATGTTATCCTATTCTTGCTTGTATAAGAATGGTAAAGAAGGTGCCATATGGAAATAAATGTAACGCTTAGCAGCGTTGCCAGTATTTTTACCGGAATATCTGAAGATTCTATTGACCATTCGATTGCCGGATTCCAGTATCGTTATATTCAACCCAACAATTTTTCTGAAAGCGGAGAAATAAAAGAAGTCTCGAAAATATTTAAAAAAGAGGAAATCCCGGCTTCCCAGCTTGTGAAAAACGGAGACGTCATAATAAAAAGACTGAATCCAAATTTTTCAGTTGTTGCGCCGCAAATTACAAACCCAACGGCAATATCACAGAATCTTTTTATTATCCGTCCAAAAACAAATGTGGTACCGGAATACTTGGCGTGCTTGTTTGAGCAATCAAGTGTGCTGTCGCAGATAGAACATCTGTCCGGGACATCTAGTGCAATCAAGGCGATTTCTGCAAAAAAACTTGCTGAGATAAAGATCCCGGTTGTTTCCATTCAAAAGCAAATAATCTTGGGTGAACTCTGGAAACTTAATAAAAGAAAAAAACGCCTTTTGCTGGAGTACGTCGAAAAAAACGATCAACTACTTACTGGGATAGTGGAAAAACTAACAGGGTCAAAATAGAGGAGGATATTAAATGGGCACTAGATTTGAAGATATTAAAAATGCACTTTGGAAGGCTGCAGATACATTCCGCGGCACAATAGATGCTGCAAACTATAAAGACTTTGTACTTTCTATGTTATTTATTAAATATTTGGATGATACCTATGAGGAATATGAGGAAGAGTTAAATCAGAAATATGCTAATCCGGTGCGCATTGAACGTGCCAAAAGAAATTTGCCGTTTACTTTAAAAGACAACCAACGGTTTAGATATCTATATGAGAATCGCTTTAATTCTAAAATTGGAGAGATGATCAACGAAGCTTTGCAAGGGATTGAAGATGAAAATAACGAGCTGCGCGGAGTGTTCAGAAGCATTAATTTTAATAGTGAAGCAATGCTTGGTAACCCCCAACAAAAAAATACAAAGCTCAGGACATTACTCGAAGATTTTAAACCTTTGGATCTTCGTCCTTCAAAAATTGAAACTGCGGTTGGACAGGATCCGGCCGATATTATTGGCGATGCCTATGAGTACATGATTGGAGAGTTTGCTTCACAGGCAGGTAAAAAAGCAGGTTCATTCTTCACCCCAACGATGGTGTCAGAATTGATGGCACGCTTGACTACTCCGCAAAATGATGACGCAATCTATGATCCTACTTGTGGATCAGCTTCGTTACTTATTCGGGTAGCTAAGCAAGTGGGTATTCAAAAGGTTGCAATTTATGGCCAAGAAATGAATGGTTCCTCGTGGTCTATGGCACGTATGAATTTGTTTATCCATAAGGTTCATGGAGCCAATATTGCCTGGGGCGATTCTCTTTCTAATCCAATCCATCTTGATTCTGACGGCAATCTAAAGCAATTTGATGTCATTGTAGCAAACATGCCATTCTCACAGGATAAATGGGCGGAGGGGTTTAACCCTGGCGGTGAGATGGAAGGCAATAAAGATAAGGATAAGAAATTTACCATGACTGCAAACATGGACAAACATCACCGTTTTGACTGGGGAGTTCCTCCCGCAAGCAAGGGTGACTGGGCATTTTTACTGCATATGATTCATAGTCTCAAAAGCAATGGACGAATGGCGGCAGTTGTACCTCATGGTGTTCTGTTCCGGGGAGCTTCGGAAGGACGCATCCGACAGACAGTAATTGAGAAAAACCTGCTGGATGCGGTAATCGGCTTACCTGCCAACCTCTTTTACGGGACAAGCATTCCGGCGTGCATCCTGGTGTTTAAAAAGAACCGTGCAATAGATGATGTAGTCTTTATTGACGCTTCCGGCAAGGACAGCGAAGGCAACTTCCGTTATGTCAAGGATAAGAACCAAAACAAGCTTACTGCCAAGCACATTCAGGACATTCTGGATGCTTATTTTAGGCGGGAGGATATTGAAAAGTTTGCTCATATAGCGAGTTTTCAAGAAATTCAGTCCAATGATTTTAACCTGAATATTCCAGGCTATGTGGATACCTTTGAAGAAGAGGAATTGATCGATATAACGGAAGTGCAAGAGAATATTGCGCGTATTAAGGAAGAACTGGCAGAAGCTGAGGTGAAGATGGAACAGTATTTGAAGGAGTTGGGGTTATGAACGGACTTGACAAATACTCAGAAAAGACGTTTGAAGATATTAAACATTATACTGAAGAAGGAATTGAATTTTGGTACGCCAGAGAATTACAAAATGTTTTGGAGTATAAACAATGGCGAAGATTTGATGAAGTAATTAACCGTGCAAAAATCGCATGTGAAAATAGTGAAAATGTTGTGTCAGACCATTTTGCCAACGTTGGCAAAATGGTTGATATCGGTTCAGGTGCTGAGCGGAAAATCGAAGACATTATGCTTTCACGGTATGCTTGTTATTTAATTGTCCAAAATGGAGATGCCCGAAAAAAAGTGATTGCGCTCGGGCAGACCTATTTCGCAATAAAGACCCGACAACAGGAATTGATTGAAGACTATGACCAACTTACCGAAGATCAAAAGCGGCTGGCTATTCGAAATGAAATGATTGCCCACAACAAGTCTCTTGCGGAAGCGGCTCAATTGGCGGGTGTTCTTGAACCAAAAGATTACGCAATCTTCCAAGACAAAGGATACCAAGGCTTGTATGGCGGATTGGGCATGAGGGAAATTCATGCTCGTAAAGGATTAAAAAAGAACCAAAAAATTCTGGACCATATGGGCAGTACAGAACTGGCAGCCAATCTTTTCCGTGCTACACAAACCGATGAAAAATTACGCCGTGAAAATATACACAGCAAAGACAAGGCAAACGAAACCCATTATGAGGTTGGCAAAAAAGTGCGGCAAACGATTAAGGAGCTTGGCGGTACAATGCCGGAAGATTTGCCGACACCGGAGAAAAGTATCCGACAGATAGAGAAGGAACAGGAAACAAGAAAGCTGAAATGAGAGAGCATTTACTTAAACAAGGCTGTTGGGGAAATATTTTCTCCTCCAATTAAATTTTGGCAATCAAGCAGGAGTAAAAGATGAAAGCAGATATAAAACAGCGTATTGACATGATAAGACATGGTAGAATTCCAAAGGGATATAAAAAAACAAACATAGGTGTATCTCCGGTTGACTGGAAGGCCTCAAATATTGGTACAGCTATTGAATTAGTTGAACGTCCTGTCATTATGGAGGACGATGGATTATATAAACTGATTACAGTTAGAAGGAATTTTGGTGGAATAGATACTCGAGGAATATTTAAAGGAGAAAATATTCTTGTAAAGTCTCAATTTCTAGTAAAAGAACATGACTTCATTATCTCAAAGCGACAAATATCACACGGGGCGTGCGGTATTGCTGATAAACAAGCGGATGGGTCAATAGTCTCTAATGAGTATAATGTCTTTATTGCACGCGCCCAAACTGATATCTGCTATTTTAATTATTACATGCAGCTACCCAAAACAAAAAGATTATTTTATTTAATGAGTATTGGAGTTCACATTGAAAAACTTTTATTTAAAACTAATGATTGGTTAAAGCAACAGCTACCGTTTCCATCTGCGTCGGAACAACATAAAATTGCTGAAATTCTTGTCCACTGCGATAAGGTCATTGATCTCAAAAAGCAGCTGATTGAGGAAAAACGAAAAACAAAGAAATGGCTGATGTGGAATCTTCTTGATCCCAACAGTGGGGTAAGGCTGCATGGATTTAACGGAAAGTGGAAACAGCGAAATATGGGGGATTTATTTGACCTTTTACCTTCCGTATCAGCATCTAGAGAACAATTAGGTAAAGAGGGATATTGTTATCTCCACTATGGTGACATACACAAGAGTACTCGAACTTTTATTAATGTCGAGCAAGATTTTGAAAACATCCCTAAACTAAAAATAAACGGAGTTCCTCAAACCTCTTTATTAAGACATGGAGATGTGGTTTTTGTTGACGCATCTGAAGATTATGAAGGAGCCAGCAAATATGTTGTGGTTGAAAATAAACTAAATATTACATTTATTGCCGGATTACATACTATTGTTGCTAGAAGTAAAAACGATGTCCTGAATATTGATTTTAAAAAATACTGCTTTCAAAGTTGCTATGTAAAAAAACAGATAATGTATTATGCTTCAGGAGCGAAAGTAGTTGGCCTTAGCAAAACAAACATTGCCAAATTGAGTATTAATTATCCGAAAACTGAAGAACAAATAGCCATTGCCAATATCCTCTCCGCTGCCGACAAAGAAATTGAACTGCTTGAGCAGGAATTAGAGCAGTGGAACCAGAAGAAAAAAGCGCTCATGCAGCTATTACTAACAGGCATTGTCAGAACGGTATGACCTCTTTGTTTTTCAAAGAGTCAATATAATCATCCGTACAGTGAAAGGTGGTGACGATATATATATGAGGGTAAAGAAAAAGAACAATCTCCTTCTGGCCGGAAGGAAAATTGTTCAATAGAAAATATAATACTTTTTAAGAAGTCTATCATGAGAAATTAAATTAATCAAGAATTTGGAGGAGCTTTAGTAACATGGCAGATTATTATATTTGTGCGGTTCATTATGAAAATGCTAATAATGAAAGGTACATTTCAAAAGTTAAAATCACCTTTAATTTAACAACAGAAATCAATACGGCGTATGAAAAAACCAAATTTGAAGTTGTATCGGATATTGAAAGTCTTAAGAAAAAAGTCAAAACGAAATACAAGTCAAACAATACTTGGCATGAAGGGGAAGATGTCAGAGTTGTAAATGGTGATTCGGGATATAAGTACCTTCGTACAGACAGCAATAATATCAAGAAAGACAACCTTGGAAATCTGCCTGAATATTAATTGGAATTTGAATAATAATTGTCAGATCAGCAGGGCTGATTTTCGGCCCTGCTGTATCTGCTTAATGTGAAGACTATAATAAGAAATTATTTTTACATAGATAAGTTTTGAATTAGGAGAAGTAAGATGCCGGATTATACTATCTTTGATGAACGGCCTGAATCACAGGACAGAGCCATTCAACAGCTTGTGAAAATGGGATACCAGTACATTCCGCGAGCAGAAGCCGAGCAGAAGCGGGGACGGCTCAACAATGTACTTTTTCCGGACGTAATGAGGGATTTTCTTTCTTCACAGTCTTACCGTTACCGGGAGAAAATGACTCCTTTTTCGGAGCGTTCTATCGGTACTGCTATTCGTGATCTGGATTTTCCTCTAGTCAGCGGGCTTATGACAGCAAGCAAAAACATCTATGATAGTTTGCTTTACGGAAAAAGCTGTGAAGAGGAACTATTTGACGGCGGCAGGCAGTCTTTTGATTTGAGTTACATTAATTGGGGAGAACCTTACAAGAATATCTGGCAAGTTACCGATGAATTTTCTGTGGAACGGAATAATGGCAAATATGTCCGCCCGGATATTGTGATTCTGATCAACGGTATTCCTTTGGTGGTTATTGAATGCAAAAAATCCAGTGTGGATGTGGATGAAGGTGTCAGGCAGAATATCCGCAACTGGCAGCCGGAGTATATTCCACAATTATTTAAATTTGTGCAAATAGTCGTTGCCATGAGTCCCAACGAGGTGAAATATGCTACCACTGGTACACCGCAGGAGTTCTTCTGTAAGTGGGTTGAAGAAGACAAAAGATGGCAGGAGGATGCTGCAAAACGCTATATTGGTGATAACCTGATTACGGAACAGGATAAGGTAATTGTGTCTCTGCTCTCTAAAGAGCGTCTGCTCAAGCTGATTCGATATTTTATTCTATACGACAATAACATTAAAAAAATTGCCCGTTATCAGCAGTTTTTTGGGGTCGAGAATACCATGCGCCGTATCAAAGGAGAAGATAATCAGAACACCCGCAATGGCGTTATCTGGCACACGCAGGGCAGTGGCAAGTCTCTTACCATGGTCATGCTGACCAAACGTGTTATGGCAGACAAAGATATTCCTAATCCACGTTTTGTATTGGTCTGTGACAGGATCAATCTTGTCAAACAGCTCAAAGACAATTTTGTTCATACCGGAATGAACCCAAGCCATGCCAGCACAGGAAAGGGTTTGATATCGCTTCTGAAAAATCAGGGAGAAACCATTATTACCACAACGGTAAATAAATTTGAAAATGCGGCCAGAAGCAGGACAAAAATTACTGATGATAAAATCTTTTTACTGATTGATGAGAGTCATCGTTCCCATACCGGCGAGTTTCATAATATGATGAATGAAGTTTTGCCCAATGCAGTGAAAATCGGGTTTACCGGAACTCCGCTTTTGAAGAAGGATAAGAATAATACTTATAAAAAGTTTGGGCCGTTAATCGGTAAGGCTTACAAATTTGAAGATGGTATCCGTGATGGCGTAATAGTACCTTTAGTATATGAGGGAAGAATAATTCCGCTGGGAGTATCCAATGAAAAAATCAATGATTATCTCAAGTACATATTAGAGCCGCTAAACGAAGAGGACCGGGAAGATATGCGGCAAAAATGGAGTCGGTTTGTTCCTTTGGCTCAGACCAGACAAAGAATTGACATGATTGCCTTTGATATCCATGAACATTTTACCACCTACTGCAAGCCAAGAGGATATAAGGCTATGGTTGCAGCCTCTTCCCGCGCAACGGCAATTGATCTCCAGCATGCCATCAATCAGATCGGCGGAGTGAAAGCAGCTGTCTTAATCTGTTCTGAAAATGTTAGCGAAAATGACGACCAGACTATGACAACACAGGATAAAAAGAAGATTCACGATTTCTTTAAAAATGAAGTCGAGCCTCGCTTTGGCCAGAATTATGATGATTATGAAGAGTTCATCAAAAACAATATCATTGGCGGTGAGGATTTGGATATTGTCATTGTTAAGGATATGCTTCTGACAGGCTTTGATGCGCCGCCTCTGGGAGTTCTCTATGTGGATAAATCCATGAAGGAACATACGCTTCTGCAGGCGATTGCAAGAGTAAACCGTATTTATCCGGGTAAGGATTTTGGCCTAATAGTAGATTACTGGGGACTGTTTGCTAATCTTAACACTGCCATGGAACTCTACAGTGACGATCAGTCTGGTTTTTCCGGTTATGATAGCGGAGATCTGGAAGCTTCCATTTTCACAGCGAATGAGCAAAAAGAGGCGCTCAAAAAATCACACTCAGAATTATGTAAAGTGTTTGACGGTACAGAGTTTGACATGGATAATCCGAGAGCCTGGCAAGCATTCTTTGAGGATGAAAACGACAATGAGGGAAAGGAAAAACGCAAAGTATTTTACGATAAGCTCTCTGCTTTTTCCAAATTGATGGAGCTTACCATGGGCAGTTATTCGTTGCATTCTGCAATAGGGCTTGATCAGATGCAAGTCTATAAAAAGGATTTACTTTTCTTTCAAAAACTTAGGGCGACGCTGATGAAGGTATATGCAGAAAAAATTGATTTCAGCAAATATGAAAACGGAATCCGCAGCCTGCTGAATAATTTTATAACATCCCAACCGGTTGAGATTATTGTGGAGCCTGTTGCAATCCACGATAAAACAGCAATGGATAAGCAGATGGAGGAAATCGACGGCAAAAAGACAAAAGCTGCTTATATCCGTACCCGATTAGTCTCGGAATTAGAGGCTAAAAGGTATGAAGATCCGATGCTTTATAAAAAGTTTTCCGAGCGAATCAAAGACACGTTGGAAGAATATCGGAAATTACGGGATGAGAATATATACTTTGCCCGTATGCAAAAACTTGCTGATGATTTTCGGGAAGGTTTTACCGGCTATACTTATCCAAGTAATATTGATGATGATAACGATGCCAAGGCTTTCTATGGAATTGTTTCTGAAGGGATCGGAAAGTATTGCCCTAATCCGGACGAAGCCTTTGAAGAAGAAGTAGGGGGCTTATCGAAAAACATCAATCAAGCAATCAGGTCCTTGGCCAGAGTCGATTGGCGGTATAATAATGCAATTCATAAAAACATGAATCAGGCTTTGGATGATTTGATCTGGGATTTTTCCGATGAATTTGGTCTTGATTTGTCCGAAGAGGATATCGACATGATTTTGGAAAGTATTAAGAAAACAGCAATGAGCAGATACTGATATGAAATACACCGTAGTGTTATCTAACAAACCAGTTGATATTGTTGTAACCTATAAAGACATAAAAAGTGTTCGTTTGAAAGTATTTCCAAATCAAGAAGTCAAACTCTCTGTTCCAATTGATACTCCTGATATCTGGATTGAAAAATTTCTGGAAGACAAGCGAAAATGGATGGAACATAAGCTAGTACTCTTTGAAAAGACGAAAGCAATTGAAAAGGAAACACATATAAGGTCAGGAGTATCTACAAGAATACTCGGAAGACAATTGACAATACGAGTACTGTATGCCGATCAAAAGAAGATTGTAAAAAGTGATGCAGAATTGTTGATGTATACGAATAGTCTGGAAAATCAAGAAGGTATAGATAAGCAGTTCGATAATTGGTGGCAGAAAAGCGCCAAACAATACTACACTTTAATTATGGAAAAGTTGTATCCCATCATTGGAAAACACGGGATTTCCAAACCGAAGATTGTTGTAAAAAAAATGCAAACTCTTTGGGGAAGCTGCAGCAGGACTCATAGAAATATTAATCTAAACTACTACCTGTACAAGGCACCTGTTCCATGCGTAGAATATGTCATATTACACGAGCTAACACATTTTCTATATCCGCATCATAACAAAGATTTTTATGAATTTATTACAATTCATATGCCCGATTGGAAAGAAAGAAAAAAGCAGTTGGATTATGAAATTGTTTTAGGAGTTTAAAAATCAAAGGGGTGCGTCAATCAGAGTTAAATCATGATCAATAGGAGTCAGGAATAATTCTTGAATGGCCTCAAAATCGGAGGACTGCCCAAGTACCCACATCAGTTTAGTAAGGGCAGCTTCCGTTGTCATGTCGTAAGCGGGTAAAATACGATTTTGTAAGATTTTTCTTCCCACTTCATAAAGATCCAGATTACCGCCTTCCAGTAAACACTGGGTCGTAATCACTATGATTACACCGGAATTAGCTAATTCTTCAATCTTGGAGAGTACGTTGCTTTCTCCAAGAAAGGGAACCCCGCCGGATCCAAAGCTTTCGATTATCACTCCTCTGTAAGTTCCCTTGATATAATCAAAAATATCCGGGACAAATCCTGGCATGAGCTTGATTAGGATAATATCTGAAGCAATGTTGGGATAAAACTTTAAATTCCTGTCTTTTCTGGGCTGGGTATCAGCCAGGTTCCGCCGGCCGTCTGTCACTTCCGCATCAATAGGTCTTTGAGATCCGGTCACTACAATGGGCTTGCTGCTGTCTTGAAGCATATAAAACAGCATCGCCGCAGTATAGGCCATGGTATCCGTACCATGAGTAATCACGAAGCCGTCATATGAACAATAGTTTTTTTCGATCGTTCCGGCAATTTTTAACCAATGCTCGGGCTGCATATTTGTGCTGTCAAGGCTTAGGATCGGACAGCAATCAACCGTACAGAAACCTATCAGAATACTATAATCATCATGAAAAGCAATAATTTATGGATTAAGATTGTTACGGTTGTGCAATTTAAACAGTGATAGATATTTTCAAATATTCAAGATAGATGGTAAAATGATGCAAGAACGATAAAAATATGCGATATACCTTAGGATTTTACGGAAGGTGGAATTACAATTGTCTTGTGGCTGCAACGAAAAAAGAATGGATCAGAGTGAGATCCTGGAAATGTTTATGGATACCGGAGCCCTGCTTCAGGGACACTTTCTTCTCACTTCCGGGAAGCACAGCGCCCAGTACATGCAATGCGCCCAAGTGCTGCAGTATCCCCGGAAAGCGGCACAACTCGGGAGAGAACTTGCTGCAAAGTTTGAAGGAATAGAAATTCAAACGGTAATAGGACCGGCCATGGGCGGAATTATTGTTGCTCATGAGGTTGGCAGATCATTGGGAGTAAAATCGATTTTTACAGAGAGACAGAACGGGGAAATGACGTTAAGAAGGGGTTTTGTACTCTCCCCAGGGGAAAAAGTCCTGGTTGTGGAAGATGTTATCACAACAGGGGGATCGGTCAAAGAAGTAATTGCTATCGTAAAAGAAGCCGGAGCCATTCCTGTGGGGGTTGGTGTACTCGTGGACCGCAGCGGAGGTAAAGCGGATTTTGGGGGATTGCTTCTGCATAGTCTTATTCAAATGAATATCGAGGCTTTTGAACCGGAAAACTGTCCGCTTTGTGCGCAAGGACTGCCTTGGGAGAAACCGGGGAGCAGGGGAAGCAAGTAAAAAAACATACTTAAACCGAGTCCGATCATAAATGGTACCCCTAGAAATATATTTTGGACATCCCTAACAGTTAGGCTTTATTGGATATAAACTGCTTGCCGTCTTTTTTGCACATTGCCTGAATTGCTTTTCTGCCCGACAAAGCGGCAGTTGTGATACCTCCCCAGGCTTCCACCCATTGACCCGCACGGTCATTTCTTATGTAAACATATTAACCGCGTATTATTCCAGGACATGCTTTTGTAAAATTGCAGAGCAGGGGTGTTGTTCCGGTCTGCCAGCAGCTGTAAACGTTTTGTGCCTTTCTCAATTGCCCATGTTTCGATCGATAAGAGTAAGTCTCTTCCGATACCCCTTTGCCGGTGCTCTTTATCCACTATCACATCTTCAATGAGCGCAACCGGACCGCCC
This sequence comes from Peptococcaceae bacterium, assembly GCA_012517475.1. Taxonomy (GTDB): domain Bacteria; phylum Bacillota; class Desulfitobacteriia; order Desulfitobacteriales; family Syntrophobotulaceae; genus Dichloromethanomonas. The sequence goes on along the minus strand of JAAYUV010000003.1, from coordinate 61,084 downwards.
TCAGCAGTCGATACCAAAATCTGAGCGGTGCACATGCCGACGATTTGATGATGACTGGCCGCCACCATAATGCAGCGGTTGTCATTGTCATCCAGCATCATTTCGAGACCCTTCCGCTGCTTGGATTCGTCGACTGAAAAATCCTTTTCAAGAGAAAATAAGATCCCAAGCAGCTCTATGAGCCTGGGAATATCAGTTGATTGAGCCCTTCTAATCGTGTAGCTTGACGACATTTTCTTAATACCTCTCTTTATTCTCCGTACTGAGCAGCCTTTCAACGGTCTCTTCTTCCGGTGTGATCAAAAGAGACCAGTTCTGTTCATAAACGACCATCCCGGGTTTTACACCTCGGGGTTTTTTAATTTGCCTGACATGCGTGTAATCCACAGGAACCTGGGAAGAGCCTCTGGCCTGACTGAAGTAGACGGCCAGGGCTGCAGCATCGAGTAAGGTATCATCGTCCGGAAATTCCTGGCCATCATCCAGGGGAACAATGACATGGGAACCAGGAATTTTTTTAACATGAAGCCACAGGTCCGAGGGTTTTGCCTCACGCCATGTCATCCTGTCATTTTGCCTGTTATTGCGGCCAACAATAATGATCTTGCCTGATTTTGAATGATAAACATGAGGCAGTGAATATTTATCCGGTTCCTTCTTTTTGCCGGGAGTCTTTTTATCGTGTTTTCCGGTAATGTATCCCTGGTCAATAAGTTCCTGATGGATTTCATTTAATTCTTCATTGCTTGCCGCCTGATCAATGCTTAGCTTAAGGGACTCAAGGTATTCCAATTCTTCCAGAACGGCTTCCAGCAGCGGTTGAGCACTTTTTATGGTCGACTTGGCTTTATTGTAAAGTTTGTAATATCGTTTGGCGTTTTCAATTCCGCTTAAGGCCGGGTCCAGACCGATCGTTAAGTCAGGGTATTCAGGATCTGTATAGTCCTGGACTGTAATTGACCGGAGTCCGGGGGAAAGCTGATAAAGATTTGCAATCAAAAGCTCTCCTTGCTTCTGATAATCCAATCCTTTGTTCGCCTTGGCAAGAGTATCCTCGTAAATGCCCCGTTTCTTGTTCTGATGTCCGGAGAGATCATTCACAACTTTACGAAGGGACCCTCTTTTGGCTTCTGTATTGCTGTATTCTGTTTTTTTGGAATAAAAAAGATTCACAGCCTCATTGATGGATTGGGTTTCTTGGATCACGAAACCCCTGTATTGAGCATAGGGGAGAAAGGAAAAAGCAACAGGGAGGTTCATTTCCCTCTTAGACGGATAATAAAGGCAAGGCTTGATCGGGGTTTTGTCCTTATATGTAAGGAAATAAGAATAAGCGCGATAAATCCTGTTAAGATCAATTTCTCCGCAGTTATCCAGAATAGCATCCGGGCTGAGCCCGGATCGGGATACAATTTCTCTGGCAAGTTCAGGACTTATTCCGTTAAACAAATCGAGCAAAGCATCAGTTAACTTTCTATCGAGGTTATGCTGTAACAGATAAGCTGCAAATTCTTCCTCATTGGGAAAAGTATCCGCTTTGTCCTGTGAAGGAGGTAAAATATACGGCTTCCCGGGCAGTACTTCTCTATGCCTGCTTACCAAATGGGAATATCGCCTGATTCCATCAAGAATGATGCCTGTCTGCGGATCCACCAGGATCAAATTGCTGTGTTTGCCCATAATCTCCAGATGAAGATGATAGTCCTGGAGGTCACCCCGTTCGTTATAATTCCGGATGGTGATGGTGACGATGCGTTCCAGGCCGACTTGCTCAACTTTAATAACCTTGCCGCCCTCCAGGTGTTTGCGAAGGATCATACAGAACATGGGAGGGGAGAGAGGGTTCTTTTTATTTTCTTCCGTTAGATGGAGTCTTGGAGAAGTGCTTCCGGCATTAAGCAGCAAACGAAGATTACGACCGGGACTTCTCAGGAGGATATGTACCTCTTCTTTTTCGGGTTGCTGGATTTTATCAATTCGGGTACCCGCCAGGAGGGGTTCCAGTTCTCGGATAAGATGGTAAAGGGTAATGCTGTCCAGAGCCATAGGTATACTCCTTTAATAAGATGCTCAAATAACATTTTTAGTATATCACATCCCCTGTAATTTTTTGAGGACAGGCTGAATAGCATGTACTAGTACCTTAAAAAAGGAGGAAAAAGGGATGCAGCGGCAAATATGGCATATCTTACATGGCGGTGAAATATGCAAGACTTTGAATGTCGACCCGGAGAAGGGGCTTAGTGATAGAGAAGCAAACCGCCGGCTTGATGAATTTGGGCAAAATACATTAGCGGTTAAAAAAGGGGTTAACCCAGTTTTCTTGTATTTAGGTCAATTCAAAGATTTTATGGTCATGGTCCTCATGGTGGCAACCTTAATTTCAGGTTTATTGGGGGAGATCGCTGATGCAATCACTATCCTGGCGATTATTCTCATTAATGCCATTTTAGGATTTATCCAGGAATATAAAGCAGAAAGATCCATGGAGTCTCTCCGGTCTTTGGCTGCCCCGGAGGCTAACGTCTTAAGAAACGGTATGGGAATGAAAATACCTGCTTCCGAACTTGTTCCGGGTGATATTGTGATGATTGAGGCAGGTGACCGTATCCCGGCGGATATTCGCTGGCTTAAGACGTCGAATATCCGGGTGGAAGAATCAGCGCTAACCGGAGAATCCCAGCCCGTGGCTAAGATTTGTCAACCGCTTGTTGATGAGTACATCCCGATGGCTGACCGTAAGAATATGAGCTTTATGGGAACTGTTGCTGTAAACGGCAGAGGGATTGGAATTGTAACCGCTACCGGAATGGATACGGAGATGGGCGTCATTGCAGGAATGATTCAGGAAGTAAAGGAGGAAGAAACCCCTCTGCAGCGAAGACTTGAACAGTTGGGGAAATGGCTGGTTATGATCAGCGTAGCAGTATGTATGGTGGTTGTCATCACAGGAGTCCTGCAGGGTGAAAGTTTTTATAAGATGTTTTTCGCAGGGGTTTCTTTGGCTGTTGCAGCGATTCCTGAAGGATTGCCTGCCATTGTGACTGTAGCGTTGGCGGTTGGCGTTCAACGTATGGTCAAGAGAAATGCTGTTATCAGAAAACTACCCGCAGTAGAAACTTTGGGCTGTGCCACAGTCATTTGTTCCGACAAGACAGGTACTCTTACTCAGAACGAAATGACAGTCAGACGGGTTTATTATAATGATCAAGTTATCACAGTCAGCGGTCAGGGGTATGATCCCAAAGGGGACTACCATGGCGCGGATCCCTTTTCTGATAAAGGTCCGCTTAAAGAACTGTTAAAATGCGCGGCGCTATGCAATAATGCAGCACTGACCAAAAAAGGATTGCGGGTTTCGGGTTTCTTCCGGGGGAATAAACAGGATAGTGTCTGGGGAATCAACGGAGATCCCACGGAAGGAGCACTGCTTGTCGCTGCGGCCAAAGCAGGGGTTTGGCGGGAAGGGCTTGAACGGAAAGAGCAAAGGATTGCGGAGATACCTTTTGAATCTGAACGGAAAAGAATGACTGTAATCTATAAGGGAAAAGAGGGTTTTAAAGCGTATGTGAAAGGGGCCCCCGATGTCATCATCGGGTTATGTACCAAGGAACTGACTCAGAATGGAATCGTGGAACTGACGAAGGAGCGCCGGAAACAGATTCTTTTTGTCAATGACGAAATGGCATCACAGGCTCTCAGAGTACTGGCCTTGGCGCAGAGGGAAGTGGAAGAAGGGGATCCGTCAGGGAATGTAGAGAAAGACCTTGTTTTTATTGGCCTGATGGGAATGATTGATCCCCCCAGGGTTAGTGCCATCAAAGCAATTAAGGTTTGTCAGGCTGCCGGTATTCGGCCGGTAATGATAACGGGGGACCATAAACTCACCGCTCAGGCTGTTGCCCGGGAGTTAGGCATTTTACGGGGATCGAATCAGGTTGTTATTACCGGGACAGAATTGGATCGTATGACCGATGAGGATCTAAATAAACATGTAATGAATATTTCTGTGTACGCCAGGGTTGCCCCCAGGGATAAACTCAGGATTGTAAGAGCTTTAAAAAAGAATGGACAGATCGTAGCGATGACCGGGGACGGTGTCAATGATGCTCCGGCTGTCAAAGAAGCGGATATCGGGGTGGCTATGGGTCAAACCGGCACGGATGTAACGAAAGAAGCTTCTTCCATGATTATCGCTGACGATAATTTTGCGACGATTGTCGCCGCTGTGGAAGAAGGAAGAGGAATCTATGATAATATCCGGAAATTTATCCGGTATCTTCTTTCCTGCAACTTGGGTGAAGTATTGACGATGTTTTTGGGAACCTTGGTTGGCTTACCTCTGCCTTTACTGCCCATTCAGATCCTATGGGTAAATCTTGTTACAGACGGGTTGCCGGCAATGGCTTTGGGTGTGGATGGAACTGAACCCGATATCATGAAGAGACCCCCCCGAAAACCGGATGAGAACGTCTTTGCCAGGGGTTTGGGGCGCAGGATCATGATCAGGGGAACCATGATCGGAATCGGGACTCTGCTGGTTTTCGTGGTTGGTTTGTGGTATGGCGTAGGTTTATTGGCAGCCAGGACAATGGCATTCAGCACCCTTGTATTTTCCCAGCTTTTTCATGTATTTGATTGTAAATCAGAGCGCAGGGGAATTTTTGAGGTTGGAATTTTTTCCAATCCATTACTGGTACTCGCCGTAATGATTTCCACAACGATGCAGCTCAGTGTAATTTATTTGCCGTTTTTGCAAAATATCTTTAAAACGGCTCCCCTTCATACCTGGCAATGGATTCTGATTCTGCTGGTTTCGGGCGGCCCAAGTGTGATCATTGGGTTTGCCAGATTATTCAAAAATGTTTTCAGGAGAAAAACAAGGTTAGCGTAAAGTTACATTATGTATACTTAAAGACAAAAGGTTGACCCTTTCCCTTCCGCATAGTATCCTTTAAAGAAGAACGGATATCAAGGAGCGCGACGGTCATGGATGACCTAGTGTCGTTGAAGCCATGGATGGCGAGAAACGACGAAAGGGGGGAAATACGGATGAATTTTACAAAGATGCATGGTCTGGGAAATGATTTTATCTGCCTGGATCATTTTTTATTTCCGCCACAGATTGATTATTCGGAGATAGCTTATCGCCTTTGCCACAGACAGTTTGGAATTGGCGGGGACGGCCTGATCGCAATTCTTCCTTCCCAAAAAGCGGATGCCAGAATGAGAATCTTTAATCCGGACGGCTCTGAACCGGAAATGTGCGGTAACGGGATACGTTGTTTTGCCAGGTATGTATATGATGCAGGATACATAAAGAAGGACAGCTTTTATGTGGAAACCCTTGCCGGAGTTCTAAAGGTTGAACTGGAAGTGAATGAAGGCGATGTAAGAGGTGTAACGGTCAATATGGGAGAACCCTTTCTGAATCCGGAAAAGATCCCTGTCTTGGCCGGAAGCGACCGTGCAGTGGGGGAGGATATTGAAGCTTGCAACACCAAAATGAAATTTACCGCGGTTTCCATGGGGAACCCTCATTGTGTTATTTTTGTGGAAGATTTGAACACCCTTGATTTTGCAGGACTTGGCCCGGTGATTGAAACACATCCGCTATTCCCCAAAAAGACCAATGTGGAATTTGTTCAGATTGATAACCCGGGCGAAATAACGATAAAAGTATGGGAAAGGGGAGCAGGTCCGACTTTAGCCTGCGGGACAGGGGCAAGTGCATCGGTTATCGCTGCAGCGCTGGAAGGGCGTACGGGCAGACAAGTAACTGTTCATCTTCCGGGAGGGGATTTGAAAATTAATTGGGCTGAAGACAATCATGTGTATATGACCGGACCGGCAACGTATGTTTTTCGTGGGACTTTGATAGAAGATAAGCAGTAGATTGTAAGTTATTATTTTCAGGAGGATTTTAATCATGGCGTTGATGAATGAGAATTATCTGAAACTACAGGGAAGTTATCTTTTTTCTGAGATTGCCAGGAGAATTTCAGAGTTTAAAAAAGAAAATCCGCAGGCGGATATTATCCGGATGGGCATCGGGGATGTGACCCGTCCTTTGGCGCCTGCAGTGATTAAAGCGATGCATCAGGCTGTGGATGAGATGGGTCAGCCAGGAACATTTCGCGGCTATGGTCCTGAGCAAGGGTATGAATTCCTTGCCCAAAAAATTATTGAAAATGATTTTACTCCACGAGGGATTGAGATAGATGTAAGCGAAGTATTTGTCAGTGACGGTGCCAAGTCGGACACGGCTAACTTTCAGGAGCTTTTTGGAATAAACAATATCCTGGCTGTCACCGATCCTGTTTACCCTGTGTATGTGGACAGCAATGTCATGGCTGGCCGGACAGGGTATCCCAATGCTAAAGGACAGTTTGAAAACATTGTGTACCTCCCCTGTAATGAGGAGAATGGAATGAAGCCTTCCCTCCCCCTAACCAGGGTCGATATGATTTACCTGTGTTACCCGAATAATCCTACCGGAATGACCCTGTCCAAAGAAGAATTGGAAAAATGGGTTGCCTATGCCAGAGAAAACAAAGCCATTATACTCTATGATGCGGCTTATGAAGCTTTTATCAGAGAAGAGAATGTCCCCCATAGTATTTTTGAAATTAATGGGGCACGAGAAGTGGCGGTAGAATTCAGGAGTTTTTCTAAAACGGCCGGTTTTACAGGGACAAGGTGTGCTTATACGATTGTTCCAAAAGAGGTTATGGTCTATGATTCCCAGGGAAATTGCCACAGCCTTAATAAAATGTGGCTGCGCAGGCAAACAACAAAATTCAATGGAGCATCATATCCTGTTCAGGCGGCTGCGGCTGCAGTATTTTCTGAAGAAGGGAAAAAGCAGATCAGAGAAACAATTGATTACTATATGGAAAATGCCGGAATTATTAAAAGAGGGTTGGAAAAAGCCGGCTATAAAGTATTCGGCGGGGTAAACGCGCCCTACATTTGGTTTAAGACGCCGAATCAAATGCCTTCATGGGATTTCTTTGACAAACTGATGAAGGAAGCTCATGTCATCGGGACTCCGGGAGCCGGTTTCGGAGCAAGCGGAGAAGGTTATTTCAGGCTGACAGCCTTTAACTCCAGGGAAAATACGGAACAGGCTATCGAGAGAATAAAGACCAGGGTGTTTTTTTGATCGGAATTAATGTGAAGGGGCTGTTGCACAACGAATAAAAATTCGTAGGCAACGGCTCTTTTTTCTGCCAGGGAATCGTTTTGCAGCACCCTCTTTTACTATTTGCTCGGATTTTCTTTAAGTTCAGATTGCAAAAAACCTACGAAATAGTACAATTCAATTATATTGGAAATAAAAGGAGTAGATTTAACGTGGCTAACAGTATGACAGGTTTTGGCCGGGGAGAAACGAGGGGGCACGGGTATAGTTTCTCTATAGAAATGAAATCCGTGAATCATCGTTTCCTGGAAGTCGTAGTGAAACTGCCAAGGTATTTGAACGTTTTGGAAGAAAATGTCCGGAAAATTATTCAGGAAAGGGTAAGCCGCGGGCGGATAGAAGTATATATCAATACCAAGGAAACAGAAGAAAAAAAGAGATTGGTTAAGGTTGACAAAGAATTAACGCTGTCGTATGATAATTCTTTGAAGGAACTGGCTCAATTGCTCAATTCAGCCTATATTACTGATATTTACCGGTTAGTTGCTCTGCCGGAAATTCTCACAGTGGAAGAGGAAGAGACAGATGCCGAGGTTTTATGGCCTTTTTTGGAGGCGGCTGTACTCGCTGCCCTTCAGCAGCTTGTTCAAATGCGCCGTGACGAAGGAGAAAGGCTTTTAAGAGATTTACGAAACCGGATTGGCTATCTGCGGGATCTTACGAAAAAGGTTGAAGAAAGAGCACCGGAGGTTGTTGTTGAATATCAGGAAAAGTTAAAAGAAAGGTTATCCTCGTTATTAGCTGACACTACTTTGGACGAATCACGCCTGGCAATGGAAGTAGCTTTGCTGGCAGACAGGGCATCCATTACGGAAGAACTTGTCAGAATGGGCAGCCATCTGGACGAATTCGAAAAAACACTTCAATCCTCGGAATCAATTGGTCGGAAGCTGGATTTTCTGGTTCAAGAGATGAATAGGGAAATCAATACTATCGGTTCTAAAGCGAATGATCTTGTCATTTCCCGTATTGTTGTTGAAGGGAAGAGTGAATTGGAAAAGATCAGGGAACAGATTCAAAACATTGAGTAACCGGAGGAATAGAATATGGAAATTAAACTGATCAACATAGGATTCGGAAATATTGTCTCTGCCAATCGAATTATCGCTATCGTCAGTCCTGAATCGGCACCGATCAAAAGAATTATCCAGGAAGCGCGTGACGAAGGAATGCTGATCGATGCTACATATGGAAGAAGAACCAGGGCGGTTATTATCTGCGATAGTCACCATGTTATTCTTTCCGCAGTTCAGCCTGAAACGGTAGCGCACCGCCTTACTGCAAAAGAATCCAGCAATGAAGATCCAAGTGATTAAGAAATATGTTGGCCGCTCCTTGCCATCAGCCATTTTGCCATCCGTGGCATGGCTGAAATTAGCGAAAACCATGGTTTTCGCCTGTGCCGTTTCCGTGGCACCGGTCGTTTCTCGCCATCCATGGCTTCAACGACACTAGGTCATCCATGACCGTCGCAGTATTAGTCCATCCTTGGACGTTGGAGGTTTGAAGGTGGTTAGCAATCAGGGAATGTTGGTGGTTGTCTCAGGTCCGGCAGGGGTTGGAAAAGGAACTTTATGCCGAGCACTTTTTGCCGAGTGGGCAGGGCTTGAATATTCTGTGTCGGTAACAACCAGAAGTGCCAGACCGGGAGAAACAGAGGGAAAGGAATATTATTTCCGTACCAGGGAAGAATTTTCTAAAATGATAGAGAATAATGAGTTCCTGGAATGGGCCGAGTTTTGCGGAAATCTTTATGGAACTCCTAAATTCCACGTGGAAAGTGTTTTAAAAAGAGGAAAAACCATCTTGCTGGAGATTGATATACAGGGCGCGATACAAGTAAAAAAGCTATTTCCTCAAGGAGTTTATATTTTCATAGTACCGCCGTCGCTGGAAGCCCTCTCCAAAAGACTTCACGGGAGAGGTACTGAGACGGAGGAAGTGATTCAGCGCAGGTTGGATAAGGCAGTCCAAGAAATAAAAAACCTAAATGATTATGATTATGTTGTAGAAAATGATGATATTAATGTCGCAGTAGAAAAATTAAAGAGTATAATAATTGCAGAAAATTGCAGTGTGAAAAGAACGCATTTCTCTTTGAAGGAGGAATAAAAATGAAGCAACCTTCCTTGGATATCCTGATGTCTAAAGTAGATAGCAAATATACTTTGGTCGTTGCTGCAGCCAAAAGGGCCCGCACTTTGATGGCGGCTTCCACTCCCGATGAGTTTAAAGATATTAAACCGGTTAGCAGGGCACTGGAAGAAATATCGCAAAACAAAATCAGCTTCGATTATTTTAAAGAGGGTAACAAATAATGCTTAAAGGGAAACGAATCCTTCTTGGGGTATCAGGGGGGATCGCAGCCTATAAATCTGTCGAGATCGTGAGCAGGCTCCGTAAACAGGGGGCTGAAGTTGATGTTGTAATGACCAAATCAGCAACAGAGTTTGTTTCACCCTTAACTTTTCGCAGTATTTCCGCCAGGCCCGTTTATACGAATATGTTTGAAGAACCTAAATCCTGGAACATCGAACACATTTCCCTGGCAGAGCAAGCGGATTTAGTTATTGTTGCGCCGGCAACTGCCAATATCCTGGCAAAAATGGCGTTAGGAATTGCCGACGATTTTTTGTCCACCGTGCTCCTGGCCGTAAGAGTTCCTATTTATGTTGCACCGGCAATGAATCATGCGATGTACCATCATCCCGCAACCCAGAGGAATTTAGAAACACTCCGGGAGAGGGGTATTTCTTTCATTGGCCCTGCTAATGGATTTCAGGCCTGCGGGACCGAAGGGGACGGGCGGATGTGTGAACCCATCGAAATCGTAACCGAATTGACCCGTTTTTTTTCGGAAAAGCAGTTTCTGAAAGGACAGAAGGTTCTTGTTACCGCGGGCGGGACACGCGAGCCTCTGGACCCTGTAAGATATATCGGGAATTTTAGTTCCGGAAAAATGGGTTATGCTGTAGCTCGGGCTTTTGTTGAAGCGGGTGCCGCAGTGACATTGGTTAGTGCTCCTGCGGATCTTCCGGTTCCTCAGGGAGTTAAAATGATCCGGGTGATCACCGCTGAAGATATGTATCGGGAAGTTCTGTCCGTTTATCAGGAGCAGGATATCGTCGTAAAAGCAGCAGCCGTTGCAGATTACCGTCCTGCGGTTTTTGCCGGACAAAAGATAAAGAAAAAAGGAGAAAATCTTACACTGGAACTTACACCGAATCCGGATATTTTGCTGGCCTTGGGACAAAAAAAAGAACACCAGTTCCTGGTCGGATTTGCTGCAGAAACGCAGCATGCTGTAGAAAACGGTTCGGAAAAGCTCAGGAAAAAAAATGCCGATATGCTTGTTGTCAATGACGTAACTGCACCGGGTGCAGGATTTGGTACCGACACGAATATTGTAAGTTTTCTTTTCCCGGATGGCAGCCGCAAGGATCTGCCCCAGATGAATAAAATAGAAGTAGCCAGAGAATTAGTAAAGGAAATAGCCCTTTTGAAAAAGGTGAAATAAAGGAGTGGTTACGTTGGGTTATAAATTATTTACTTCAGAATCGGTTACGGAAGGGCATCCTGATAAAATTTGCGACCAGATCTCTGATGCAATCCTGGATTCTGTACTATCTGAAGATAAAGATGCGCGGGTTGCCTGTGAAACAGCTGTTACTACCGGTTTGGTTTTAGTAAGCGGTGAAATCACCACAACATGCTATGTTGATATTCCAAAGGTTGTAAGAGATACCATCAGGCAGATTGGATATACAAGAGCCAAATATGGGTTTGATGCGGACACTTGTGCGGTACTCACTTCCATTGGTGAACAATCCACGGACATTGCGCTGGGTGTAAACAGAGCATTGGAAGCCAGAAACTCTTCGGAAAATGAAGTCGAAGAAATTGGGGCCGGAGATCAGGGGATGATGTTTGGCTATGCTACCAACGAAACGGAAAGTTATATGCCGGTTCCGATTGATTTGGCGCATCGACTGGCACGCAGGTTGGCAGAGGTCCGCAAGACGGATTTGCTGGAATACTTGCGACCGGACGGCAAGACTCAGGTAACGGTTGAATACCGTGACGGCAAGCCCGTACGGGTTGATACCATTGTGATTTCTTCCCAGCATCATCCGGAAATCGCGCAGGAGCAGATTCGTAGTGATATTCTGGAAAATGTTGTCATGCCTGTTGTGCCTTCCGCCATGCTGGATGATAAGACACGCTATTTTATTAACCCTACAGGAAGATTTGTAATTGGTGGTCCGCAGGGGGATGCCGGGCTTACCGGAAGGAAGATTATTGTTGATACCTATGGCGGAATGGCCAGACATGGAGGCGGGGCTTTTTCCGGCAAGGATCCGACAAAAGTGGATCGTTCAGCGGCTTATGCAGCCCGTTATGTGGCTAAAAATGTTGTGGCAGCCGGTTTGGCCGAGCGTTGTGAAATCCAGATTGCTTATGCCATTGGAGTTGCCCATCCGGTTTCTATTTCTGTGGAGACTTTTGGTACAGCAAAAATAAGTGATGAAAAGATAGCCAAATGCATACAGGAAACTTTTGATCTGCGTCCGGCTGGTATTATTAAGACGCTTGACCTGCGCAGGCCGATTTATCGCCAGACCGCTGCGTACGGCCATTTTGGAAGAACAGATCTGGATCTGCCGTGGGAAAGACTGGATCAGGCAGAAAGTCTCAGAAAGTTAGCCGGTATCTAATCTAATTTAGTGCTTAACAGGTATCTAATGTAATTTGGTATAAGGTGGGGTTGTTGCAAAACGACTAGTCACCGTGATGTATAGACAGCGTCAAGCAAAGCACGGTGCGGAGCGCGGCTATACATTGTGGAGATCTATCTTAAGTAGTTTTGCGACAACCTTTTATCATGCTTTAAAATGCTGGGGATTTGTTATATAATAATATGCAAAAAATAAAGGTCCAAAGCTTGACGGTATTCTTAGAATAATTATTATAACACATAATAAAGTGGTTCCGTTGATGTTAAAGAAATGAAATAGATTAGACAGGAGGACGGTCGGATGTCTCAAGAAGAATTGTTAAAAGGTTTAAGAAGAACGGTAGAACAGGCCCTGAAAGCTCCCTATTACAAAAAGAAACTGGCTGAAGTCGGCATTCATTATCCTGCTGATATTCAAACCCTGGAAGACTTTCAAAGAATTCCGTTAACGGAGAAGGAAGATCTGCGCCAGAATTACCCATTTGGGTTATTTGCCGAGCCAATGGAGAAGATTGTCAGGGTTCATGCTTCTTCCGGAACAACCGGAAAACCCACGGTAGTTGGGTATACCCGGGAAGACCTGAAACTTTGGGCCACAATTGTCGCCAATCATTTAACAAGAGCAGGGGTTACTGCCAACGATGTGATTCATATAGCTTACGGTTACGGGCTGTTTACCGGAGGAATGGGATTACATGGAGGTTCAGAAGAACTTGGGGCCTTAACCATACCGGTCTCCGGCGGGAACACCCAGCGTCAGCTTATGATCATGAGAGACTTTGGCAGCACGGTATTATGCTGTACACCATCTTACGCTCTTTTCCTTGCTGAGAGTTTAGAAGAAGCCGGAATTTCCAAAGAAGAACTGAAACTTAGGGTTGGTATCTTTGGAGCAGAACCGTGGACTGATAAAATGCGGGATGAGATCGAAGCAAGATTGGGCCTTCGTGCACTGGATATCTATGGTTTAAGTGAAACGATGGGGCCCGGTGTCTCTATGGAATGCCTCAAATGCAAAGGGCTTCATATTGATGAACATTTCTATCCGGAAATACTTGATGAAAACGGAAATGTCCTTCCCGAAGGGCAGCCTGGTGAATTGGTCCTGACCAGCCTCGGGAAAATGGGATTCCCTGGCTTACGCTATCGCACCAAAGACCTTACGAGTATTTCATATGGATCATGCGTTTGCGGTCATACCGGCTGGACCATGCGTCGAATCTCCGGCAGGGTTGATGATATGTTGATTATTCGCGGCGTCAATGTCTTCCCAAGTCAAATTGAAGAAGCAATCCTTTCTGTTGGCGGGATTGAGCCGCATTATCTGATCATTGTGGACAGAGAAAATAATCTGGATACCCTGGAAGTTTTAGTAGAAGTAAACGCTCAGAGCTTTACTGATGAGATCCGAGAGCTGGAACAACTCCAGGAAAGGTTGTTGTCCAAAATTGAGGATATTACAGGAATTACGGTTAAGGTACGTCTTGTTGAACCAAAAAGTATTCCACGGAGCGAAGGAAAAGCAAAACGGGTTGATGATAAACGGAAGGGAAAAATCTTTTAATAACCCGGGGCAGGAATTATATGAACTGTATGGTATATAATCAGTATGAGTTCTATATTTTTCCCTGAAATAAATAAGATTAGGGGGATGGTCCATATGATGCAGCTATCGATTTTTCTGGAAAATGCGAAAGGCCGGTTGGCGGATGCTCTTAATCTGCTTGCTGAACTCGATGTCAATATCCGGGCACTTTCACTGGCTGATACCAAGGATTATGGAGTACTCCGGATTATGGTGGAAAACCCGGAAGAGGTAGCCGACAAACTAAGAGAACGCAATTGTGTTGTAAAGCTTACCCCGGTATGGGTCCTTAAAGTCCCGGATAGTCCGGGCGGATTGGCTGGAGTACTGAATGAGCTTGTGGATGAAGGGGTCATTGTCGAATACATGTATGCTTTTGTGGAAAAAGCCAATGAACAGGCTCAAGTGGTACTGCGCGTGAGAGATTCGGCAGTCATGCAAGCGGCAGTAGATAAACTGAAACTTCAATAGATAATAGATAAACAAATTATCAAAAAAGGGGGTGTCGCAAAACTACCCAAAAAGTAGTTGAGCGATACCTTCTTGTTCTAAAAAGAAATTTTTCTACAGGTTTGATTCTATATATGACTTAATAAACCATCTCAAGGTAGGACTACGTAATGTATAGACGCTTTCGGCAGATCGTGAAGGCTACTAGCCTTCACGCATCCATGGCGCAAACAGCCGCACTCCGCATCCCGTTACGCATGCGTAACGCGTTTGACGCTGTCTATACATTACGCAGTCTAGTCTCTGGTTTTATGTAGGAGGTATTTATTTGTAGTAATATTAGTATTTTGCCTGAATATCTGTTCGGCAAGATGGATTTCACTTAAATGAATAGGAAGTAAGTTGAAATAAGACAATAGCAGTATAGACCTAAAGGAGAAAGCCATGAGAGAAAACCTATTGTCTTATTATTTGCTTCGAAAAAGTTATTCAAGCCGGGATTACCTTTTGGACTTAATCGCTTTTCATACTGCTCCTGTGTTTCTGGCAGCGAAGCCTGCTGTGCTCATTACGCTGACAAACATTGTTAAGAAAGATCTGTTGGACGTTTGGGATCTGGAAAAAGGAAGTTTGTTTAGCGCCATTGGAATAAACTTCGAAGAAGTAAAAAGAAAGCAGGCATCTGTAAGTATTTTATTTTATCAAACTGATCAATTTGCATAAAGCCGAAGATTATTTGCACAACCTTACAAATAACTTTTTTTGTGAGAAAAAGAAAAAAAGCCGCGAATATTTTGTGTAACCTGTCATAGTCTTTAGTATGAAGAAGATAGGAGGCAGGTTCATGATTGAAGATATTAACCCTGATTACGAATTGCATAGTGTATGCAATTGTTTGGATGAACTGAAACTTATCCGGAAAATTGCGGGTACCGTTGCTCATGAAGTCCGGAATTCTCTTTCAATTGTAAGAGGGCAGCTCCAATTATTAGAAGGGAATAACCAGCTTAAAAAATATCATGAAAAAGTGGAAACCATGATAACAGAGATCGACAGAGCGGCAGAAATTCTGACTGAACTTCTTCATATGAGTAAACCCTCAAGGGCAAAATTGGAAAAACAAAATGTAAATCAAATACTTCACCAGTTATATCAGCTTCTTCAGGCAGAGGCATTAATCAATTTACAGGAAGTTATTTATGAACTGGAAGATATACCGGATGTTATGCTGGATAAAAAAAGGTTCAGGCAAGTAGTACTGAACTTGGTTAATAACGGTTTGCAAGCCATGAATGAACACAAAAAGATTACCATTCGAACTTTTGCCAGAGACGGCAAGGTGTATTTTGTTGTAAAAGATCAGGGCGGAGGGATTCCACCGGAAGTCTTAAACAAACTCGGGACGCCTTTTGTGACGACCAAAGCCGGTGGAACAGGTCTTGGTTTGGCTGCCAGCTATCAAATTATCGCTGAACATAAAGCCGGCATTCAGGTTGATTCAGGTTCTGACGGGACGACTTTTACAATCATCTTTGATGAGGCTGTATCATAAAGTCAATTATTTCTAATTCCGATTTGTGACCGAACATCCTTTCTTTCAATATATTATTTTTAGACATAGGGTTAAGGAGGAAGAAGGATGTTCAGCTATCAAAAACGCCTGTTATTTCCGGTCTACGTGGAGCATCCTGATGAAAGATTTGCAGCCATTCTTCTGAAACATTTTGAGGGAAAGGACAGTGAATTTGCTTCCTTTACCCGTTGCATGATTTATCGTTTGCACATCACCAATCCATTTATCCGTGATCTTTTAGGCATGATTGCAGCCGAAGAATTAAACCATATGGAGATTATCGGTGTAGCCATCAAGAAGCTGGGTATCCCGGAAATTCCTTTGGATCGTTTCTCGAAACAAACAATCCCTGATATGAATCCGGGAAGTACGGAACCGGTTCAAATACTCAAAAGGGTTCAGGAAACGGAAGAACGGACGAGAAAATTATACTTAAGACATTTAGCCATGACCAATGATACCTATCTCAAAAAAATGATCCGATTCCTGATTAACCGGGAAGAAGTCCACCAACGATTGTTTGAAAAAATTATTGTACTCATAGAAGAGAATGCCGGCAATGAGCAATTTGCTTCATTGATCCATGAATATAAAATGAGTTTACGGGTTGTAAAATAGTTTGTGGTTTGAGTAACAACAGCTCTTCCTCTTCAATAAACTATGGTGGAATAAAATCTGTATTCAGGAGGAGAGGAAATGAGTCTCACGATTTCCAAGTTGAGCTATGGAAACTTAGTCGTGGGCGTAGATACCCAAGTGCAGCTGCGAAACGGCAAAAAAGAGCAAGGGATCAATTTTGACAATGCAGCGACTACCCCACCTTTGGTTTCAGTAATTGAGGAGATCCGTAGTTTTGCTCCATACTATTCTTCTATTCACAGAGGTGCGGGCTATAAAGCCAAGATATCCTCGGCAAAGTATGAAGAAGCAAGAAAAACCGTTATGAATTTTGTAGGGGCGGATACAAAAAAAGATGTGGTTATTTTCGTAAAAAATGCCACAGAAGCAATCAATAAAGTGGCCTATCGGTTTTCCCAGGATACTGACTCGTACATAAACAGTGAAGCAAAACAGGGCAAAGAAAAATATGTGATCTTATCTACATCCATGGAGCATCATTCCAACGATCTGCCCTGGAGAGGCAAATATGAGGTAGATTATATTGAAGTTGATGAATGCGGCAGATTAGTATTTGACGATTTGGTAGAGAAACTTGAGAAATACAAAGGCCGGGTGAAGCTGGTTACGGTTGCCGGAGCATCGAATGTTACCGGTTACGTAAACCCCGTGCATCGGATTGCCGAATGGGCCCATAAATACGGGGCAAAAATCCTGGTAGACGGTTCACAGCTAATACCCCATATGCCGTTTGATATGAAACCGGCCGCTTCCAGCAAACACATTGACTTTCTTGTTTTCTCAGCCCATAAAATGTACGCGCCATTTGGAATCGGGGTGCTGATCGGGCCCTGGGATTTCTTTGAAAAAGGGAGTCCGGATTATGCGGGAGGAGGAACTGTTAAAGCAGTTACACATGATTTAGTCGTCTGGAACGATCCCCCGTCCAAAGATGAAGCGGGAACCCCGAACCTGATGGGGGTAGTAGCCTTGGCCGCTGCAATCAAAACATTAAGCTCCATAGGAATGCGAAATATCGATAAACATGAAAAAGCGCTTACCAGACAATTGATCCAGGGTTTAAGAAATGTAGATTGTATAGAAATGTACTGTACCGATGAGGAAGGGCAGGAACGGGTAGGGATTGTACCTTTTAATATGAAAGCTGTTCCGCATGAAAAATTAGCGGAAATCCTGGCCGGGGAAGCGGGAATAGCGGTAAGAAGCGGTTGTTTTTGCGCTCATCCTTATGTCCAGAGGTTAATGAAAGTTCCTCCGGACAAAGTTCACCATGTCATGGAAAATCCGAAGGAACCCAAACCCGGAATGGTACGGGTGAGTTTCGGTCTATATAACGAGCATAAAGAAGTGGAACAACTCCTGGAAGTGTTACAAGAAATCGCCAAGGATAGAAGACGTTATTTAAAGATGTACAGCTAAGGGGTATAAACCACCCTGACATTACCGAAAATATGTATAAGGAATTTTGGTAATGGTGGTGGAAAAATGAAAGACCAACAAAAAAAACTTAGCCTCATTTTGTTCAGCGGTGAATATGATAAAGCGCTGGCAGCCCTGATTCTGGCCAATTCGGCGAGGGAATTAAACATGACGGTAAATATTTTCTTTGCCTTTTGGGGTCTCTGCCTGATCAGGGATCCGGAAAGAATGTCCCTGGAAGACAAGACCGCTTTTGAAAAGATGTTCGGACTTGTTGCCCCGAATGGTCCTGAGGATTTACCCCTTTCCAAAATGAACATGGCAGGGATCGGAAAAGCCATGCTGAAAGAAATGATGGATGATCATGATACGCCTAATTTATCTGCCTTCCTGAAAGGGGCACAAAAAAAAGGGGTAAACTTTTTTGCCTGCAAGCTTTCGGTTGATGTCATGGGGTTTAAGCTTGAGGAGTTCTTACCCGGAGTAGCGGTCCTTACGGCTAAAGAGTATCTTCAGGATGCGCTTGAAGCGGAAATTCAATTATTTATTTAATTTTGGGGATGTGGTATTCCTTTTCCGGATCATCGGCATCAATGACCGTGGTATAATTTTGGTTTTGATCTGTTCTCCGGCGGGTATACATTTTAACGTTATTTTTCTTAGATAGTTTCAGGTAAATCATCCTGGCTGCAATAAATACGCCAAGGATAAGTAAAAATGCCCAAAAAGCCATCATCGCAATAAAAATCATACCCAAGGACAGGATCGTCCATAAAAGAACTCTTATAGTGTTTGACATTCCAATCACCTCATATCCATTATCATAAATATTTTTTCGATTTTCAATCATGCCGATAAAAAATTAGTCTATCAATCCAATTTATGTTAAGATAAGCTGGAAAGGGGGATGTAAAATTGTTTGTTGGGATTTCTCTTTCCTTAATTGTTGTGGGAATCATCCTGATTTTACTCGAGATATTCATTATCCCGGGATTTGGGATCACAGGAATTGCCGGTCTCGCCATGCTATTAGGAGGAGTATTCTTAGTTGCTGACAACTTTGCCGAAGGGGTAATCTATCTTTTAATCACGCTCATTACAACAGGTTTATTACTTTTTGTCGGGTTTAAAACCGGACGGGTAAACAAGCTTTGGCGTAAAATTTCTTTGAAAGAAAAACAGAATATCGAAGAAGGTTATGTTGCCCCCAAAAAAGAATATGCAGATTATCTGGGTAAAACCGGAATTGCGCTGACCCTTCTAAGGCCCGCCGGTACAGCGGAAATCGAGGGAGATAGAGTCGATGTCGTTACTGACGGAAGTTTTATTCCCAAGGATTCAAAAATAAAAGTAATTTCAGTGGAAGGAACAAGGGTTATTGTTCGCAAGGATGAAAACGAATAGGAGGTGAAGCCCTTTTTAGGGCGAAAAATTATGACTGCTCTCATTACATCTGCCATTCTGATTATTCTCGTTCTCGTATTGCTCATGGTGTTGTTTACATTTATTCCGGTCGGGCTTTGGATTTCAGCTCTGGCCGCCGGTGTTAACGTGGGTATTTTTACCTTAGTAGGTATGAGATTGCGGCGGGTTATTCCGAGCAAAATCGTCAACCCTTTAATTAAAGCCCATAAAGCCGGCCTTGGTTTATCCCCGGCACAATTAGAAGCGCATTACCTGGCAGGAGGTAATGTGGACAAGGTTGTCAATGCCTTGATTGCCGCGGAAAGAGCTGCTATTCCCCTTAAATTCGAGAGAGCTGCCGCGATTGATTTGGCAGGAAGGGATGTTTTGCAGGCCGTTCAAATGTCTGTAAATCCCAAAGTCATTCAAACACCGGTAGTATCGGCTGTTGCCCAAAACGGGATTGAATTAAGAGTCATGGCGAGAGTAACGGTCAGAGCCAATATTGACCGTCTTGTAGGGGGCGCCGGTGAAGAAACGATTATTGCCCGCGTCGGCGAGGGGATTGTAACCAGTATCGGTAGTTCCAGTTCCCATAAAGATGTCCTGGAAAACCCCGATCTGGTTTCCAGAACAGTTTTAAACAAAGGGTTGGATTCCGGAACAGCTTTTGAGATCCTTTCGATCGATATTGCCGATGTTGATGTCGGCAAAAACATTGGAGCTCAGCTCCAAACGGATCAGGCTGAAGCAGACAAGCGCATTGCTCAGGCCAAAGCAGAGGAACGAAGAGCGATGGCGGTAGCTAAGGAACAAGAAATGAAAGCATCTGTTCAGGAAATGAGGGCCAAAGTGGTTGAAGCCGAAGCGGAAGTACCCAAGGCCCTGGCGGCTGCCTTAAAAGAAGGAAACCTCGGTGTAATGGATTATTATAATCTTCAAAATGTCATTGCCGATACCAAAATGAGAGACAATATTGCTACCACAGCCAAGGGAGATGCGCCGGAAGGCACAATACCCAAAAAGTAGGTGATGGTACGTGGATTTTTTTACCTTTATTGTAATAGGCCTATTTATTTACGGTCTTTTTGCCAAGAAAGACAAACCACCCCAGCGCCGTCAAAGAAGTACCGAAGAACAACTGCCGTCAAACTCTCCATCTCAGGCGCGGGGACAACTGGATAGGGAAGAACCTGCAAGGCCCCGGCGGCCAATGGGGGGCAATATTTTTGAGAACCTGGAGAGACAAATCCGGGAGTCCGCAGAACGGATGGAAAAGGAGCTGCATGGCGGAAGAGAACAAGCAAATCCTATCCCGGAAAAGCGTACGTCTTTTCCAACTTTCAGAGGGAAAATAGAGTCTCCTTCTTCGCTGCCTAAGACTTCTTCCAGAACCCCTGAGACTGATGTTACTAAACCGGGAACGGTTGGGGTAGAAGGAATCAGCGGAAAAGAAGGAATCAGCGGAAAAGAAGGAAGCCAAGGTAATGAAGGAATCGGGGGTTATGAAGGAACCTGGGGAACTGAAGGGAAGGATTATGCGGGGAAACAAGAAAAGGCTACAGGGGCCGAACTTGGTGGAACCGGTGCGAGAAAGGATTATCCCCAGGAAATAGGAGCAGGGTTACTTGCTTTCTCTTCTTCAGAAATTGTTCAGGGGATTATCTGGGCGGAAATCCTGAAGGAGCCCCGGGGAAAAAGGGCTTTCTCCAGAAGATAGAGTGAATAAGTAAAAAGTCCAGGGGCAGCAGCGATGAATATTCAAATTTTTGGGGTAAAAAAGTGTTTTGATACCAAGAAAGCTGAACGCTATTTTAAAGAACGACGGATCAAGTTCCAATATATAGATTTGGATATAAAAGGATTAAGCCATGGCGAACTTCAAAGTGTGAAAACCGCAGTGGGGTTGAACAACTTGATCAATGCCAAGAGCAAAGCCTATCTGAAGTTGAATCTGGACAAGATCAGCAGTACCGCCGTCCGGGAAGAAATCCTGTTAAACAATCCTTCTTTATATCAAACCCCCATTGTCCGTAACGGCAAACAGGCCACAGTAGGATATAGACCGGAGGTTTGGGAAACCTGGGAGTAATTTTTTATAAAAAAATATTTCAATCACAGCAAGCTATTTATGAAAAACATGACAGAATCCTGTCATGTTTTTGAATTTGTTGGAGGAGTAAAACTTTATTTGTACTATAAAGCAGCAAACTAATACATTTTAGGGGTATTAAAAATGGGTGTGCAAGCATTAGACTATAAGAGAATATAAGAATTTGTATTCACTTTCATGTTGACGGATGGATTGCCGATAGCTTTCGGACAAGCCGTCCGATAAGGAAAGGTCATACCATGGAAAAGGCTAAGTTGATGATGAAGAACGCCTTGACTATTGATGTTGAGGATTGGTATATGACGCAGGATTTCAATTTTCCTTTCAGCACATGGGGCAATTATGAGGACAGGGTTGAATACAGTACCGCTCTTTTCCTGGATACTCTGGAGAAGACCAATACCAAAGCAACCTTCTTCGTTTTGGGCTGTGTGGCAGAAAAACACCCTGCCCTGATTCGGACAATTACCAGCCGTGGGCATGAACTGGCATGTCATGGATATTCTCACCGGATGGTATCACGGATGAGTAAGGATGAATTCAGGGAGGACTTGGTAAAAAGCAAACATCTTCTGGAGGATATCTCAGGAACAGGAATTGACATGTTCCGCTCCCCTACCTGGTCTATAAACGAAAATACCCTATGGGCGCTGGAAATATTGGAGGAAGAGGGTTTTCTTTATGATTCCAGTATCCAGCCTTTTAAAACCCCGCTCTCCGGGATCAGCCATACTCCGCTCCATTTCTTTTATCCCAAAGTCAACGGGAAAATCCTGAAACTGCTGGAACTGCCGCCTGGTATCGCGCAAATTGGACCGCTCAAATTTCCTTTTGCGGGGGGATTGTATTTTAGGGTAATACCAAATTTCATCGTTGAGTTTTTCATAAAAAATATTAATAAAGAACGTCCGGTGATTACCTACTTTCATCCCTGGGAGGTTGATCCGGGTCAACCGCGATTACAGGTAAGTTCCTTGATCAGAATAACCCATTACATAAATCTGAAGAAAAATCTGGATAAAATCGAACAATTCCTGCAGCAATTTCCCTTTGCGCCAATCGGGGAAATTGTCCGGGAAGAAAAAAAATATCCGGTTTTTGAGATTTCCTAACGGGTTTCGGGCAATTATTTTTGCTAAAGGATGGGTATTTTGACCAAAATTATTATGACGGAAGCCAGATCAGAACATTATAACGAGATTTTTCATTTGATCAAATCTTATCTTGATCCGGAAGGAGGATGGGAAAGAAACAAGCATATTTTCTCCTATACATGGCCATCAATGCCGGATTTTCAGGAAACAACCCCGGGTTATGTTTTACTGGATGGGGAAAAGGTAGTGGGATATCAGGGCTTTATTAATTCCCGGCGCAATATCGGCGGAAAACCTGTTAAATATGTAACGGCTTCGACCTGGGTTGTTCATCCCGATTATCGAAATTATAGCTTGCAACTGCTGAAACCGTTTTCGAATCAAGAAGACTTTCGGGTAAGTTTTTCTGCTAAAGATGATATTCAACAGATCCTGACCAGCAGGTGGATAAACTGTAAACTTTTTGATGAGACAGCATTTATTTTTCCAATTTGTTTTTCGGCGTTTCGCTATCAGGGTGTCAAAGTGTGCTTTGATCCGGATATCGTATGGACTGAGGCCGGCCGGCAAGAACGGGAATTGATCGAAGATAATTGCCGCTACATTGCCCGGCCCGCCAGGGTATATACGCCCGAAGAAGCGTTTACGCTGATCTATCGTCCTTTTACGCTAAGGTTTGATAAGCTTTTTCGGATTAAAGTATCTTTTTGCGAGATATTGTATTGCGGGAACCGGCGGCTTTTTAGCAGGTATATCCGGCCAATTATCCGGCAACTAGGAGTGAAAAATCGAGTTTGGTTTGTGGTTTGCGCCTCAAGATACCTTACTCTCCCAAAAATCCCTTGGGCCATAAAAAAACAGCTCAAATGCTATTGTTCAGATTTCGCGCTTACCGGTATTAATCCCGAAGACATTGATGATCTTTACAGTGAAAAAACCGTTATTAACTTTGAAAATCCGCCTAAACCGATCAAGTGAAAAGAGAGCCGTGGAATGATTTGGATATTTGATAAATTTAAGCAAAAAATTGCAGCGATATCCGATACAGGAGAATCCATAACATATGATCAATTAAATAAGTTTGGAGAAAGAATTGGCTGTATTTTAAAGGAGCGGTCCCTGGTTTTTTGCGTTTGTACCAATACTGTCGGATCCTTGTCAGGGTATACGGCTTTCCTGAATAACAGAATGGTACCTCTGCTCCTGGACATGAAACTGGACCGCACTTTACTGGCCCGCCTCATCCATATCTACAAACCGGATTATTTATGGGTTCCACAAGACTTAAGCTTTGAGTTCACCGGTACTGTCAATGAATTTTCCGGATATGGGTATTGTCTGCTCAAAACTTCTTTTGATCAGGCTTATCCCCTATATGAACAGCTCGGACTTCTGTTAAGCACTTCAGGGTCGACCGGAAGTCCCAAACTGGTTCGTCAAAGTTATGAGAATATCAAAGCAAATATTTCATCCATTATCGCTTATCTGGAACTGGACAGCGCGGAACGCCCGATTACCACCTTACCCATGAATTTTACCTACGGACTCTCTGTAATCCATACCCATTTAGAGGCCGGAGCAACCATACTCCTTACAACAAAAACGTTGATGCAAAAAGAATTTTGGACATTTCTCCGCAGTCAAGGTGCAACGTCCCTGGCAGGGGTGCCCTATACTTATGAGATACTAAAAAGACTGCGGTTTTTTGATATGGAGTTGCCGGGTCTTAAAACGTTGACACAGGCAGGCGGAAAACTATCGACTGAGCTGCATGAAAGGTTTGCACAATATGCCCAAAAGACAGGCCGCCGTTTCTATGTGATGTACGGACAAACTGAGGCTACGGCGCGAATGTCCTATCTGCCTTATCAAAGGGTGCTCGATAAAATTGGAAGTATCGGTATCCCTATTCCAGGAGGTAGTTTTTCTATCCTGGATGACTGCGGTAAGGAAATATCTGTTCCGGATTCGGTTGGGGAGCTTGTTTATCAAGGGAAAAATGTTACATTAGGTTATGCGGAACGGGGAGAAGACTTGGCAAAAGGCGATGAGAACGGGGGTATTCTGTTCACCGGCGATCTGGCGCGGCGGGATAAAGATGGTTATTACTATATTGCCGGGCGCAAAAAACGGATTATTAAGCTGTTCGGGAATCGGATCAATCTGGATGAAACAGAACACCTCTTAAAGGAAATAGTTGAAGACTGCGCCTGTACGGGGGAAGACAACCATCTGCTTATCTATGTGACGGGAAACGATCATAACCGGCTTCTCCGGTTTATATCGGAAAAAACCGGGATTAACCCAAGCGGTTTTGAAATAAGAAAGGTCGATTACATACCCCGGAACGAAGCGGGAAAAATTCTTTATTCCGGGCTGGAAAGTCAAATGGGGGTGAAATGATGCTGTTGCGAGGTAAAACAGCACTGATCACGGGGTGCAACCGTGGAATCGGGAGAGCTATTCTGGAAAAGTATGCGGAACATGGTGCCGTCATCTATGCCAATGCGCGCTGTCCACACAGTCTGGATGTCCTGGCAGGGGAATTGGGAGAAAAGTATAACACGGAAATTATCCCCGTTTATTTTAATGTAACAGATAAAGAAGCTGTAAAACAATGCTATTTGCGCATCCGTCAAGAACGCAATCAGTTGGATGTACTTGTCAATAATGCCGGAATTATGCGGGATGCTTTGATTGGCATGGTGGATGACAAGATCATAGAGGATGTGTTTTCCGTCAATGTATATGCGGTCATTACCATGATCCAATATGCAGTCCGCATCATGAGCAGGCAGAACAAAGGAAGCATTATCAATTTGGCCTCTATTGTAGGGGAAATGGGGAATCCGGGTCAAACGGTTTATGCCGCCAGTAAGGGAGCCGTCATCGCACTGACCAAAACATTAGCCAAAGAGCTTTGTTCCCGGCATATTCGGGTTAATGCCATTGCACCGGGAATGATTGACACGGATATGTTCCGCTCGATCGGAGAAGCAAGAATGAAAGAAAGCATTGCCAGAATTGGGTACGGACGTTTGGGATATCCGGATGAAATCGCGGATGCGGCAGTATTTCTGGCTTCGGACATGGCTGCTTATATCACGGGGCAAATAGTAGGTGTCAATGGCAGTACTATAATTTAAGGATGAAAGGGAGAGCTCGGAAATGACAAATTTGGAAAGATACCTCAATATTTTTGCAGATACCTTTGGTATTGATCCTTCTAAGCCCGCGGATCTGGAATATCAAAGCATAAAAGAATGGGATTCCGTTGGACACATGGGTCTTATCGCAGGAATTGAAGATGCTTTTCATATCATGATGGATACGGACGATATTATCGATTTCAGTTCGTTGGAAAAAGGAAAACAAATCCTTAGAAAGTATGATGTCATCATTGACTAAAAAAACAGTAAAAACGATGGCTTTCGAAACTGTCCCAAGGTTTCATATGGTTTGCAACATCTGGTTATATGAAGTAATCATAACGCGGGAATTCCGAGACGATGTGGAGGCATTCTATGCTTGATGACAATAGAGTATTGTCCATTTCTCCTTTTTCCCTTGCTAAAAGAGAAAAACAAGCTTTTTTAGCAGAACAGCTTCATATCCTTACACAACATCACTATACACATTGCCCGGAGTATAAAAAGATTCTGGATGCTTTGCGCTTTAATGTTTCCACTGTGAAAAGCTGTGAGCAAATTCCTTTTCTCCCGGTAAGATTGTTTAAAGAGTTTGATTTAATGAGTATCCCGAGAGAGAACATTGTTAAAACCATGACTTCTTCGGGAACGACCGGTCAGCAGGTTTCCAGAATATATTTGGATAAAGAGACGTCGGCCGGGCAGACCAAGGTTTTAACAAAAATCATTTCTTCATTTATCGGGTCTTCGAGGCTGCCTATGATCATTTTGGATTCTGCGGCACTTTTGAAAAACAGAGAAATGTTTTCTGCGAGAGGGGCCGGGATACTGGGCTTTTCGATTTTTGCCAGAGACCGTATCTTTGGGCTTACCGATAATATGGAACTGGATATCGAAGGGATCAATGATTTTCTGGAAAAACATCAGGGCGAAGAAATCTTGCTGTTCGGCTTTACCTATATCATATGGCGGCACTTTTATCAAGAGCTTCGTAGGGCAGGATTCCATCCGGATCTCTCCAAGGGGATTATGATCCATGGCGGGGGGTGGAAAAAGCTGGACGAACAGTCCGTGCCGCCGGAAAATTTCAAGACTGCCATGCGTCAAGCATGCGGGATCACACGCGTATACGAGTATTACGGAATGGTTGAGCAAACAGGCTCAGTTTATATGGAATGCGAATGCGGTTACCTTCATGCCAGTGTCTTTTCGGATGTGATCATTCGCCGTCCTGCCGATTTTTCCGTGGCGCAGCCCGGGGAAAGCGGTATTATTGAAGTGATTTCCATCTTGCCGCAGTCTTATCCCGGGCATGTCCTTTTGACCGAAGACGAGGGGGTCATTGTGGGGGAAGACGACTGTGCCTGCGGACGGAAGGGGAAGTATTTCCGAGTGCGTGGGCGTCTTAAAGATGCTGAGATAAGGGGGTGCAGCGACACCTATGCCGGTTGATTTAAGTAAATTAAAGCTGCTTTGTCATTTCGGAAATCAATTTGAAGAAATGAATTCGCTCCGATCGTTTCCTCCTTTCTCCGAAGAAGGCTGTTCTTTTCTATCTGATCTTTCTTATGAACTCCTACAGGATAAAAGGGCAAAGGCTTTTCCCGACATTATTGCCTTTGCTTTTTTTTGCCGGAGGAGTCATGTCCAGAGGATGAAATCAAGATATCAGGGTATTTTGGACGACAGGCTCGGCAGGGGAGTTGCGTTTCATATCGCTCCCTCCAATGTCCCGGTCCAATTTGCCTATTCGCTGGCAGTGGGAATATTGAGCGGGAATGCCAATGTTGTCCGGGCTTCATCAAAATCTTTCCCGCAAACGGAAATCATTTGCCAGGCTATTAATAAAGTATTTGAAAGTGGGAAGCATGACTGTCTGAAAAATTATATTTCCATTCTTTCTTATGACAGGGATCATGAACTTACCGCTTATTTCTCTTCCCGGTGTGATACCCGGTTAATTTGGGGAGGAGACAATACCATTGAGCAAATCCGGAAAGCGGATATTCCCCCTCGCGCTTTTGATATCACATTCGCCGACCGTTATTCTCTTTGTGTTATACATGCAGATGAATATTTGCAGAAGTATGACCCTCAAAAAACTGCGCGGCAGTTTTACAATGATACATATTTTCACCACCAGAAAGCCTGCTCTTCGCCCAGCCTGATCGTTTGGTTCGGGGAATCCGGAATCATTGCAGGGGCAAGGAAAGTTTTCTGGGAGGCGATGTACAAGTACACAAAATATAGGTATGCCCTTGAGCCTTCGGTTGCCATTGATAAGTACGTGACATTTTGCCGGAGTGCCGTCAGGTTAGACCATGTTTTGCTTGAAGAAATGCCTGATAATCTGATCCAATGCATCAAAGTGGATTCCCTTTCCCCGGATATTTCTGATTATCGCTGCGCAGGCGGAAGTTTCATGGAATATCATACCGAGAACCTGGAATCTATAAAGAGTATTGTTGACAGAAAAGTTCAAACTCTGGCTTATATCGCTTTTCAACCGGAATTCTTAAAGAAATTCGTCATGGAGCAAGGACTATTGGGAATAGACCGTATTGTGCCCGTTGGGAAAACGGCAGATTTTTCCCTGGTTTGGGATGGATATGATCTGATAATGGGGATGAGCAGGATAATCCAGGTCAAATAGACTGCATCCAAGTTTTAGCTTGGATGCAGTTTTTTAGCCGTTAAAAACAAAAAGTCTCTGAAATTCACAGAATAGTATATATTTAGGACAAAAGAATTATATTTTCTATTTTCTATGAGTTGTATAATCTTGGTAGTAAAAAAAGTAGGAAACGGCAGGCGAATAACGTGGATAGAAGACAGTTTCTCAAAACTGCAGCGTTAGTGTCGGTGGGTGCTTCACTTCCGGTTTCGCTTTCTTTATTGAATCCTGAAAATTCTATTATGGCATCTTCCGGTACTATCAGTTTTGAAGCAGAAGGAAAATCCAGGCTGGGTAGATGGAAAGTCCGGGCGAGTTTATCAGAGGGAAGCTTATACCCTGGCCAGTCCCTGACAATGAATCAACAACTGTTAATCGAGAAAGTACTATTGGACGGTTTGAAAAAAGAAGGTGTGAACCCTGAAAAATTAGTTCTCCTGATTACTTCAGAGCGGTGTTTTGATGCTAACGGATGGCTCCATGTACCTTCCGATGAGCGCATGTCAACCCTGCTTACCCCGACCGGATTAGCTATTGAAGGCGGGGATACCGGAGCTATATCCTACTATACCCATTCCAGA
Source organism: Peptococcaceae bacterium (assembly GCA_012517475.1). GTDB lineage: Bacteria > Bacillota > Desulfitobacteriia > Desulfitobacteriales > Syntrophobotulaceae > Dichloromethanomonas. The sequence continues at coordinate 32,464 of JAAYUV010000003.1, read as the reverse complement.
CACCGCAATCCTGTAGATCAAATGACTTATATTGAAATGAATACCTTAACTGAAGAAGCAGATTTTATGGTTGGCCATTGCGAAACACTGTTAAAGCTTGCTGAGGACATTCCTCCGGGTATTTACCGGCTGCGAGTGGATTTGGGCATTATCTTCAAAAAACATCCCCTTAGTCTCAATAACGGAGAATTCGCTGCCCGCGAAAAAGACAGCGAAAACCTTTCTTTATACTATACCCCGCCCATGTTATGTTCCGGTCCGGATCAGAATGGAAATTATGTCCAAGCTGCAGCCATCAAACCGAGAATCTATTGGGTAATCCTCAGCAGATATAATTCCAACGGATACCGGGGAGTAGTTGCCGATCAGGACCGGGGGCATTTTGCGATTTCCGACCGCAATATTATTCCCGATGAAGTCATTTTGCCTCTATACGATAATTACAACAAGATCATGACATATAACCTGGAACCTGAGTTTCGGGCCGATTCGATTAACCCCCAACGGAATATTCCTTGGAATTATAATTCCGGGGAATTATCAATTACGGTGACCGATCCTTCAGGTAATACACAGGATCTGGGAACTGCCCCATTTGCGGGAACAAATGGTGGGATGCCCACAACCGGGAAATCATCATTCCTCAAGTGGAAACCGCAGGGCTATGGACGGTATACCGTTACGGCCACAGGCTGGATAGAAGACCAGTGGGGAAATAAGTACCAGGGCGGGGGGACTTACCATTTCTGGATTGCCAAACGCCTCACCATGGCTACGGCCACATTTCAGGGACAATCCTATCCTGTTGGCAGCCGTTACGGAAGAGATATCGGTTTTTTCCCTGCAGTACCTGCCGAGGCCAAAGTAGAAGCTGCTCTTTACCCTTTTTCTTCTGATGAACCAAAGACTCTCACTTACAGCGGCAAAGCAACGAAAACCGGGACTTTTGGAACTGTCCAGGGTATGCAGCCATTTTTTTTGGATGCTCCAGGCGAGTATTACGCTCGGATAACAGCCACTCACTTAGACGAAGACGGCCATCTTTGGGTCTGCAGTATGACTCATGCGGGAGTGGTTTATTCCAGCGACAGCAAAATTATTGCCCATGGCAAAAAAGTAAAAGTAAATAATGTGCTTGTTGACCGGGGTGAGACCCATACGGAAGGGTATGCTTCCGATGGTGATGACTTAAAACACTTGCAGCATATCAACTATCCGTACCAAGCCGGTGATGCCCTTTTAATTGCCAGTGAAGGACAAGGAGCCAATAAGATTGAACCAGTTTTAACCTACCGTCTGCAGGGGGATGATTCGCCGTATCCCAATAATTTACAAACCATTGGAGCTACCAATATCCGAATAGCGACTTCCAATGGCATGTCGCCGCATCTTTACCCGGAATATATCACTGATTTAGCCTATTATTACTCTTCTGCCCCGAGACCGGGCTTTTCGTCCAGATTTTTGGTCGGGGAAGACGGGGTGCGAGCACCTTATTGGCCCGTCAGCAACACCAATTTCGGCGGACAGATCGGCGCTTCCAATAATGGAGATCAGCCCGGAGACATTTACCGCTTACTCGGAGGAGTTGTTTTGCGCCCTCAAAAAACGGAGGGAATGTCCGCGGGGTATATGGCCAGCGCCTTTATTCTGCCCAAAGGCACCAATAACAACCGGGTTATTGCTCCGGGAAGCGAGGATCTTATTGGGGCCGATGGCCGAAAATTCAGGTTCTTCCTGGTATCCACCAGGCCTGGAATGATCTACGAGCAGGGAGCAAGCTATGCTCCGGCTTTTCAGATTGATCCGGTACTGCCTGTTAAGATTAAGTTCTCCCTGAGTTATCCTGACGGCACGGTAAAGACCCAGGAAGGGACCGGTGACGCTTTTGGCTCCTGTGTTGGAAGTCAGCGCTGGACATTGGACCAGCTTGGGATTTATGTCTATCAGGTAAGCTCATCTTGGGAAGGTTATGAAGGCAGTGTCCCGGGTTTACCGGAAGAAGGCGGGTACTTATTTGTCAAAACAAAAGAGACGGGGTCGTCAAGCTGTCTCAAATTGAATTTGAAAAATCAGCAGGTATTTGACGTAAAAAGCGGACTCCGGATCCAAGGCGCCTCAGGTGCCGACGCGGTATATTATGCCGCTGTTACTCCCGGTGCAGTGGTTGATCAGGGAAAGATCCCCGTACAAGATGGAAAATTTGAATTTTACTTTGACCCTGCCAAGGTCAACGAACGAATTCCGATCTATGATATCGTTAATTTGCGGACAGGCAAGCCGGAAATCGGCAGGATCATTCATCTCACTTTTTTTGCTTTGGACGAAATGGCGGGCACCTCTTTCGCCCGTGTGATTCTCAGAGGAAATAACGCCATCTATACTTTCTAAATCTGAATTATGATTAAATTCATTTGTTTATAATTAAACGCAACAAGATAATTCTAAAAAGAATCCTGTTGCGTTTTTGTTTTAAAAAGTTTTTGAATAAGATTCCTCATTTAGATGAGAAATTGTTTTAAGACCCCCTTTCTTTACCGAAAAGGGAGGAATATTATCGTAATTTGCCTTATTAGGAAATAAAATGATGGAACAGAAGGATTTTCCATATCAGGTGAAGAATTGAAAAATAATTAAACTGAAAAGGGGTTAGAATGTGAAGAATGTCCAAAGTAGTAATTGTCGAAGATGATTCCTTTTTCAGAAAAGAATTGGCTAGTAAGGTCGCATCTGCAGAGGGGATGGAAATTACCGGAGTTTTCGACAGGGGAGAGGAGTTTTTATCCCAGCGTGAAAGATTCTGCCCGGACATTTTATTCCTGGATATTGGTTTGCCGGGGATTTCAGGAATTCAAGTTGCTGAAAGCGTCCGCAGGGATTTTCCGATGTTGGATATCATCTTTATTACTGCGGACGAACATCATACACACGATGCTTTTCGCCTCTATGCGACCGATTATATTACCAAACCCCTGGATGCTGAAAGGCTCAATCAAACGTTGATGCGGATAAAAAGTAAAACCATGATGTCTAACTTAAAAATTGAGTTAAAGACTCAAGATTCCATAGAGGTAGTTGAACAAAAGAATATCTTTTTTGTAGAAGCGTTCATGAAAAAGAGTATGGTCTATATGGTGAATGCTACTTTAACAAGTTTGCAGTCCATCAAAGAAATTGAGTCCCGGCTTGATTGTGAAATGTTTTTCAAATCCAGCCGTTCGTTTTTGGTGAATATGAGACTCGTAGAATCCATTAAACCTGCTTCGCGGACAATGTATCAAGTCAGTTTTAAAGGTATTGATTCTTGCGCCTATCTGCAAAAGGATCTTTATTCTGAATTCAGATCAAGAATAAAAAACTTGAATTAGACAGAGGACGAATAGGATGCATGAAAGAATACTTGAGATACTTATTTTTTCAATACCCGAAGCTACCGTTATTTTTTGTTTAGCCTTCAGTTTATCAGATAAGAAGATCTCCGGGTTTCAATTGGCGGTTATGGGAGTTACCTTGGGAATTTTGGCTAATCTTGTCCGCGGAATGGTGGAAAGTTATATCCTTAATATTTGTATCTTGAGTATAATAACTATCTTTCTTCTGAAAATTCTTGGGAAATTTTCGGTCTATGAAGCTGCGACATCGGCACTTACGTCAATATCTCTGTACTTGATTATCGAGTTTTTGAATGTCAAGAGTTTACAGATCTTAACGGGGATTAATCCGACCAGGTTAGGCGAAGAGTTTTATCTAAAGGTATTATGGTTTTTGCCGCAGGTTGCGTATGCAATTGTGATTTCTTGTATTATTCGATATATTATTTCCCGCCAGCCAGACCGTGAGTAAAATACGAAAAAGGATTTAGATATCCTGTATGAAAATTAATATCTATAAGACTTCAATTTTGTTCTTAATCATTCAGTCCCTACTGATCGTACTGTTATTAAATAATAACTACATGAAGAGATTTTCTTTTTTTCAGTCCTCCAATTCAAACTTTGTGGATATGGCCTTCGGACTATTAATTCTTGTTTTAAACCTGATTGCATTGGTTGTTGTCAGATATCTTTATATCAGTGGGTTAGAGGCCGAACGTTTAAAATTGACCTCCTTAAAGCATGCCCATATGGTAGAACAAACCCGGATATACAGACAGCATCATCATGATCTAAAAAACCACTTGACCGTAGTCATGGGGTTGTTGAAATTAGGGAAATATCCTGAACTGAATGATTACCTGGAGTCTTATCTTGATACGGTTAATGATGCCCTATTAAAGATTGAAACAGGCCTCGATGAGATTGATGTTCTTCTCTCTTCCAAGATTCAACTGGCAAAAAATAAAGATATCCGGGTGGAACTGAAAAATGTCGCGAGTTTAAGGTCAAGTAAAAAGCACGTTCTGGATTTAGTGACGATCTTAGGAAATGTTTTGAATAACGCCCTGGAAGCGGTTGAAGATTTTGATTCACCGATGCGAAAAGTATGTATCTCCATTCAGCGCGACCCGCTGGAATATATATTTGAAATTTCTAACCCCATGCTATTAAGTAACATTAGTGATGCGGACTATTTTAGAGAGGGCTTTAGCACTAAGCAGGAAGGAAGAGGGCAAGGGCTTTTCATCGTGAAGAGGCTGACGGAACGACTGGATGGCAATGTATCAATCAATTGTTCTGACGGTATCTTCAAGGTGACCATAGAGATTCCCAGACATCGGTTGGAGGAGGAATAAGGGGCTATGTTTGATCTGGAGGGGACTGCCCATCGAATAACCGACTACTTAGTAAAAGACGTTCATTTAAATACCTCTGAAAGTGCGAAGATAGAATATGGCTTATCCTTATTTATGGGAATAGCAATAGAGTTAGTCTTGACTACTAGTATTTCAGCCCTTTTTGGAACAGCTTTTGATACGTTTCTTATTATGGTATCTGCTTTGTTTTTACGGGTTTTTACGGGGGGCGCCCATTGTTCCAGCTATAGGCGGTGTTTGGTGTTTACTTTGGTCATTTTTATTGGATTGTCTTTCCCGGTAAAAGTATTGGCTGCTCATACAGGATACACCTGCATTGTCCCGGTGATTGCAGGGCTAGCCCTTCAGGCTTTTATGGCAAGTCCTATCGGGCAAAAGATTATTCTTGGAAGCGACCGAATCATGCAGAGGTTTGGAATATAGGAAAATATGAATAGAGACATAGACCCCTGGCAAATACCTCTCTGTTTTTCAAGATGGGAAGGTATTGTCAGGGGTTTAATTTTTACTTATTCTAAATAGTGTCATTTCGTTCCCTAAAATGACACTTTCATTCCGAAATAACCATTTGATGGGAAAGAAAATGTATAATGCCGCTGAGGATAATTATTAAAATTTAAGGAAAGGAGTTGAGAAGTATGAGAAGAAAAAGTAGAACTGTACCTTCAATTTTGTTATCTGCATTAGCTTTTATCGGTACAATCGGGATCGTTACCCCAAATTGTTTTGGGTGGTTTTATGAGCCCCAGAGGCCTAAAGAACTCTAACAAATACTAAATAATGCAAAGGAGACTTGAAAAATGAAAGTGTTAAATAAAAAGAACGTATTTCTTACTACCATACTTACTGTTGCGCTTATATTAACCCCTTTACTAGCGGGTAGCGTTTTAGCAAAACCCATTGAAAAAATTAAAGCTCCATTAATTGTTGATGTATCCCAGGATGTTAAAGATAATTTTTCATCAAAAGTACTGAATTCTGAGAGATTAAAAAAATTTCAATACAATTTTGATGTTGACAGCATTCGTGTAAAACAATTTCCTAAAGAATATGGAGACATGACTGCAGTATATGTGCCAATAAAAGATAACACAGGGTATAACTATAGTAATTATATTGAGCTATTTGATAAAGAAGGCAACTTGGATAATTATTTATTATTAGCTTTTAGTAAACAAGAAAATAATATTTATCACTTTACAATGCAAACACGAGAGGTTAAAGGCGAGTTTAATATTAGTGAAAGTGGAGAGATCATTGATAGTTCAGCAACTGATGCAAATGGTACAGCGATTGATTTATCTAAAATTACTCCAAAGATGGATACGACCAATAGTAGTTTAATTCAATCAGGAATCTTATCACACTTCTCAATAAAACAAGCAGCATACTCCTTCTGGGATTGCATGAGAGATTGTTTATCTTCTTATGGCGTTGCATCGTGGATGATCTCAGCAATTTTGGCTGCATGTAGTCTTTGTGCAGCCGCACCATTATGTGTTATTTGTATAGCCGCCTGCTTTGCCGGATTAGGATCAATAGCTCAAACTTGCGTAACATCCTGTTGGGCTTACGAAATGTAACAGCAAAATTTGGTTATATTTTCTTACTCAAAGTGGTGTGTGAGATTTTTTAGGTGAAAAAACAAACAAGAAGATTAATTTCATAATCCGAAATACAAACGGAAAAGATAACTAGATTGAATATACTAGTTTGACAGAGCTACCGTTCCAGAGACCAGTGAGCCGCCCCTCCGGAAAAATTGAGCCATAGCCCTCGACCCATTGAAGAACCCTTTGCAGGGTCCATGACGAGTCTACCACAGATGGGATTCACTGTTTCAGAACAGCGGCTTAGAAAAAACGGAAGGGTGGCTCTCACACGCCGGAACTGGACTTAAAGTACTACGATTAATCAGAGATAAATTAATTTACTATTTTTATTCTACTTCCTATTTGTTTGAGAGAGGACAAAAATGAAAAAAATAATACAAACTTTAATTGCTGTTAATATAATCTACTCGATCTATCTCGTCATATATAAGATGTTTATAAGCTGTAATACATGCAGTCAATTACCCATAAGCTTACCGGTAAACCAAGTACAACTAGCATTCATGGCACTACTAGGTTCTCTGGTAACAGCACTTTTTTACAAGTTTTCTTATAAATCAAAAACTCTTGAGTATTCTTACCATGGTTTTCTGTTGATTACTGCATTAGTATCATCAAGTCTTATGTCAATCCAGATATGGGCAAGTTCTAGTATAGGGTATAATATATGCTGGCAGTGTTTCATATCTGAAATAATGTTTTACCTAGTTTTTGTTGCAGCTATTCTTCAAAATTTTACACCCTGGGTTAAGCAAAAATTATCTAAGACCCAATAGTATTACCCAAGTGACTTAAATTGCATTTTCTAAAATGAAAACTATAAAAGTATAACTTTCTCGGGGTTCCCACTATCTCTTTTTTATGGTGGGAATTCCGAGCGTTGGCCGCCTTAAACCCAATCTACATAAAAAATCTAATAAAACAATTATTTTTATTGAGGTATAATATACTTAAATTTAGAATCATCCAAAAGCAAATACAGGGGCATGATTTATACAAACGTTATCTATGCTAGGCGTTCTAGACAAACTGGATGTCATCGAATGTTTTGAGAATCCAGATCAGGAACTACGCGTTGGTGAGCTTCTCGAGAAACAGAAGGAGCTCTATGTGGATTTAGGAGTAACACTGCCTTGTTATGAGTGGGAGGAAACAAGTATTAACTGAATATCTGCGAGGAGGTTTATATGAAGATAAGCGGTAAAATCGGTCGACGAATCTATATTGCTTGTGGTTTATTATCCCTATCATTAACTGTTCTGTACGGCACGGTAGCTTTTCGCACAGGAAGCTTTCCAAATGGTCAGGAACTTTTATTGTTTGGCTTCAGTATAATGTCTTTTTGTCTTTCTTATTTATACCCTCAATTTAACGTAAAAGATGAACGCTCCAGGAAGATACGGGAAAAAGGAATATACCATAGTTTTTTTTTCATTATAGCTTATATGATAATCATTATGGGTCTTTTTCAATTTAACGTAATAGTCATTAATGGGTATCAAACAACATGTCTTTTGACAACTCTAACGATAATTACTATTTTCTTATCATTTGTCATATTATCTAAAAGGTATAAATGACCTTACCCCATGTTTTGTACCAGACGTAATGTTAGTCTGTCTGAATTTGGGTCTTTTAACATGGTTTGGATGGTTATTTTGGTTGTTCGGATCTTGTACAGCTGCGGGTTTCTAAGGAAGTTGGGGTGGTGCTATGGTTTCTTGGATAGGTATATTTGCGATTTTTTTCGAGTTAGTAATAGGAATATTATTTTTATACTTATCCCATCAGAGTAAACTTATCACTAATTTAAACAAATTGTTTCACATTACCGAAAAGAGAACAAAAACAAATACAATATTAAAAAATCTTTCTATTATTTCTTTGGGTTTTGCAATCCTCAATACTTTATCGATAGTATTTAAGATCTTAAGGAGCTAAAAAAATAGATCATTTTTGGCCATTAAAAATGCAGCACTTGGCCACTGTTTTAATGTAAATAAATTAATGTTTATCCTAAGAAGGACCTGCTGTAAAACTGGGAAGGGGCGTAGCCCCAATGGAGGTTTTACAGGCGGGCGGCCTTTTCCAGCTCCTACTGAGAGGCCAGCCCTGCCGATCTTTATTCTTGTAATATTCTTTCCAGTACTAATGATAGTGATAAAGTAATTAAAATATTGGAAAGAGGTGTATTTGATGAAAAAAAAGCTAATTAGTGGAATCATCGTTCCTTCATTGTTGCTTTTAGGTGTTACAGCAGTATTTGCTGCTGCCGATAATAATAGTGACTCAACTCTTTCAAGTGATTCCTTAGAAATCCTGACACAGGATGTGAATTTTAATAAACACGGGTTTGAGATTAAGGAGCTAAAACATGAAACGAAATTAAATAGATCTGATGCTATTAAGATAGCAACGGATTATGTCGGAGACAAAATTAGTAAGGAATCGAAAAAAACAACTGCCATCAAATGCTATTTGACAAATAACGTGACGCAAGTGATACCTAAGGAATATCAACATGTACTTGAAAATAATGAAAGTAATCCTCAACCATTACGATTTAAGGATTGCCCTGTATGGATTGTCACTTTTAGTGGAGTAACTATGCAAATAATACCACCTAAAGATTATAAAGGGGAAGTTAACTTTTTAGTTGATAAAAACGTAGTTATTGATGCTAATACAGGCGAAGTGCTTGAAGCAATTGCTTACAATAAATAAGATGTTTTGAATTATTTTACTAAAATAAGTTTCACTAGATATAACCGGTCAGAATAGCCGGTTATATCTTCTTCACAATAAAGTAATGACCCACTATTTATATTTCTTTTCAACTTGGGATGGAAGAGGAAGATCTGCTTATGATGAAGACATTAACGAAGGAACAGAATAATTTATAGAGAATATATTATCATTATTTTGCCAAAAAATTTCGGGAGAAAAAATGAAAAAAAATTTCTATCTAATACTATTGTTATTGGTATTATCTCTAGTTGGCTGTCAAAAAAATGATCCTTATGCATTAACGCCTTTAGGTTTGAAAATAAGCGTTAATTATTCTCCCCAAAAGGACATCGCTGATCTTACGGTTGGATTTCAGCAGGATGGAGTTCATTTCCAAAAGTTTCTTCAAGTTGCGCAAATATTTGATGACAACGAACAGGGTGAATTTCTTGGGTTGTTTTATGACAACTCTGTAACGGAACGATCGACTTATCAATTTAAAACGTATCCCGCTCTTTACATGATGAGACAGGATCAAGGATCTGAAAATTTATCAATGATGTCAATTAACGGATCTAAAATAGTGGAACCGGAACCAGGATATCAAGTCATAGACGCCGCTTTTAATGAATCATGGATTGTTTGGATAGAAACAAATAAAACTTCTTGGAAGATTTATAGCCTAAATCTATCAAAAAGGATGGATTAGTGAAGATGAATTCTATATTGCCAATAATAACAATCTTTTTAGATATGACATAAAAGGTAACAAAAAAATAATTATTCATTCAACTAACAAAAGAGAATCAATTCATGGTATTTCAAAATCGCAAAGTGGTAAACATGCAGTATTTTATTCAGATGGAAAAACAGATAGGATTCAGTTATTGGTTTATCAAGATTTTAATCATGAACCAGTAAACTTTGGCACGGTTGACTATCAAGAGTATAGAGAAGGATCAGAAGCTTATCCAATGCAAATAATTAAGGCTGAATGGGATATCTCAGAAAAAAATATTGCTTTTACAAAATCTATTCAGAACCAAGGCGCAGTAATTAACTTAGATACCCGCTTAATTAATGATTTATCAAAAGCAAAAAATGTTCAAAGAATTAACTACAACGTAAAGGAAAGAAGATTTGAATTTTTTGGAGATAAAGAAGTGTTTTACTATATATAATCTTCTTACTAGGAAAAAGAGAACCAAATAAAGTATTGTAAATATCCTTAAGTAGTCAAATTCACGTATTTCCCTAGTGTTAGAAAGTCTCAAGAGGGAAAATGGCTTATTTATGGTTTTGGTACAAGCCCTTGAGATTAAATTAAAGATTGTAATGAGAAATTAAGAGAGTATAAACGTAGCGGATGATCGAATAAATAGAAATAAGCAAAAGTGAGGGATAACCTTTGAAAAAAGTGAGGGTTTGGGGGCTTATTATTCTTCTATTGCTAATGGCTTCAGGCTGCCGGCAGTCAACTGTTGGGTCAGCTGCAGCAGGAAAAGCGCAGGGGAATAACCTCTTGGCAGTAGGAGAAATTACCGATCCCGCAGCGTTGGAAAAACTCTGGCAGGAATATATCTATGATGCGATTCCTACAGTAGGGAATACTCTGGAGTATCATTCAGCCGGAGAGATTGATCCTTCAGCTGTAGCTCAGTACTGCTGGTTTAAATATCTGGCTGAGCACGGTCCTCATAACTTAAAGACTGTGAGCGGTGAAAGCACACTGCTCCTCTTTCCGCTGGAAACCGCCCTGGATTATGCCAAGCGTTATTTTAATCTTGATAGCGTTGATGTATCAAAAATACCCGACTATTACTACAATCCCCAGCAAAGGGGTTTCACGATATCCGATGGAAGAAAAGATCCGGTTCCTTCCTACACTGCAAGCAATAGTTGGGACATGCATCTGGAGAAAGTGACTAAGGAAATTGACGGAACAGTAAACGTCATTCTCAAATACTATGGCTATCGGCAGCGGCTTGAAACGATTACAACTTTTACCTTGAAACAGCGAGAGGACGGCAGCTTGTATTTTGTAAGCGGCAGGAAGGAGTTTGTCAACAATCATCTGGTTGCTTTATCCGGGGATCTGACGCGTTTTGATAAAATACAAGGTTTCAAGGGAAACATGCAAAGCCTCTCCATGATAGGTGAAATAAATGGCAAAGCTATACTTTCCTACAATTCCTACGATCAAAAAAACAGGTTATTTCTCATGATTATGGATCCAAAGACGATGACCATAGAAAAAGAAGCGGAGTTAAGCAATGCCTATGAATTTACTCATATTAAAGTTGCGGATCGGAAGCTGGTTGCTTGTCTGAAAGACAGGGTTCTGGTCTTGAACCATGCTCTGCAAAACCAAGAAGAGATATTCCTGCCGCAAGCTGTCACAGGAAAAATGGACAGGGACCCTCAATATAGCAAGGCAATGATTCCTCGGGTAGTATTTAGAGGCTATGATGTTTCGGGTGATTTCAGTCAGATGGCTTACGCCGATGAAACGGGAGTAAAGCTCTATAGCATGAAAGATAACAGCGAAAAAATGCTCTCGCCAACGCCACCACCGTTAGGACCGAAAGAAATTGACCAATCTTTTCATTCTGCTCCAAGGTTTGTGGCCAACGATAAAAAAGTCATATCGACTATGATTGTTTATGAAGGCATTAATGGCTATACCCTGTGTGACTTGGAAGCGGGAACGGAGAACAAAATTGAAATCCGAGCTGAAGAAGGTTCTACAGGGCTGATTCACTATGATACCGGTTTGATGGCCGTCAATATTAGTGTTTATGATGAAAAACATGGCAGTGGGTATAAAAGCAAATACTTGGATTTCCAATCCGGAAAATTAATGGAGATTAAACTTGAAAGAACCGGAGATACAGGCTTTATCAGGTATAGTGATTATGGCTATGTAGGCCGAAATCAGGCTGCCTTTATTACTGTAAAAATGGACCGGAGTGACAGCGCAAATAATATGTACTATCTGAATCGTGTTAACCTGAAAACGCTGATGGTAGAGCAAGAGACTATTTCAGTTAAAGCCACCAGTCCTCATATTCTTGGGGTCTTGGCCGACGGGCGAATTATATTTTGGTACGAACTGAATCCCAGCGAGAAGGGAATATGTATTTCTGAATTTTAGAGGGTAAAAGATGAGAAAATACTGCTTGAAAAAGAAATCTTGGATATTCGTATGTTTGATCATATTTATGATTTCAGGATGTACTGATGCCGCCAAGGTGAAACCTAAAGAATCAGAGGGTCGCCCTTTGAAAGTAGTCGAGAGCAGTTTCGATTCAATCGACAGCCTGTTAAAAGAACGGGACATAGAATTAATAAGTTGGTCTCCTGACCGGTCAGCAGTAGCCTTTTCATCAGGAAAGCAAATGGATCAGCAGCTTTATCTTTGGCAGCCAGGTAAAACGGAACCGGTTGAACTAGCAAAAGTAAAAGATAGAATATGCGAATTAATCTGGTCGCCCGATAACAGATATGTAGTGGCGGACGCCGGAACAAGTATTTCCAGAAGCAGTTATGTGATTGATGCGACAGATTCGCACCTGCTCGATTGTATTGTGAATATAGGGGCGGTATGCTGGTCGCCGGATTCCAAGTGTCTGGCCCTGGGTCAAGAAAGCGATATTAAGCCTGAAGCTGCTATGGAATTAAACGGCACGGTGGATTTGGTTATATATAACATTGAGACAAAAGAAAAAAAGATTATTGCCAAAGGAACGGCAAACTATTATTATTTCCCGGTGACATGGGAGGAAAACGGGATATTATCCTACAAAAAGATATTTTTTAAGAACCCGGCCAACCAGGAAATGACCACTTACATAAAATTAGATATGTGAATAAGGAAAGGCATTTAGAAAAAGATAAAGAAGAGAATAATAAAAACCGGTACTTTTATTTTCGAAAAAGAGATACCGGTTTTTCCTATTCATCTTCATAAGAAATGAAGGTAATTTCAAAATTATAGAGAATTAAAAACTCAATTGAACATCTCATGTTGGATATAGGAACTTGTAAGAGGAGAAATTATGCTCAGCAGAGTAGAAATTCGGCAGCAGCTCTCAAAAAGCATATCAGCCAATAAGCCGGTAATCGGAGTGGCGGTTGGTTCCGGGTTCTCAGCAAAACAAGCTGTAGAAGGCGGAGCTGACTTCATTCTTGTTCTTAATGCCGGCAGATTTCGAAATTATGGGGTGTCTTCAATTTGCTGCATGATGCCTTTCGGCAATAGCAACGATATCGTTATGGAATTCGGGTCGGAGGAGATCCTTCCGCGTATTAGAAATAAACCGGTCATTTTTGGAGCTTGCGCCACAGATCCGACCATTGACCATGGATTGCTTTTGGATCGGATAAAAAAGAAGGGTTTTCACGGGGTTAACAATTTTCCGACAGTTGGTCTGATTGATGGTAGTTTCGGGAAGCGCTTGAAGAGCACGGTCTGGGCTTTCAACGCGAAATTGAATTTATGAAAACGGCAAAAGAAAAGGAACTTTTTACGATCGCCTTCGTTTTTAACGAAGAACAAGCAGAAAAGATGGCCCAGGTCGGTGTAGATGTTATCTGTGCCCATTTGAGCTGGACAGTCGGTGGGGAAAACAGTATTGTGCAAAGAACCAGTTTGGAAGAGGGATTGGGTATAGCCAAACGAATCTTTCAAAGCGCAAAAAAAACAGCACCGGATTCCTTTCTTATGGTGTACGGCGGTCCGATTAAAACACCGGAACAAGCGGCATTTTTTTATCAAAACTCCAGTGCCATCGGCTATATCGGGGGATCAAGCTTTGAACGGATTCCCACTGAGATCATTATCAGGGAAACAACCGATAATTTTAAGAATTACGAAAAACTCATCAAAGAAAATGAAATGCTTAAAAAAGAACTGATTAAGAAAAAGGGTTTTGATGAAATAGTCGGGCAAAGCCGGGCTATGCAAGAAATCTATGACATTATCAATAAAGTTGCGGACAAGAATATTAATGTTCTGGTTAAAGGAGAAAGTGGAACAGGCAAGGAGCTCATCGTACGGGCAATCCATTATAACAGTTCACGCTATAAAGGTCCTTTTATAAAGGTTAACTGTGCCGCCCTGCCCGATAGTGTTCTGGAAAGCGAACTTTTCGGCCATGAAAAAGGTGCGTTCACAGGCGCCATCCAACGACGACTCGGTCGTTTTGAATTGGCCAACCACGGAACGCTGTTTCTGGATGAAATCGGGGAGATGACGCTGAAAACCCAGGCCAAACTGCTGCGGGCCATCCAGGAACAGGAGTTTCAGAGAGTCGGGGGAACAGAGACCATTAAGATTGATACCCGGATTATTTGTGCAACCAATGTGGATATCTTAAAAGGCGTAAAGGAAGGAACATTCCGCGAAGACCTCTATTACCGGATTAATGTAGTATCTATAGAGACTCCGCCTTTGCGCCGTCACAAAGAGGATATTTTCCTTCTTGTGAACCACTTTCTGCAAACCATTGAGAAAGAGTTCGGAAAGAAAATAAAAAGAATAGAGCCTGCTGCTTTTGATATGCTGATGGAATACGATTGGCCCGGCAATGTGAGGGAACTCAAACATATCCTGGAACGGGCTGCTATCCTTACCGAAGGGGATGTAATTAAGGTAGAAGACTTTCCTTATCAGATCAGAAATCTGGGATTGGCAAATCCTGGTCCGCCGGATCATTCCCAAATCCTAAAAACTGTCGGGAAGCGTCAGGAGATTTACGAGAAAGAATTAATCCTTGACAGTTTGGAAAAATTTAATTGGAACCGGAACAAAACTGCCGAGTATCTTGGAATAACCCGCCGGACACTATACAATAAGATGACGAAGTTCGGAATCAGTGATTCATAATGAAGAATACAGTGAAGATTCAACACATGAGGGGAAAGACATTTCTCCTCATGTGTTATTTTTATTATCTACAACTCCGGCCGCTATAGGATGGCAGGACGAGGCTCATTGGCCGGACTTATGCCTTACGGGGATGCCAACAGTATAGTGGTGGAAATGGCGAGCGAGGTTCTGCCGGTAGTAAAAAATACCCCGGTTTTGGCCGGGGTCTGCGGAACGGATCCATTCAGGCTTATCGATGTATTCTTGAACAGTCTGAAAGAAATGGGTTTCTCGGGGGTTCAGAATTTCCCAACCGTCGGGTTAATCGATGGAGTATTCCGCAAAAATCTGGAAGAAACCGGTATGAGTTATGACCTTGAGGTTGAAATGATTCGCAAAGCTCACGCCATTGATTTTTCTTTGGAGTACTTGCCAACCGCTCCAAAGAAGTGTACTTCCTGATGCTTACACTCGTATTAGGACAGCTTGTCTGGGCGCTGGTTCTGCAGTGGATCTCCCTGACCAAAGGAACCACCGGTATTTCCGGAATCAAAGTTCCCCAGTTCCTAATGGGTTTTAGTTCCCCCAATGTGGGTTTTTATTACTTTACATTGGTTATTTCTTATGCAGTCGTGATCGGACTTATCGCGATAAACAAATCCCCGTTTGGTCTTAAATTGAGGGGAGTTCGGGAAAGTGAATCCCGGATGAAGATGCTTGGATACAATACTTCTTTTCTGAAATGGCTGGCTTTCATGATCTCATCATTTGTCGCTTCCCTTTCCGGAATGTTCTATGTTTACTATTCAGGGATCATTAATCCGGATGCCATTACCTTAAATGCATCGAATCAAGTCATGATTGCCTCAATTTTCGGAGGAGTCAACAGTATTTTCGGAGCAATTATCGGGACCGGGATTATTAAGGTCCTGGAAATTGTCTTAAGCGGGATTACCCAGCGTTATCTATTAATCATCGGAATATTGTTTCTTATCGTCATCGTATTCGCTCCGAAGGGCGTGACAGGAATACTGGAGAGTATTTGGATAAGGTTCTCAAAAGATAAACAAAAAAGCGAAGTAAAGGATTGACTTAGGTATGAACAATGAAACGAATAAACCGGCGCTTGCTGTCAAAAACCTGACAAAATCCTTTGGAGGGGTTAAAGCCATACACAATGTGACCATTTCTTTAGCGGAAGGGAAGAGCAGGGTGCTCATCGGGCCAAATGGTGCGGGGAAAACAACACTGTTTAACCTAATAACCGGTGAGATTCCTATGGACAGTGGTGAAATCTGCCTGTTTGGAGAGAATATCAGCCAATCCAGCATTCAAACCCGGAGCAATCTTGGTTTGGCCAGGACTTATCAAATCTCCAATCTTTTTAAGGAAATGACGGTTGAGGAAAATTTATTTCTTTCCTTGGCAGGCGGACAATGGGAAGACAAGGATAAAAAAATTGTGTTTCTGCACAATTGGAAAACATATAAAAAGCGAGTGGCCAGGATTAATGAAGTTGCGGAAAGTGTTGCCCTGGAGAATAAGCTGCGGACCACGGTAAGCAGTCTTTCGCATGGAGAACAAAGACAACTGGAACTGGGAATGGCTTTGGCCCCCAACCCCAAGGTGATCCTTTTTGACGAGCCGCTGGCAGGGCTTTCTCCCCAGGAAAGAAAATTTATGGGTGAGCTGGTGAGAAGGCTGGCTCAGGAGAAAATAGCCCTGATTATTGAACATGACATGGATTTTGCCTTAAGTATTACCGAAAATGTGACGGTGCTGAACCACGGGGTGATTGTGGCAGAAGGGAGTCCCCAGGAAATCAAAAACAATCCTGAGGTGCACAAAATCTATAAATTAACCGGAAATCAAGCCTGACCGTTTTCCATTTCATTTGAGAGGACAAGAAGATTTCAGGAGTAAGGAAGGAAACCATGGAAGAAAAATTATTGACGATCGAAGGGTTAAATGCCTTTTACGGGAAATCCCATGTTCTCCAGAATATATCTTTGGAAGCGAACAAAGGGGAGAAAATCGTTGTTCTTGGACGAAATGGGATGGGAAAGTCTACATTGCTAAAGGCTATTATGGGACTCAAAGAGGTTACCAGGAAGGGAAGTATTCTATTCCGGAATGAGGAGATGATTGAGCGCCGGACGGATGAGATTGCCAGGGCAGGAATCGCTTATGTCCCGCAGGGATGGCTTCTGTTTTCTTCTCTGAGTGTCGACGAACACTTGCGTATTGCCTATAGGCCTGCCAAGAGTGACCATGAGTGGACACCGGAGCGGATATATTCTACTTTCCCGGAAATAGCACAACGGAAAGATACCGGCGGGACAAAGCTCAGCGGGGGGGAACAGCAGATTCTTGCCATCAGCAGGGCCTTGGTAGGGAATCCGGGACTGATACTCATGGATGAACCCTCTGAAGGAATTTCAACCATGGTCATTGAGCGTATTATTGGAATATGCCAGGATCTTGCAAGTCAGGGGGTATCCATCCTGGTTGCAGAACAGAATCTCGATCTGGCTCAGAGGATTGCAGATAAGGTTTATATTTTGGTAAATGGTCAAATCATTTATTGTTCCGGAATTACAGAATTTATTCATGATAAGGAGAACCAGAAAAAGCATTTAGGGGTATAATCAGGCAAAGATACTTCATTGCATAGAATTGATTTCAAGGGGCCGTTGTACAGCGAATGAAAATAAATTGCAGGCAGGGGCACCTTTTTTTATTAGGCTTTTTGTTATTTGTGCTTGACAGTTCGTCCATACTTTCATAAATTAAAGTATGAAAGAGTTTTTGAATGTTGAATGATAAAAGAGCATTCGCGGAGGTGTAACCATGGGGAGCGATGAAAGGCTCAAAGATGACCTGACAGATTCTCTTTTTGAGGCGATTCTGCTTTTAGAAACCAAAGAGGAATGTTACCGGTTTTTTCAGGACATTGCGACCGTCGCGGAAATTAAAGCGTTGGCCCAGAGGTTGGAAGTTGCCCGGATGCTGGAAGCGGATATCACTTACACAAAAATAGCCGAGGTGACCGGCGCCAGCTCTGCAACAATCAGCAGGGTGAAAAGATGCCTCAATTATGGGGCCGATGGCTATAAAATGATTCTGAAAAGGCTTGAGGAAAAACATATAGAAGAATAAAGCAGCCATAAATGATTACATGTGCAAGAAGAGGTGCAAGCAAGATGGAAAGATCAACATTGGGATTAAAACTTCCGGAAGGCATGAGGGATTTGCTTCCGGGAGAATTGGCTTCGTTGGAAGCGCTGGAAGGAAAGGCCATTCAGGTCTGCAAAAATTGGTCTTATCAAAAGGTAGCTACTCCCGGCTTGGAGTATAGGGCTTGTGTGGAACCCGACGCCAATAAAGAAGACCGGTTATACAAGTTTTTTGATAAAAACGGCCACATTGTTGTCCTGCGGCCGGAATTTACCACACCCATTGCCAGGATGGTCAGCGCAAGGCAACGGGGAGGGATATTTCCTCTCCGGTACTGTTACAGCGGGGATGTTTACCGCAATGATTCATCCCGGTACCGGGAATTCCGCCAGGTCGGAGTCGAGCTGGTAGGTTCCGGTTCGGATATTGCAGATGCGGAAGTCATTGCCCTGGCCGTTGAAATTATGAAGGCTTTGGAAATCAGAAACTTCCAGCTGAGTCTTGGCCATAACGGAATATTTTCCGGACTTGCCCAGGAAATGAATTTCAGCCCCAAACTGAGAGAGGAACTTGAGGATGGGATTGCGCGCAAAGATATGGTGAAAATGGAAAGTGTGATCTCCCAAAGTGAGCTTCCTGAAGCGGCTAAAGATTTGCTCCTTTCTATGCCGCATCTGACAGGGAAGGAAGACGTGCTGAATAAACTTCAGAGCTGGAATCATATCCCGGCAATCCGAAGGGCAGTAGAATCCCTCCGGACCATATACTTATACTTAAAAGATTTTGGTGTTCAGGAATTTGTGTCTTTGGATTTAGGGATCCTCCGCGGTTTTTCCTACTATACAGGCGCTATTTTTGAAGGCTACCTGCCGGGAATAGGGAGTCCGGTCATCGACGGCGGGCGTTATGACGGTCTTTATTCAGATTTCGGGATAAATCTCCCTGCCACCGGCTTTGCAGTAAATTTAGGGATTATGATAGAACAGCTGCAGGATTATGAGGTGGAGAATGCCGATATACTAGTTTACGGACAATCACCGGGGGCTGTTATCAAACGCTGCCGTGAACTAAGAAAAGGCGGCAAGAAAGTTGAAATGGCGCTGGGGTACATTACGGATACGGATGCAAGAAAGATGGCTTCCAGCCGGGGAATCTCCGAATTGGAAAGAGTGGAAAGCTGAACCCTTATAAAGGAGGATCTGTCATGGTGAAAAAAATAGCTGTCTTAACCGGGGGCGGGGACTGCCCGGGGTTGAATGCTGTAATCAGAGCTGTGGTTAGAACTGCGCTTCATCAAGGGATAGACGTCGTCGGGATAAAAGACGGTTTCAAGGGAGCCGTCGAAAAGGATTTTATACCGTTGGGCTTTAAGGAAGTATCCGGAATTCTTCCGAAAGGAGGGACTATTCTGGGGACTTCCAACCGCGATAATCCCTTTGCCTTTTCTGTGCGGCGGAATGGTCAGGACATTCAGGAAGACCGTTCTGATCAAGTGATTGAAAACCTGGCCGGTTTGGGAGTTGAGGTCCTTGTCGTCATAGGCGGGGACGGAAGCCTGAATATTGCTTTAGAGCTTTCCGGAAAAGGACTCAAAGTGGTCGGAGTCCCCAAAACCATTGACAATGATTTAATGGCGACCGATTTTACTTTCGGGTTTCAATCTGCGGTCGAAACGGCACAGGAAGCCCTGGACAAGCTTCATACCACGGCAGAATCTCATCACAGGGTGATGGTTCTTGAAGTAATGGGCCGTTACGCCGGTTGGATTGCTCTCCATTCGGGAATTGCCGGAGGGGCGGATGTGATTCTCATCCCGGAAATTCCTTATGATATCCGCAAAGTGGCTGAGGCGGTGGAAAACAGGAAGAAAAGCGGCAAGAAATTCAGTATTATGGTAGTTGCGGAAGGCGCCAAACCTTTGAATGGGGAAATGGTTGTTGAACGGACAATTGCCGGAAGGACGGATCCCATCAAACTGGGCGGGATTGCGGCTAAAGTGGCGGGAGAACTGGAAGGACTGATCGGCCTGGAAACAAGGGTTACCGTCTTAGGGCATATTCAAAGAGGCGGTTCTCCTAATACCTATGACAGAGTCCTGGCTACCCGTTATGGTGTCGCTGCTGTCGATGCGGTAGCGGCCGGGGAATTTGGCAAAATGGTTGCGCTTCAGGGTTCTGAAATCGTCTGCGTTCCTTTGACTGATGCGGTTAACCGCCTGAAAAAGATTTCTTTGGATGATCCGGTATTGCAGACTGCCCGCAAACTGGGACTGCACTTTGGGGAATAAAAAAAGAAAAATGCATAGAAAAAATATAACAAGGGTATTTACTTTCGGGGATACGCTTGTTATACTTTTCATGTACTTTAATACTTTAATTAGTTAAAACAATAAACAACTAAATTATCTTGTGCCTGGTTTTCGGAAGGAGTAAGATTCATGACCAAAAATTTTATCACCATTGCATTGCCCAAGGGAAAATTACTGGAAGACTCAGTCCGCCTGCTCAATCATGCGGGTATAGACTGCAGATCCGTGGAGGAAGATTCGCGCAAATTAATGTTTGAGCTGACCGGTTCGGAAGCCCGGATTATTATCTGCAGGCCAACGGATATCCCTACCTATGTGGAATATGGCGCTGCCGATATCGGATTTGTGGGCAAGGATACCTTGGTGGAACAGAACCTGGATGTAGCTGAACTGGTTGACCTTAAATTCGGCTACTGCCGGTTTGTCGTCGCCATGCCGGAAGAGACCAAACCGCCTAAATTAGCGGATGGATCATACGACCTGAGCGTGCTGAACCATAAACGGGCGGCTACAAAATTTCCCAGGGTGGCACAAATGTTTTTCAGCGAACGGGGAATGCAAGTTACACCCATCAAGCTTCACGGCAATATTGAGCTTGCACCGAGGGTAGGATTGGCCGAGATGATTGTCGATATTGTATCCACGGGGACCACCCTAAGACAAAATAAGCTGGTGGAAATTGCACCGATCATGGAGGCGACGACCAGGATGATCGCCAACCGGGTTTCCTACCGGATCAAATACGAACGGATTCAGGGGTTGGCGGAAAAAATCAGGGAACTTATCTAAAAGGGTTTGAAAGGTAAGGGGCAAACAGAAATGAAAAGGGTTCAAAAATATGGAGAACTGGACATAAAGAAACTCACAGCAAAATCCTATGGGGATGATGCGCTTTTGGAATCCAGGGTTGCAGAGATTATTCAAAAGGTAAAACAAGGCGGAAACGAGGCTTTGCTGTCCTTTACGGCAAATTTTGACGGGGTGGACCTAAGTAAAGCAGGGCTGCAGGTAACCCAAGAAGAAATTGAAAATGCCTATAAACTGGTGGATTCTCAATTTTTGCAGGCTATCCGTCAGGCTAAGCAAAATGTCAGGAAGTATCATGAAAAGCAAAAAAGAGTGTCCTGGATGGAAAGCTCCGAAGACGGGACGATTCTCGGACAGATCATCCGGCCATTACAGCGGGTAGGAATATATGTCCCCGGCGGGACTGCGGCCTATCCCTCTTCCGTTCTTATGAACGCCCTGCCGGCAGCGGTAGCGGGAGTAGAAGAGATTGTAATGGTTTCTCCTCCTTTGAAAGATGGGACACTGCTGCCCGAAGTTTTGGTGGCTGCCGCTGAATGCGGAGTAACAGAAATTTATAAAATCGGCGGCGCTCAGGCGATCGCCGCACTGGCCTATGGCACGGAAACCATTGCACCCGTGGATAAAATTACCGGGCCGGGAAATATTTATGTGACCCTGGCGAAAAAGCAGGTTTACGGGACAGTGGATATTGACATGCTGGCCGGACCCAGCGAGATTCTGGTTTTAGCCGATGAGAGCGAGAATCCGGAAGAACTGGCGGCAGATCTTCTTTCCCAGGCGGAGCACGACAAACTGGCTTCAGCGATTTTGGTTTCACCTTGTCGGGAGCTGCTGGAGAAAACCGTTCTTGAAGTAGAGCGCCAGTTGGAGCTGCTGCCCCGTGCTGAAATTGCCAGGGCATCCTGGGATACTTATGGAGCCGCCATCCTGGTGAGTGATCTTCAGGAAGGAATGGACCTGGCCAATCGTATAGCCCCTGAACACTTTGAACTTGTGGTCCGGGAGCCTTTCTCCTGGTTAGGACGGGTGAAGAATGCAGGTGCTGTGTTTCTTGGAAGAAATACGCCCGAACCCGTGGGGGATTATTTTGCGGGACCCAATCATGTTCTACCTACAGGAGGAACTGCACGTTTTTATTCTGTTCTGGATGTGGACGCTTTTGTCAAAAAGATCAGCGTTATCAATTATTCCGATCAAGCTCTGCAGAGAGATGCGGATCAAATCATGCATCTGGCCAGAAGGGAAGGACTTGAAGCCCATGCCAGAGCGATAGAGGTGAGAAAAAGATGAGGAATTTCATTCGGGAAGATATTGCTTTTTTAAAACCCTATGAAGCCCATGTGGTGGAAGGCAACATCAAAATGGACGCCAACGAAAATCCCTTTCCCTGGCCTTCCGGTATGCAGGAAGAACTTTTTTCCGCGAATATAGCCTTTAACCGCTATCCGGACGGGCAGGCCCAAGAGCTTAGGGACGCTATATCCGCTTATAATGGGGTAAGACCGGAGGAAATCCTGGTTGGCAACGGTTCGGACGAACTGATCCAGATTATCCTTCACACTTTCGGCGGGCGGAACAGGACTTTGATGATTCATCCCCCAACTTTCAGCATGTATGCCGCGGCAGCCGCTATTACCGGAACTTCTGTGCTTGAAGTACCGCTCTTAAACGGAATATCTTTGGATCTGCCCAAAATGCTTAGCTTCTCCGCAGCAAAGGACTCTTTGGATGTAAAAGTAAAAAATACGGATATCATCATTGTCTGCAATCCCAACAATCCAACAGGTTCCCTCTTCCCCAAAACAGAAATCTTGCAGATTGTTCAAAATACCCAGGCCTTAGTCGTAGTCGATGAAGCGTATGCCGAATTTTCCGGGGAAACCATGGTGGATCTTATTAATCAGTATCCTAACCTTCTGATTATGCGTACTTTTTCCAAAGCTTTTGGCATGGCTGCTTTGCGGTTAGGGTATGTTGTGGGGAACAGTGCATTAATTACTGATTTAAATAGAGTCAGGCAGCCGTTTAATGTCAACTCTTTTTCCCAGCAGGCCGGGGTCACCGCCCTGAAATATGCTTCCGCTTACCAGGAGCAGGTCGAGATCATTAAAAAAGAAACGCAAATGCTGTATAATGAATTAAATAAGATACCGGGAGTCAACGTGCTGCCCACAAGAGCAAATTTTCTGCTCTTTCAGCCGGATGCCCCCGACCTCTGGGCTGAAAAGCTTTCGGCCAGGGGCTTTACGGTGCGCAACCTCGGCAGCCTGCCCGGTCTGGGGAAATCCTTGAGAATGAGTTCGGGCACGCCGGAAGAGAACCAAGCTTTCCTGAAAGCGGTGAAAGATATCGCCTCAGAGCTATAACCAATTAGAAAAGTTAAGTTAAGATAGGGGGCAGAAAATTGAGAAGCGCCAATCTGATGAGAAAAACCCTGGAAACGGATATCATGCTTACATTGGGAATCGATGGCCAGGGGAAAACAAATATTGAAACCGGCATTGGTTTTTTTGATCATATGTTAAATTCCTTATGCCGGTTCGCCTATTTCGATCTTGATATCAAGGCAGCCGGGGATCTTCAGGTTGATCCGCATCACACCATCGAAGATTGCGGGATTGTTTTGGGACAGGCTCTGCGCGAAGCGCTTGGAGATAAAGCAGGGATTGAAAGAGTTGCAGATTGCCTTTTTCCAATGGACGAGGCTTTGGCACAGGCAGCGGTTGATATCTCCAACAGGGGATACCTGGCCTGGAAAGTCGATTGTCCGGACGGAATGGCCGGAGATTTTCCGGTTGAGATGGCTGAGGAGTTTTTCAGGGCTTTTGCGGTTAACGCCGGAATTACCCTGCATATAACCTTATTGGACGGAAAGAACAGGCATCACATTCTGGAGGCAGTATTCAAGTCGGTTGGGAGAGCTTTGGGTTTAGCCGTACAGATAAGCAACCGGAATCAAGGGATTTTGTCAACCAAAGGTACGTTGTAGTCTGAAACATAGCTTGGAGGACATCATGATTGGAATTGTTGACTATGGTCGGGGAAATTTGAGAAGTGTGGAAAAGGCATTGGAAAAACTCGGATATGAGGCCTTGATCATGACTTCCCCAGAGGAAATCAGGAAGGCCCGGGGGATTATCCTTCCCGGGGTAGGCGCTTTTGCCGATGCCATGGCCGCACTGGAAAAAGGGGAGTGGATTACTCCTTTGCAGCAATATGTGCGGGACGGAAACCCTTTCTTAGGGATTTGCCTGGGGATGCAGCTGTTGTTTGAGATTGGGGAAGAACACGGTGAACATCAGGGTCTCGGTTTTCTCCGGGGAAGAGTGGTTAAATTTCCTCCGGGACTAAAAATTCCTCATATGGGTTGGAATACACTCAAAATTATTTTTCCGAATGTCATCTGTGAGAATATCCCTGACCGCTCACATTTTTATTTTGTACATTCTTACTATGCGGCTCCGGAGGACGAGTCCTGTATCGCCGCCGCCAGTGATTACGGATTTGATTTTCCTGCTGTTGTCGGTAAGGAAAATGTCTGGGGAGCACAGTTTCACCCGGAGAAATCCAGCCCCTGGGGACTGGTGATGTTAGATAACTTTGGGAAATGGGTGAAGAAATCATGATCATTTATCCGGCTATTGATCTCAAAGACGGCAAGGTAGTCCGTCTTCTCCAGGGAAGAATGGAAGACGCTACGGTTTATTCCGATGATCCCGCGGCTGTAGCTGCTGATTTTCAGGCAAAAGGATCTGCTTTTCTTCATGTGGTGGATTTGAACGGGGCGTTTGCGGGGAAACCTGTAAATGACCAGGCTATTAAAAATATCGCAAAAAGCGCAAGTTTAAAAATCCAGGTTGGCGGAGGGATCCGCACATTAGAAAGGATCGAAGAATTGCTGGAACTCGGTGTTTCCAGAGTCATACTGGGAACAGTGGCAGTGAGAGATCCGAAGCTTGTGTCCGAAGCGGTAAAAAGATATGGTGAACGGATTATTGTGGGGATTGATGCCGCAGATGGAATGGTAGCTGTTCAGGGCTGGGCTGAAAAAACGGATATGAAAGCGGAAGAATTGGGACGGGCCATGAAAGAGGCGGGAGTATCCAGAGTAATTTTTACGGATATTTCCAGAGATGGGATGCTGGGTGGTCCTAATATTGCCAGTACGGTAAAAATGGCTCAAGAAACCGGGCTTAAGCTTATTGCCTCCGGAGGGATTTCTTCTTTAGCGGATCTTATCCGGCTAAAGGATGAAGCTGCCCGCGGGGTGGACATTGAAGGAGCAATCGTAGGAAAAGCCCTTTATTCCGGTTCTTTTCGTTTAGAAGAGGCGTTGCAAGCCGTCAGATAAATGTGTGATTAATGAAAAACCTGCCCTAAGGAGGAGTAAAAATAAATGCTGGCTAAAAGAATCATTCCCTGCCTGGACGTTCATGAGGGGCGGGTTGTGAAAGGTACAAATTTCATTCATTTGCGGGATGCGGGAGACCCTGTGGAACTGGCTGCTGCCTATGATAAGGAAGGCGCGGATGAACTCGTTTTCCTGGATATTTCCGCGTCGGCAGAAGGCCGGGAAACCATGGTGGAAGTAGTCAGGCGAACTGCTGAGCAGGTCTTTATTCCTTTTACTATTGGCGGGGGGTTAAGGACGATTGCGGATATTCGCAAAATGCTGAGGGCGGGAGCCGATAAAGTCTCCCTGAATACGGCTGCCGTTCAGAATCCGAATCTGGTTCAGGAAGGAGCCCTTGCTTTCGGCAGTCAATGTATCGTAGTAGCCGTTGATGCCCGCAGGGTCGGAGATGGACGCTGGGAAGTATATATTCATGGAGGCCGGACCCCAACCGGGATCGATGTTTTGGAATGGGTGCAAAAAGTTGAGGAACTGGGAGCAGGAGAGATTCTTCTCACTTCTATGGACAGGGATGGAACAAAAGAGGGTTATGATAACGAATTAAACAGAAAAGTCAGCAGAGCAGTCTCTATTCCCCTGATCGCCAGCGGCGGGGTTGGAACCCTTGAGCATATGGCCGAGGGTTTAACGGAAGGAGAGGCGGATGCAGTGCTGGCGGCCTCCATTTTCCATTACAGGGAGTACAGCATCGGAGAAGCAAAGGAATATCTCCGGAAAAAGGGGATACCGGTCAGGAAATAAGCCCATGATGAAATCATTTCGCTTTATTCAATATAAAGGGTTGAGGATAAAAATTTTAGTGCTATCCCAAATCATGTAAAGATGCGTAGAAAAAAATGAAGATTTTCAGGCGATAGGAGTAAGTTATGGAAAATAAGAATTGTCAAGCTGTAAATCTGGATAACCTGGTAAAGGAAATCAAGTGGAATAAGGACGGTCTTATCCCGGCGGTGGTACAGGATGTAGAGAGCAGGGAAGTCTTGATGCTTGCCTACATGAACGAAGAAGCTCTGAAAAAGACCATACTGGAAGGCAAGGCCCATTACTTCAGCAGATCCAGAAACAGCCTCTGGCTGAAAGGGGAAACTTCCGGTCATTTTCAGGAAGTAGTGGACTTGTCTTTTGATTGTGATAAAGATTCTGTCCTGCTCAAAGTAAAACAAACCGGAATGGCCTGTCACGAAAATTTTTATTCGTGTTTCCATTATAAATTCAATACGGAAAATAAAGAAGGGATAGAAACTAACGCTCAGGAAGGGACCTGGGTTCAAACCGGAGAACCGGAAGTTAAACCGCCGGTATCTCTTGGCAGGACTTTGGAATTGCTTGCCGAAATAATAAAGAAGAGAAATGAAGAGCGGCCGGAAGGCTCTTATACCACCTATCTTTTTACCAAAGGAGTGGATAAGATCCTGAAAAAAGTTGGGGAAGAATGTGCGGAAGTCATTATCGCTGCCAAAAATGATTCCCTTAGTGAAATCCGTTATGAGTCGGCCGACCTGTTATATCACCTTCTGGTTCTCCTGGAAGACAGGAAGGTAGATTTGAGAGAGATTGCGGAAGAGTTGGATTCCAGAAGGAAGTAATCTAAGGAAAACGGAGAAGAAAGATGAGTGAGAGAATAAGCAAGACGTTGACCCTGCCTCGTTTAAACAGACTGAACCCTTCTTTGGAAAGCACCGCTTTAAAGATTATGGAAGAATCGGGTGAACTGGCGCAGGCTATCGGAAAGTTTAGGGGACTCAACGGAGAATCGAGCAGACTTGAAGAAAGTCAAGTGATGCAGTATATTGCCGAAGAACTGATGGATGTTGCTCAGACAGCCGTAACCATGATGTTTGTCCTTGAAGAACAATATGGGATTGATCTCGAAGAGATGTTCAACGCCCATATCACGAAACTTCGCAATAAGGGTTACTGTGATTGATTGAATGATTTTTATAACCGACCAGAAAGAAAGGGGATTCCCAAAATGTATTATCTTCAGGACCTCAATCCGGTCCAACGGGAAGCAGTTGAAAGCGGAGAAGGTCCTCTTCTTATTTTAGCGGGGGCTGGTTCAGGAAAAACAAGAGTTTTAACCTACAGGATTGCCTACTTAATTGCCAAAGGGATAGAACCGTGGAACATTTTGGCTATCACGTTTACCAACAAGGCTGCTCAGGAGATGAGAGACCGTGTTCTCGGACTGGTTGGCAGTGAGGGAGAGGGACTTTGGGTAGCCACTTTTCACGCTACCTGTGTACGTATTTTGCGGCGCGAGATCAGTAAACTGCCGGGGTATACCCGTAGTTTTATCATATATGATGCTTCCGATCAGTTGGCACTGATCAAAGAATGTTTAAGAGAGTTAAATCTGGATGAGAAAAAATTTGCTCCCAGAGCGGTTCTGGGAACAATCAGTGATGCCAAAAACAAGCTTTTGGATGTTTCTTCTTTCGACGCAGCCGCCGGTGATTATTTTCAGGAAAAGGCCGCGGCAGTATACCGCATTTATCAAAGAAAACTAATTTCCAATAACGCATTGGATTTTGACGATATTATTATGCTGACAGTAAAAATCTTCAGGGAATGCCCTGATGTACTGGCCTATTATCAGGAAAAATTCAGGTATATCCTGGTTGACGAATATCAGGATACCAACCATGCCCAATATATTCTGATCAATCTTCTGGCTAAGCGTTACCGCAATCTCTGTGTGGTCGGGGATGACGACCAGTCTGTCTATGGTTGGAGGGGAGCGGACATTCAGAATATCCTTGACTTTGAAAGGGATTATCCGGAAGCCAAGGTTCTCAAATTAGAACAGAACTACCGCTCAACAAGAAGGATCCTCCAGGCGGCGAATGAAGTGGTCAGCAATAATTACAACCGTAAAGGCAAGTCTCTTTGGACGGAGAATCAGGAAGGGGATCAGATCGTTCTATATAAGGCTGCCAACGAACACGACGAAGCAAGGTATATCACCGAGAAAATCCGCTTGTTCAGTGATACCGAAGGACGCAAGTACAACGATTTTGCTGTTCTTTACAGGACGAACGCGCAATCCAGGGTTCTGGAAGAACACTTTATGAAAGAATCCATCCCATACAAGATTTACTCAGGGACAAAATTTTATGAGCGGATGGAAATTAAAGATATCCTGGCCTATCTGCGATTAATCCATAACCCGGCCGACCGGGTGAGTTTTGCCAGGGTGATTAATGTTCCCAAACGCGGGATCGGCAAAGGGAGTTTGGATAAAGTCCTGGAATATGCCGAAGAACAAGGAATGCCCATTCTTGATGCACTTACCGAAGCTGCGTATATTCCCGGTCTTCAGGCCAAAGGGGTTGCTTCTCTGACTTCATTTTACGAACTGATGATTCGTTTGCGAAATGAAGCGGACCGGGGGATCTCTGTTACGGAGCTTACTGAGCAGATCTTGAAAGAAACGGGCTATATGGCCTCGCTCAGGATGGAAAATACCGTTGAGGCGGACGCCAGGATCGAGAATCTGAATGAATTTTTATCTGTTACGGCCGAGTATGATCAGAATAAAGATGAATATCCGGAGGATTCCGGACTTGAGCAGGGTCAGGACGCAATGCTTTTGGAGGGATTCCTCGAACAGGTTTCCTTGGTGGCTGAAATTGACAGCTATGATGAAGCGGAAGATGCCGTGAAACTGATGACCATGCACAGTGCCAAAGGACTGGAGTTCCCTGTGGTTTTTGCCGTAGGGCTGGAGGACGGTATATTTCCCAGCAGCAGGAGTATTTTAGAGCAGTATTTACTGGAAGAAGAACGCAGGCTTTGTTATGTCACGATCACCAGAGCCAGGGAAAAACTCCTTCTGAGTTATGCTGAACAGCGAATGCTTTACGGGCATATCCAGGACAGTCTCCCCTCCAGGTTCCTGAAGGAAATACCGGAGGATTTATTCCAACAGGACGCACCCCGCCAGGAGGTATTAGGCAGGGGCTTCGGACTGGCCGGAAGCGGGAAGTCGTTCGGGAGAGCGAGTTCTTTTGGCAGTACGGGTTTTGCCGGTGGCACGGGGACTTGGAGAGAAAAAGGATCGCAGCTGGTAAGTCCGGATTCCGTTCGTTTTCAGGTGGGAGATAAAGTGCAGCACCCTAAGTTTGGCGGCGGTATTGTGATGTCTGTAAAAGGGGAAGGGCTGGCCGCAGAAATCACCGTAGTTTTTAGCGGTGAAGTAAAAAAATTGATTGCAGAGTATGCAAAATTGGAAAAGATATAATTATATTTGAGTAATTACTCAAATATAAACTGAAGATAATATTGAAAATTACCTTCTGAAGAGGGGTATAAACATGAGCGAACAACGCTTGCAGGAACTGAAAAAAATCATTGAGAAAGCAAACTATCATTATTATGGGCTGGATGATCCGATCCTTACCGATGCAGAATACGATGCGTATATGAGAGAATTGCTGGCAATCGAAAAAAGCCACCCCGAATGGGTTACGGAGGATTCCCCCTCCCAGAGGGTTGGGGGGGTTGTTGCTTCCCAGTTTCCGAAGATCCGCCATCCTGAGCCGCTCTTAAGCCTGGATAACGCTTTTCAGGCAGAAGATCTGAAGGATTTTGACCGCAGGGTACGGGCGATTGCCCCGGATGCCGAATACGTCGTGGAATTCAAAATTGACGGGCTTACGGTTGCTCTAACCTATGAAAATGGCTTATTAATCCGAGGGGCTACGCGTGGAGATGGGGAAGTCGGGGAAGAGATTACGGCCAACGTCAAGACCATCAGGGCAGTTCCGCTGCGTATCCGGGAAGATCATGATATTTTCAATTCCTCTCTCCTGGATGTACGGGGGGAAGGGTATATGCCGAAAGAATCATTCCTCCAGCTTAACGCCGAACGGGAAGAAGAGGGTTTGTCTCTTTTCGCCAATCCCAGAAATGCGGCAGCCGGTTCTCTTAGACAGCAGGATTCCAGGATTACAGCCGGCAGAAAACTGGGCTATTTTTCCTACCAGCTGATTCAGGCTGAGAATCTGGGAATCAGGACCCAGGAAGAAGTTCTCCGGGTGTTAAAAGAATTGGGATTCACAGTAAACCCTCATTACAGGGTATATAAGACGATAGATCAAGTGATTGAATATTGCGGTGAAATGGTGGAGCAAAGGCATAGCTTGCCTTATGAGATAGACGGACTGGTGATTAAAGTTAATCATTTTGCGCATCAAAGGGAATTAGGGTACACTGCCAAAAGTCCCCGCTGGGCTATCGCTTATAAATTTCCGGCGGAACAGGTGGAAACAGAAGTTAGAGATATTGAGATCAATGTTGGCAGGACGGGGGTCCTGACACCAACTGCCATTCTCAGGGATGTTTTTGTTGCAGGTTCGACCGTGAGCCGGGCAACCCTGCATAATCTGGACAATATCCGGGAAAAGGATATTCGAATCGGAGATCATGTTTTGCTTCATAAAGCAGGGGATGTGATCCCGGAAATCATCAAGTCCCTTCCGGAGAAACGAAATGGTGCGGAAAAAATATTTGAAATGCCTGCGCAATGTCCGTCTTGCGGCAGTCCGGTTTACAGGCTGGAAGGAGAAGCGGCGCATCGCTGTTTGAACATCTCTTGCCCGTCCCGGCAGAGGGAAGCGATTATCCATTTTGTCTCCCGGGACGCTATGAACATAGAAGGATTAGGTCCCGCCGTTATTAATCAGCTTCTGGAAAATCATCTGATTGAAGATGCCGCCGACTTATATTTCCTTGAATATGAAAAACTTCTGACCATAGAAAGAATGGCCCATAAATCAGCCCAAAATCTTCTGCAGGCGATTGAAGCCAGTAAACAAAGAGGACTGGCACCGCTCATATTTGCCCTGGGAATCAGGCATGTCGGTGTAAAAGTCGGAAAGGTTCTGGCCAACCGGTATGGAGCCATGGAGGCATTAAGAAATGCCGGGCTCGAAGAACTCAAGGAGATCGGAGATATCGGGGAAATTATGGCCAAGAGCATTGTGAGTTTCTTTCAGGACCAGGCTAATTTGGACTTTCTGGATAAACTAAGCAGGGCAAACGTAAAAATGACGGCCGAACACACCGTCACATCCCAAATCCTGGCCGGGAAGAGCATTGTTGTAACAGGAACCCTGAAAACATGGGACAGAAGAGAGATTGAAGAGCTCATTGAACAGCTGGGAGGAAAATCTTCTTCCAGTGTCAGCAAGAAGACTTCCTTTGTGGTTTATGGGGAAAGTGCCGGCTCGAAATTAACAAAAGCCAGGGAACTGGGAATCCCCGTTTTTGATGAGGAAGAATTTAAAGCCATGCTAAAATAAAAAAAACCACTGTATTTGTGGTTCGCTTTTCACGAAGTCCGGAGCAGGATGGCTTAAAGCCGTCCGCTCTTTATTCATTTGAGAGGGTTCTTACAGGTCTGAATCATTGAGCTTGCCCAATACTTTGCCGTATTTTTCCCTGGCAGTTGCGACAGCATTGCAGAAAGGAAGTTCTACCAGAAAACCCAGGGCAAGTCCGCCGCCTACATAAGCTACGGTAGTTAAAATTTCGGTCATCTTCAATTCCTCCTTTGATATTTTATTGTTTTAAGTTTTTAAGAATCCTTGTTCTTGATATAAGTATATTCCTGTTATCTGCAACGATCAATAGGTTTTTGGTAATTTTACCATTAGCGTTGCATAAAAATAAAATTTAAATGTCAACTCTTGCTTAAGAGTCTAAAACGAAGAGATTGAACAAAAACAGAAGAAATTCCTGATTATTCCTGTAAAACCACAAAAAAATTCCTTATAATTAGTGATAGGGT